>NZ_MTAV01000244.1:861-59885 GCF_002154695.1 Nostoc sp. T09
CTTGGAATATTACAATACTGCACTACCGCTGTATCGTGCAATAGGTAACAGGAGTGGGGAAGCTACTACTCTGGTTAGTTTTGGCGCAGTTTACTCTGCTTTAGGGGAAAAGCCCAAAGCCTTGGAATATTATAATACTGCACTACCACTGTATCGCGCGGTGGGCAACAGGAGTGGGGAAGCTACTACCCTTGGTCATATCGCCAGCCTAGAACGGAGTCGCGGTAACTTGCAAGCAGCCCGCACCAATATAGAAGCAGCTATTAAAATTATCGAAGAATTACGCACCAAAATTGACAGCCAAGAACTTCGCACTTCTTACTTTGCCACAGTTCAAGGTTATTACAAATTCTATATTGACTTGCTGATGGAACTGCACAAAAAAGACCCATCAAAAGCATATGATGCATTAGCCCTGCACATCAGCGAACGCTCCCGCGCCAGAACTCTCATAGAGTTATTAAACGAAGCAAATGCCAAAATTCTCAAAGGCGCAAACCCAGAACTCATAAAACAGGAACGCAGCTTACTACAGCAAATTGATGCTAGAGATACGCTACGACGAGATTTACAAACTTCATCAAATAAAAACGACCCCACCACCAAAGCAACCATCCAAAAACTAACAACTGAAATCAGCAATCTTCTTAGCCAATACCAGGAAGTACAAGCAAAAATCCGTACTACTAACCCGCAATATGCGACATTGACAAATCCCGATCCCGAAAACGACATTCTCAAATTACCGCAAATCCAACAACAACTCGATAAAGACACTCTGTTATTGCAATATTCTTTGGGTAAAGAACGCAGCTATTTGTGGGCTGTAACTCCCACATCCATGCAAACTTACACACTTGCAGGAGGCGAGGAGATAAAAAAAGCTGCTGAGAAATTCCATACAAGTTTACAGCAAGAAACAATCAGTGATTTAAGCATTAAAAACGCCAAACAACTTAGTAAACTTATCCTCGCACCCGTCGCTGACAAACTAGCTCTAAAGCGTTTGGTAATTGTTGCTGATGGTGGGCTGCAAACCATTCCTTTTGCGGCTTTGGCTGACTTAACCGCAAATAAATACCAACCACTGTTAATAAACCATGAAATTGTCAATTTACCCTCAGCTTCAACCATCGCTTTCCAACGCCAACAACTCACTAAGCGCCAACCCGCACCCAAAGCTTTGGCTATTCTCGCTGACCCGGTATACAGTGCTACCGACTCACGAGTGACAGGTAGACCAGCAAATTCCCAAATCGCCCCCAACCTCGAACTTGAGCGCTCTGCTCTCAATCGTTCCGCTAGAAGCCTCAAACGCGATGGTTGGGACAGGCTAAAAAACACAGCAATAGAAGCAAAAGAAATTTTAAAGCTAATACCTTCAACAAAAAGCCTGGAAGCCTTAAATTTTGATGCTAACTACAACTGGGCAACCAGCCGCGCCCTAACTCAATTCCGTATTCTGCATTTTGCCACTCACGGCTTTGTCAATCAAGACCAACCGGAGTTATCCGGGATTGTACTGTCATTAGTTGATAAAAAAGGCAACCCCATCAGTGGCTACTTGCGCTTGGGAGATTTGTTTAACCAAGATTACCCAGCAGAGTTAATCGTCTTGAGTGCCTGCGAAACTGGACTTGGTAAAAACATCAACGGTGAGGGTTTAGTTGGCTTAACACGCGGGTTGATGTATGCAGGTGCCGCGCGGGTTGCAGTTTCCCTGTGGCAAGTTAACGATGAAGGCACATCGGTACTGATGCAGGAATTTTACAAACAGATGTTGCAGCAAGGTAAAACCCCTGCTGAGGCATTGCGTGCAGCCCAAAGGAAGTTATGGGAAAGCTCAGATTGGCATAGTCCTTATTACTGGGCAGGTTTCACTGTGCAGGGGGAATGGCGGTAAAGAAGGCGGAGGGCAGAAGCGATCAGAGGGAGAAGTTTTTAGCGATGTCAACGACAAGCCGCTCCGCGTCTACGCATCGGCTTGTGATATTAATGCATCGGTCTGTTATGCCATTGCATCGGCTTGTGATATTAATGCATCGGTCTGCAATTGAATTGCATTGGTCTGTTATGCCATTGCGTCGGCTTGTTATATTAACGCATCGCCCTGCAATTGAATTGCATTGGTCTGTTATGCCATTGCATCGGCTTGTGATATTAATGCATCGGTTGCCTCATTTTGGCAGCGTAGCCACAAAATACGACATGGAGCCAGAGGAGATGGTTCGATCTGTGCGAGCGCGCCTGGCTTAGTTAATACATACATTGTGTGGAGCGATCGCCCTTTATTTTTGTGGCCAGCCTCCTTCGGAGAAGCTTTGCTAACGCTGATGACTTCACTCCCCAAATTGCACCAACCAAGCAAAATCCAAAATGGGATAGCAAAGTGTAAGCCCTATGAGGAAGAAGCTTGAATAAAGAAATTCTAGAGAGGACGTAAAGGACTTTTGTATTTTTTGAATATGTTTTGGTGCTAACTGGGTACTTTAAGACAAGCAGAGGTGTAGATGGTGATATCTGCATTTACTGATTACTCTTGCTATTTACAATTCAACATGAATAAAGATGAATGTTATTGAATACACAGCAAGTAGACTCGTCCTCTATGATCGCTCGGTACTTAAATATTGGCGTGTAGGTTGCCTTTACACATTAGGCGTCACAGCTTTTTTTGCTATTATTGCATCACCTTTGACTATGGTAATTCCATCACTTGCATGGAATTTCTTGACAGAAGAACTCATGGCAACTCTAACATGCACTCGTACTCAATCATCACAAAATATGTGTCAGCTTGTGTGATCGCGGCACATAGGACAACAGGTAATTAATATTCCCGTTAATGATTTGCAGAGTGCTACTGTTATCAGTAGAACATTTTTTGGTAGAAAAAAATTTCAACCTAAGGAAAGATCCTATTTGTATTATTATGTTTCACTTAATAATAAATGGGGTTCTATTCGTTTAACTCAACATGAGTTTAATAATGAAAAAGAGCAAAAAAATCACGCTGCTAAAATCAATCACTTCATTCACAATTCAAATGAGCAATATTTAAATCTACAGCAAAAATTCAAGCAAGAAAAATTGACATTTATGTCGATTTTCTTTTTGGTTATTGTTTCTATTTGCGGGTTGATAATCATCGCAGTTCCATTGACAATTATGTCTTTTGCTATGCTTTATGCACTACGGGGAACAACCTGTACTTTTGATAAAGTGGCAGGAATGATGATACTCAAACATGAGGCACTTAGAAACACTTTTGAGCCTATTGTAATTCAGTGCCCTATTGAGGAAATTACAGATATTCAAATTAAAGCATTCTACGGCAGAGGTAATACCTGGAAAATTGAGTTAATCTTGGAAAAGAGTCCACCCATTTCGTTGAATTGGATGGAAACTCCAGATAAGCAAGAAAAAATAGCTGCTGCTGATTGCATTCGGAAATTTCTCAACCTACAAAATTTCTAATTTTAGCGATCGCTCTTCTAAGGTTAATTGCTAGAAACTTCATTCAAGCTTGAGTTTGTCTGTTGTGAAATATACCTCTGTTTGAGTACCGAGAGTATCCCGATAATTACTACCCGTATTGACAATGACACTATATGGATTAATTGTTGGTAGTGGGGATGAATGTAAAACATAAATTTTATCATTGATGATTATCTTTCCTGAAGAAATTTGTTTCAGCTTTTTGATAGACTCAACATCAACATCGCCATTGCGATAACAGAGTCTTCCAAAAGCTAAACCTGTTGCTTGTGGAGGAACTGTGAGCAAATAAAAATAGTCGGGATGTAACCATTCCTGCCAACTATCATCGCCACCTTTGCCAATATATTGAATCGATGACTGAGGCACTTTTGACCAAGTTTGGGAAGAAAGTGCTTTTGGAAAAATAATTACTTTTAGTTCTTTTTTGCCACTAAGAGAAACTTTGATGATATACGTTCCATCACGGAACTTAACTCCAGAATTATCGTAATTTTTAACTGCGATTTGTGTAAGAGTTTTACTACTGTGACACAATTTAGTCCGCTTATTGCCTGGGAATTGAAAAGCTGCATAAACTATAATGCATATCAATATTAAACAAATAGGGATAAAACTAAACCGAAGTCGATGAATTTTCATGACTCTCAGGATAATAGCTTCTCAATCAGTCTTAACACCAGGAATTGTAATTGCCACTAACGTTACCGTCAAGGGTTTTTACTTGTCTTACTGGTTCTGTGAAACGGATTTGAGAGATGACTTGTCTTGCCACCTCTGGTAACTTTAAGCGGCAACACCACTCTTCAAACTCAAGGGTGTTAAGCATATTAATCTCGCCTACTAGAATGGACTTTTGGTAAGCTTTTATTTGAGTTTTGAATTTTCGGCAATATTACCATTTAATTACTTCGCTACTGAAACGATCGCACTCTTATAACTATTGGCAATTCCAAGCATCGGCGATAGCAAACTGCTGTGCAGACATCCGTGTGTAGCTCTATTTAAACTATGCTTTTGAACTAAAGGCAAAATTATGGTGAAAGCTTGCCGTTTGTCCTGAACACTTTGTAAATAAATATGCTTAAAATAACGGCACTGTATACGACCTGTTGTCGTTTTTATCTTTTAAAGTCCCAGTCTGCTGTTTCAAATATAAAGTTGCCGAAGCCAAATTAAAGGAAAAGCTTGCCATTACGGCAAACTTTTCCTTTAAGTCACATGTTCTACGGCCACTTTATCCTTTAAGTTACACTACTGCGCACAACTTATGGTTACAGTCACAGAACTTCAGTCTAATATCCGAGCAGGTTTTTCTTGCTGTTCCCTGTTCACTGCCCTTTGGGCATGGTCAAAAAGTTTTGCGTTCCTCCAAATGTGCTAATATCTCTGGACGAGTTCGCCAAACAGGACGCAGTTGCTTGCGACTAAACAATGGCAGTTGGTCGGTAATGTGGGGCGAACCAGGTTGAGAAGCGTTACCGTAGCTGAGCAAAGCCATTGCTCTGACTGGCTGAGAAAACTCAATGGCCGCAACATAACTATCCCCAGCAACAGCTTGAAAGCGTTCATTGCTAGAAGGAGCAAAATTCAAGACGCGGAATATTCCTTTATCCCCTTCACCACCATTGGCAAGTAAATCTAAGTTTCCGCTACGCACTCGAAAAACTTCACCCCAAGGAACATCTAGCTTTCCATAAGCTTTTTCGACTTTTGCCGCCGCTATTTGCAGCGCTTTTGCTGCACTTGCTGGATCTTTTAAACCATCGGGTGTAGTGCGTGGGGAGTTCTCATTCCAAGGAATACTAAAAATTTGGCTGTCATCGATTTCTTGACACCAAAAGGCAAACAAGACCGCACCGCGACTATCAGCATCAGCATTGCGATCCCAAGCAGCCAAAATATCAGCAGCACGACGAGTTAATTCATCCCCATATTTTTGAGCAGCGGGAATTAAGTCATCAAGGATGCGTTCTGCAAGTTCCATTTTCGTGGAATGTTTGTACTGAATCATTTCCGCAAAAGAAATTTTGGCATCTTCAGCTAGCATCCTTGCAGAACTTTGGGATCGGAAAGACATTTCTCCTCGTGGAGCCATATAAGCAGGGTAATCATCAGCTTTGATGACAGATGGAAAAGTAGTTGTCCAAGGTGGGTCATTGGCATTTTGCAACCAACCGCTAGGCGGGTCAATCACACGCGGTAAATCCTGGTATGGGTGCATTTTTGTCCACAAAGTTTTGGATGTGTCACCAGGAATTAAGCTTTGCCAATATTGAAAGTCTCCTTGTTGACGAATCGGCACTAGACCGTTGAATAGGTGCATGATGTGCCCTTCTCGGTCTGCATACATGACGGTAAACATTGGCAGTTGCAAGCGTTGCAACACCTTTTGAAATTGGCTGAAGTTTTGCGAACGAGCCATATCCCACCATTGTTGCAACACACCAGGACGGTCTGCACCAACAACCCGCAGCGCCACAGCGACTCCATTTTTTTCTTGAACTACTGCACCGTGTACGGAACTTTTGATTACTAATGGTTGTTCAACTAACGAGCCATTTTTTTGTTTGACGTTTAACAACAACTTTTCTGTTGTAAAAGGAAGGACTTTACCATCCAAAACATAACCACCATCAGCTAACTTCAACTGATAAATATCCCAACCATCATGAGTATTGACGGTATGAGTCCAACCCAAATGATCGTTAAAGGCGATCGCTAAAACTGGAATTCCTACTAAGGTTGCTCCATAAGCATTTATCCTTGGAGCCGTAACTTGTGCTTCGTACCAGGTAAATAAATCCGACCATAACAAGTGGGGGTTTGCTAGCAACATCGCTTTACCACTAGCAGAATGTTTGGGTGCGATCGCCCAACCATTAGAACCTGCTTTCGGTTGACTTTGAGTAGCATCTGCTACCTGTCCTGGATTGACGATAAACGTAAAATACAACACTCTTTGCAAGTGCGCCAACACATCCTCAGGCTTGACAGGTAATACTATTTTTACTTCATCATCAATCAAATCAGGATGTGCTTTGGCATAAGTATTTATCCCAGTAGCAAAGGCATCTATATAACTACGAAAATCTGGATTTTGTGCCTGATACCAAGAATTAGCCCGATTGGGCACTCCCATCGTCAGTACCCATTTATCAGATTCTAAATACTCTTCTCCCCAATATTCGGCGGCTTTTCCCCTAGCTTGACCATAAAGACGCAACAGCAAGTTAGCGTGACTTTGCATCTGTGCCCAACCAAAGGACTGGAAAGCGCCTTGAGGATCTTTACCGTATATATGCGGTATGCCGTAGGTATCCCATAATATTTCTGTAGTTATAGGTGCAGCCGCAAAACTGTTATTTGCCAAAACTACAACCAAAATGGCACTGAGGATAAAAGCTAAAAATCTCGATGATTTTCTTTTTAGTGTTTGCAGGTCAATTGGCCACAAATACATCCTAATATTTAACATGATCAATTGGGGATTGGGAGACAGAGGGGCATTAAGCTTAGTAACCTTGAAAAACTCCGGAAAGTGACAGAAGAGGGGTATTATATTACTGCACAAATCAACCATTATTTTTATGATTCAAGTAACATTATCATGGTCAGGTAAGATAGTTTCTATTTCACGTAGTATACGAATTGCATAGCCGCTTATACCTACTAGCAACAAGCTTAGTGAAGATATTACATACATGAGTGCCATACCTGCACCCTTTTCAGTGCCAAATATACTGCCAAACAAGGGTGCAAAATGACCCCCTGGCATCATAGCAGGCTCGAAAACATAATCTGCGAGCGCTCCCCCAACTAAGTTAGCTACTGCCGACGTAAGTAAAAGCATCATTGCCTGGGTAGCAAAAACACGTCCTTGCAATTGCGGTTGCACTTTAGCTAACCAGATAGCATCACTGTAACTACCAAGCAAGGGATAATTAAAGGATGAGCATAATTGGGCAGGAATCCAAATAACAGGTGTACGCCCCAGACCAAGTATGATTCTGCCCAATGCGGTACCTACCATACCGAATAGTACCCCCTTAATCCGACTTTTGTAGCTACCCCATATATTAATTAGCAAAACACCCAACACACCTCCAACTCCAACTGCTGCAAATAAACTACCTAAAACACTAACATCATTACCAGAGCGTTCTAGAATCATAGGTTTGTAAATAGAATCGCCGATATCATGGATAAACCAAAATATTGCAGTCAATATTAGTAAAGCCAGCAAACTAGGACGCGAGATGATATATTTAAAACCAAAACTAATATCCTGGATAATATGTGTAGGCTCTTTTTCATTTGATTGTGCGATCGCTGGTTGTGGAATATGTATTCTTAAAACTGTGGCGATCGCAAATAAAAAAGAAGCAATATCAATACTCAAAATACCACCAAGTCCAACTACTCCGTAAAGGACACCAGCTAGTGCAGGGGCAATAATCATTGCACCATTACCAGCCAAGAAACTTAAGCTACTAGCCCTGGTGTATTGATGTTTGGGTAGCATTGTAGATATTGATGCAGAGTAGGCAAGTTCTTGGAATTGTTCAAAAGTGCGTTTGACAGCAAAAGCTATATACAGATGCCATAATTGCAGATTATTAGATAAATAAAGTAATAAAACAGTAAAAGTCACTATACCGCCTACTGTATCCCCGGCTATCATCAGAAACTTGCGGTTAATTCTATCTACAGCTACACCAGCGATAGGACTAATCAAAATTTGTGGTATTTGTGCAAAGAAATGAAACAAAGCTAATGCTGTCGCTTGATGTGTTAGTTCCCACACCCATATAGAAAAAGCAAAGGCAGTCATACTACTGCCAATTAGAGAAATCATCTGACCAACGCAGATGATCATAAATTTATACATACTGTTGTAACCAATTTATACTGTTTGGTTCACTTAACTGCATATGGATAGTAAGTTGTAGAAATATCGAATTTTAAATCAAAAGTAAAGTTAAGAGACTGGTGATTTTTCCAAATTTTACAATGTCTTTGTATTAATTAGATAGCTCTAGTTTAAATCTGAATCAGGCATCATATCTTTTTGTCTAATTTTACGATAACGATACCAATACATAACAAAACCAGTAATACAAAGGATAGTAGGAGCAAGACCAACAAAAATGTAGAGAATACGACTTGAAATGCCCCAAAATATTCCATAGTGTAAATGCTCAAAAGCACCAAGTACACTTTCTCCCAATGGTAGCTTCCGACTATCAACTACACGCAATACTTCGCTGCTATATTGATCCAAATAAACTCCACTTTCGCCAGCACTTAGAGCTTCTTGAGGTAGACGTTTATGGACATAAACTGCGTCTTCAGGTTTGTCGGGAATTGTTATCGAGATTGATGTTGCATCAGGAATAACTTTCTGAGAAATTTCCATTAGCTGAGATAGCTTTAAAGGTGCTTGATTAGGAATAGGCTTGGAAGCCACTGCTGGTGGTTGGGGAGTAAAAGTAAGCGTGTAAATAATAGGATATGACCAATCAGAAAAATTCCAGCAGAAACCCGTAAAAGCAGTGAAGGCAAGAAAGATTGCGGTCACCATTCCTGCCACTTTATGAATATCAAAGTTGATTCGTTTGGGATGGGCATTCCACTTAATTTTAAATCCAGCGATTAGCTTACGCCAACCAGGCCATAATATTAATCCTGTGACGCACAGAATGAACAACAATAGCCCTGTGATGCCAACAATAATTTCGCCATTTCTACCTAGTAAAAGACCATAGTGGATTCTGAGAGCAACCCTTTCAAAACTATAATCAGCTTCATTCCAACCCATTACTGCACCAGTGTAGGGATGAATTAATATCTGAATTAATAAATTGTTTGCATCAAAAAGTTCAACTTCGTAAGGTAAAGAAGGAGTAGCAGGCAAGTTGATACCGTATAATTTGAGATCGGGACGATTAGCGATCGCAGATTTGCCTGTTTCTAGAACTGCATCAATAGAAACCATTTGTTCTTGGGGAACTATAGTCCCAATCTGCTGAATAATTAGAGACTGTCCGATCTCAGTCTTAAAAACCAAAAGGCTACCTGTTAAACAGACAAGAGCTATTAATAGTCCTACTCCTAAACCAATATAGCGATGCAGTATGAAGGCTGTATCACGTAATTTGTGCGATTTCATCATAGGTTGCCTCTTGGTTAATTAAGAACTATAGTTTTAAACTGCCCTCTTACTCTTTATTCATCTCTTTTTCATTACAAAAAGCTTTGATTATTTATTAACTCCATCCCTTGAGAATATGGCTTTTTTAGAATTACATATTTGCGGTATGATTTTGATAGTTTTGTGGGATGTGCATCTTGCTCCTTGTAAATTTTTGTAGGTAAGATGCCTACCCTACAAATATCATCCCTTAATTCATCAATGTGGCTTTTTAAATGTAGGCAATATCCTCTTAAAAAGAGAATATAGTCTATTGCCTATATCAAAATTCAAAAGAAACAGTCCCTAGGATAGTAAGCGGCGCACCTGGAGTGACAAAAAAACTTTGAGACTCAAAATATTTAGTATCGAAGAGATTCTTGATATTCACAGCAGCTCGCCAATTATTTTGCCGATAAAAAATACTGGCATCGGTTCTTACATAAGAAGGGATTTTGATAGTATTTGGGAGAGTCGCTTCTCTTTCATCAACATAGACAAGTCCGAGTCCCAATCCTAAACCTTGCAAATTCCCCTGCTGAAACTCATAGGTTGTCCATAAACTAGCGCTGTTGTATGGCACAGATTGTAACCTGTTATTAACTAATGCTTCATTATTGTCTTCGCTAACAAAAGCATCGGTATAAGCATAAGTAGCAATAATTTTCCATCCTGGTAAAATTTCACCTGTGATATCTAATTCCACACCACGGCTTTTTTGTTCACCAGTCTGAACACTGAAGTTAAAATCTTCTGGGTCAGTAGTTAGCACATTATTTTTGCTGATGTCGAAATATGCTAAAGTCGCTGAGAGCCGATTGTTAAAGAATTCCTGTTTGATGCCAACCTCAAATTGTTCTCCAGTTTCTGGCTTAAACGCCTCACCTGTACGGCTGCGTCCAAAAATTTGAGGGTTAAAATAATTTGTCCAACTTGCATAGAGTGAAGTTGAGCTAGTGGGTTGATAAACAATACCGACTCGTGGCGAAAAGTTTGAATCTGAGACGTCATTAAGCGACGTATTAGTTACTGGGTCTCTGTTGAAAGAATCTACCCAATCAAAGCGACCACCAGCTAATAACTTTAAATTAGGTGTTAGTTCTACAAGATTCTGGAAATATAGTGCTATATTTCTCCCACCATATTCACCAGCAAAAAAGGGTTCAAAAGTTCCTGGTTGAGCGCCATATACCGGATTAAAGATATCTATTCCAGCAATGGGAGCGGTGAAAAATTCGTAAGCAAATCTGTAGTTTGCTAATTCTACACCGAACAAAATATTATGCCGAATAGAACCTGTATTAAACTTACCGCTAATTTCGGTTTGCAGAGAAATGTTTTCTTGCTCTTCATCCGATCTTTCTGCTGTTCGTGGAAGTGTTCGACCGTCTTCTAACAAAAAAGGCTCAGAGTAATTAGCAGGGGGTGCTGATAGAGTACTTCCATTGGTACTGATGACATTAAAACCTTGTCGCAACTTCCAGTCATTATTAAATTCGTGCTCTAATTTGAAAGTAAATGAGTTGGTCTTAAAATCAGCATCATTTAAGCCAGGTTCTCCTAGAAAACGGCTGATGGGGAGATCAAAAAATTCCCTTCCAGGTGGAAACCCTCTTTCAAATGTGTAGTCAAACTTTTGATATTCGTACTCAAATGTCATATTGGTTCGTGGGCCAATATTCACGGAGACTACTGGAGATATAAAGAAGCTTTCGTTTTCCACAAAATCACGGAAGCTCCCAGAGTTTTCGTAGGCGACATTTAGCCGATACAGTACTGATTTATCGTCTGTTAAAGGCCCAGTCAAATCAATTGTTGGGCGATAAAAGTCATAACTTCCAATTGCCATACCTACCCTGTAAAAAGGGTCTGCTAGAGGCCTCTTTGTTATTGTATTGACGACACCACCAGGATTACTAGAACTTCCATAAAGTACTGATGCCGGGCCTTTAAGAAACTCAACTCGCTCAATATTAGCGACATCACGAGGACTAAGAAAGCCAAAATCTTTAAAACCGTTGCGGAGAGAGTCAAAACCTGTACCAAAGCCACGAATAAAGTAACCTTGAGAAGACACTCCGCCATAACCTGATTGCTGTTGTACGCCACTGACGTTATTAGCTAACTCATTCAAACGTACTACTTGACGGTCTTCTATAACTTCTTTTGGTATCACTTGAACAGATGCGGGAATATCTCGTAGCGGCGCATCTATTTTTGTTGCAGTGGATGACTCTTGTACGCGATATCCGTCTCGCTCACCTGTGACTGTTAACTCAATTGGCTCGTCAGAGGTGGTTGGCTGTTCTGGCTGGGTTGGTTCTGTTGGTGTTTGGGGTTGCGCGTCTGCTTGGGTAGAAGATGCAACTGAAGCTACACCAAAAATCAAACCTTGGTCACTATCAAATAGCTCTATTTTCGGAATACTGTCTACTCCTGTTACAGCGACTCTGATAGTATTGGCATCAGAGTTAGTCACTGAGACTTCACTAACTCCAGCAATGGGTTTCTCTTGGCGGAATGTATTGCCACTGGGTAAGCGCAGTTGAGCCGAGGTAATGTCGACGATATATGTGTTGCCTTCACTCTTTGGCAACACTTGTAATTTTTCGCCATCTGGAGTGGCCAAAATGATCTCTAAACCATTATTGGTAGAATTAAGTTGGACTCCTGTAACTTCTGCGACAGTTTGAGATGTTGATTCGGTTTGTGTTGGCTGCTGTGGTTGAGATGCAGAGATAATCGGTGTCACTGCAAAAATCAAACCTTCATCACCATCAAATAACTCTGTGTTGGGTAAACCTCCCTCACCTATGACAGTTACTCTGAGAGTATTGGTGTTAGCTTGAGTAACGCTGACAGATACAATGCCTGGTGCCGGATTATTTTGGGTAAAGTTACCACCATTGGGCAGTGCTAACACTGCATTGGGTATATCTGCTATGAAACTGTTGCCTTGATTATTATTGACTGGTTTGAGTGCTTCTGCATTGGCACTTTCTAAAATAACTTCGATGCCTTTATCTGTAGAATTTACTTTTACACCCGTAACTTTAGTAACCAAACTATCACTGTTTTGCACAAGTAATTGTGCTGCACTGGTAGAGTGAGATTTCTGGCTCTCAATAGCAGATGGTTCGGCTGTCTGTGTTCCTGCATGAGCTGGTTGCAACAAGCTGCTAATTACCGCTAATGCTAATCCCACCGAACGGATCTCACCCATTAACCCAGGCTTCATTCTTGTTACTCCTTGAACTGAACCTGTAATTAACAGGCTTTTAAGTAAAGGCTCTAGTTGCATTTTGATACTCATCCTCACACCAATTTAAAACGTCACGTCTGAACATTAATGACGCCATTATTTATCAATAATGCTTGACAATATCTATAAAAACTCTCAAGAGCTATCTGGAAATAATTTGCATTTAGCTCCTGTACTATTAGCAGACATTATCATAAAGCCTATGTGTGAGCAAGCATTTATCAAAACTTCTGAATTTATTAATCTTACTAGCTCTGGGCGAAAAGTCATTATTATTCAGCTTTTTTAGTGGATCGGTATAGTAACCTTAAAGTCAGAATTACCTGATTTGAGTTTTTGTCAACTATCTCCAGATAGTTTTTATAGAAAATTAATTTTAGACGAAAAGTTGATAATCCTTATTGACTAATATTTGCTTGCTATCTTGCGTAAGTTGTTTTAGTCTATTACAAGTAATT
Organism: Nostoc sp. T09; assembly: GCF_002154695.1. Lineage (GTDB taxonomy): Bacteria > Cyanobacteriota > Cyanobacteriia > Cyanobacteriales > Nostocaceae > Aulosira. The sequence continues at coordinate 14,273 of NZ_MTAV01000244.1, forward strand.
GAAAATAAATAGCAATAATGATGAGACTATTAAAATGAACGGTACGTCGATGGAACGCCGTTAACCTCTGTCATGCTTTTGGAAAAGGTCGCTACGGCTTGGAAACCCAGGATTATTTGTGCATCAGGATTTTGACAGTGCAATGACTCAATATGCCAATGATTTACAAGAAATGGTCTGTAAGTGTTCGACAGTGGTGGAGCTACTGCGTTACAGGTCTGTAGAGCAAGCAAACGCTGAGGCTTTTACTTTTCTGCACGATGGAGAAGCGCAAGCAGCGAGTCTTACCTATCAAGAATTAGATCGGCAAAGTAGAGCGATCGCATCCCAACTCCAAATTTTAGGTTTAACTGGAGAGCGTGCGTTACTACTTTATCCACCAGGGATCGATTACTTACCAGCCTTCTTTGGGTGTCTATATGCCGGGGTGGTAGCAGTCCCAGCATATCCGCCACGCAATGGGCGCAACACCCCCAGAATCTCGGCAATTTTACAAGATGCACAAACAGCAGTAATCCTGACAACAAAAGCAATGCTGGCTCAATTGAAGTCTTTGCTGGCCGAGAAATTTGATATAGATAATATTCACTGGCTAACTACCAACAACCTCACACCAGATATAGAAGAAGCTTGGCAAGAGCCTTTTATCAATACAGATACTCTGGCGTTTTTGCAATACACTTCTGGTTCTACTGGCACACCCAAAGGTGTCATGCTTACTCATGGCAACTTGCTACACAATGCTGAGGTGACGCGCCAGTATATGGAACATTCCTCTAGTAGTAAATTTGTAACTTGGCTGCCCGTCTATCATGATATGGGGCTGATTGGCGGCGTACTGCAACCTTTGTATGGCGGTTTTCCTTGTATTATGATGCCGCCAGCTGCTTTTCTCCAACGTCCTTACCGTTGGTTAGAAACTATTTCTCGTTATAAAGGAACTACCAGTGGCGCTCCCAACTTCGCTTATGAGCTTTGTATTGAAAAAATTACCCCTGAACAACGCTCTACTCTAGATTTAAGCAGTTGGAGTGTGGCTTTTAATGGGGCAGAACCAATTCGCCAGAAGACTTTAGAGAAATTTGCTCACACGTTTGCTGAATGCGGGTTTCGTCCAGAAGCTTTTTATCCTTGTTACGGCATGGCAGAGGCCACTTTAATGGTGTCTGGTAGCATCAAGTCTGCGTTAGTAACTAGTCTATCTATACAAAAAAGCGTTTTAGAGCGCAATCATGTAATTGATGCGGTTGCTAACGAAGATAACTCAATTACATTAGTTGGTTGTGGTCGAGTTGTACCACAACAGCAGATTGTCATTGCTAATCCAGAAACCTTAACCTGTTGCGATCGCGATGAAGTTGGAGAAATTTGGGTGACTGGCCCTAGTATTGGTCATGGTTACTGGAACCGTCCAGAGGAAACAGAGCAAACCTTTCACGCTTACCTGCAAGATACAAAAGAAGGGCCATTTTTACGAACTGGAGACTTGGGCTTTTTGCACAATGGCGAACTCTTTATTACTGGTCGAGCTAAAGATTTAATTATTATTAGAGGACGCAACCTTTACCCACAAGATATAGAACTGACAGCAGAACGCAGTCATCCCTCATTACGTATTGGTAGTAGTGCCGCTTTTGCAGTAGAAGTGGACAATGAAGAAAAGTTAGTAGTGGTGCAAGAGTTGGAGTTTCGCGCCAAACCAAATCCTGAGGAAGTTACTACTGCGATTCGTCAGGCTGTAGCTCAAGAACATGAGATACAAGTTTACGCAGTTATTTTAATCAAAGGTGGTACTATTCCCAAGACTTCCAGTGGTAAGATTCAACGCCACGCTTGTAAAGCAGAGTTCCTTACAGATGGTTTACAAGTAGTTAGTAAGAGTATTCTAGATAGTGGCGAGGATTTAGACACCACAACCCTAGCGCAAGATCATACTTCTCTGACCTCATACCTGCAAGAATTGATTGCTAAAGCGTTAAAAATCCCAGTTCAGAAATTACAAACCCAACAGCCTCTAACAACTTTGGGAATAGATTCCTTGATTGCTTTTGACCTCAAAAATACGATTGAGGTAAATTTTGGGGTGAGTGTATCTATCAATGACCTTTTACAAGATGCCAGTATTGATTCCCTAACCCAGCAAATTCTGGCACAGGCAGAAAATAGCACTCCAAAACAATTGGAACTGAAGCCAATTCCTCGTGAAGCACAATTACCCTTGTGTTTGGCACAAGAAAGGTTGTGGTTCTTAGATCAATTAGAGCCTGGGAACCCATTCTACAACGTACCTATCGCGGTAAATTTAACTGGCAAGTTAGATGTAGCCATCCTAGAACAAAGCCTGAACGAAGTTGTGCAGCGTCATGAAGCTTTACGGACAAGCTTTCTATCTATGGAAGGGCGGCCAGTCCAAGTAATTGAACCCAATTTGAAGTTGCCACTGTCAGTTGTAGAATTACCAGAAGCAAATCGAGAAATGGCATTGCGCTTTGCCACTGACTTAGCCCAGCAACCCTTCAATTTAACACAAGCACCATTGCTGCGATCGCAACTATTGCGTTTGGCACAGCAGGAGCATATATTGATTCTCTGTATGCACCACATCATTTCTGATGGTTGGTCTATTGGCATTTTGCTCCGAGAACTGGCAGAGATTTACGAAGCTTTTTCTAAAGGTTTGCCCTCCCCACTTCCTGAACTTGCCATTCAATACGCAGATTTTGCCTATTGGCAGAGACAATGGCTGCAAGGTCAAGTTTTTCATAACCAACTTAATTACTGGAAGCAGCAGTTAAGTGGCAACATATCCGTATTACAACTTCCCACTGACCGTCCACGACCAGCCATACAAACCTTTACTGGCAAAAAGCAATTCTTTACTTTTCCTAAAAAACTGAGTGCAGCAGTCAACGAATTTAACCAACGAGAAGGTGCTACTCAGTTTATGACCCTCATAGCAGTATTCAAATCGCTACTTTACTGCTATACAAAGCAACAAGATATTCTGGTGGGTTCGCCTATTATTGGTCGTACTAGAACCGAAACTCAAGACCTTATTGGATTTTTTATCAATACTCTGGTTTTACGTACTGACCTTAGTGGTAATCCTAGTTTTCGAGAGTTATTAGCACGGGTGCGCCAAGTGGCTTTAAAAGCTTTTGCTCATCCAGATGTACCTTTTGAAAAGCTAGTAGAAGAATTGCAGCCAGAGAGAAACTTAAGCTACAACCCACTGTTCCAAGTCATGTTCATCCTCCAAAATGCTCCGATACCAGCTATAGAACTTCCAGAACTGACTTTGCACCCCCAAGAAGTTGATAGTGGCACATCTAAGTTCGATTTGAAGTTTAGTATTTGGGAAAGTTCAGAAGGCTTTCAAGGTTCCTTGGAATATAAAACAGACTTGTTTAACACCACAACTATTGCACGAATTATCAATCATTTTGAAATACTTTTAGGTTGTGTTGTTGAACAGCCGGAAATGAGAGTTGGCGTATTAGAAGAAATCCTCTCACAAACCGATAAAGAAAAACAAATAATTAAAGAAAAAGAACTTGAACAGGCTTCTATGCAAAAGCTGAAATTTGCCAAACGAAAGACAATTAATGGAATATAAAAATTAATAAATTTTAGAAAAAATAGCGATCAAAGTTACAAAATAAATGGGAAGATCAAATGAAGACCTTCTTAGAGACGGAGCGCTTAATTCTGCGCCAATTTACAGAAGAAGATGCTGATAACTTATTTGAATTAGACAGCGATCCTGAAGTAGTCCGTTTTACAACGAATGCAGGTCAGCCTACTAATTACAAAGTTATTAAAACTCAAATTCTGCCATCATATTTTTCATACTATGAAAAATATAATAGTTACGGATGCTGGGCAGTGATTGAAAAGTCTACTCAAGCATTCATCGGCTGGTTTCTATTTAGACCTATAATACACGCATCTTACTTCAATCCGAAATTAGCGAATTCTAGTGATATTGAGCTAGGATATCGATTGCGAAAAGATGCTTGGGGAAAAGGTTATGCAACGGAGGTATCTAAAGCACTTATTACTAAAGGTTTCTCCGAGTTAGGAACGCAGCGTGTTTTAGCTGTTGCTTTAGCGGCTAATTCGGCTTCTATTCGAGTAATGGAAAAAATAGGCTTAAAACTGTATACAAGATTGATTTCTGAGTACAATAATCAAGATATTGTTATCTACGTTATCGATAAAGATTGCTTCAATATTGAAAAAAATATTGCTGCGTAGATAGTTAATTAAATTAAATTTGTGCTAGGTTTGTAACTGATTAAATTTAGATTTAATGAGCAATAATTTAGAGAAATAATATTATTTCTAATATTCATTGAAATTTTAGAGTTGCCAGAGATAAATAATGCAATCAACATCATCACAAACTAGTTTTAACCCAATAAAAGCTAAAAGACGGCAAGGTGTTAATCTCTCACAAGTAGAATTAATAAAAATAACGCCTTTGTTGCCTGATAATTCTTTGCCTTTGCTGTTACAGCCGACTATAGAAGGTATTAATTTAGTCAAATGGTCAGCAAGTAATCAGGAGTTAGTTGCCAACAATCTGTTGCAGCATGGAGGTATCCTGTTTCGCAATTTTGAGATTGAAAGTGTGCATGAATTTGAACAATTTATCCAGACAGTTTCTGGAGAGTTGCTAGAATATCGCGATCGCTCTTCACCTCGGAGCGCAATTCAAGGTAAAATATATACATCAACAGACTATCCAGCTAACCAAACAATTTTTCTCCATAGTGAAAATTCCTACGCAGCCTCTTGGCCGTTAAAAATTTTCTTTTACTGTGTTACACCAGCGCAGCAAGGTGGAGAAACACCCATTGCAGATACGCGCAAATTATTTAAACAGATTAACCCAAAAATCCGCGATCGCTTCATCGAAAAAGGAGTGATGTATGTCCGTAACTTTGGGGATGGTTTTGGTTTACCTTGGCAAACAGTTTTTCAAACTACCAATCCAGCCGAAGTAGAAATATTTTGCCGTAGTAATGGCATAGAGTTCGAGTGGAAAGAAGGGAACCGTCTGAGAACCCGCCAAGTACGACAGGCTGTTGCTATACATCCCAAGACTGGTGAATTAGTGTGGTTTAATCACGTAGCCTTCTTTCATGTCTCAACCTTAGAAGCAAACATCCGCGAAGCATTGTTAGCAGAGTTTTCAGAACAAGACCTGCCACATAATACTTATTACGGAGATGGTTCACCAATTGAACCTACCGTACTAGAAGAAATTCGCGCCGTTTACCAACAAGAAACCGTGATATTTCCTTGGCAAGCAGGAGATATTTTAATGCTGGACAATATGCTCACAGCACACGGAAGACAGCCATTTCTAGGACAGCGAAAAGTCGTAGTAGGAATGGCAGAACAATTCAGTAATCAAAATATTTAGTGCCAAGTACGGAGAATTAGAATGCTTGAGGAAATGCAGGGTTTTCGCCTCTCACCCCAGCAAAAACATCTGTGGCAATTACAAGAAACTGACAACTTCCCTTATCATTCACTGTGTGCGGTTTTGATAGAGGGAGATTTAGACATCAGCACCTTAAAACTAGCTTTAGAAAAAGTTGTCAATCGGCATGAAATACTCCGTACTAATTTTCATTGCTTGCCAGGGATGACAATCCCGTTTCAAGTAATAAAAAATAATGGTATTGCTTGGGGTGAGACCTACGACTTAAGCAGTTGTAGCCAACTAGAACAAGCAGAAATATTATCCAGCTTATTTGAGCAGCTAGGAAAACAACAATTTGATTTTGTTCAAGGCTCCTCACTTCGCCTATCTTTAATATCTTTATCGCCATCTAAATATGTTCTGCTCATCAGCTTACCAGCACTTTGTGCAGATGCGACAACACTAAAAATATTAGTACAAGAAATCAGTCTGTCTTATACAGCTTGCTTAGATAATGAAGAGTTAGAAAACGAACCATTACAATATGCAGATTTAGCTGAATGGCAAAATGAATTATTAGAAGGAGAAGATACAGAAGCGGGTAGAGATTATTGGTTGAAACAAGATATTTCCTCAATAACAGAATTAAAGCTGCCTGGCGAAGAAACTACATTTCAACAAATAGAATTTCTTCCGCAAACACAAACTTTTATAATTATTTCCGAACTGTTAGAAAAAATAGAAAAGTTTGTTCAGCAGCATCATACTTCTGTATCTGAGTTTTTATTAGCTTGTTGGCAGGTCTTACTGTGCCGTTTAACACAACAGCGAAACATAATTGTTGGCTTGGGTGTTGAAGGACGTAAATATCAAGATTTAAAAGCTGCTTTAGGCTTATTTACTCAATATTTACCAATAGATATTAAGTTACAAGCTGAATCTAGCATATTGGATATATTGCAACAAAATTATAACAATAAAAACAAAATTTATAAATATCAAGAATATTTTAACTGGGAACAAATAGCAGGGAATATTCCAACTGGTTTACGCTATTTTCCTGTATGTTTTGAGTTTGAAGAACAGGCAGAAAAGTATGTAGCATCTGATGTTTCGTTTTCTATTTATCAACAATATACTTGTATTAAGCGATTTAAAATTAAACTTGTCTGCCTTCACAGAAATCAAACAATAACCGCGGCATTTCATTATGACTCTAACTTATTTTGTCCAGAAGATATCCAACGTTTAGCTGAACAATTTCAGACATTATTAGCTAGTGCGATCGCCGAAGGCGGGGCTTCGCCCATCGCTAATGCAAATGCACCAATTAGTCAGCTAGATATTCTCAGCAATAACGAGAAACAATTAATTAACAAGGTAAATAAAACCAAGCAAGAATATCCTCAAAAGTGCATTCATCAACTGTTCGAGGAACAAGCTCAAAAAACGCCTAATAATATTGCCGTTGTCTTTGAAGACCAACAATTAACCTATCGAGAATTAAACCAACGCGCAAATCAACTAGCTCGGTACTTGCAAAAACAGGGAGTAGGAGCAGAGATACTGGTGGGCTTGTGCGTAGAGCGCTCCTTAGAAATGATTGTAGGACTTTTGGGTATTCTCAAAGCAGGTGCTGCATATATACCCTTAGATCCAGGATTGCCTACAGAAGTTTTGGCTGCACGTTTACAAGATTCTCAAGCCTCATTTCTTGTTAGTCATTCTTCAGTAGCACATAAATTTGAACCAATCACAACCATCTACTTAAATCAAGACTGGGAAGCGATCGCTTGTGAAAGTGATACCAATCCTAGCAGCAAGGTAACAATAGATAATCTAGCCTATGTGCTATTTACCTCCGGCTCTACAGGCAAAGCTAAGGGAGTTGCTGTTGAACATCAGCAATTATTCAATTACGTCAATGCCATCATCGAGAAGTTAAACTTAACAGAATGTACCAACTTTGCACTTATTTCCACCTTAGCTGCAGACTTGGGTAACACCGTTTTATTCCCTTCTGTCTGTACTGGCGGATGTCTTCATGTCATCTCCTACGAATGTGCAACTGACCCAACAGCATTCGCTGAATATTGCCGTAAGTATCCTATTGATTGCCTGAAGATAGTTCCTTCTCATATAAGCTCTCTTTTACTATCTTCTACACCAAAGTCGATTTTGCCGCGCCAGCGATTGGTTCTAGGTGGCGAAGCTGCTACTTGGCAGCTAATTGAGCAAATACAGAAGTATACTCCAGATTGTCAAATTTTTAATCATTATGGCCCTACAGAAGCCACTGTTGGTGTACTTACCCATTCAGTAGAAGATTGCAAAGAACTGTCGAGCAAAACCGTTCCTCTCGGTAAACCACTTGCTAACACACAGGTTTATGTGCTGGAAGAACAATTAAAACTAGCTCCTATAGGAGTCAAGGGTGAAGTTTACATTGGTGGTGCAGGGTTAGCTAGATGCTATCTGGATCAGCCCGAACTGACTGCTGTGAAATTTATTCCCAACCCATTCAGCGAAGAACCAGGAACAAGGCTGTACAAAACTGGTGATTTAGGACGTTATTTACCAGACAGCACAATTGAATTTCTTGGCCGCAGTGACTACCAAGTTAAAATACGAGGCTTCCGCATTGAACTAGCAGAAATCGAAGTGGTACTTTGCCAACATCCATTAGTGCGGGAATCTGTGGTTGTGGCGAGGGAAGAGGCATCTGGAGAAAAGCGATTAGTTGCTTATTTAGTGCCAAAAGATGAAAGTTTGTTGGAAAATGCCAAATTAAGCGATTGGCGCAGTTTTTTAACCGAAAAGTTGCCCGATTACATGGTGCCTTCCAGCTTTGTAATTTTGCCGACCCTACCTCTAACATCTAACGGTAAAGTCAATCGTCAAGAATTACCTGCGCCAGAAGAGGTACAACGCCAGATAAATGGAAAAATGCCTCGGACTCCTGTAGAAGAGGTAATAGCGGGAATTTGGTCACAAATTCTCAATCTTGAACAAGTTGGCATAGACGATAACTTCTTTGAACTAGGTGGACACTCATTATTAGCAACGCAAATTGCTTCTAAAATCCGAGAAGCCTTACAGGTAGATTTACCTCTGCGGAGTTTGTTTGAGTTGCCAACTGTGGCTGCACTAGCAGAACATATAGAAAAATTGCTCAAAGACAGCCAAGAACTGGAACTTCCACCCATTCAGAAAGTAGGAAGAGATAGACCATTACCACTTTCTTTCTCCCAAGCTAGGTTATGGTTTCTCGAACAGTGGCAACCAGGTAGTTCCTACTACAACTTCTCTATAGCCGTGCGATTGCAAGGGCTACTGAATATAGCAGCACTAGAGCAGAGCCTGAACGAAATTGTGCGCCGTCATGAAGCCTTACGAACAACCTTTACTGTTGTAGATGAGCAACCAGTTCAGAAAATTACGCCTACATGGAGTATAAGACTACCAGTTATAGATTTAAGAGAATTACCGCGAGACGCACGTATAGCAGAAACTCAACGGTTGGCTAAACTTGAGGCAAAACAGTCTTTTGACCTGACAAATGGGCCATTGTTAAACATCATCCTCTTACAGCAAGCGGAAGAGGAATATGTGTTGATTTTGACAATGCATCACATCATCTCTGATGCTTGGTCATCAGGTGTGATTGTACGCGAGTTAACTGCACTATACGATGCCTTCTGTACTGGCAAATCTTCCCCACTCCCAGAACTACCCATTCAGTACGCAGACTTTGCCGTTTGGCAAAGAGAATACTTGCAAAAAGAGAGATTGGCTTCCCAGATGGGCTACTGGAAGCAGCAACTGGGTGGTAATTTACCTGTATTACAACTACCTACCGACAGACCAAGACCAGCTATCCAAACTTCTAATGGTCAAAGACAGTCGTTTGAACTCTCCTCATCTTTAACCCAGGCACTCAAAACCTTGAGTCAGCAAGAAGGTGTAACGCTGTTTATGACCCTACTAGCAGCATTTCAAACTTTGCTCTATCGCTACACTGGGCAAGAAGATATCCTCGTCGGTTCACCCATTGCCAACCGGAATCGCAGCGAGATTGAAGGGTTGATTGGCTTTTTTGTCAATACCTTAGTGTTGCGAACTGACTTGTCTGGTAATCCCAGTTTCCGAGAATTACTCAAACGAGTCAGGGAAGTCACACTTGGGGCTTATACTCACCAAGATTTGCCTTTTGAGCAGTTGGTAGAAGAGTTACAACCAGAGCGTAACTTGAGCTATTCGCCAATATTTCAGGTAATGTTTGCCTTGCAAAATACTCCTATAGAAAAACTGAAGCTGCCAGGATTAACTATCAATTTAGAGGAAGTAGCTACTGAAACATCTACGTTTGATTTAACTCTACTTCTCAGGGAGACAAATAAAGGCTTGATGGGAGTATTTGAATATAATAGTGATTTGTTTGATACGGAAACAATTAGCAGAATACAGGGGCATTTTCAGAGATTATTGGAGGGAACTGTCGCTGGTTATAGCCAAAAAATATCAGATTTGCCTATATTAACAGTTGCAGAACAAAAACTTTTTAATGGCTTGAATCAGACAGGAGTAGCTTATACTTCTACTTGCATCCATCAGCTATTTGAGGCGCAAGTAGAACGAACTCCAGATGCTATAGCAGTAGTATTTGAGCAAGAGCAATTAACCTATCGAAAATTGAACCAGCGAGCCAATCAATTAGCCCATTATTTGCAAAAGCTGGGAGTAAGGCCAGAAGTACTGGTAGGGATTTGTGTCGAGCGTTCTTTAGAAATGGTGATTGGGATATTGGGGATTCTCAAAGCTGGTGGTGCTTACCTACCTCTTGACCCGGCTTATCCCCAAGAGCGTATTGCCTTCATGTTAGCTGATGCTAAAGTTTCCATTGCACTGACACAGCAAAAATTGGTAACAGAGTTACCACCAAATTCAGCCCAAATAGTTTGTCTGGATGATCCTAACTGGGAACTCATAGCCCAAGAATCTTCCGAAAATCTTCAGACCGAGGTTAGACCAGAAAATCTGGCTTATGTCATCTATACATCTGGTTCTACAGGTCAATCTAAAGGGGTGATGGTTCAACATAGCAGCCTTACAAATGCTTATTTAGGATGGGAAAAAGCTTATGAACTGCGAACATTTGCTACTTCCCATTTACAAATGGCTAGTTTCTCCTTTGATGTCTTTACTGGAGATTTAGTTCGCGCTCTTTGTTCAGGTGGTAAACTCGTACTTTGCCCCCGTGAGCTACTGCTGGAACCAGAAAAACTTTATGAGTTAATGCAGCAAGAAGAAGTCGATTGTGCAGAATTTGTACCAGCAGTATTAAGAAACTTGATTTTGTACTTAGAGCAGAACCAAAAACGCTTAGATTTTATGCGATTAATAATTTGTGGTTCTGATAGTTGGTACGTGCAGGAGTATGAAAAATTTCTTCAGTTTTGCGGCAGTTCAACCCGGCTAATTAATTCTTTTGGTATAACAGAATCAACTATTGATAGTACTTATTTTGAAACTCAGGCAATAGGTTTATCAGTTGAGCGACTAGTACCTATTGGTTCTGCTTTTGCTAACACACAAATTCACATACTTGATACTTATTTTCAGCCTGTACCTATTGGTGTCATCGGCGAAATTTACATAGGAGGTTCTGGTGTTGCTAGAGGTTATTTAAATCAGCCTGGTTTAACAGCTGAGAAATTTATTCCTAATTTATATAGTCAGAAGCCAGGAGACATCCTTTACAAAACAGGAGATTTAGGGCGTTATCTTCCTGATGGTAATATTGAATTAGTTGGTCGCATTGATAATCAAATCAAAATTAGAGGCTTCCGCATTGAACTGGGCGAGATTGAATCAGTATTAAACCAGCATCCAGATGTGCAAGCAACTGTAGTTGTAGTTAGAGAGGATAAACCAGGCGATCAACGCTTGGTAGCTTATGTAGTTCCTAACGCACAGAAGATACTGAATACTAGCGAAATCCGCAGTTTCTTACAAGAAAAACTGCCCAAGCATATGCTACCAACAGCATTTGTCTTTTTAGACAAACTGCCTTTAACTCCTAATGGCAAAGTTGACCGTCGTGCTTTACCTGCGCCTGGAAATATTAGAACAAACCTAGAACAATTTTTTGTCGCACCACGTAATTCAGTTGAGGAAGGCATAGCAGAAATCTGGCAGCAAGTTCTCGGTGTCGAACAAGTAGGTATAGACGATAATTTCTTTGAGTTAGGTGGACATTCATTATTAGCTACTCAAGTAATTTCTCGTTTGCGGAAAACCTTGGAGATAGATTTACCGCTACGCTATTTATTTGAGTACCCGACGGTGGCTGAACTAGCCAAAACTATCCAACAGACAACAAAAACTCAGTTAGGATTGAATATTCCTCCTATTCAACGCGTACACCGAGACGAGAATTTACCACTGTCGTTTGCTCAAGGAAGGCTATGGTTGCAAGAGCAACTTTACCCTGGTACTTTTACATACAATATATCGGCAGCTGTCCACTTTGCTGGATGCCTGAATGTGGCTGCATTAGAGCAGAGTTTAAATGAAATTGTGCAACGTCATGAAGCATTGCGTACTATTTTTTCTCTAGTAAATGGACAAGCATTTCAGGCGATCGCTCCAACTTTAACTATACAGTTGCCGATTATAGACTTGTGTCATGTACCAGCACCAGAACGTGGTGCAGAGGTGGAAAGACTTGCGATCGCAGAATCACACTACATCTTTGATTTAACTCAACTACCATTGTTGCGTTGTACTCTCCTACACCTGGGTGAGAACGAACATATTGTCTTGCTAACCATTCACCATATTGTTTCCGATGGTTGGTCAATGGGTGTGTTTATTCAAGAGTTAGCAACTCTCTACGCAACCTTCTGTGCAGGGGAAACATCACGATTACCAGAACTACCTATTCAATATGCAGATTTTGCTGTATGGCAACGTCAGTGGTTGCAGGGTGAGGTATTACAAACCCAACTCGACTACTGGCAGCAGCAATTACAGAACCTACCTATTTTAGAATTACCTACGGACTTTCCCCGACCACCAGAGCGAACTTTCCGAGGAGCAAAACAAACTCTGGTGTTAGATAACAGCCTATCCCAAGCTCTGAAACAATTGAGTACCGAAACTGGGGTAACGTTGTTTATGACTTTGTTAGCTAGTTTCCAAACTCTACTGCACTGGTACACAAATCAGGATGATATTGTGGTGGGTACTGATGTTGCCAACCGCAATCAAGCAGAGACAGAATCATTAATTGGATTTTTTGTCAATCAATTAGTATTACGTACTGATATGACAGGAAATCCCAGTTTTCGAGAGTTGCTAGAGAGAGTACGCGATCGCACTTTATCAGCCTACACACACCAAGATTTGCCCTTCGACAAATTAGTAGAAGCCCTCAATCCAGAACGGGATTTAAGCCGCGCACCTCTATTTCAGGTGAAATGTATTCTCCAAAATGCGCCCATGCCACCCTTAGAACTGCCTGGGTTAACACTCAGCCTGTTAGATATTGATAAAGGGGTTGCAGAGTTTGACTTACTTTTAATACTGACAGATACAGAGCAAGGATTGATTGCTGATTTGAAATACAGCACAGATTTGTTCAAAGCTGCTACTGTATCCCGATTGTTGAAAAATTGGGAAATTGTACTGAACACAGTCGTTAAACAGCCCAATATTTCACTTCAAGATATTAAAGCAATTCTAGAAGAAGCAAATCAGCAACATCGTCAAGCTCAAGCACAAGAATATCAAAATACTCTTGAGCGGAAATTTATGAAAGTCAAACGCAAATCAATTTCCGGGACAAATCCAGCCGCAGCAGAGTAAAAATCAGATCACATAAATTTTAGGATATAGTATGCAAAATTTAGGAAATATCAAACGCAAAGCTCTGAGTGTCTCAACAGAGAAATTAATTAAAACGGAATATTTACATTCTGGCACACCTTTTCCTCTAGTAATTAAACCTGCAATTAAAGGTGTAAACCTCGTTGACTGGGCATCACAAAACCGTAATTATGTAGAAAAAGAATTATTACAGCATGGTGCTATTCTTTTTCGTAATTTTAATGTCAAAAATCTAGTAGAATTTGAACAGGTAATAGTTGCAATTTGCGACGAAGCTCTAGAATATCGTTATCGAGCTTCACCGCGTACACAAGTTGGCGGTCGGATATATACTTCCACAGATTATCCAGCCGATCAAAGCATTTATCCTCATAACGAACACGCTTATTCTCCTAATTTTCCTTTGAAAATCTTGTTCTTTTGTCAAACACCGGCCGAACAAGGAGGGGAAACACCAATTGGTAGAACTCGCAATATTATGCAGCGTATTCAACCAGAAATTTTAGACCGCTTCATCCAAAAAAAAGTCATGTATATGCGAAACTTTGGGGATGGATTTGGTTTACCTTGGCAAACAGTATTTCAAACTGAAGACAAAGCTGGTGTAGAGGAGTACTGCCGTAATAATAATATGCAGTTTGAATGGAAAGAAGGCGACCGCCTGAGAACAAGACATATAGGTCCTGCGGTTGTTACTCATCCTCAAACTGGCGAAAAAGTATGGTTTAATCACGCTACCTTTTTTCATGTTTCGACCTTAAGTGAAAAAATTCGCACAGCATTAACATCGGGCTTTCAAGAAGAAGATCTCCCAACTAATACATATTATGGAGATGGCACTCCAATTGAAACTTCAGTTTTAGAACATTTGCGCGATGCTTATCAGCAAGAAATGATTAGCTTCTCCTGGGAAGAAGGTGATGTTTTATTACTAGATAATATGCTGGCTGTACATGGTCGTAATCCTTTTGCGGGACAGCGAAAAGTATTAGTGGGAATGGCAAAAGCAATTAACATCAAAAACGTTGAAATTTAAAGTTTGGGGTTTGATAAATGTTAACAGAAGTTATTGAAGGGTTTAGACTGTCGCCACAACAAGAGCATTTATGGTCATTACAAAAAGCTAGTGATAATTTAACTTATCGCGCTCAATGTGCTGTTACCATTGAAGGTAATCTTCAAATAAATGCCTTAACAACTGCTTTACAGCATATTGTTAATCGCCATGAAATTCTTCGTACTAATTTTCGTTATCTGCCTGGAATGTCTATTCCAGTTCAGGTAATTGATAGCCAAGAAATTGTATTAGGTGAAAGCTATAATCTAACTTTTTATAACCCTGAAGAACAAGAAATCAAAATTGCCGAAATTTTTCAAGAAATATCTCAGATTCCTTTTGATTTTGAACACGGGCAACTTTTACATACATCCCTGATAACTTTATCTTCTGAACGTTATCTATTGATATTGAGTTTGCCAGCAATGCTTGCTGACGCTGGGAGTCTCAAAAATTTGATAGCTGAACTCAACCGTACCTATTCAGCGTGTTTGTTAGGAAAAGATTTATCTGTTGAAGAATCTCTGCCTATACAATATGCCGATTTCGCAGAATGGCAGCATGAACTCTTAGAATCATCAGAAACAGAGATAGGTAGAGAATATTGGCAGAAACAAGACTTTTCTGCACGTTTTACTTGTAAAATTCCTGGGGATAATAATCAGTCTAATCAATTATCATTTGCGCCTAAATTTATTACCTCTAATATTTCTTCTGAATTAATAGAAGCTATTCAAGAAATTGCTTATCAACAAAAGATTTCTATTTCAACATTTTTACTATCTTGCTGGCTAGTTTTAATTTGGCATTTGACTAAGCAACCAAACATTATTATTGGTACAGCATTAGATGGTCGTAAATATTCGGAAATAAAAGAAGCTCTGGGTTTATTCACCAAATATTTACCAGTTCAAGGTAACTTGTCAAATAATCTCAGCTTTATTCAAGTTTTGCAGCAGCTTGATGCAGTAGTTAATCAATCTTCTCAATGGCAAGAATCTTTTAGCTGGGAAGAAATTATAGATACATCTAATAATCAAAATGAATTAATTTTCTGTCCTATTGCTTTTGATTTTGAGGAAGCAATAAATAAATATACTGAGAAAGATATTCCATTTTCTATTTATAAGCAATATATTTGCATAGAACGGTTTAAAGTTAAACTAACTTGTCGCCTTCAAGATAATTCTATAATTACAGATTTATATTATGATTCTCACCAGTTCAATATAGAAGACATTGAACGTTTAAGAGAACAGTTTCATCAGTTAGTAAAAAGCATAATTCACAATCCAGAAGCTGCGATTAGTGAGTTGAAAATTTTAAGCGATCGCGCCAAGCATCAACTACTTGTAGAATTTAATCAAACCCAAGCTGATTACTCTACAGATAAATGTATTCAGCAGTTAATTGAACAGCAAGCACAGCAGAATCCAAATAATATTGCTGTGGAATTTGGGAATGAGCAATTAACCTACAGCGAACTCAATAATCGTGCTAATCAACTAGCAAATTACTTAGTGCAAATTGGTATAACACCAGGAACTTTGGTAGGGATATGTGTAAATCGTTCCCTCAACATGATTATTGGGATTCTTGGTATTTTAAAAGCTGGCGGTGCTTATGTCTCTATAGATCCTAGCTATCCTCAAGAGCGAGTAGCTTGGATTTTAGAAAATAGCCAAACACCCGTTCTCTTAACTCAAGAACTATTAGTAGAAAAATTAGCTCCACAGCAAGCGTGTCTTATCTGCTTAGATACTGATTGGGAAGTAATTGCACACCAAAATCAAGATAATCTAACACTAGAAATCACACCTAGCAATTTAGCTTACATTATTTATACTTCTGGCTCCACAGGTAAACCTAAAGGAGTACAAATCACCCATCGAAATTTAGTTCACTCTACCTGCGATCGCATTAATTATTATCAAGAACCTGTCAGCCGCTTCTTATTACTTTCATCCTTCGCTTTTGATAGTTCAGTTGCAGGTATCTTTTGGACACTCTGCTGTGGAGGAACTTTAGTTTTACCCGAAGAAGGTTTGCAAAGAGAAGTAGCAAAGCTAGTTGAGTTAATTCACCAACATCACATCTCACATTTATTAAGTCTTCCTTCCCTATACGCGCTCATTTTACAACAAGCAAAACGCGAACAATTAGCTTCTCTCAAAACAATTATTGTTGCTGGTGAAACTTGCTCAAATGAACTGGTGAAGCGACACCAAGAATATCTCCCACAAGCTAATTTGTATAACGAATACGGGCCGACAGAAGGAACAGTATGGAGTACTGTCTATCATTGCCAGTCTCAAGAATTAACACGAGTTCCCATCGGTCGTCCTATTGCCAATACACAAATTTATATTTTAGATTCAAAGCTTCATCCTGTTCCTATAGGTGTTCCTGGCGAAATATATATTGGTGGTGACGGTTTAGCTTTGGGTTATCTAAATCAGCCAGAACTAACCGCCGAGAAATTTATTACTAACCCGTTTAGCAACGAACCAACAGCACGCCTGTACAAAACTGGAGATTTAGCCCAATATCTTGCAGACGGAAACATTGAGTTTCTAGGACGAATTGATCATCAGGTAAAAATTCGCGGTTACCGGATTGAATTGGGTGAAATAGAATTTGTCTTAAGTCAGCACCCAGAAGTTGAAGAGGCGATTGTCATAGCACGAGAAGATGAACCAGGTAATCAACGTTTAGTTGCTTATATTGTGCCGCAAGTTACGACAGTAACGAATAAAGATTTGCGCCAATTTTTGCAAGGACAGCTACCTGAATACATGATTCCATCAGCTTTTGCACTGCTGGAAGTATTTCCTTTATCACCCAACGGTAAAGTAGACAGACGAGCATTACCTGCACCAGAAGAAATTAACAGCCGCAGCGAAACTTTTGTCGCACCTCGCACTCCAATTGAAGAGATTATTGCTGGTATCTGGGCAGAATTTTTAACAGTTAAGCAAGTAGGAATTTACGATAACTTTTTTGAATTAGGTGGACATTCCATCTTGGCAACGCAAATAGTTTCGCGGATTCGGGAAAGTTTCCAAGTAGAATTAATGTTACGTAGCTTGTTTGAATCGCCAACAGTAGCCGGACTAGCTGCACAAATTGAAACCATCCTTCAAGACAAGCAAAATTTATTTGTACCACCTCTGCGTCCAAGAGAACGTAACCAAGAAATTCCCTTATCTTTTGCCCAGCAAAGGCTGTGGTTTTTATCTCAATTAGAACCTGATAGTCCAGCTTATAACGTTAATGGAGCAATTAAAATTCAAGGTGCTATCAATATAGAAGCATTACACTACAGTATTAATGAAATCGTCAAACGCCATGAGGTTTTAAGAACAAAATTAATTGCTGTAGATGGCAAAGCAGTACAGGCGAACGCTCCAGAATTGTTATTACCTCTGCCAATTATTAATCTGGATGAGCTATCAGAAAATGAGCGAGAAAATACAACACAACAATTAATTTTTGAAGAAACTCAGCGCCCCTTTGACTTAGCTGTAGAACCACTTTTGCGTATCAAACTTCTCAGCTTAAGTGAACAGGAATATATACTACTGTTTACAATGCACCACATTATCAGTGATGGCTGGTCTAAAGGTGTGCTAATTCGTGAGTTAGCGACAATTTATACTGAGTTTGTTGAGAATAAACCTTCTTCCTTACCAGAACTACCCATTCAATACGCTGATTTCGCCCTTTGGCAGCGAGAATGGTTGCAAGGTGAACAGTTGCAAACCCAGCTAGATTACTGGAAACAACAACTAGGAGGAGAGTTACCAGTATTAGCACTACCCACAGACCGTCCCAGACCTGCGGTACAAACTTTTGCAGGGAAAACCCTCTCATTTGTATTGCCAAACAGCTTAACTGAGGAATTAAAATTTCTGTCAAAGCAAGAGGGTGTCACTTTATTTATGACACTTTTGGCAGGGTTTAAAACTTTGCTGTATCGCTACACAGATCAAGCTGATATTTTAGTTGGTTCGCCTATTGCTAACCGTAACCGAAGTGAAATTGAAAATTTAATTGGTTTCTTTGTCAATACACTGGTATTGCGAACCGATTTATCTGGTAATCCCAGCTTCGGAGAATTACTCAAACGGGTCAGGGAAGCAACGTTGGGAGCTTATGCTCACCAGGATCTACCTTTTGAGAAGCTGGTGGAGGAATTACAACCAGAACGGAACTTAAGCCGCACGCCGTTATTCCAGGTAATGTTTGCCTTCCAAAATGCACCAACCGCAACTTTAGAACTGCCAGGTTTAAATATACAACCTCTGGAAGCTGAGAGTGAAACTGCAAAGTTTGATTTGACTCTAACTATCCAAAATACAGCGGAAAAACTTACAGGTACGATAGAGTACAACACCGACCTATTCGATGAAACTACTATTTCTCGCTTAGTCAAGCATTTTGAAACTTTACTGGCAGGTATTGTTGCAAATCCACAACAACAGGTTGGCAATTTGCCCTTGCTGACAACAACTGAGCAGCAACAGCTATTAGAGTGGAACAATACCGAAATCAATTTTGGTAATCAATTATGTTTGCATCAGCTATTTGAAGCACAGGTAGAAAAAACACCTGATGCTGTAGCAGTGGTATTTGAAAATCAGCACCTGACTTATCAAGAACTAAACCAGCAAGCCAATCAATTAGCGCATTATTTGCAAAATCTTGGGGTTGGGGCAAAAGTCTTAGTGGGGATTTGTGTAGAGCGTTCCTTAGAAATGGCGATCGCACTGTTGGGTATACTCAAAGCGGGTGGCGCTTATGTACCGCTAGACCCAGCATATCCCCAAGAACGATTGGCTGGGATGTTGGTAGATTCCCAACTATCAGTTGTACTCACACAAAAGCCGTTACTAGAAAATCTACCACCCCATCATGCTCAGGTAGTTTGCTTAGATGTTGAGTGGGAAAAAATTTCCCAACAGAGTGCTTGCAATCCTATCAACAAAGTCACTCCCGAAAACTTAGCCTATGTAATTTATACTTCTGGCTCAACTGGCAAACCCAAAGGTGTACAAATTTCTCATGGCGCTGTTGTCAACTTCTTAATGGCAATGCGCCAAACGCCAGGATTAACTGCACAAGATATATTACTATCAGTCACCACATTATCTTTTGATATTGCTGCTTTAGAAATATATCTGCCCTTAACTGTAGGCGCTCAAACAGTCATTGTTAGCCGTCAAGAAGCTGCTGATGGTATTCAATTGGCAAAACGGTTAACTGCTAGTAGTGCTACAGTTATGCAAGCTACCCCAGCGACTTGGCGGATGTTGCTGGCTGCTGGTTGGAGTGGTAATCAGCAATTAAAAATTCTGTGTGGTGGTGAAGCACTAGACTATGCCCTCGCGCAACAATTACAGCAACGGGCTAAAGAAGTATGGAACTTATATGGACCTACAGAAACCACCATTTGGTCAGCAGTACATCAGGTACAAAATAGCGTTGCGATTGGTCATCCCATTGCCAATACCCAATTTTATATTCTTGACTCATACAATCAATTAGTGCCTATTGGTGTAGCGGGTGAATTACATATTGGTGGTGCTGGTTTAGCTCGTGGTTATTTGCATCAGCCAGAACTGACAGTCCAAAAGTTTATATCCAATCCTTTCAATCCAGATTCATCTGCTCGCTTGTATAAAACTGGGGACTTGGTACGCTATCTACCCGACGGCACAATTGAATTTTTAGGACGAATTGACAATCAAGTAAAACTGCGAGGCTTCCGCATCGAATTAGGCGAGATTGAATCAGTATTAAATCAGCATCCAGATGTACAAGCAAATGTGGTTATAGTGCGGGAAGATAAACCAGGTGATCAACGCTTGGTAGCTTATATAGTTAACAAATCACAGCAAGAAATTAATACTTTTGAACTTCGCAGCTTGTTACAAGCAAAACTGCCTAGTTATATGTTACCAACGACGTTTGTCATCTTAGATAAACTGCCTTTAACCCCCAATTGTAAAGTAGACCGCAAAGTCTTACCTGCACCAGAGCAAACAACTGGACTGGAAGCAAGCTTTGTCCCACCCCGCACACCTACAGAACAGATAATAGTCGATATTTGGGCTGATATTTTAGGGCGGGAACAAGTGGGAATTTATGAAAACTTTTTTAATTTGGGAGGACATTCACTTTTAGCTACCCAAGTTATTTCTAGATTACGTGAAGTCTTCAAAATTGATTTACCTTTGCGGAGCTTGTTTGAAAATCCGACAATTAAAAATCTAGTTGAGCGCATAGAAGGAATCCTGGCAGTACAACAGTTGCAAGCTGCTTCTATACAACTGGTAGAAGACAGAGAGGAAATAGAATTATGAAAACGATTGAGCAATTTTTGTCTGACCTTTGCAGCCAGGATATCAAACTATGGGTTGAGAATGAACGCCTGCGTTGTAGTGCCCCAAAAGAAGCCCTCACACCAGATATCAAAGCGGAATTAGCAGCACGCAAAGCAGAAATTTTAGCTTTTATCAGCCAAGCTAATCAGGCTTTACAATCAACCTCAGAATCTATTCAACCTCTCTCTCGTCAGGGAAATATACCTCTGTCTTTTGCTCAGCAGCGACTTTGGTTTTTTACCCAATTAGAGCCAAATAGCAGTGCTTACAATATACCGATAGCAGTCAGACTGACAGGTAAATTAAACATAGCTGCACTGTCTAAAAGCATCAATGAAATTATTAGACGGCACGAAATATTAAGAACTACATTTACTGTAGTAGATGGGGAACCAATACAAGTAATTGGTAAAGGTGAGGATTTTACTTTTCCAGTTATAGATTTGCAGGCACTTTCGACAGAGCAAAAACAACAAAAAGTTTTCAACCTGGCTGCTTTAGAAGCACAAAAACCCTTTGACTTAGTACAAGATTCCCTAATACGAGCTAGTTTACTTCAACTATCAGCAACAGATTATGTGGTGTTATTGACTATGCACCACATTATTTCTGATGGTTGGTCTACTGGGATATTCATTAAAGAAATCACAACACTTTACACAGCCTTTTCTCAAGGTAAGCTTTCCCCGCTTCCAGAATTGCCGATTCAGTATGCAGACTTTGCTATTTGGCAAAGAAAATGGTTGCAAGGTGAAGTGCTGCCAACTCAACTCAATTACTGGAAACAGCAATTGGGTGATAATTTACCTATTTTAGAATTACCTACTGACCGCCCTCGACCCGCACTTCAATCTTACAACGGTGCAACACAGCCTTTCCAATTATCCAAATCTCTAACTGAGAAACTCAAATACCTGTCACAGCAGGAGGGTGCTACCTTATTTATGACTCTGCTGGCAGCATTTAAAGTGTTGTTGCACCGATATACTCAGCAGGAAGACGTGATAGTAGGTACTCCCATTGCTAACCGAAATCGAGCAGAAATCGAAGGGTTAATTGGCTTTTTTGCCAATACTTTAGTACTACGTACAAATCTTGCCAATAATCCCTCTTTTAGAGAACTGTTGCAGCAGGTACGGGAAGTAACTTTAGGTGCTTACGCTCACCAAGACTTACCCTTTGAAAGATTGGTAGAAGAACTACAGCCAGGGCGAAATTCGAGCCATAACCCCTTATTTCAGGTGATGTTCGTGCTGCAAAATACCACAACAGAACCTATCCAGTTACTAGAATTAACTCTAGAAGAATTAAGATTAGAAAAAAATACTGCCAAATTTGATTTAACTCTCTCGCTATCAGAAACAGAAACAGGATTATGGGGAGATTTAGAATATAACACAGATATATTTACTGCTGACAGAATTACCCGAATGTTGGGTCATTTTCAGGTATTGTTAGAGGGAATTATTGCTAATCCCCAGCAGCACCTGTCAGAATTGCCATTATTAACAGCAAATGAACAACATCAACTATTAGTAGAATGGAATAATACTGAAATTGATTATCCTCAAGACCAGTGCATTCATCAATTATTTGAAGCGCAGGTTGAAAAGACCCCTGATGCTGTGGCTGTGGTATTAGAGAATGAGCAGTTGACATATCGGGAACTGAACGAGAGAGCAAATCAACTCGCTCACTACTTGCAACAACTGGGAGTAGGGCCAGAAGTATTAGTGGGGATTTGTGTAGAGCCATCGCTCGAAATGGTAATCGGACTGTTGGGCATTCTCAAGGCTGGAGGAGCTTATCTACCGTTAGACCCCAATTATCCTACTCAACGGTTAGCTTTCATGCTCCAAGATGCCCAAGTCAAAATACTGCTTACTCAAGCACGCCTATTGGAAATATTACCTTCCCATCAAGCCAAAGTAATCTGTATTGATAAAGGCTGGGAAATTATAAGCAAGGAAAACCAAAATAATCTCAAAAATCAAGTTTCACCTACAAATAACGCCTATACTCTTTACACATCTGGATCAACAGGCAAACCAAAAGCAGTTGTCATTGAACATAGAAACACTATTGCTTTTCTGAATTGGGCAAGAGAAGTTTTTACCAGCCAAGAACTCACGGGTGTTTTAGCATCCACTTCTATCTGTTTTGATCTGTCGGTATTTGAATTATTCTTCCCTCTCAGTTGGGGTGGTAAAGTAATTCTAATAGACAATGTATTGCAATTGCCATCTTCACTGACTGCTAGAGAAGTAACTTTAATCAATACCGTCCCTTCAGCTATAGCTGAATTACTGAGAATTGATGGTATACCTGCTTCTGTACAGACTATTAACTTAGCAGGTGAATCTCTACCGCAAAAATTGGTACAGCAGTTATATCAAAAAACTTCCGCTCAAAATGTTTTTAATCTTTACGGACCTTCTGAAGATACAACTTATTCGACATTTTCTTTGGTGAAACCAGAAGATGGTATTGTTACCATTGGTCGCCCCATTGCCAATACCCAAACTTATATCTTAAATTCCCAATTACAGCCGGTTCCTGTAGGTATACCTGGTGAATTATACATTGATAGTGCTGGATTAGCTCGTTATTACCTCAACAGACCAGAACTGACAGCAGAGAAATTTATTCCCAACCCCTTTAGTAAAAAACCTGGATCGCGTCTATACAAAACTGGTGACTTAGTTCGGTACTTGATCGATGGCAACATTGAGTTTCTGGGACGCATTGATCATCAAGTGAAGATTCGCGGCTTCCGTATTGAGCTAGGGGAAATTGAAGCAGCAATTAATCAGCATCCAGAGGTAAGAGAAGCTGTAGTTATAGTCAAAGAAGACAGACAAGATAAGAAACGTCTTGTGGCTTATGTTGTTTCCCAGTCAACACATATTTCTGTCTTGGAACTACGTAACTTTTTAAAAGCCAAATTGCCAGATTACATGATACCAAGTGCCTTTGTAGTGTTAGAAAAATTTCCTCTTACACCCAATGGCAAAATCGACCGTCGCGCCTTACCTGCACCTGACCCAATACAGCAGTCAGAAGAAAATACTTCCTCAAGTTTCACTCCAGTTCAAGAACTGCTTGTTGGTATTTGGGCTGAGATTTTAGGTATCAAACAAGTAGGGATTCATGACAATTTCTTTGAATTAGGTGGTCACTCCCTCTTAGCTACTCGTGTTATTTCTCAAATTCGTAAAGCTTTCAAAGTAGACTTGCCCTTGCGTTGTTTATTTGAATCACCAACAGTAGCAGAATTAGCTAAAGAAATTGAGAAAACTATAACAGCAGATTTAAAAGTCAATTTACCGAGTATTAGTCAAATTTCCAGAGTAGGCAATATTCCCCTTTCATACGCTCAACAACGGTTATGGTATCTCGACCAAGTGCAACCAAATAACTCTGCATATAACATCTGTAATGCTATGCGTATTATTGGTTCATTGGATATTCCTGCTTTAGAACAAAGCCTGAATGAAATTCTTCGTCGCCACGAAATTCTACGCACTAATTTTATTTTAGAAAATGGGCAACCAATCCAAGTTATTGCCCCAGAGTTAAACTTAAAATTGCCTATTATAGACTTGAGCCAATTATTAGAGGCTGAAAGAGAGCAAACAGCCCAGAATTTAGTTAATCAAGAAGCAGAAAAGCCATTTAAATTACATATAGATACACTATTAATAGCTACACTTCTACGCCTAGGTGAAACAGAAAATGTGCTGCTTTTCACTATGCACCACATTATTTCTGATGGTTGGTCTATGGGAATATTAATTAAAGAATTAGTAGCTCTGTATGAAGCATTTTCTCTTGGTCAGGCATCCCCACTGCCAGAATTACTGATTCAATACGCCGATTTTGCCATTTGGCAACATCAATGGTTACAGGAAGAAGTTTTAGCAAAATTACTTACTTACTGGCAGCAACAACTCCAAAACTTACCAAATCTCAAATTACCGACAGATTATCCTCGACCTCTAACACCAACGTATCAAGGTTCAGCACAATCTTTTACACTCTCTCCCACATTATCTCAACAAATAAAAATCCTGAGTAATCAACAGGGTGTAACGCTTTTCATGACCTTGCACGCAGCTTTTGCAATCTTAATGCATTACTACAGCGAGCAAGATGACATTGTGATTGGTACAGATGTTGCTAACCGTAACCAAGGAGAAACTGAGGGCTTAGTTGGATTTTTTGTTAATCAACTAGTGTTACGGACAAAATTTGAGGGTAATCCCAGTTTTAGAGAATTGCTACAGAAGATTCGTACAGTTAACCTTGATGCTTACGCACATCAAGATTTACCATTTGACAAACTTGTAGAGGCTATTAACCCAGAGCGTAATTTACAAACTACACCATTATTTCAAGTAAAATTAATTCTCCAAAATACTCCCACGACTGCTTTAGATATTTCGGGTATAACTTTCCAAAACTTGGAAATGCAAACCAAAACAGCCACCTTTGACTTACTCTTTGATATCAGAGATACAGAGCATGGACTGATGGGATTATTGAAATATAGCACAGACTTGTTTGAAGCTCAAACTGTAGCACGGATGCTCAAACAGTTTGAAATAATTTTGAGCCAGATTGTGAATGAGCCGAATGTCAGAATCAATGAAATTAAAGAAATATTAGCGCAAGCAGACAAAGAAGACAGACTTACTCAAGAGATGAATTATAAAAACTCTTTACAGCAAAAGTTGAGCAATATTAGACGTAAGTCTGTTAACTAAAGTATTTTTGGTAATTTACAGCATTTGACTGAACGATTACTAGACGTTAGTACATATAAATCAAGAGGTATGGATATGCAAACAGCAATTATAGAAGGATTTCGCCTTTCACCACAGCAAGAGCATTTATGGTCGCTACAACAACTTGATCAGAAATCGGTATATCGCAGTGATTGTATCATTTCAATTACAGGCTATCTTGATGTAAACCGCTTGGAATTAGCTTTACAAGATGTTGTTAATCGTCATGAAATACTCCGCACCCGTTTTCGTTGTCTTCCAGGGATGACTATCCCAGTTCAGGAAATTACAAATAGCAAAGTAACTCTATCTCAAACATACAATCTGAGTGCTTTCACTGTGGCAGAGCAAGATAGTAAAATAAAGGCAATTATTCAAGAGTTGAGATTGCTAACTTTTGATTTAGAAAATGGTTTAAACTTACAGAGTGCTTTGATTAATCTCTCGTTAGAGAAGCACATTTTATATCTCAGGTTACCTGCAATTTGTGGTGATAGTTTTACTCTCCATAATTTAATGAGAGAAATTGTCAGTGCTTACTCAAGCAATCTGGACAGTGAATTATCTCAAGAACCCCTACAATACGCTGATTTCTCTGAATGGCAGAACCAAATTTTAGAATCAGAAGAAACTGAGATTGGCAGGAAATATTGGTTAAAGCAAAACTTATCTGTTGTTGATACTTTAAATCTGCCTTACGAAATTGATAAAGATCAGCAGCAGTTTGAACCCAAGGCTATCAACTCACTCATTAGTGGTGATTTGCTGCAAAAAATAGAAATTATAGCAAAAAAATATCATACTTCTAATTCTATATTTTTTCTTGCTTGTTGGCAGGTTTTACTGTGGCGGTTGCTTGAGAAATCAGAAATTATCATTGGTGTAGGTATAGATGGTAGAAAATACGATGAATTAAAAAATGCCTTAGGTTTGTTTGCTAAATATCTACCGTTATATTCTCATTTAGAACAAAATTTAAGTTTTAACCAAGCTTTAAAACAAGTACATGAATCTATAGAAGAAATCAATAAATGGCAAGAATGCTTTAGCTGGGAGCAAATTAATAATTCTGCTGCAAAATTATCTAATTTACCGTTTGGGTTTGATTTTGAACAGGAATCTACTGTTTGTTATGCAGGTGATGTAAAATTTTCTATTGAGCAGCAGTACACTTGCATTGAACGTTTTAAAATAAAGCTTACTTGTAAAAAGCTATCTGAGGCTTTAAACATAGAGTTTAATTATGACTCTAATTTATTTAATGCCGACAGTATTGAACTTATAGCAGAGAGTTTTACTACGTTAGTAACCAGTGTTATTAATAATCCAGAGGAGCTAATTAGTAAGCTCAATATTTTAAGCGATCGCACTCTGAACCAACTGCTATTTGAATTCAAACAAACTGAGGCTAATTACCCGAAAAATAAGTGCATTCATCAGTTATTTGCAGAACAAGTAGAACGCACCCCAGATAATATTGCGGTTGCATTTAACAGTCAACAACTTACATATACTGAACTGAATACCCGTGCAAATCAACTAGCTAATTACTTGCAACGCTTGGGGGTAAGTGCAGAAGTATTAGTAGGAATTTGTGTGGAACGTTCCTTAGAAATGCTCGTTGGTATCTTAGGTATTATCAAAGCTGGTGGTGCTTATGTTCCCCTCGATCCGCACTATCCCCAAGAGCGTTTAGCTTTCATGCTAGAAGATACCCAGGTATCTGTATTATTGGCTCAGCAGCATTTACTGGAAGGTTTACCTAACCACAATGCACAGACAATTTGCTTAGATACAGATTGGGAAACCATAGCACAAGAGAGTCAAGACAACCCCCTGCTTACAGCATCTCCTGAAAACTTAGCTTATGTAATCTATACTTCTGGTTCTACAGGTAAACCTAAAGGAGTTGCGATCGCACATCGTAACTTAGTTCATTCCACAACTGCACGCCTCTCTTACTATCAACAACCTATCACCAGCTTTTTATTACTTTCATCCTTTGCATTTGATAGTTCAGTTGCGGGTATTTTCTGGACATTGTGTTGCGGCGGAACTCTACACTTACCAAAAGAAGGTGTGCAACGGGAAGTACCTAAATTAGTAGAGTTAATTTCACAAAATCGTATTTCCCATTTATTAAGCCTTCCTTCTCTATATGCTCTCATTTTGCAACAAGCAAAACCAGAACAGTTAAATTCCCTATGTGCTGTCATAGTTGCAGGGGAAGCTTGTTCACTAGAATTAGTAGAAAATCACTCTCGGTTACAGCCACAAACCTCACTATTTAATGAGTACGGGCCGACGGAAGCAACAGTTTGGAGCAGTGTATACAATTGCCATTCTCCAGGAAATGGAACGCAAATATCCATTGGTCGCCCCATAGCCAATATACAAATATATATACTAGACTCTCACTTACATCCGGTTCCTGTTGGCGTTACTGGAGAAATTTATATTAGCGGTGAAGGTTTAGCCAGAGGCTATTTAAATCAGCCTGCAATTACATCAGAGAAATTCATTCCTCACCTCTTTAGCGAAAAAGCAGGAATGCGTCTGTATAAAACTGGGGATTTAGCGCGATATCTCAATGATGGCAATATTGAGTTTTTAGGACGCATTGACAACCAAGTAAAAATTCGCGGTTTTCGGATTGAATTAGGTGAGATTGAAACTGTCCTTAAACAACATCCCCAGGTGCAGGAAACAGTAGTTATTACGCGTGAAGATGTACCAGGAAACAAACGCTTAGTTGCTTATTTAGTTCCTCAGTCAAAATCAGCCACTACAATTAATGAACTACGTAACTGGCTAAAAGATAAACTACCAGACTTTATGCTTCCATCTGCTATAGTGCTTTTGAAAGAATTGCCTCTCAGCCCCAATGGTAAAGTTGATAGAAAAGCACTACCTGCACCAGAGGAAGTTAGAGCAGATTTAATCGGAGAATTTGTTCCTCCTCGCACCCCTGTAGAAAAAAAGCTCACTCAAATTTGGGCAGAAGTCTTAAAAGTTGATAAAGTTGGCATTTACGACAAATTCTTTGAATTGGGTGGGCATTCTTTATTAACAACTCAGCTACTTGCCAAAGTTAAAGAAGCTTTTAACTTGGATATATCTTTACGCAGTTTGTTAGAAAAACCCACTGTAGCAGGTTTAGCAGAAAATATTGATCAAGTTTGTCAAACAGAAGTTCAGTATTCAACCTTGGATCTTAAATCTGAAACCGCTTTAGACCAGGCAATTTATCCTCCTACTGTTGGGAAGTTTATCCCTGCACCCAAGGCAGCTTTACTAACTGGGGCAACAGGCTTTTTAGGAGCATTTTTACTAGCTGAACTTCTGCAACAAACCACAGCAGATATTTATTACTTAGTGCGTTCTGTAAATTTTGAAGATAACCATACAAAAATACAGACTATCCTCGAATCTTATGGGATTTGGAACGAACATTGGAGTTCTAGAATTATTCTCATTGTTGGTGATTTATCAAAACCACTTTTAGGTTTAGCAACTGAAAAATTTCAACAATTAGCATCTACGATTGATGTCATCTACCATAATGGTGCTTGGGTACATCATATTTATCCTTACTCAATCCTAAAATCTGCAAACGTACTGGGCACACGAGAAATCCTGAGATTAGCTAGTCAAGTTAAAACCAAACCAGTACATTTTATTTCTAGCTCTGGTGTTGTATCCTCAAAAGTTGAATCTGGAGTTAAATTAGTTCGTGAACAGGATAGCCTGAATGAAAACGAATTTCCTAGCAACGGATATTGTCAAACTAAATGGGTAGCTGAAAAATTAGTACAAACGGCGGCTGAAAGAGGAATTCCTATCTCTATTTATAGACCATCTCGCATAGCTGGACATAGCCAAACTGGTGTTTTTAATAGCAATGACTTTCTGTACAAATTGATTATCGGTTGTGTGCAATTAGGAAGCGCGCCAGATATAGACATTAGAGATAACATAGTTCCTGTAGATTATGTCAGCAAAGCCATAGTTCATTTATCCAAGCAGGAAGAATCTATTGGTAAAACCTTCCACTTGGTACATCCCCAAACTCTGCACACAAATGCACTGATTGACCATATTCGCTCGTTGGGTTATGCAATTGAGCAAGTTTCTTATGATCGGTGGCGGGAGAAATTACTCAATATTACTCAATGTTCATTAGAGCATCCTTTATATCCATTAGTGCCATTTTTCCCAGCAAGAGAAGCTCAAAAAGAAAAATCTAGTTCAGGATTTTTACAGCTTGATAATCAAAACGTTATCAACGGCTTAAGAAATACTTCTATTAATTGTCCTCCAATAGACGAGCAGTTACTAAGCACTTACTTTTCTTATCTAATGAAGCAAGGATTAATGAACACTAAATTTTGAATCTATCATTCCATCTCTCTCTTAAACTTTCATTCTTTGCGTCTCTACGTGAAAAATCATCTCATTAAATAATTCAAAAACTTATGACTTCCACAACTTTTTATGCCGGTTATTTTGACTATATTCTCGTTGATCGAGAAAACGTGGCAGCGTTTTGATAGCACTATTTTAGAGAAATGCTATACCAAAGAAGAAATTACATCTGCTTTGAAAACGGCAGGTTTTAGCGACATTAACAGTTATGATTCACATCATGACCTAAAAATATCCCAAATGCCTGGCAGTACATATTTTGTTTGCTATAAGCGTGTAAATAGTTGACAGGATAATCTTTGATGAAAAGTTGAGAAATACACAAAGCAAGCCTGCTTAGGCAGGCTCTAGCTTATCTTTTCCTGCTCCCAAGTATAAGGATAAAAAAGTAAATAAACCTCTTCTAGAGTTATAAATAATTTTATCATTAGGTAAAAGTCATGAATGCACAACAAGTTACATTACCTCAACATTATGATTATCTAACCAAGCTATTAGCTACAACATGGCTTACTAACCAGCAACAAAATTATTTGAGAGATTTTATCAATCTCTATAGCGATCGCACAAAAACATCAAAGCAAATTTCTCAAAACTCTCGTCCATTTTTAGCTGATGATAAAAACTTAGGAGATTTTAATTTACTCTTCAAAGAAATGTATTATCCCATTGTGGCTAATCGTTCTTGCGGTTCTAAAATATGGGATGTAGACGGGAATGAATATGTAGATGTAATGATGGGTTTAGGTATTAATCTTTTTGGTCATAACCCATCTTTTATTAAAGAAGCTTTAATCACTCAATTGGATAAAGGTATTCAAATTGGCCCCCAATCAGAACTTGTTGGTGAGGTAGCTGAGTTAGTTTACCAACTCACTGGAATGGAGAGAGTTTGTTTTAGCAATACAGGTACAGAAGCCGTCATGTCTGCCATCCGCATTGCTAGAGCAGTTACAGGACGTGAAAAAATCGTTATCTTTTCGGGTTCTTATCATGGTCATTTTGATGGCACTTTAATTAAAGCAAATAAGGCAGAGAATAATTACTCTGCAATACCATTAGCACCTGGAGTATTACCAAACTTTGTTAATGATGTTTTGGTGCTAGATTATGGCAATCCTAAGTCTTTAGAAATCATCAAAACTCATCAGCAAGAATTAGCAGCCATTTTGGTAGTTCCTGTACAAACCAGTAGACCAGCTTTACAACCAAAAGATTTCTTGCACCAACTACGAGAATTAACACAAGCAACTGATATTACTTTAATCTTTGATGAAATGGTTACTGGCTTTCGCATTCATCCTGGCGGCGCACAAGCATATTTTGGTGTACAAGCTGATATTGCTACCTATGGAAAAATCGTTGGCGGTGGAATACCAATTGGGGTGATTGCTGGTAAAAGTAAATATATGGATGCAATTGACGGGGGTATGTGGAATTATGGCGATGATTCCTACCCTAAAACACAAAAAACATTTTTTGCAGGTACTTTTTGTAAGCATCCCTTAGCGATGGCTGCTGCAAAAGCTGTCCTGAAATATCTGCAAAGTGAAGGACCATTACTACATCAAAAATTGAATGAACGTACAACAGAATTTATCACTGCTTTAAATAATTATTTTGTAGTAGAAGGGCTACCCCTACGGATGGCGAACTTTGGTTCACTTTTTGGTTCTGCATCCTTAGAACTTTCGGAGGAAAATTCTTCTGCTGCTTCCGTAGCTATGAGCTTATTAAAATATCATCTGCTTGATCAGGGAGTTCACCTTTTAGGTGTTAGTGGCTATTTATCTACAGCCCATACAGATGAAGATATTAACTACATTATTCAAGCTGTTAAGAATAGTGTAGAACAACTAAGGTCTGGAGGATTTTTACCTCCCCGTGCTTCTGTTTGAAATTTTAGTTTACTAATAGGAGATAAAAATGAGCCAAACAAATTCGGAAGATACAACCATCTATAAAGTTGTAGTTAACCATGAGGAACAATATTCAATTTGGCCTGTTGAGCGAGAAAATGCTCTTGGCTGGAGAGATGCAGGTAAAAGTGGACTCAAATCAGAATGCTTGGAATATATTAAGGAAGTGTGGACTGATATGAGACCTCTAAGTTTGAGGAAGAAAATGGAGGAATTATCTAGTAAAAATTAATACGTAAATTAGCCTGATATGTGCTATTTGTAGAGAGGTTCCTTCTCTACAATAATTTTATTTGTGAAAACTAAAGAGCAAATTTAACTTGTGATGAAGACAAAGATATCAAATCTCAACTCTTGGATAATTTCTCCTAAGCCTAATCCACAAGCAGATTTGCGTTTATTTTGCTTTCCTTATGCGGGTGGTAGTTCTTTGATCTTTCGCTCTTGGCCAGACTCATTACCGACATCTGTAGAAGTTTGTACAGTCGAACTTCCAGGTCGGGGGAGGCAAATGAAGTTACAGCCATATAATAAAATAGAACCGCTTGTAGATGCGATCGCCTCCGTTATCCACCCATATTTAGATATACCATTTGCTTTCTTTGGTCATAGCATGGGTGGCTTGGTAAGCTTTGAATTAGCGCGTCTACTCCGCAAAAAGTACGGGACTCTCCCAGTTCATCTGTTTATATCTGGTCGCCGCGCCCCGCAAATCCCTGATTTAGAGCCACCAATTCACAATCTCCCCGAACTTGCTTTTATCGAAGAACTGCGCCAACTCAAAGGTACACCACCAGCAGTATTGGAAAATGCAGAATTGATGCAGCTATTTCTGCCGATTTTACGGGCTGACTTTGCAGTTCTAGAAACTTATATTTATACTTCTGAACCACCTTTAGAGTGTCCCATTACTGTTTTTGGCGGATTACAAGATTCAGAAGTTGGTTGTGACGAACTGCAAGCATGGCAAGAACAGACAAAGGCTGATTTTAATTTACATATGTTTCCAGGCGATCACTTTTTTCTGCATTCTTCCCAATCTATTTTACTCGAAAAATTGGTTAAATATTTGCCACACAATTTACTAACATAACTTGTATTTTATAACTAAACTACTATCAACAAGCTGAATGTCTCACCAACTAAATAAAGACTCTATCATCAATTCAGAATCATTGCCTAATACTCCAATCTTAACAGTAAAAGAGTTAGGTAGAAAAATTAGAAATCAATTGTTATAGCGTAATTTAAGTTTTGAACTTCTACCAGGAGAACAAGTTGCTGTAGTTGGTGCTTCTGGTGCTGGTAAAAGCCAATTACTGCGAGCGATCGCTAGTCTCGATGCCATAGCAGAGATGGAAATCTCGTCTCCTCCTCCACCTCGAGCATTGAGTTCCTCTTCACTCAAATTGTCGAGATTGCCTTCATCCTCTTTCAGGAATTCGGAACC
Organism: Nostoc sp. T09; assembly: GCF_002154695.1. Classification (GTDB taxonomy): domain Bacteria; phylum Cyanobacteriota; class Cyanobacteriia; order Cyanobacteriales; family Nostocaceae; genus Aulosira. The sequence continues at coordinate 47,621 of NZ_MTAV01000244.1, forward strand.
AGCAGGGTGCTGCTTGTTCAAGTGATTGAGTTTAATTTCCCGTTTCTTCTCAAACATTTTTGCCTCCTTACTTCTAGATAAATTTCTAGATGAGTCAGTAGGTCTGAATAGAAACTAGAATTTATTTCTCTAGCTTCCATACATTCTCAGACTAACATTATTAATTTGATAATTCAAGCTATTAGAACCTATTTTATGGACTTAATAAAAGTATTAGTTAAATATTTATGTCTAGAATTTTCCAGAATAAACAAAGTTTATTTATGTCATAATCATCTTAGGTAAGAGATGTTAGGAGTGAGTAGCTAAAATCTCTATTTCTTTATCTCTATTTGGATAGATATACTTGCAACCAGCATCTTTATTGGACATAAATAGTGTCATTAAATTCTATTTATGTCTTTTTATCAGTTAACAGATTGTTTATTGCTTTAAACAATTAATGTCGTCCTATCATAAACTGCTAACTTCAAGTAGGCTCAAGGTTAGCAAGGACAGGACGGTACGATTGTTGCGTAGTGCTTGGCGGGCGTGGCTGGAAGTTTGCGCTACCCTATCACCCCGTTTTCAAAAATCCTGAAAAAGGCAGTATTGAGGAAGCAGCCTGCGAAACTTGTAAAAAATATGTCTGGAATAAAAACGAAGCATCTGCGATCGCACTTCATTTATTTCAGATACTTACGATATAAGAAAGTCCGTGCAGCGTTACGAGATATACAATCTCAATTTAGCAAATAGCCTGCTTCTTATCAAACAGAATCGTTTGTTTCCTGAATAGTGGGTGATTGGCGATCGCTCAATCCTTGTTTATATATTAGCCCTCTTTCAAGAAATAAGGCAGAAGGCAGAGGGCAGAGGGCAGAAGGGAAGAGGATTTGACTTGTTTCTTCCATTCATAGCGGGTGGTGTGCCGCCAGTGCGCCTGCTCCGAAGAAACCGTATTTGCTTGGGGCTGAGGAGATACTATTGCCTTGATGCGATCGCCTAAAACTGTGCCCCCTGAAGTACTAGAGGTCTTCCCCAACCTTAGTGACAGCTACAGTAGGAACAATATGAACTTACTTGATTTTTTGTGCAAATGAAGTAAAGGCAACAGCACTGAAGACAGCAGAATAAAAGCAGTTTGGCATTTCTCAAAAGTCAAGGGTCAAGTACATTTCTTACTTGTCCCCCTGCGTTTCTGCCCCCTGCTAAACTAGCTGCGGAGTCATCATTTGCCTTTGCTGTTCCTGTATCCAACTTTCAAAGAGTTCATTTAAGAGGCGCACTTTCATAGGTTCATCTAGTTGTGCGGGGATAAATTTCTCCAATTGCACAATCACAAACCATTCAGCAATGCGAGTTGGCGGTAAAACTTGACCTGGTTGGGTGTTAGTAAGTAATTGCGCCATTGCTGGATGGAGTTGGCTAAGTTCAATGGGACCAACCAACCCACCTGTTTGTGCTTCTGGGCCTTTTGAATATTCCCGCGCTACTTCTGCAAATGACTGCTCTTTAGCCTGAATGCGAAAGTATAATTCTTGGGCTATTCCGATATCTTGGGTACGCAGCAGAGAGTAAATTACTTTATCCAGTTTGGCTTTAGACTGAAAAAAATAGGATTCCAGTTTTTTACCCCAAGTCACTTGCTTGAATTTTTCAACTTTCAGCTTGCGCACAGTCAGAGCTTCTAGTTGATTGACGCTAAGACCGAGATATTCCATCCATGCTTTGACATCGGCTTCTGATGCTAACTGCCTCTCAGCAAAAAACTGCTGTCTAGCATGGGCGACTTCTTCTGGAGTACAGTCTATTGATGCGATCGCCTCATCAATAATTAATTCCCGTCGCAACTGTGGCAGCATTTGGTAGCTCGCCAGCAAGGGTATTAGTTCATCAGCCGTGATTGTACGGTTACCAATTCTTAGTACTTCACTCATTAGCTGTTAATTATATAAAAATATATTATGGGCTGTTGGATTTTAGACTTTTTAGTTTTCGATGCTGATTCAGCAAACTGCATAGCACCTCTGCCATAGCAAACTCAGTAGTAAGTTTCATACCAACTTTGGTTAGATAGTACTGTTTTAGAGTTTTGAAACAACCTTTAGGTAAAGACTGTTAATCTAAAAGCCAAAATTGGTATCAGTTGCTGCCTCTGGTATAACCAACATAATTGTAATTTCAAAAATGTGCCGCTTATTATAAAGTTTCGTCGAAGATCATATCTATACTTTTAGATGACCTGATGAGTGTCGATAGTCATGGTGCAAGACCAGATTTTGCTGAATGATTGGCATGTAATAGCGCGATCGCAAGACCTGCAACCTGGAACAGTGCTACACAAGCGCTTATTAGGCTCAGATCTAGTGCTTTGGCATAATGGCGACAAAGTCTTAGCTTGGCAAGACCTTTGCCCTCATCGTGGTGCTCGTCTTTCTCTAGGATATGTCAATAAACAAACTCTTGTTTGTCCTTACCACGGCTTAGCCTTTAACAGCGAGGGGAAATGTATACTAGTTCCGGCTAATCCAGACCAATCGCCCCCCGCACAAGCTTGTGTTAAAACTTACCAAGTTCAAGAGCGTTACGATCTGCTCTGGGTTTGTTTAGGGGCACCAAAACAAGACATAGCTACGTTTTCTGAGTGGTACGATCCGGTCTATCGCAAGATTTTCTGTGGTCCCTACTACTATCACTCTAGCCCTCTGCGGGTGCTGGAAAATTTCATCGATCCGGCACACTTCCCAATTATGCATTCGGGATTATTTGCCCACGCCAGTCGTCCTGAGTTGACGCACTATGAATTAGAGTCTCTTAGTGATGGGATTAGTTTTAAATGTGGTTTGTGGGAATTAGATTTTAATTCGGGTAATCCTCAAGAAGCACCACTGATTTTCAACACTTACGATTACCGCATCTTCCGTCCGTTAGTAGCATACTTTAAACTCGGGCCAGGAGATCATCGTTTAAATATCTTCTATACAATTACGCCCGTCGATGAAGATGAATGCGTGGCTCAATATTGGTTAATGGTAAACAGCATTCGTGAAGTTCCAGTGGAAGCCTATCTAGATATTCAAAATCAAGTTGCTAGTCAAGATATTGCCATTGTCGAATCCCAGCAACCCCGACGCTTACCTTTGGATTTGCAAGCAGAAGTACATTTACCGAGCGATCGCTATTCTATTGCATACCGTAAGTGGCTCAAACAACAAGGCGTTACTTTCGGCACCATTTAGAACTTAGCGATCGCTGAAATTTTTTCAGTATAAATTCTTAAAACATCTGTATTTTTTAGGTTGATATTTTACCGTGTAATTAGACAGATTCACTGAATTTGCAGTCGCTAGAGTAATGACCTTATGCGGACTCTCGAAGCTTGTTCGTGCCTCGGGTTGCTGACAGGCAAGAATCTAATTTTGTCAACTATTTGGCAAAAGGTGACAGGTTCTCTAGCTATACACCTCCTATGCAATGGAGAAGTTTCCTCCTATAAAGACTCCAAATAGCTCAAAAGATCTGCCATCTCTTGGGCGCTTGGTTGGAACTTTGGCATTGGCGGCGTTTCTCCACTAATCACTTGGTGAATCAGCCCATACCGAGACTTGTGCTTTGAGACACCTTGCAAACTTGGGCCTACTCGCCCATCTGCTTGCCAACCATGACAACCAGCACAATTAATTTGAAAGATAGCGTTTCCTTGAACAGGATTTCCTGTGAGGGAGAGAACACTCTTGACATAGGGATCGGAAGCTTGAACCATTTGAACACCAAAAATGCCCAAAGGGATTGCTAGCAATATGGCGAGAGCCAGCAAAGCGATCCGCTGAATGAGAGTTTCAGGTTTGGTAATCTGGTTATCCAAAAGGTTTGTAGTAAAAGTTGAGGTGTGCTAAAAATTTTTCATTTCCTACACATAGCTTAAAAGTTCTTGATTCTGTCTGCAAGCATAGACGATGATTTTCTTGTCGCCACTCATTCTCTAAAACGCTGTAGGAAGCGGGATTCATCCCCAATTTGGTAAAATCAAAAACAGGAAACAATCTTTAATAATTGCAAAGAGGAGATTTACAGTGGTTGAACCCCTGCTCTCAGGTATTGTGCTTGGTTTAATTGTGGTTACTCTGTCTGGTCTGTTTTACGCTGCCTATAAGCAATATAAGCGCCCCAACCAACTGGGAGGTTAGTAACTAGGGATTAGGGGCTAGGAGCCAGAGACAAGGAACTAACAGTGATGATTCTCTCCTGTCCTCCTTCTCTTATCCCCTATTCCTCACTCAACAGCGTTGTAGAAAGTAAGAGCTATGCTACCGTAAGCTTTTTGGCGGCAAATTTCCCAATTGGGAATTACTGGAGGGGTCCAATCTTGGGAACTGTGTTCAGCGGCTATTTCGCCCTCAGAATCTAAAAGCTGATACTGAGCGATCGCTTCTAATACTGGCTGGTACAATCCACTAGCATAAGGTGGATCAAAATAAATTCTGTCAAATTGTTTGCCTGATAAGGTTTTTAACTGCTGGAGAACATTTCCCCGCAATACTTTCCATTCTTGGTCAGCATGAGCTACCCGCTGCCAATTTTCTTGAATAATGTTACAGGCGCGGCTCGATTGTTCAATGCCTACTACTAAGCTGGCTCCTCTACACAAAGCCTCTGCTCCCATTGAACCAGTACCAGCGCACAAATCTAGCCAGCGACAACCTGGAATTTTTCCCTGCCAAATATTAAAGACTGCCTGCCGTACCCGCGCACTCGTGGGTCTGGTGTCTTTACCAGGTATAGTTTTTAGCTGGCGATTGCCGTAAATTCTCAGAGTCATTGGTCACTAGTCATTAGTTATTAGTCACCGATTATTGGTCAAGGGTCGTTGTTATTAGTCATTAGTTTAGGGCAAATGACAAATGACAAAGGACAAATGACAAAGAACAAATGACAAATAAAGAAATTTAAATTGAATTATGCGGCAACTTTCTCCCGTACTTGAGCAACAAAATTAGACAAGATTTGCAATCCGATATTTGAGGATTTTTCGGGATGAAATTGAACCGCCATCAGGTTTTCGCGTGCGATCGCAGCTGTGACAGTTTGAGTACCGTGGGTAACAGTTGCAGCCCGAATTTGCGGATCGGTTGGTTCAACATAATAGGAATGCACAAAATACACCCAAGGTTGAGATGGTAGATGCTCCCACATAATACTTTTTGGCTGAGTTATTTCCAGCTGATTCCAACCCATGTGGGGAATAGTGATATCCGGTTCGGGAATAAACCTTTTCACTTTTCCGCTGATAATTCCCAGTCCTGGTTGCGTACCTTCTGCACTCGATTCAAACAGAATTTGCAATCCCAAGCAGATGCCTAAGAAAGGTTTACCAGATGCGATCGTGTCTTTTATAGGTTGTTCTAAACCACGCGATCGCAGGTGTTGCACAGCTGGATCAAAGGCTCCTACTCCGGGCAAAACTACTGCATCTGCTTTTTCTATTTCCTTGGAAGAATGAGTGATTTTAGGAGTTGCTCCAGCTTTTTCCAAGCCTTTACAAACTGAATGCAAATTTCCCATCTCGTAGTCTATGACCGCAATAACTGGCATTGACCTGCTCCTTGTAAATTTATTATGGAGGGTTATTCTATTTTAAATAATATTTCCTATGAAGAAAAGGTTTCTATTAACTTCTTTTGACACTTGGCTTAGCGATCAACAGTCAAATTCTTCTGATGATCTATTACTAGAAGTATCCAAACTTGACTCACTACCTCATCATTTGACTTTTTTGCGTCAATTACCTGTGGATGTGCAGCTTGCCAGTGATTCTGTAATTAAAAAAATCAACGAACTCCAACCAGATTGCATTATCTGTTGTGGCATGGCTGCCAGCCGTATGCAATTAACAGTGGAAGTATGTGCTAGTTGTGCAGAAAGTGTTTTACAAACAGAAGTGGATTTAGAGCAATTAGTTTTGGGAGCAAAGGCAATTGAGATTAGCCACGACTGCGGTAAATTTGTTTGTGAGGGTCTTTATTATTCAGTATTAGATTACCTGCGTCAATACCACCTAAAAGCGCATTGCATCTTTGTCCATGTTCCAGTTTTGAACCACGAAAATTTGGTAAGCATTGTTGCAGATTTCGTATTAATTATTAACAAACTGGCACTTTCATAAATTTGTCGGCGTCTGTAAGGTGGAGAAAAAATTTAAATTTATGTTGCCATTGTTACTAAGTTTGACCCTTGCCCAATCAACTCCTACACCACCACCTGAAGAAGTAGTGCAATCACAAATCGTGCGTCCCTTACCAGGACAGCTCGATAAAGTACCAGTATTTAATAGCAATAGCCCAGAATTAGTATTAAAAGAAGGGATTTTACTCTCTACTTTTCCCTCAGATGGCAAAAAAGTCCCAACGGCTCATTTAAATTTTCCATTTCGGGGCCGATTTGATATTTTTGCTCATCACATTGCTAAAGCTGAACCACCAGAAAATGTGCGCTCACTTTATATAGGGATAATTTTGCACAATCCTGGTTCTGCACCAGTAACAGTAAATGTGTTACAAGCAGCAAGTTACTTGAGTCAACCAGAAGCACCCTTTATTCAGTTACCATCTTTTACAGAAAATATCTTAGGTACAGTTTTTTCTGGTCCAGGCGATCGCATTACCAGTGATGTACTTAGAGGAAAACGACAAGAGATTTTTCCTGCCCAAATTGTCATTCCGCCAAGGCAAAGTCAGATGTTACTGAATCTGCCTATTCCTGTAAAGGGACTCACCCCACCCTTAAATGGTCGGTCTACTTTGATGCGGCTACGCAGTAGCGGCACAGTCTATGCAGCTAGTCTCGCCATGTTTGCACAGACAAATCCTGATGGTAGTGAACGTGCGCCGACTTTAGATGAGTGGCAAAATTTACTCAATAATAGTGATGTAGCTGAACCACGAGATAAAATCCCCACCCCCCTAGAGGAAACTGGCAAACCCCGTATTTATGGACGTGTCGCAGGGGTAGCTAGTGGTTCTCAGTGGAGAGCCTTCTTGGTTGATAATCCGCAAGCTAGATATTTAACAATTCCTCAGCCTGGACAAGCCTTTTCTTACGCTCTAAGTACCGTACATGGTGGTAGCTTAGGAACTGGTCAAATTCAAAGCGCTAATATGTTGATGCGCTATCCTGACACCGCATACCGCGCTCATGGCAACTATGGAATTCAATACAGCCTCAAATTGCCACTATATAACAATACCCAAAGTCCGCAAACTGTTAGCGTAGCAATTCAAACGCCACTCAAAGAAGATCAGTTGGTAAAACCAGGGTTACGCTTTTTAAATACACCAACCAATCAAGTATTCTTCCGAGGTACAGTGCGAGTTCGTTATAACGATGACCAAGGTAAACCGCAAACCCAGTTTATACACTTGATGCAAAAGAGAGGTCAACTTGGGGAACCCTTGACTTTACTAAATATGCCAGCAGGCGATCGCAGATTGGTAGAAGTTGATTTAATCTATCCGCCAGATGCTACGCCGCCACAAGTATTAACAGTTACAACCCAGGCGAAAAGCTAGTAATGAAGGCAGAAGGGAACCCCTATCAACTTCGTACACCACCATGCATGAAACAGAAAGGGGAAAAGGTGAGACAGCACTCTTGGTAGCGTTTCCAACGCTCTTCGGGTGATAAGGAGAATAATTCATTACTCTTAACTTCTGCCTACTGCCTCCTGCCCTCTGCCTTATTTCGGTCGATACTCAGTACCGTCAGCACGAAAACCTTTCTGCTGTAAAATCACCTTATTTTCATGAATAATTGTCAGTTCAGTGTCAGCACCAGGAATGAATCTGACTTGATAAGTATATCCATCCTTGGAAGCAATATAGGTTGTCCAGAGTTGATTAGTTTCATTTTTAGGTAATTTTGCTGCCGGGGTACGGTTTGTCACTTCAGTTTTGTTATCGTATACATTTATATATGCCTGTCCCTTACCATAAACTCTCACTGTCTTGGTATCAGTCACAAAATACACTAGCGTATCTGTTTCAGAAGGATTTTTATCAGGCGCAGGCTGGCTAGCAACCACTGAAATTACATCTTCGCGTACCCAGCCGACATCTTTCGCTTGTGTACCAAATTGCACTTTGTACCAAGTACGAGTGTCTCCTGAAGGCTTTTGTTTGTCTATAATTTTGACGCGATCGCCTGATTTCCCTTGGCGTATAACATTACCGTCCTTAACTACAGGAGCCGAACGAATATTCACCACGTTCGTACTAGTAGAATTAGTCTTCAAAACGCCGTTACTGGGGAGAATTTGGTTTGAATTTGTCATATTGTGATGCAGCCAAATTTGATTTTTTTGACAATGGACGCCTCAAATGATACATCTGGGTTTCCAGATTGGCAAAAAATCTACTTGAATTTCTTAATAATGCCAGCAGATTCGATCTGCTACAGATTAACAGTTAACGCAAACTTAGTTTGCGCTAATGTCTGCTAGCCTTATTTAAATCCCTTGGCTGGCTTTTTTTGTCCCTTACTTTGAGGTTTAGATTTGTGAACTTCTGCGACAGCTGCTTGAAATAAGTTGTGCAGATGTAGAGGAACACTAGCAATTTCTGGTAAATCTGGCTCTAGAGGTTTGTGAAATTCTTGTAAAAGTGCATCTAAGTCGCTTTTTAGCTGAAAATCTGAGCGTTGCAGAACTGTTTGCAAAACATTTTCTAATGTAGTGGGATACTCTTGAGCTAACCTAGACCATATAAAAGCATTAATACTTTTGTCTTCTAAATAATAGCGAATTAGTTTTTGAGCACCTTCTATATTTTGCCAATCTTCTGTTGCTAAAATTGTTTTTACTTTACTATAAGTGGGTAAAAACATTTGTCCCCAACGAGGATGAGAAATGGCTGTTACCTGTTCTGCTTTCCTAAGTTCGGCAGGTAAATCAACCTTGGGCATTACCATTTTACTGCTGCCATTGTTTTTCAATATTTGCGAGGCTACATTTGCGTCAGCACCCATTTCTTCTACTGCTGCTTTGATTTCCTCTTCTCCAATGCCGGCTTCTTGTGCCATTTCAGCTATAGGTTTAGAAGTATCTATGCCTGTGGCTGCCAAGTATTTTTCAGTGATTATTTCCTGAAATTCAGCTATTTTTTTATTCAGTTGATATCCTGGTAATGTGATTTCATCTGTGCCAAAAAATTCCACAAACTGCTGATGGTATTGGATAACAGAGTTCCACGCTTCTTCTAGTAAATCGGGAGCATCGCTGTAAAGATTATTTTTATAAGTTTCTTTAAAATTACCAATGGCTACAGCAAGTTTTGGTTTACCCAATTTACCCATAATTGTATAGTTACTAAAAAATGTCCAGTAACTATCGGTAACGGGAGAAATGCGAGTTAGTAAGATTTCGCCTTCTTTTAAACGAGAGATTTCTTGTAATGTTTTGGTATTATTTGGCTTAACGATGTAATATTTATCTGTCAACCAATTCCTTAACTCAAAGCCATCAGGTAGGATTTTAGTGATGGCAAATAAGCCCATAAAACTACGATGCCAACTGCCAATTAAATTGCGATCGCTCTGTGGTAAATCAGAATGGCTATCTATAAATAATTCTAATGGTGAGTGCTCGCCTACTTTCCCTTCTGTAATAAAGCTATCAATAACTAAGTCTTGCTGTGTGCTATTACCATTACCAGTACGTAACTTTCCGGCTGCATAGGTTTCTAGCGCTTTTGCTAAATCGCCTTCTGCGTCCAAAACAAAATCTACCAAGGCTTGTTTAAGTGCGTGCGATCGCTCTAATATTGCATCCACAAGTTTATGTCTCTAACCAACAGAGGTAAATTATAGCTTTTAAGACTATTAGCGCATCTAGCAATAGCTAGATTTATTGAGATGCAAACTTAGCAAATTTAGCCCTCAGCTTCTTTTAAACTAGATACAAGGCATCACACAAGGTCATTGCACATGGTTGCAACTCCAAATTCTAGCTATATTTCCCCAGAAGACTATCTCAAAGGAGAAGAAACCAGTCCCATCAAGCACGAATATAGACAGGGTCAGGTTTACGCAATGGCAGGAGCAAGCAATACCCATGTAATTATTACTGGTAATCTATTTGCTATGCTGAGAAATCATTTGCGCAGAAGTAGATGTCAGGCTTACATATCAGACACCAAAGCACATATTGAATCAATTAGTATTTATTACTACCCTGATGTCATAGTAAGTTGCGATCAACGAGATAGAGGGTTTGACAACTTTCTGCGTTATCCTTGCTTAATTATAGAAGTGCTATCACCTACAACAGAAGCTTTTGATCGCGGTGATAAATTTGCTGACTACCGACAGATGGAGTCACTTCAGGAATATGTACTTGTCAGTCAAACCAAGATGAACGTAGAGAGTTTTCGCCGCAATCCAGAAGGGCAATGGGTACTTTATCCCTATGGTCCAGGAGATAATATACATCTGGTAAGTGTAGATTTTAAGTGTGCGATCGCAGATGTATATGAAGATGTCAGTTTTGAATTGTCTCCATCTTAGGGAGCGATCGCATCCACCAGCAATACACCTCATCTACATGAACTTCAAGGTAATGCTTGATATTAGCTAACTTTATTCAGTAGCAGGATGACGCCTTTGATATTCAATCAGCAGTTGCTTCACATCAAGCTGCTCAGATTCTAAAAACACAAAACGTTGTGTTTGATGTAATCCCAACTTTTCAAATTCTGCTAGTTCAGAGTTTGACAACGGCCAAGGAGGCCCAGAGGGTTCGGCTTCTGTCTCTCGAAAACGATTAATTACTAACAGTTTCCCACCTGGAGCCACCACTGAAGTGATTGTGGAGATTACAGAGGAACGCACACTCAAGGGTAAAGCTTGGATATTGCGACATTCAAAAACCAAGTCAAAGGCAAGATGCCATTGTGAGGGAATTGCTAATAAATCTTCAACTACATAGTTTACAGTCGAATGGGGAAATCGCTGCTGACTCCAAGCAATAGCTGTAGGGGAAATATCAAATGCTGTTACTTCAAACCCTCGTTGTGCTAAAGCTTCTGCATCGTCTCCCAAGCCACAACCAATAACCAGCGCTTTTTGTCCTGTAGTGGTTAGTGGATGCTTAGTCAACCAATCTTACAGATAGGGATGGGGAGTTAACTTTGCCCAAGGAACTTGTGCTGCATCACCCTTGGCTGAGGCATATAAAATTTCAAACCATGCTGATGGTTCTGATTTTTGTAAGGCTTCTTTAGCTAATTTTGCAACATAAAGTCGTAAATTTTCTGGTTTTTCTTCAAACATAAAAACTCATACTACAGGTTAAGCCTTATCCCCATCTGCTCATTTGCCTATTTTCTCTTATTGGCGTGACAAGACTAAAATGTTGCAATAAAAAAGTTCGTAGTTGCGCTTTAGGGCCCTATCAATTAGAAATCTAATGCACAACTTTAGTCTAAACACGCCATTATATTGTGCGATCGCCTCACCATCCTGCTACAAGTATCACGAAAAGAGCTACACACTTTTGTTAAGTCAGACCAAAACCAAGTGTGGTTATACCAATTAAGGCTGATAAGTGTACTCGGCTGAATATGGTAGTGTATGGTCAAAGTTCAAATGCTCGTACTTGGCCATTTCACTGCATAGAGGTAGCAAACTCAAATGGAGGAATCTAACTTCATCACCATTTTAGGATTAACAGCAGGAGTACTCACGACAATTGCTTATTTACCCCAACTAATAAAAACCTGGAAATCAAAATCAGCTGAAGATCTTTCTTGGAGTATGCTGATTGTTCTGTGTACAGGTATTATTTTGTGGTTGGTGTATGGCACTTATGTTCACGATATTCCTATCATTGCCGCCAACATTGTCACGTTTTTGTTTGCTGGGATGATTTTGGTGCTGAAAATTAAGTACAGGTAAGGTGAAGTGGTTACTAATTATTACCACGTCTAGTTTCCATTGACATTGAGCCGAAGTCTTGATTGTAATTAGCTTTCTTTTGTCACTCTAGGCAGAGGAAAAAGCGAATAAGTCTGCCCAAAGTGATAAAAATAGATGATTGTGCAAAGTATGCCTGAAAACCCCGACGTTCTACTCCATCCATTTTTGATGCTGCCAGTCGCAGGTCTTCGATTTGTGATCCTGTTAACGAGCCAGTTGAGGTTGCTGAGACTAACGTATCCAAATACTTGCTCCTGTCTCCTTAGTCATCAAGAACGTATTTTACATTTATTGGTAAATTCTTTCTCAGAAATCACCT
>NZ_MTAV01000245.1:0-1713 GCF_002154695.1 Nostoc sp. T09
CGATTTGAGGCAAAATTAATTGAACGGTTTGAGAGCGATCGCACTTTAAAAACTCTCTCTAATTTTCGCTTGCAAGCTGGGGAAAAACTATTTTACAGCACTCAACCATTAACCGTTATCGATTCCCGCTGTCTGTTATGTCATGGTAAGCCAGATCAAACTCTCAAAAGTCACGTCCAACGCTACTGTACACAAAACGGTTACAGATGGAAGCTTAATCAAGTTGTCGGGACTCAGAAACACACTTTACATTTGACAATGCATCGCCCTGCAATGCGTAGACGCGGAGCGTCTTGTCGTAGACATCGCATCGGCTTGTTATATTAATACATCGACCTGTTATGCCAATACATCGGTCTGTTATGTTAATACGTCGGCTTGTTATATTAATGCATCGACCTGTTATGCCAATACATCGGTCTGTTACGTTAATACGTCGGCTTGTTATGCCAATACATTGGCTTGTTATATTAATGCATCGGTCTGCAATGCAATTGTCGTTGGATTTTGCACTAAGTAAGTCTGCACAATAAAAGCAAACTGTGTGAAGAAAAGTAAAAAAGACTCAAACCCTTTTTCCCCATGCTCCCTGCTCCTACGATAGATGTGGTAACAAGACGCAAAAACTGCATAAGTCCTCGCCCCTCTGAAATAAATATCAGGGAAGCGAGGAAAAACACCCATGAGTAAACAATCTCTCAAAATTTTGTTGCGAAAACTGAAACCAGCGTCATCCAATTTTTATGCAAGCTTTAGACTAAATCCCATCTAGCTCAATATATATTCTGAGAATCATTCAATAATTTATTACTGCACGCTGCATTGATGCAGTACGAATGTTGCTGTGCATAATTAGCCACTTGAATATGAACAATCAAATGATAAAAAGTAATTTCTTCACATATCTAAAACCCAAGTTTAAGCTTTACAGTTTAATCAGCTTGCTGAGTGTCGTATTATTATCCGAGTCAGTAGGGGCAAAAGCCACACTCAAACCGTCACAAATTGCACAACAGCCAACCACAACACAGCAAAATGCAACTCGCGCCGCAGCAAAAAAAGTCTTTGATGAAGGGACTGCACTTTACAAACAAGGTATAGCAGCATCTTTGCGCCAGGCAATAGAAAAATGGCAAGAAGCGCTGATATTGTGGCAGAAGTCAGGAGATAAAAAATGGCAAGCTGTTACCTTGCTTAGTATTGGCAGAGTGTATGAAGCTTTAGGGGAAAAGCCCAAAGCCTTGGAATATTACAATACTGCGCTACCACTGTATCGTGCAGTGGGCGACAAGCGTGGGGAAGCTTCTACTCTGATTAGTTTCGGCACAGTTTATGACGCTTTAGGGGAAAAGCCCAAAGCCTTGGAATATTACAGTACTGCGCTACCACTGTATCGTGCAGTGGGCGACAAGCGTGGGGAAGCTACTACTCTAGTTAGTTTTGGCAGAGTGTATGAAGCTTTAGGGGAAAAGCCCAAAGCCTTGGAATATTACAATACTGCACTACCACTGTATCGTGCAGTGGGCGACAAGAGTGGGGAAGCTACTACTCTGGTTAGTTTTGGTAGAGTGTATGACGCTTTAGGGGAAAAGCCCAAAGCATTGGAATATTACAATACTGCACTACCGCTGTATCGTACAGTGGGCGACAAGCGTGGGGAAGCTTCTACTCTGGTTAGTTTTGGGAAAGTTTACTCCGCTTTAGGGGAAAAGC
>NZ_MTAV01000245.1:1723-2255 GCF_002154695.1 Nostoc sp. T09
ATTGGAATATTACAATACTGCACTACCACTGTATCGTGCAGTGGGCGACAAGCGTGGGGAAGCTACTACTCTGGTTAGTTTCGGCGCAGTTTACTCCGCTTTAGGGAAAAAGCCCAAAGCATTAAAATATTACAATACTGCATTACCACTGTATCGTGCGGTGGGTGACAGGGGTGGGGAAGCTACTACTCTGAATAATATCGGCACAGCTTACTCCGCTTTAGGGGAAAAGCAAAAAGCATTGCAATATTACAATACTGCACTACCGCTGTATCGTACAGTGGGCGACAAGGGTGGGGAAGCTACTACTCTGGTTAGTTTTGGTAGAGTGTATGACGCTTTAGGGGAAAAGCAAAAAGCATTGCAATATTACAATACTGCACTACCACTGTATCGTGCAGTGGGCGACAAGAGTGGAGAAGCTACTACTCTGGTTAGTTTCGGCACAGCTTACTCTGCTTTAGGGGAAAAGCTCAAAGCCTTGGAATATTACAATACTGCACTGCCACTGTATCGTGCGGCGGGTGACAAG
>NZ_MTAV01000034.1 GCF_002154695.1 Nostoc sp. T09
GCCTCAAACCTAAGCATAAAGACTGTTTTACTTCTGAATTCTGAATTCTAACTCCTGAATGCTGCTGTATGTTTGATGCTTTTGTCTGATACAAGTTTTAACCTTGATAGATGGAAGCCTTAACTAGATGGCTGTAATCAGATTTGGTATAACCACAAATAGCACGCAAAATATCTCATACATCACCTCCTTAAGAATTATTTAGTGGGTGAATTTCTATTTCCTCGGATAGTATTTGCTCTGAAAAGTAGCTACAACTTCTTCCTAGATAATTCTGGAAAATCTGAGTAGATAGTAATCCTAAATCTTTGATAAAATTATTCCTGGCTCTGTAACCTTTACGTCCTCGTTAGTAGCTGGCGATCGCCAGAGCCTTGTTGATATCAAAAATTACTGGTAGTACGCCAATTTTCTAAATCGCTTACACAAATTACTTTTTCCTGCTTCTTTGTTCCTCTAGATTCCTATTTGGAGTATCCAGTCAGAGAAAAAGTATGACGCTAATCATGTATCATTTATAAAGTATTTTCTGTAAGTATTTACCCAAAGACTTAACAGTTCTGTTCTTTATTTAAACTTTAAACGTTTCTACGTCTTTTATGCCGCGAACAACCTCATCTACATCTGGCTCAGTCAAATCAACACCACTAGCTCTGTCTGAACTACATATCCGCTTAGAGGCTCTAGATAAAGAACATCAATCGCTACTGAAACAGATTAAGCGCAAGCGAACTGAACTGAAAAACTTTGTTGAGAAAATGCGTTCTCTAGCCACAGAAATATTTCAACGAGCTACTCCCAGCCTCAACAAAATGACAGACCTCGATCGAGAAATTCATTCTCTGTTTGAGGAAATATTGGCTACAAGAAAATTTGGTAAACAAACAGAGAAAAATATCAAAGCAGTTTACCGTAAACTCCAGTTAGCAGGAATCATCAGTCCAAAACGCGATCGCGAACTAGAAGAGCCAGACTTAGACGAGCTATTTGAAAATCTCCAGCAAGATAACGATTTCTCCCAAGGCGGTGAACAACGGTATCAAAATTGGGGAGGACAACAAGGATTTTCATCTGCTGCTGAAATCAACAAAGATGAATCTCGAAAAATTCGTCAGACCTTTCTTAAATTAGCTGAAATATTTCACCCGGATAAGGTAACAGACAGCGAAACGCAGATGTACCATACAGAAATCATGAAGGAAATTAATAAAGCTTACCAAGAAGGTGACTTGGCAAGGCTTTTGGAAATTGAAAAACAGCATGAATTGGGAGAATATATTGATAATAATAACGAAGATGATTTAACTCGAAAATGTAAGACATTAGAACAGCAAAATCAAATTCTTAAAAATCAATATGAGAATTTAAAGAGGGAACTGCGTCAGGCAAAAAATACTCCTGAAGGTGCGATGGTATCTGATGCTCGTAAAGCTGCTAAACAAGGTATTGACTCTATTGATATGATGTTAGAAACAATAGAAGCACAGATGACTATAGTTACTCAAATCCGCGATTTTGTGCAAGACTTTAAAGAAGAAA
This sequence comes from Nostoc sp. T09, assembly GCF_002154695.1. GTDB lineage: Bacteria > Cyanobacteriota > Cyanobacteriia > Cyanobacteriales > Nostocaceae > Aulosira. The sequence goes on from NZ_MTAV01000034.1 coordinate 1,540, forward strand.
AAATAACTATTAAAGAATTTCTAGGCGGCCCAGCAGTTTTACATTCTTTGAACCAGGAAATGATGGAAGATATTTTAGAGCAAATGTTGTCAGAATTAGATAGAGTAGTGATTTTCTAAAGTATGGATATTTGCAGATATTTCCTAATACCTGAAACATTTAACGTCGAATCGGTAAGGTAATAATAAACTCTGCGCCTTTACCTGGTGTAGACTGACATTCTAACTTTCCTTGGTGCTTGTCTACAATGATTTGGTAACTAATAGATAATCCTAAACCCGTGCCTTGACCAACTTGTTTGGTAGTAAAGAATGGGTTAAATATATAAGGCTTAGTACTGGCGCTAATGCCAATACCATTATCAGCAATGCAAATTCTAATTTCATTGGAATTGCAGATTTCTGTACGGATGAAAATTTGGAGTTTGTTAGCAGCTTTTCCCCGAATAATTGACTGTTCCAAAGCCTCAATTGCATTTATTAGTAAATTTAAAAATACTTGATTGAGTTCTCCTGCATAACATTCAATAGCTGGAAGTTGGCTGTATTGTTTAATAACCAAAATTTCTGGATGTTCTGGTTTTGCTTGCAGGAGATTTTGCAAAATCATCAACGTGCTATCAATACCTTCATGAATATCAACGGCTTTGATTTCTGCTTCATCAAGACGTGAGAAATTTCGCAGTGACATGACAATATCTCGAATTCTTTCAGCACCAACTTGCATGGAATTGAGAAGTTTAGGCAAGTCTGCGGTGATGAAATCAAGTTCAATTTTGGCAATTTCGGCTTGTAGTTGTGGTGTAGGGCTGGGATAGTGTCGGCGATAGGTTTGTAATACAAACATTAAATCATCAATGTATTCAGTGGCTGGTGTGAGATTACCATAGATAAAGCTGATAGGATTATTGATTTCGTGAGCAATTCCTGCTACTAGTTGCCCTAAAGAAGACATTTTTTCATTTTGAATTAGTTGAGATTGAGCGGTTTGTAAATTTTTGAATGCTTCTTCTAATTGCTGTGTTTGTGCGTTTAATTGCGATGTCCGCTCGGCAACTTTTTCTTCTAAAGTATGGGAATATTCTGCTAATTGAAAGTTTGCCTGTTTTAGTTCTGCTGTTGTTTTCGATAAATTAGTGTAGAGTTGAGCATTTTGTAAAGAGATGGCGGCTTGCGCTGTTAATAGTTGCACAACTTCTAAACGATCGCGCGTGAAAACTCCTGCTGTCAGTTGATTTTCTAAATACAGCAAACCTATCCACTCACCTTGATTGATAATCGGAGTACACAACACGCTTCTCGGTTGATGTTGGGTAATGTAGGGATCGCTAGCAAATCGAGATTGTGTGGCAATATCATCAATTACTAAGGGTTCTAAGGTACGCTTAACGTAATTGATCACGGTAAGCGGTATCTCCTGACTTTCTTCTAAAGGTATAGCTGAGACATCTGTATGAGCGAAAATTTTACCTTCATCAAAACTCGCTATAGACGCGATCGCTAACTGATTATTTTTGGGCAACAAAAGTACAGATTTTTTCGCTCCAGCATTCTCCAGCATGACTTGCATGAAAATTGACAGGAGTTGTTCGAGTTGAATTTCTCCAGCGATCGCTTGTGAGGCTTTTAAAAATGCTGCAAAGTCTAATTGGGCTGAAAAATTGACGTTACTGCTAGAGAGAGTTGTTTGTTGATGATACTCTATGTCCAGCTGCGATGCAGCTTGATTTTGCTGCAACAGTTGGGGGTAAAGTGCTTCTAATCGCTTAACTTGTGCTGTAGCTCCCCACTGAGTATAGGCATTAACCGCCTCAGTTAAATAAAGTTGGGCAATATGAGTTTTATTTTTTGTCAGCCAAAACTTTGCGGCTAATTCATTAGCTAGCGCTAAATTTTGCGTAAATCCATTGACTTGGGCAGATGCGATCGCGCGATCGTAAAGATCCATCGCCTCTAATTCTTGTTTGCTAATCCGAGCCATCTCAGCTTGAATTAACAAATATTGATGTTCAAAGTTCTCTGGGCAATTATCTGCCCAAATTTTCAGCTGGTTTTGATGGGTAATTAGGCTTTGCCAATATTGGCGTTGTTTGGATGGTGAAACTTGACGATAAAGCGCAGCTAAAATCAAAGAATGGTTAAAGGGATAACTAGCCGAGGTTGTAAAACCTAAAATTGCTGGGAGATAGGCTTCTGCCTGGGTTATATGCTTCAAAGCCAGCTGATACTGTTCTTGCAAATAAGTCAATTGGGCTTGCAAAATGTGGGCGATCGCTATTGCCATTGGTGTGTGGCTAACATGATGGCGTTCTGAAGCATCTTGATAATTGCAGGAGCCAATTAAACCATCTATTACCTTTTGTACTTCCAATAAAATTTCAGATAATAAAGTGTTTTGCGTTTGTTGTGCAAATGGCAGAAATTTATCAATTTCCAAGCGAATACTATTTAGGTTAGTTCCCTGGAAATACTGATTGCATATATTCCCAAAAATATTGTAGCCAGCAAATTGTAACTCTCCAGATTCCAGTCCAGCTTGATACCCGTCATTATTGGTAGAAATTGCTAAATGAGTTGGCTTCATCCAATTATTTAACCAACTACCTAATAACAAATTAACTTGAGATTTCTGACCTTTATGATGAAATTTTTCGGCTATTTGAGTAGCGATCTCTCCAAACTCGTACCCTGTACGATAATCTCCAAAGAAAGAACCAAGAATTAAACCATAATTAGCATAAGCTTTGGCGGATTCGGCAACATTGCCGTATTGAATAGAGAGATTGACAGCCTTCACTGTAATTAAGATATATAAATCAAGTGTGGAAGTAATATAAGTAGGGGGATCTAAATTAATCAATAATTTAATTGCGTAACAATAATTGGGATTTAGATTTTCCGGCAAATCTAAAATAGCAGTTATTTTTTGATTTTCTAAATGGGCTTGAATTGCCGCAATTTCTGCATCGATAGCAGCGTTAAGATTATCTTCTGGTAAATTAATGTCTAATAGTGATAAAGCTTCTTTACCCGCTTGAATAGCTACAGAGTAATCGGCTTGAAGTGTACGCTGTACAATTAATAAGTTATATAATTCAGCTTTTTCTAGTGCTGATTGTGCCTGGAATAATGCTTGTTGAATAAATGCATATGACTGTTCAAAATTGCTGTTAAGATACTCAACTTCTGAACGCTCTTTGTAAAGGGCAAAAGTTAATTCATACTGTTGTAACCAGCTATCTTCAGCCAAGAACTGCATAGCGATCGCTAAATATTGTGATGCTGTAGCGTAAGCTGTAGAGGCTTTAGCTTTACGCCCCGCTTGTAAATTTAATTGAGTAACTTGCTCTTGCTCCTTGGGTTCAGTGAGCAATTGCCAGCCCATATTTAAGTGATTGGCAATCTCAAAAATATGCTCTTCCTGTTCTGCTATCGGAACATTTTGCAGCAGTAATTTTCCAATCTGCAAATGAGTGATTTGTTTTTGTGCATCGTCAATTAGAGAATAAGCTGCTTGTTGGACGCGATCGTGAAGGAATTCGTATACATAATCTTGCGAAGGCAGAACATCTTCTTCAGAAATAGATGCAGACCACTGCTGAATGTCAACTACTAAATGAAGTTCAGTCTTAGTTAAATTTAAGCTTGTATTTTCAGCAGAAAGTTTAGCCTCTGCCTGTATCTGCTCATTTTCTTGTTGAAAAAGTTTATATGTGTGACTAGTTGGAATAATTAACCCTTCAGCTAAAGCCGACCACAAATCACTTGCAGTTTTCTCTAGAGATTTCTCATAGACAATTGCTAGGGTTGCTAAGTCAAAGGTATTACCAATACAAGCTGCTAATTTTAAGACATTTTGTGTTGTGTGGGGTAACTTCTGCAATTGCAGAACCATAAATTCCACAACATTATCCGTTAAGTTTAAAGTCTGTACTTGATTCAAGTCATAACGCCAACTGCCAACCTCTGGTACAAAAGTAATATGTCCCTCTGCATGAAGTGTTTTCAACATTTGAATGCTAAAAAAAGGATTCCCCTGGGTTTTTTGGTAAATTAGTTGTGTTAGTGGTAATGCTTCTTCTAGTTTGCAACTCAAGCTATCTGCAAACAGGTGATTTAGATCTGTGGCAGTGAGAGCAGTTAAAGTAATAGTCGTTATTGCTGCTTGATATTCAGAATTGCGAATTTCTTCTAACGTCAGCATTAAAGGATGGGTATCAGAAACTTCGTTATTCCGGTATGCTCCAATTAATAACAAATGACTGATCTGCTTTTCACTGATCAGCATTTCGAGTAGCTTGAGTGATGCCATATCTGCCCACTGCAAATCATCCAAAAATATCACTAATGGATGTTCTGGGGTTGTAAAAACTTGAATAAATTTGCGAAATAAGCGATTAAATCGTTTTTGTGCTGCATTACCCAAAAGTTCTATTACTGCTGGTTGTGAACCAATAATTTTCTTAAGTTCAGGAATCACATCAATAATTACTTGAGCGTCATCCCCCAACGCAGCCAAAATTTTATTCTTCCATTGAGTAATTTGTGCATCGCTTTGGGTAAGAATCTGTGCCATTAAATCTTGCAATGCCTGTACAAAGGCAAAGAAGGGAATATTGCGTTGAAACTGTTCAAACTTACCTTCAATAAAATAGCCTCTGTGCCGGACGATGGGCTTTTGCACTTCATTAATCACAGCAGTTTTACCAATACCAGAAAAACCTGCTATGAGAATCAATTCACTTTGAAGTGATATATCGGAGTTTTGATTTATTTGCTCTTGATTGCCAGCAACTCGGTCAAATACTGCCAGTAACGTCTCTACTTCATTTTGGCGACCATAAAGTTTTTCTGGAATTAAAAAGCGATCGCTAATGTCTTTTTGCGCGAGTTGGAAGGGTGCTATCGCTCTTTTTTCTTGCCACTGACAAAAACACCACTCTAAGTCATACTTTAAACCGACAGCACTCTGATAGCGGTCTTCAGCATTTTTCGCCATCAGTTTCAGCACAATATCTGAAATTACTTGCGGGATTTCTTCTCTTCTGCCTTCTAATAATGGTGGTTGTTTAGCAATATGACAGTAAACTAACTCCATTGGATCGGATGATTCAAAGGGTAACTGTCCAGTTAATAACTCGTAAAAAGTCACACCTAGAGAATAAAAATCTGTGCGATAATCAATCCCCCGATTCATTCTTCCAGTTTGTTCTGGAGAAATATAAGCTAGGGTTCCTTCTAAAACATTAGGGTTTTGAAGTTGTTGGGTTTCTCGTGGTAATAAAGAAGCGATAGAAAAATCAATTAGTTTAACTTGCTTAGTTTGGGGATGAATCAAAATATTGGCAGGTTTAACATCTTTATAAAGAATGCGTTGTCGGTGCAGTTCACCAAGAGTTGCCGTAATTGCAATGGCTATGGGAAAAAATTCTTCTAGGGTAAATTTACCTGAGGTCGTATGTTGATTAAGGTAACTAGATAAAGAGATACCGCCATAATCTTCCATTACTAAAACATAGCCATTTCCATATTCTTCGAGGCTATATGGTTTGACGATACCGCTGAGATCAAGATTTGCAGTAATAGTGTACTGGTTACGAAACTGGATAAATTCGCTGAAATTGGGGGATTCATTCTGCATCATTTTCAGAATCACAGGGTGTAAATCTTGTTCTCTGATTCCCCGGTAGACAACTGTTCTCGTTCCTACGTAGATTTGTTCATCAATCCGGTACCCTGGAATTTTCAATAATGCAGTCAGCATATCTATGGAACTACTATTAATAATGTTTTAGCTATCAACTAGTGTTCCCACGAGGCTATGCTGTATAACAATGAATAATTCGCCGCCCAATTAGATACTTATCTAGTTGCGACTGTATTCCTTTATTAAGAGCAATTAGTAAATTTTACTCGCTTAACTTACACAGCAGCGATCGCACAAACTTGTAAACCAACAGGCGTATGAATAATTACAGATTCCACGCCAAAGACTTGGGCGATGGTATGCGGCGTGAGAACTGCTTCTGGTGTACCAACCTCCCACAAATGACCTTGTTTTAAAAAAGCAATGCGGGAACTATAGCGGGCGGCTAAATTCAATTCGTGTAACACTGTGACGATAGTTAATTCCTGTTGCTGATTAAGGTTTTTGAGCAATTCTAATAGTTGTAGTTGATAGCTAATATCTAAATAAGTTGTTGGCTCATCTAATAATAAGACTTGCGGTTCTTGCGCCAATGCTAAAGCTAAAAAGGCACGTTGTCTCTCACCACCGGAGAGTTGTTCAACTAAGCGATCGCTCAATTTTTCCAGTTGCGTTTTTGCAATTGCTGCTTCTACTTGCTGTCTATCTTTACCTGTTAATTCCCATTGCCACCAAGGTTGATGAGGTGTACGTCCTAAACTAACTAATTGCCGCACTGTTAAGCCGACAGGAACAGTTTGTTGTTGTGGTAACAATGCCAATTTCTGAGCAACTAAATTCGGTGGTTGCGAGTGAATCGCCTTGCCATCTAGTAGTACTGTTCCCTGTTGGGGGGAGAGAATGCGACTCAGCAATTTCAGTAATGTAGACTTACCAGAACCATTGGCACCCACTAAACTTAACCATTCTCCTGTTTGGAGAGTGAGGTTAATGTTTTGAATAATTGGGGTTGTAGTGTAACCACCAGTCAGGTTTTGTAATTCGAGTGGCATTTGAGGAATGTATAGCAGGATAGGGAACAGGCAATACTTTTAAAAGGCTTTTGCTACCTGTATTGTATGTAATGCAGGTTTACTAATCTATCTGGTAATCGCTATAAGTAAGTCGGTGCTAATATTTAAAGCTAAGTTAAGGAATATAAATGTAGTAAATGTAGGGTGTGTTATGCCGTAGGCTAACGCACCTTGAATCCTTGATTGTGCGTCGGTGCGGCGCTTGGCGACAACACACCCTACTTCTATCTGTATTGTATGTAATGCAGGTTTACTAATCTATCTGGCGATCGCTATACTATTCAAAAATTTACTGTTGAACTGGAATTTTGATCGCGAATTCCGTCCCTTTTCCTGGTGTAGATTGGCATTCGATACTACCACCATGCTTTTCTACTATAATTTGGTGGCTGATAGATAAACCCAATCCAGTTCCTTTACCTACAGCTTTAGTCGTAAAGAAAGGATTAAACAGCTTTGCTTTTACTTCTTCACATATTCCTGGGCCATTATCAGCGATGTGAATGGCAACCCAATCATCTTCGCTCATCATCGTGCGAATTTTAATCAGGCTAGGGTTTTGTTTAATATCTTCCAATGAACGCTGTTGATTATATTCATCTAGGGCATCAATAGCATTAGCAATAATATTCATAAATACTTGATTCATTTGTCCGACATAGCATTCAACTAGCTGAAATAAATTGTAATCTTTAACTACTTCGATTCCAGGATGCTCAGGTTGTGCTTTTAGGCGATGATTCAAAATTGTCAGTGTACCATCAATACATTCATGAATATCAACCTCTGCCAAACGAACTTCATCTACATGAGAGAAAATTTGCATAGACTTGACTATTTCACGAATGCGCCGTGCGCCAAAATTCATCGATTTGAGTAGATTTAACAAGTCATTATCAATAAATTCTATGTCGGTTACTTCTAGTTCTGCTTGAATGCGAGGGGTAGGATTTGGATATTCCTCTTGATACAGATGCAGAAGATGTAGCATTTCTTGAGTATATTCATTGGCATGGATGAGATTACCATAAATAAAATCCACTGGGTTATTAATCTCATGAGAAATTCCAGCAAACATCTGACCTAAGCTTGACAGTTTTTCACCTTGAACTAGCTTGATTTGTAGCTGTTTTAGATCATCATAAGCTTGATTTGCTTCGACAAATTTTTGCTCTAGCAAAGTATTTTTATGTTCTAATTCTTGTCCCAAGTTATGCAGCTTTAAATGCAATTTCACCCGTGACAAGACTTCTTGTTGCTGAAATGGTTTAGTGATATAGTCCACAGCCCCAACTTGAAAACCTTCAACTTTATTGGTGGTGTCAGAAAGTGCTGTCATAAAAATAACAGGAATATCTTGAGTTTGTGGATTTGCCTTTAATTGCCGACAGGTCTCAAATCCATCAATTTCTGGCATCATTACATCTAATAATATTAAATTGGGTAAGGCATATTTGACTCTTTCTAAAGCTACCTTACCGGATTTCGCTACCCATACTTCAAGACCAGCTTGATCCAAGGCATCAGATAAGACACCTAAGTTAGCAGGATTATCATCAACAATTAGAACTGTCGTAGTTTGTGCAGTTGCAAAATTCATAACGCTTACTTGTGAAATTGAAGTAGGGCTAGAATTTCTTGGTCTTGAAATCCTTTTGCTAGTTGGTGCAAATGTTGTGCGAAGGGAATATATTTGTGATCCATTTGTGTAATTAATGTTGCCTGTTTTATAATTCCCTTAAAATTGCCTTTCATTACCAACTCATAGAGAATTTCTATTTCTGATTGCGGTGGTAAGACGAGTTCAGCATTTTCCAGATTTAGCTGATTTTCAGGCTTTTTCTGTTCATAAATCCAGTCTAAATTGAGATAATGCCGCAGTTTTTGAAATAGTACACTCGCTTGTATAGGTTTAGCCATAAAATCATTGCCGCCTGCTTCTATGCTGCGATGTTGATCGCTTTCAAACACGCTCGCTGAAGAAACAATAATAGTAATGTCTTTATATGTTTCCGACTCGCGAATGCGCTTGATCAACTCGAAACCATCAAGTTCTGGCATCAGCAAGTCAGTAATTACGAGATCCGGTTGAAATTCCAAAATTTTCTGCCAACCCTCTTCGCCATCGGTGGCTTCAGTGACATCAAAACCGATGGGACTGAGCAAATTGTTAATTACTGAGCGATTTTCCCATTTATCATCAACAACCACAATCTTCGGTTTACGGTCTTTAATACCAATAATTTGACCATAATCGTCAGCTTGAGAGGTTTTCACCCACTCATCAGCTTCCGGTAAGTGAACCTCAAACCAGAAAATACTGCCAACACCTAGATCGCTCTGAACTTGAATCGTGCTGCCCATCAATTCCACAATTCTTTGGCTGATTGCCAATCCCAATCCTGTGCCCTCGATCTGTCGTCGGCGATCGCCTGCTTGCTCAAAGGGTTGGAAAATCGCTTGCAGTTTTTCTGGGACGATGCCTATACCTGAATCACGGACTTCAAAGCGAATTTTGCCTTCAGAAGCATAGCTAATGGTAAAGGTGACACTGCCAGCATCGGTAAATTTGATGGCGTTGCTGAGTAGGTTGATTAATACTTGTCGCAGTCGTTTTTCATCGGCACGGATCGCAACGGGTAATTCTAAAGCCAATTGATGACGGAACTCAATGCCTTTAAGTTCTGCACGAATGCGACACATCTCAGCTACACCTTGGAGGAATGCGGGGAAGTGGAAGTCGCTAGTCATAAGTTCCACTTTCTGGGCTTCGATTTTCGACAAATCGAGGATGTCGTTAATTAAGGTGAGCAAATGAGAACCGCACTGGTAAATTACATCAATGCGCGATCGCTCATCTTCATTCAGGTGTTTAGAACGCTGGAGAATTTGCGCATAGCCGAGAATACCATTCAGGGGAGTGCGTAACTCATGGCTCATGTTGGCAAGAAATTCGCTTTTGGCATGACTGGCGGCTTCCGCTGCTTCTTTGGCTTGGGCGAGGGCAAGTTCAAATAGCTTGCGTTCGGTAATATCGTTGTTAATTTCCAGTTGAGTAGAAGGCTGTCCTTTGGCATCGCGCTGTAGCGTCCAGCGACTTGCTACAATGATCTGCTGACCATTACAAGTAGTGTGGTGTAGTTCGCCTTCCCAATGTCCCTGCTCTAAAAACTCGCTCAAGATTGTATCTAGTGGTTTGGGAAAGTCTGTTTGCAGGAATGTGTGAATGTACTGCCCAATCACTTCTTCCCTTTTCCAACCGTAGAGGACTTCTGCGCCACGATTCCAGTATGTAATTCGGTCGTCTAGATCTCGAATGATGATACTGTCGCTGGCTGAGTCTAGAACTTCTAGGGTTTGACGTAGTGCATTTTCGGCTTGCTTGCGTTCAGTAATGTCAGCGTTAGATCCTACCCACTCACGAATGCTACCATCTGCTGCTAAAATTGGCACTGCCCGTGTACTCATGTAGCGGTACTCGCCATCATAACGGCGTAAACGATACTCAACTTCATACAGTATTCGATTGCTAAAGGCATTTCCCCAAACCCTGGCCGCGTGAGGTTGATCTTCAGGATGAATAGCATTTAGCCATCCCCACCCGTCTTTCATTTCTTCAAAAGTCTGTCCGGTAAATGCACTCCATTGGGGTTGCTCAGTGACAAATTTGCCTTCTGCTGTGGTATGCCAGATAATTTGGGCGGTAGCTTCAATTAGGGAACGAAATCGTTCTTCACTTTGTTGTAGTGCGCGTTCAGTTTCTTTGCGATCGCTAATATTTCGTGTGGTGGCGATGACGCCCAGGATGTTGCCATGAACATCTTGCCAAGGAGCCTTGGTAGTGAGAAAGGTGCCGCTGATTTCACCATTAGAAACATCTTCCTCATAAGTTTGAGTCACACCTGTAGCAAGAACCTGGCGGTCTTTTGCGATAATTTCACGGGCAACATCTAATGCCAGTATTTCAGTATCATCTTTGCCGATAATCTCCTCAATTGGTTTACCCATGAAGTTGGCTAAATTCGAGTTAAGAGCAACATGACGCCCTTGACAGTCTTTGACGACAATAAAATCTGGTGTACTTTCCAAAATCGAGCGTAAAAGTGCGTTGTTCTCGCGTAGGGCAACTTCAGCTTGTTTGCGATCGTGGATGTCGTTGCAAATACCTACCCATTCGCGGACACTACCATCTGGTTCAAAAAGCGGGATACCCCGCACCTGCATATGACGATACTCGCCATCACATCGTCGCAGACGATATTCTACTTCATATGCACTACCTGTTTTAATGGCTGTTTCCCAAGCCTCGCCAGTTGCTAGGCGATCGTCTGGATGAATTGCATCTAGCCATCCCAGCCCCAAAAATCCCTCTACTGTTTGCCCTGTAAAATTCCTCCAGCTAGGATTATCATCAGTAACGTTGCCATCAGATGGCACTACCCAAACGACCTGAGAGGTTGCAGTAACGAGAGACCGATAGCGCTCTTCATTGTGGCGCATGGCGATTTCTGCTTGTTTGCGCTGGGTGATGTTTTCGCTAAACATCATAATGCCGCCGATTTCACCGCTTGCCATATACCAAGGGCGAATTGACCAACTTACCCACTCTATCGAACCATCTGCCCGCGGGTAGGGATCTTCATCACATTGTTCAATTGCTCCTGCTAAACAACGTTGGTGAATGGACTTCCACTCTTGGGGGATATCAGGAAATATCTCATAGTGAGAGCGTCCAATAATATCTTTGGGTAGACTATATTCTTCCAGCCATTTGTGACTCACAGCAAGATAGCGCATTTCTTGGTCTAATATGGCGATCGCAACGGGAGCATATTCAATAGACTGCTGCAAGTGTACTTCGCTCTGATGCAGGTTGATTCCTGCCTGATTGCGATTTGTATTAATATTCTCTTGTTGCTGGGCACTGTTTTGGGAATTTTCTGATGGTAAGAGATCGCTCATCTTAAACTTTGGCTCTTGCTGGAATTTAGTATTGTTACTCAGGAGTCAGATTCGTCATTTAAGATTGGTTACGTATAACCATCAGTGTTTGCTCTCCTGTAAGATACAGAATTCCCTCTGAACGCGAACAAATAACAGAATTAAGCAAACTTAACGTGAAGCGTATTACTGTCAGGGATCTCATTGTAGATGCGATGTCTTCTTTACCCTTCGGGAACGACTGCGTCGAACGAGACGCTGCGCGTAGCTTGCTTCCCCGTAGGGGTACGACAAGCCCTTCGGGTTCGGTAGTTGCTTCAAGTCGGGGAACCCGCCCAACGCACTACCTCACCGCTCCGCGTCTACGCCCCATAGTGAATTAAAATTGCAGGTCGATGCAATCGCATTGTCACTCGATGCAATGGCATTGTTACTCGATGCAATCGCATTGTTACTCGATGCAATGGCATTGTCACTCGATGCAATCGCATTGTTACTCGATGCAATCGCATTGTTACTCAATACAATCGCATTGCATGTCGATACAATCGCATTGTTACTCAATACAATCGCATTGCATGTCGATGCAATTGCATTGTCAACCTCAAAATTATGGATAATCACCTGCAAACAATATTGTTCCCTGCTAATTCAACCCCGCAGAACGGCGATAAAGTAACCAGATAAATAACGGTGAACCCAGCAAAGCAGTGACGGAGCCTACAGGTAATTCTATGGCTCCCAATCTAGAGAGTAAATCGGCAAATATGAGTAACCATGCACCTGCTAATGCTGAAAGCGGTAAAACAAAACGGTGATCTGTGCCAACAATTAAGCGGACGCCGTGAGGAACTACAAGACCGACGAACCCAATCAAACCGCTGATGCTAACTGCACCTGCGGCGAGTAAAGTAGCAACACCACCAATTAAAAGACGCGATCGCGTTAATGATACTCCCAAACCCAAAGCCAAATCATCTCCCAAAGCCAACACGTTGAGCGATCGCGCCAGCAAACATCCGCCCAGCAATGCCACAATAATGTAAGGGCCAGTAGTGGTAATTTCTTTCCAACCTCGTCCATTTAGGCTACCAACCAGCCAGTTAAGTGCAATTTGAATTTGACCGTCTTCGGCTAACAGCAGTAATGTACTTTGTACTGCACCAAATAAAGAACTCACAGCCACTCCGCCTAAAATTAAGCGCTCAACCGCAATTCCTGACCCCGCACGGCCAAGGAAAATAACTATAGCCGAAGTCAAAATTGCTCCCACCCACGCCGCCAGAGGAATAGCAGCCGGGAAGATTTGCAACACTACCATAACTATGACAATTAACCCTGCACCTGCGGAAATACCTAAGATAAAAGGATCAGCAAGACTATTGCGCAACATTCCTTGCAGTAACGCCCCTGACATTCCCAAAGCTGCACCAACAATCAAAGCAGCAATAATCCGCGGGAGCCGCAAATCCCAGAGAATTGTCTGCTTAACCGGATCGCCTTGGTGAAGAATTGCTTGCCATAATTCACTTCCACTCAAAGGTACTGCGCCTTGCGAGAGGGAAAGCCCTAAGGTCACTACCAGTGCTGTAACTAAGAGTAAAATCGCCCAGAGTAGACGGTGTTTGGTAAAGATTGTCTGCAATGATTTATTCATCTCAACGATTAAGGATGAGTCTAGCGCCCATTGGTGTCAACTGAAGTTTAAACCCCTATCCGAGATATATTTGACGCCAAATTTTTACTACCAAACAAAACATGGGTGGAGCGATCGGCAGTTATTGTAGCTAATTTGGGGCAATTATCTGATAGCGTTTCTATGACCTTGGGAATGCAGACATCACCTTTTTGATAGAAAGCAGTATCAACTATTTTCAATTATGTTTCTTTCTATGGAGTGAGTGACAAAAGCAGATTAAGTGTGAACTGCACCATCAGGCATAATGGCTCCACTTAAATTAGCTCCAATGAGTTTAACCAGAAGGCGCTCGCCAGAGCGAATCCGCGCACCTGTTAAATCAGCTCCCCGCAAGTCAGCGCCACTGAGGTCTGCTCCAATTAAATTAGCAGAGCGCAAATTTGCCTCTCGGAGATCGGCTAAAAGTAGGTTAGCCCGAAATAAATTTGCCTCCGATAAATTTGCACCCCTTAAATTAACTTTGTGCATAAAAGTATCGCTGAGATTTGCGCCACTCAAGTTCGCAAAACTCAGGTTTCTTCCCGATAAATCTTTGTTGCTCAAATTAGCCCGACTAAAGTCTTGACCACTCAAATCGGAGTTTTTCTGTGTTGGTTGATGGTTTGTTTGCGGTGGCTTTTGTGGTTGAGGAGGTGATGGTGAAGAAGGCGGTGAATAAGGCTTGGAGTAAGTTTGTGAGTAAGTTGCTCCTTGATGCTTAACTTTTAGAGAACGCAATTTATCACGTGCTTCATTAATTGCTTTAATTTTGTCTTGTGCCTTTTGTTGTAAACGGAGATTGTCTTGCGGAATGCGATCGGGGTGCCACACAAAAACCAAATCTTTATAAGCCTGGTTCACTTCCTCAAGTGTTGCACCAGGCTCTAATTCCAAGGCTCTATAATACCGTTCCAACTCGCTCATAAGATGTTTTAGTGGACAATCAAGTTAATTATGAGTGATGCATCCCTCTATTGGCTTAATTCTTTATTAAATCTCTATTTACTTGTACTATTTAATAACACATATACTTTGAGTTTTTGAGCGCCAATAGAAGTAGTTTTAGCAATCTGACTAGCTCAATTAATATATTGAGCCACAGTAGCCTTCCTTTCAAAAAAAGTTATATTAATATGCTAACTGATACAGTACGGCAATTTTATCAGGTGTATTAGCTATTGTAAAAGCTACTTGTATAGTGTTTTTGTTGTATTTATCTACTCCTTTAACATTATCTAAAAATGATCGCAAATAGTTTTGTTGTTGAATTTGACGATTAGTGGTTAGTGAAACTCCTATGATTGTAAATAATCAAGCCATATACGATCTTTGCTGAGTGCTGATTCTGAGCGTAAGCGCAGAATAGGCAAATTTGACCCTTTTGCCAAACCTGAAACGAGAGACGGGGTATTTCTGTTGCAACTGCTTGTATAGTGAAGTCTTACAGCAGAATACTTTCACACAGTTATTATACAAGCCAATAGTGACGAACTCAGTCCATCAATAACCTTTCTGCTAGCAAACCACTCTTAGCAGCTGGCATAATTGGGCTGTTCTGGGATTTTCCCTTTAGTCAATAGTTATAATTAATTTTTCTCTATCTTCCTATCTCTCCATCTATCCATTTCTCCATCGATTTATAGCTCTTAAATATGCTGCAACTGGAATTTGATAAACCTCAATAAAAATCCAAACAATAATTGCTAAATGTAACAGAAAAGTTAATATAGTCCAGATATATGGTATCCAAGTAATAAATTGATGTGGAGATGGAGGAAAATTGTAAGCCACAATGCCAATCAAAGTTGTGGGCAAGAGTATAAAAGCAATTGCTGCTAACCCATAGCCCCAACCTAATTCCACGCCTTCTAACTGGGCTTCTGTCCAACTAAAACCATTCCAAGACCAAACTAGCGGCGGTTGGCGGGAAGGCATCTTGATTTGCTGTTGTTCTAGGTTGACAGTAAAAATCTCTTGGCAGAAGTCACAAGCCATAGCTTCCATTAATGGCATCCGAGTAATCTTACCTACACGGCAGACTGGGCAAGGGTAAGCTCCTTGAGAGTCGAAAGATGTGGCTAAAATTTTAGAACGAGGCATCATAAAACCTAGTGGCAATAATAATGTGATTGGGCCGCCGCGGAATTTGACAAGAATGATGAATTGCTAGATTGTTTAGAGTTCATCAATATCCTGTTACCCATGACCCAAAAATAGTTGTAAGTTTATATAATTTCTACTGTTACAAGTCAGGAAAACGTCTTGACAGGCGCAATAGTACTGAGTTTAACCCTTTTTTAAGAGTTGTGGAGCTATTGACTCCACCAACTGGGTCTGTTATCGTGACTTATATATAAGGATTACATCAAAATTATCTAGTTGCGTACACTAAAAATGTTCAACAGCAAATCTTACTTTTATTTTTGGTTTAAGGCGGTTCACCGGCGGTGAATTAGTTTCCTAATGGAAACCGCCAGGTGAACCGCAGAGCAAACTCTGCGGTTTTTGTTTTTTTGGAGCAGGCGCACAGGTGGCGCGCCACCCGCTACGAATGAAATAAACAAGTTAATCCTGTTCGCTGTTCCCTGTTCGCTGTTCCCTTTTTTCTTTAAAGCATTTCATCGTCATGATCTATTTCGGTAGTTGGTTTTATGGTTTTTACTTTTGGCCCAGAGCAAGTTCCGGGTAAATAGCGTCATGTCGATGATTTAGAACGCGCCCGGAACTCTCAAGCTGAGATTCCGGGCTTTTTTGTTATCAACCTCACTCTCATAACCTCATACAAGGAGAATCTCACAATGATTAATGCTCAACTCGCTGCTCAATCTCACCCTAGCCACCAAACAATCGTCAAACTCTCAGAAACAGTCAGCTTCGGAGGAGAAGAAATAGTAATTATCGGTGGTCCCTGCACAGTTGAAAGCTTAGGGCAAATGCAGACAGTCGCGCAAAAGTTAGCTGCTGCACCTGTACAAGCTTTGCGTGGCGGCGTCTACAAACCTCGCACATCTCCTTACGCTTTCCAAGGAATGGGAGAAGAAGGACTGGAAATTTTGGCAGCGGTGCGATCGCGTTACAATATCCCAGTTGTGACTGAAGTTATGTCAATTGCCCAAATTGAAATAGTTGCCGCCCATGCTGATATGCTGCAAATTGGTAGCCGTAATATGCAAAACTTCGATTTGCTCAAAGCTTTGGGACAAGCCGGCAAGCCGATACTACTCAAGCGAGGACTGGCGGCGACAATTGAAGAATTCGTCATGGCAGCCGAATATATTTTGAGCCACGGCAATCCTCATGTGGTACTCTGCGAACGAGGCATTCGTAGCTTTGATAATTATACTCGCAATGTGCTGGACTTAGGAGCCGTAGCTGCTCTCAAGCAAATCACTCATCTACCCGTGATTGTAGACCCATCCCATGCTGTAGGTAAAAGGGAATTAGTAGCACCTATGGCTAGAGCTGCTGTTGCTTGTGGGGCAGATGGATTAATTATAGAGTGTCACCCAGAACCAGAAAAATCTGTTTCCGATGCACGTCAAGCACTATCTTTAGAAGATATGGTGAATCTAGTTAATAGTTTAAAGCCTGTAGCCGCAGCAGTTGGGCGGAATATCTCAGAATCAATCGGGGTGGGTTTAAAACCTGCCCCGATTTTTTGTGCTGCTTAAATTTTGCTGCCAAGCGATGTTTGAAAATATTAATTTTAGAGGCATAGGATGCTATGTCTCTAAATTGTGTCTAGATTTTACTGAGTATAAAGACTTAAACCACCGCTTTTCTTCATCTTGGCATTATCATCTGTTGTGCCTTTTGAAGAAATAGTATCCTTGTGAACTTATAACTCTCAATCCTGCGCAATTTTCAATATAGCAATTGGATTATTGCGATCGCAGTCTGTATTACCAAGTAGGTATGCTAACCGATTTCTACAGTTTGAAGAGCATGATGCTTTAGTTAACCTGCCTTTCCAAAAATTCTGCCATTAGCATTAAATCATAAAGCACAGTTCGCTTGCCTATTCCTAGCCTAGCGCCAAGATATAGCACTACGGATGAGTTTTGCTGTCTTGCATAGCCACTAAAAGATTGAAAGCGTATCAATAAAATACAAAGCAGCACTAAATACTTTGCCTTACAGGCAATTTATAGAGATTTCATCATTCTAAAGATAGGGAATTGATTTAAGCTTGGTCAAATAAACTATTCTTTATCCTAGCTTCACAGATAATTGTAATTTTTTAATTAGCCTTTGTATAATCTAGAATTTCCTGATGATGCTTTAAATACTTGAAGTATTGAAGGGTGTATTTTATTTACTGTGCTACAACAGAATGAACGTCAGTCATGCTATTCATAGATATTGGTGTTGTAATTACCTGTATAATAGCTGCTTTTTATACTTTCAAGCTTAAAATACTGACTTAATATTTTCTTGATAAAACCAGACATTATACTTAAAAGACTTAGTATTTGAGGTATTAGCAAGACTTTATACGAACTTTATGGACTAATGTATTGTTTTTACAATTACTTTATGTAAGTCCAGAGGAAATACTTAGATAATAAAAATATCTGAAACAATGAGGTTAACATGTCCTTGTTATTGCTAGTAATAGCAAATACAAATAAGCAAGTGAATGTTTACTACCACCCGAAAAGCTAATGTTTGCACCTCATTAGGACAGTTTGCAGATAGCAAAAACCTAGTAATTCTGGATGGAGAAAATTATGAATTTCAAATCAATAGGCTTAGGAATAGCTTTGACTTGTGGCACATTAACCTTAGGTAGCACTGTTGGTGTATCACAGGCTCAAGCGGCTACAGTGGGAAGTGCAAATTTCGCGGGACTTTTGAGTTTTAAGAATCAATCTCAGGTTAATCCGGATACTGAAACACTATATTTCAGTAATCCAGGAAATGTTTTGAAAGCTAAGGGTATATTTGCTGGTTCCACTACTGTTACCATAGGCACTGGCAACCCCTATAGCCTGCTATTGAATAAAATTTCCAACTCCAGCCCTACATCAGCTCTATACACAGCAAATTTAGCTTCCATAACTGACCCATTCCTTACTTTTAGTAATGGGATAAAGTTTCAAGTAACTGGCATATCCAACTTTCTGAGAACGACCAATTCGGACACTACGAGCATTAGTAACCTTTCGATCGCTGGAAAATTCTACAATGGTGTAAATGCCATAGCTGATGGAGCTATCACTGCACAACAGAAAGATGGTGATCTGGATAATGTTGGCAGTTATTCATACAGCATAGTTGCTAAAGATGTTCCTGAACCTTTAACTATCTTAGGTTCAGCAACGGCTTTAGGATTTGGCACTGTCTTGAAGAAGAAATACGCCAAAAAGCAGAGTAAAGAAAAGGTAATGGCTTAATCACCTTTTCAAGAACTGTCCTTAAGCATACTGAAACGCTGGTTGAATATCTAGCTTTTTGCTTGTTGCATCTAACCATTTATTTATCTACCCAAACAAATAGTACCCTTAGTCTCTCAACAGAGCTTAAGAGTAGCGATTGAGTTCCCTATTTGGTATTAGTACAAAATTTCCCCAGATTATTATATTGTTATCAGGTTTATCCAGGTGTTACCAGCAAATGATTCAATTCTTCACAAATATGAAATGTTGTACTAAACCATCATTCAATAAATTATGAAGTACAAGGTGCATTTTTCTAAAGCTTATTCACCCAGCGTAAAAATTAGCTAAATCTAGAAGGAATTAGAAAATTTGAAGTTTGAATTATGTTAATTCATTAGACCCATCAAAAAATTAACTTAGTAAAAAAATAGAAGATAAAATTTTATTGTTATACGTCTTTGTATTTCAGCTATATAACTTTAGCGGATTGTACAGCATAATAAATCATGCTGACGCTCAAAATTTGAAAATCCTATTTTAGTTGTCTAAACCATTATCAACTTTGAAAAGACCTGATAGCTAAGTTGATTGAAGCCATATGAGCAATCTTTAAAACTCTTGTACAAACCGGGTTATAAATTTCTGGACAAGTCTATTAAGCATCTAGAATTATTGCCGTCATCGATGAGGCTTGCTAGCTAACGAAGCACTACCAAGAAAACTGGACAAACCCACTAGCATCCAGCCTAAACAGATATGCTTTCGTGACTGCCAATCCTCTTGCTTGCTGATTATCTCTGATTTGGTATTAGTATCGATAATTTCTAGCCCCCAACATCCCAGCGCACTTATCCCGAAAAGGCTAGCAATCAAGACAGAGGAAATTGTGATTGTTTCTAGAATGCGATCGCCCAGAGTTTGTTGTATGATAAAACGCTTGACAGCACGGCGATTCTGAATCATAGCCAACTCAACTTTGTCTACAGGCTTTATATACTTTTGTTGAGTCGGATGAGCAGCAATTTGTTTGTTATTAACCATTTGTTTCCACCTTTGTGTGTTTCTAGGGTTTCAATGTAAACAGCGGAATCTAACCGCTTATTTGATTTAAAGGACATGAACTCTAGATGGCTTTTATATCTTGGCTTCTGTGAACTAGAATCTGTTGAAAGCAGTACAAAGAAATACCTCTTTATTGTAAAAAAATCTTGTTATTTAAGTAAGCTTTTTATTAAGCTGCGATGGAAATTGTAGGATAAATACTGTTATATTGTATTTCATTAAGGCTTTGAAACTTACCTAAAAATTTTATAAAGTATCAGCATAGCTGGCACTACATTCTCCAGATAGATAATTATAAATTGTTGTGCACCACTGCTATTCTTTTTTATAAAAGAAAATAAGTAGTTACACACTACCCCTAAGAGGATGTTTGAAAAGTCCTGCTGTCGGTAGCAAAACGTTTGTAGATCCCCCTAAATCCCCCTTAAAAAGGGGGACTTTGAGTCCAGTTTCCCCCCTTGAAAAGGGGGGTAGGGGGGATCTAAATGTGCTTAAAAACACTACAAACCACTTTTCAAACAACCTCTAAATGTTTTGGTTCATTGTTTGCAAAAACCAAGCTAGTACCTCACCTAAAAGGCTTGATTTGCTCTTCCCATTGATTCATTTATGACTTTGTTTCATATTTATTCTGTAAAAGCAGCATCTGGTCACTACCTCGCATTCTTATACCAGATGAACAGACACACATGAGTCATACCGAAGCCGTAGATTTCGGTCATGCTGCTTTGATGCTCAAGCTGTTACACTCAACAATGGCGATCGCAGTGCACAATAAAGACAAATAAGAGCGATTTTTAGCGCCACCATGAGCTACTGCCTTAATCCCCGTTGCCCAAAACCGGAAAATTCTGATGATGTCAAGTTTTGCCTGACTTGTGGAGCTAAGTTACTCCTTAAAGAACGTTACCGCGCTATTAAACCTATAGGGCAAGGTGGTTTTGGTAGAACTTTCTTGGCTGTAGATGAGGATAAACCCTCGAAACCGCGTTGTGTGATTAAGCAATTTTACCCCCAAGCCCAAGGCACTAATACTGTGCAAAAAGCTGTAGAGCTATTTACCCAAGAAGCCGTGCAGTTGGATGAATTAGGCAAACATCCCCAAATTCCAGAACTACTGGCATATTTTACTCAAGAAGACCGACAGTATCTTGTACAAGAATTTATCGATGGAAAAAACTTAGCGCAGGAATCGGTAGAGCAAGGTGCTTTCAGTGAAGTACAAATACGGCAGTTGCTCAATGATTTATTGCCAGTATTGCAATTTTGCCATTCTAAACAAGTAATTCACCGCGATATTAAACCCGAAAATATTATTTTACGTGCAAGCGATCGCAAATTAGTTTTAGTAGATTTTGGTGCTTCTAAATCTGCGACCAGCACCGCCCTTAACCGAACTGGTACAAGTATCGGTAGCCCAGAATATGTCGCCCCAGAACAAATTAGAGGACGGGCAATTTTTGCCAGTGATATCTACAGCTTGGGTGCTACTTGTATTCGGTTATTAACTGAGCGATCGCCTTTTGATTCTTATGATATTAATAATGATGCTTGGATTTGGCAGCAGTACTTAAAAACCCCTTCAGGTAATGAGTTGAGCCGCATTCTCAACAAGATGCTAGAAAGTATCCCCATTCGTCGCTATCAAACAGCCGATGAAGTTCTCAATGATCTGCAAAAGTCGCCATTAGCGTCTACACCAGCCATATCAGCCAAGCCTGTTACTATTTCGCCATCTACACCTCAACCTGCTGGAAACAGCAAATCTCACAGTCAAATTGATCAAGAATTAGAGGAGATGAAAACTCAATTTCTTGGCGGCGTTAAGCCTCAAAAAAATTCAATTAAACCGCCAAATCCAACTTCTCAAACTCCTAGTAAAAGCATCATAGATGATGAGCTAGAAGAATTAAAAGCCAAATATCTTGGAAATAATAACACACCAAATCAATGAGAACTACAGATAAAAAAGTTTCTATTACATCATACATCTTGAAAATCTGTTCTCGATGCTTCAAAGAAATATCATATTCCACAAACAAATTGAGAAGTTAGGAGTTTCAAATATACTAATCTAAGTATGGCGCGAGATTTATTCCATGACATTGTTAGATCAGCCCTAGAAAAAGACGGGTGGACAATTACAGACGACCCGTTAAGTATTCGTTGTGGTGGTGTAGACGTGCAAATTGATTTAGGTGCAGAACGCCTCATTGCCGCCGAAAAAGCCGGGGAGAAAATAGCAGTTGAAATCAAAAGTTTCGCTAGTGCCTCAAAAATATCAGAATTTCATACAGCCTTGGGGCAATTTATCAACTATCGTTTTGCCCTGCGGACAGAAGATCCAGAACGAATTTTATATTTGGCAGTCCCTTCTTTAATTTATAACGATTTTTTTAGCTTGCCCTTTACCCAAACAGTAGTACAGGAAACTAAACTTCTACTGCTGATTTACAACATTGAAACGGAGGAAATAGTGCAATGGCTAAATTAGATCAATATCGGCTGATAATTCAGCAATTACTGGACAAATATGCACAGTATAAACCTAGTTATGGCGATGTAGACGTCGAGCCGATATTTGATACACAACGTGACCACTACCAAATTATCAGCGTTGGTTGGAATCAACAAAAACGAGTTTATGGCCCTATCATGCACCTGGATATCAAAAATGAAAAGATCTGGATTCAGCAAAATACTACTGAAGTAGACATCGCTACGGAATTAATAGAAATGGGTGTACTTAAACAGGATATTGTCATTGGCTTTCACACACCAAAAATGCGGCAACTGACTAGTTTTGCTGTGGAATAATATTTGTGTCTTTATGTTTATGACAAAAAAAGTGACTCTAATATCTAGAGTCACCAGCAAATAATCTAAGAATTTAGAAAAGCGAAAGTTGATTATTTCTCAGCTTCAGCAATGGGAACCCACTCAGTGTGGAAGCTTCCAGGCTTATCAGTACGCAGGTAGGTATGCGCGCCGAAGTAGTCGCGTTGTGCTTGAGTCAAGTTTTGAGGCAAGCGATCGCGGCGATAGCTGTCAAAATAATCTAAAGATGCACTAAATGCTGGGACTGGAATTCCCAATTTGGCGGCTGTTGCTATCACTTCCCGCCAAGCGGTTTGTCTGTCGAGAATTGTTTGCTTAAATTCCGGGGCCAATAGCAAGTTAGGCAATGCTGGATTTTCGTTAAAAGCCTTCTTAATCTTATTCAAGAAGCCAGCGCGAATAATACAGCCACCTTTCCAAATCCGCGCCATTTCGCTCAGGTTCAAATTCCAATTATATGTTTTTGAAGCTGTAGATAGCAGTGCCATCCCTTGAGCGTAAGAACAGATTTTTGAGCAATAGAGAGCATCCCGTACCTTGTTAACAAAGTCTTTGACCTGCCCATCATACTTACCACTAGGCCCTGTCAAAATCTTGGATGCGGCTACCCGTTCGTCTTTAATCGAAGAGATAATCCGGGCATTAACTGCGGCTGTGATGGTGGGAATCGAAACACCCAATTCCAATGCAGTCTGCACAGTCCAGCGTCCGGTTCCCTTTTGGCCTGCGGCGTCAACAATTAAATCGACTAAGGGTAAATTTGTTTCTGGGTCAATGTAGGGGAAAATATTGGAGGTAATCTCAATCAAAAATGAATTGAGTTCGTCGGTGGTGTTCCATTCAGTGAACACTTCATGCAGTTGATTGTGGTCAAGTCCAGCAGCACTTTTCAGCAAATCGTAGGCTTCAGCAATTAGCTGCATATCGCCGTACTCAATGCCGTTGTGTACCATTTTGACGTAGTGACCAGAACCACCAGGTCCAATGTAGGTTACGCAAGGGCCGTCATCGACTTGAGCAGCAATTTTGTTAAAAATTGGTGATAGATACTCATAGGAGCTTTGTGTACCTCCAGGCATTAGTGATGGGCCATTCAAAGCACCTTCTTCGCCACCACTGACGCCCATACCGAGAAACCGCAACCCAGCGGGTTCTAATTCTTGGGTGCGTCGTTCTGTATCTTCAAACCAAGAGTTACCACCGTCGATAATGATATCGCCTTCATCTAGCAATGGTTTGAGTTGAGCAATCACCGCATCGACTGGCTTACCAGCTTGCACCATCACTAATATTTTGCGAGGACGTTCTAGTGCAGCTACGAATTCTTCCAGGGTAAAGGCGGCTTTTACATTCCGTCCTGGCGCACGTTGCGCCATAAAGGCATCGGTTTTTTCTCTGGACCGGTTGTAAACTGCAATTGGGAAGCCATTACGCTCGACGTTTAGAGCGATATTTTCGCCCATAACGGCTAAACCAATCACACCAAAGCTTTGTAGTGTCATAAACTATGTTTGGCTAACTCTTGCAGATCCTTTTATCTTTAGGGTAGTCCGAGATTTTCGCTTCTCTTCTAAAGAAGAGATTAAGAAAGAGTGAATCTAGACTGCAAAGATACACAACTAACATAGATAATTAGTTGTAATTTGTATCTAAATCAACAATTGACTTGCAAAATTTGCAAAATTGAAATATCTAGTCAAAGGACACAGTAAGGAGTAACCAAATAATGCTGGCATATGTCCTAGCTTTGGCGGTGGGCCTTGGAAGCTTAGCCATTTATTTAGCAGCTTTCTTCTTCCCAGAGATCCATCGCAAGAATGATTTTATTTGGAGCGGTATAGGGCTATTTTATGCTCTGATGTTATGGGTTTTTGCACAACGCATTAATGGCGGTCTTTTGCTGGGTCATGTGGCTAGTGTCGCACTTTTGGGTTGGTTTGGCTGGCAAACTTTCTCATTACGTCGGCAGGTAACACCACAGGCACAACAAACACAAGTGCCCAGTTCAGAGGCTGTAAAAACTTCAATTCAGCAACAGGTTACTAAGTTGTCTCTACCAGAACGGCTGGCCCAGTTGCAAAAGGGTGTTGGTAATACCTTTAGTGGAGTAAAAGATAAATTCCAAAAAACTCCAAAAAAAGCACCTGCAACATCCAAATCTAAAGCTCAGTCTCTGGTAGAAATTATCGACAACACTACTGCTACAACACAAACCCCAGTAGAAGAAGTAGTTACCACCGCTGATACCAACTCTCAAACTCCCATATCAGAAAAACCAACTGATGAGGTAGTCACCACTACTATCACGGCAGCGACAACTGAGAGTATCCCAGAAGTCATTCCACCAAATCCCCCATCTCCCGAATTGGTGGAAGCAGCACAAGCACATTCTGAGACTGAGAATAAAGAACCAATTCCTGTTGAGGAAATTGCGCCGGATGCGGTACTTGCTCCCCCAGCGGAAGCCCCACCAGATCAAATACCGCCAAACGATCAGGTGAGTTGAATCGAGTGAAACCCAGCATTAACTTAAGATGATGTTGGGTCTTAGAGCCTTCCACAAAATAAATGATTCAGCATCTGTCATTGCGAGCGAAATGAAATAAAGTGAAGCAATCACAAAACCCTTGCGATTGCTTCATTCTGCTTCCCTTCGGGACGCTTCTCTACGAGAGGCTCCGCCAACGCGAACGCTCCATTCGCAATGACAAATGTATATTCAATGTTTGGCAAGTCTCTACTGCTGAGGAATGGATAAATCAAATCATGTCTATCCCATTTTGAAGTTTAGACTTAATTGAATAAGCGATCGCCTCATACAAATCCTAATCATTGGTAACGAAAATCACGACATTCATAACGACAGCTTTGATGTTCGTAACGACAAGCGCGACGTTCATAACGACAGCTTCAACTTTCTTTACAAAATTACGACGTTGGTAACGACAAGCACGACATTCATAACGACAGCTTCAACTTTCTTTACAAAATTACGACGTTGGTAACGACAAGCGCGACGTTCATAACGACAGCTTCAATTTTCTTTACAAAGTAGGAGTTTTTCCTCTAGACAGCTTCTGCATTCAAAGTATCAGCGAATGATGTGATGACGACAGATGTTTGGAGAATCAAGCAGACGCTAATCTGTGGATGTAATGCGATCGCGCTTTACAAAAAGGCATATCTCCGCTCATGATTTTTTAGGGCTAATTTCAAACGCCAATTCAGAACGGTAGAAACACACATCAAACGCTAAGAAGAAATTCATGTGACCTAAAATTAAAGGGGCATTTCTGTCTTTTGTCCAAGCAAAAGCTAACTCTACTGGAGGAAATTGCTCAACATTTGCTCTCAAGACCAACGCCCGCGACTCAAATCTAGCTAAATTAACCCCTAAGGGAACGGACAGCCTTTGACGTTCCCAAACTGCTCCCAGCCTTAACCCAATTTCATAAGGTAATACGTTGACAGTAGAACTAGTATCTAGCAAGCCTGACACAGTTAAAGAACGATTCTGATAAGTTCAGATTAGCGGTAAATAAGGTAGCGTACTCAATGCACCAAATTGTGGTTCTACCTCAGTGAAAGCAAATCTGACTTTATCAGCCATGTGTTCTTGCTTTTTCCTCTGCCAGCGCCTTTGCTAAAACAGCAGCAGCTTCAAAAGAATTATGTAAGCCTTGACTACCGACTTTGCCTTGAGCATCCAATGGGACTAAACTTGATTCCTGCAACAATTCGCCTAGCAAAAAATGTGTGAGCAAGAGTTTATCAGAGTAGGGTAATTCTTTCAGGAGGGCTATCAGTTCTGAGAGAGGCATCAGATAAAGCTTTAATGAATTTGGGTTACATCAATTTTAGAGCATAGTTTTTGAACAGAAATGCTTGGGCTTACTCACCCATCCCTGTCAAGCTGAATAAAATAGCGAATTTTGGTCTTCATGTCATCTT
Source organism: Nostoc sp. T09 (assembly GCF_002154695.1). Taxonomy (GTDB): domain Bacteria; phylum Cyanobacteriota; class Cyanobacteriia; order Cyanobacteriales; family Nostocaceae; genus Aulosira. The sequence continues at coordinate 28,110 of NZ_MTAV01000034.1, forward strand.
CTATAATTGATAAAACCTGGACAACTAATCTTAGGCATGAGACTGTGACAGAAGCAGGAAGTTACAAAGATACTGTAAATCTACCCAAAACCAACTTTGATATGCGGGCGAACGCGCTCAAGCGTGAGCCGGAAATCCAAAAATTTTGGGAAGAAAATAAAATTTACGATCGCCTTTCGCAAAATAATCCCGGCGAATTATTTATACTGCACGATGGGCCTCCCTACGCTAATGGCTCACTTCATACTGGTCATGCCTTAAATAAAATTCTCAAAGATATTATTAACCGCTACCAACTGCTACAGGGGCGTAAGGTTCGTTATGTGCCGGGTTGGGACTGCCACGGCTTGCCGATTGAACTGAAAGTTTTGCAGAATATGAAGTCAGCAGAACGGCAAAATCTGACGCCTTTACAACTGCGGCAGAAAGCGAAGGAATTTGCCCTAGCAGCAGTAGATGCTCAACGCCAAAGTTTTAAACGTTATGGTGTTTGGGGTGATTGGGACGATCCTTATCTGACTTTGAAGCCAGAATATGAAGCGGCTCAAATTGGTGTTTTCGGTCAGATGGTGCTAAAAGGCTACATCTATCGCGGTTTGAAGCCGGTTCACTGGAGTCCCAGTTCTAAGACTGCGTTAGCTGAAGCTGAATTAGAATACCCAGAAGGGCACACTTCCCGCAGTATTTACGCTGCTTTTCCTGTAACGGGTTTGTCTGAGGCGCTAAAACAAACTCTGGGAGAATACTTACCGAATTTGGATGTCGCTATCTGGACAACCACACCTTGGACAATTCCAGGTAACTTGGCTGTAGCGGTGAACGCAGACCTCAACTATGCTGTGGTGGAAGTGGAACCCCACCCCCCAACCCCCTCCCCGCAAGCAGGGAGAGGGAGTGAGGAATTACTTTCCCCCTCTCCGTTAACGGAGAGGGGGACTGAGGGGGTGAGGTTCCGCTACCTGATTGTGGCGGCTGATTTGGTGGAACGTTTATCTTCTACTTTAGGAGTTGAGCTAACTGTAAAAGCCACATTCAAAGGGAAAGATTTAGAACATATCACCTACCGTCATCCTTTATTTGATCGTGAAAGTCCGGTGGTTGTGGGTGGCGATTATATTACCACTGAGTCCGGTACAGGATTGGTACATACTGCGCCTGGTCATGGTCAAGAAGACTACATTGTTGGTCAGCGCTATGGTTTGCCTATCCTTGCACCAGTGGATGATAACGGTAACTTCACCCAAGAGGCGGGACAGTTCGCTGGGTTGAATGTGCTGGGTGATGGTAATCAGGCGGTAATTGATGCGTTGGCTGCGGCTGGTTCTTTGTTGAAGGAAGAACCCTATCAGCACAAATATCCTTACGACTGGCGGACGAAAAAGCCAACGATTTTCCGTGCGACTGAACAATGGTTTGCTTCTGTAGAAGGATTTAGAGAAGAAGCACTAAAAGCGATCGCCTCGGTAAAATGGATTCCAGCCCAAGGTGAAAATCGCATCACGCCAATGGTGGCGGAACGTTCTGATTGGTGTATCTCGCGTCAGCGGGCTTGGGGTGTACCAATTCCTGTTTTCTACGATGAAGAAACTGGGGAACCACTGCTGACTGAAGAAACCATCAACCACGTCCAAGCAATTATCGCCGAAAAAGGTTCTGATGCTTGGTGGGAATTGCCGGTAGAGGAATTGTTACCAGAACAATACCGCAATAATGGTCGGTCGTACCGCCGAGGTACAGACACAATGGATGTCTGGTTTGATTCTGGTTCATCTTGGGCAGCTGTTACCAAGCAGCGTCCAGAATTGCGCTACCCCGCAGATATGTATTTGGAAGGTTCCGACCAACATCGCGGCTGGTTCCAGTCAAGTTTGCTCACCAGTGTAGCGGTGAATGGCATTGCACCTTACAAAACTGTGTTGACTCACGGCTTTGTTTTGGATGAACAAGGGCGAAAGATGAGTAAGTCACTAGGGAATGTGGTCGATCCTCAGGTGATGATTGTCGGTGGTAAAGACCAGAAAAAAGAACCCCCCTATGGTGCTGACGTGTTGCGGTTGTGGGTGTCGTCGGTAGATTACACCTCAGATGTGCGTATAGGTAACAACATCATCAAGCAGCTAAATGATGTCAGAGGTAAGATTCGCAATACAGCGCGGTTCTTATTGGGTAGCTTGCATGACTTCGACCCCCAAAAGGATGCAGTAGCTTTTGAGGAATTGCCAGAACTCGACAAATATATGCTGCACCGCATCACCGAGGTGTTTGGTGAAGTAACAGAAGCCTTTGAAAGTTTCCAATTCTTCCGCTTTTTCCAAACAGTGCAGAATTTCTGCGTTGTGGATTTATCCAACTTCTATTTAGATGCTGCCAAAGATAGACTGTACATCAGTACGCCTGATGGTTTCCGCCGTCGCAGTTGTCAAACAGTGCTGAAGATAGCTTTAGAGAATTTAGCACGAGCGATTGCTCCTGTTTTATGTCACACGGCCGAAGATATTTGGCAACATCTCCCTTACAAAACACCTTACAAATCGGTGTTTGAAGCCGGTTGGGTGCAGATAGACCAGAAGTGGCACAATCCCGGAATCGCAGAATTTTGGCAACAAATCCGGCAACTGCGTACTGAAGTGAACAAGGTGCTAGAGCAAGCTAGGATAGAAAAATTGATTGGTTCTTCTCTAGAGTCGAAAGTACTGCTGTATATCAATAACGAGCAGTTACGTTCCTCTGTAAAAGCACTTAATCCAGATAAGGGTAACGGTATTGATGAACTCCGCTATCTGTTTATCACCTCCCAAGTAGAAGTATTGGATACTCCCGAAGCACTGCAAGGGTTGAAATACAACCTACAGTCAGATAGCTGGGGAATTGGTGTAGTAAATGCAGATGGTGAAAAGTGCGATCGCTGTTGGAACTACTCCATCCACGTGGGAGAATCAAAAGCACATCCCCTACTTTGCGAACGTTGTGTTGCAGCCTTAGCAGGGACGTTTTAAAAATTAGCCGTGAGTGAGGAGTGAAGAATATAACTCTTAACTCCTCACTCCTGACTCAGCACTCAGCACTGACTATAGCTTTTGCAACAACTCTTGAGTTAACTGAAGAAATGCTTTAGAACCAGGTGATTGGGGACTCATTAAAACAGCCGGCATAAAGCTATCAACAGCCTTAGCCACATTGACATCAATTGGGATTTGGTTCTTACAAATTTTTTCTACACCAAAATCTTCAACAACCCGATGCATGACTTGTTTATAGTATCTGCCAGTGAGGAGATTTGCACTCGACATACTGAAGACAATACCCAGCATTTTTATATTGATTTTTGCTTCATGTTCGTGGCTGTCTTTTAATTGCCCAATGCGTCTTTCCAACAATTGAATACCTACTACAGATAAAGGTTCTGGTTTAGCAGGTAAAATATAGAAATCGCTGCAAGCTAAAGCACTACGAGTTAAGAGATTATAGCCAGGGGCACAATCCAAAATGATAAAATCATACTCTTCACGAACTGGCTTTAAGATGTTATTAATCAACACCCTTTCAAAGCGATTCCAAATATTTTCAAAGTCCTGTTCACCCAAAGCAACAGATTGTTGATGCAGCATTTCTGAAACAACAAACTCATCGTATAAATCGATATCTCCTGGCAATAAATCCAACCCTGGCAAATTACAAACCTGGGTGTGAACGATATCCTGAATCGTCAACTTCGCATTCGGTTCCGGAGTGATAACTTGATCTATCAGATATCGAAACGTCTTTCTGTTTTTACGACGCTTGGCAAATTCCAAAGGCGACATCAGGCTAAGTGTCGCACTAATTTGACTATCTAAATCTAAAACCAGTACCCGCTTGCCATGATATTTAGCTAAACAAGTAGCTAAATTGACTGTAATGGTGGTTTTGCCGACACCACCTTTCATATTTGCAGTTGCAATTACATATCCCATTGGTTAAGTCCTTTGATGCTGCATCCCCATGTAGGTAGCGTACATCTCTCCTGATATATGGAAATTTTCGTTAAATTTAATATTTCTGGAATACACAAAGTGATTCCAGTGACATGACTGTGATTGAGGCAGTCAGAATTATATAGCAAGCCGACTTAAGTTGCAGAATCTTCGCAAATATTAAGTAAATACTTATAAGTTCACATTCGTCAGCCAAGAGACGAGTTAAAACTTTCTTCAGGACAAAAAACTTTTTTTACAGATGAGACTTAAGTAAGAATAGCCTAATTTCGTAATTACGAGCGTAAAGCCTTCCGCATAGCTACCCTGCGGGTTCTCCGAAGGAGTACGTTTAGCCCTGACAATGTTCCAGTAGGCTAGGGCAACAATCACAAAGCTTTGTTTCTGCTTGCAATTGCTGTAAGCCCTAACAATCTAAGGCTAACTGTTGATAAATATAACTTATAAAATCCCAATAATAGTCTGTCATTATTTTTTACATTTAATCAACGATTTTTTTACTTAAAACTACTGAGTTGATGCCATAATCAAGCAGGTATGAGCATCTTTACCATGATTGCAATTTTCTAGATGGAGTAAGAGATTGCCTTTTAATCCTGAACTGTGCCGCAATGAAAGCGAAGTTGAAAGTAAACTCATCGTTCAATATTTGTTACCACAGCTAGGGTATACTCCTGACACCTGGCATCAAGAAGTTATCCTTGGTAGCATCCGCTTGGATTTCTTAGCATTTGCAGCGCAAGTGGTTCCCTTTGTTTTAGATGCGAACTCGCCGCTGAGTGTTGTGATGGAGGCAAAGCATCCAAAGCACAATTTAAATAATCACGTTCTCCGACTTAGGCATTATTTAACCAGCTTAAATGTGCGCTATGGATTGCTAACTAATGGTAAGGAGATCAGAATTTATGAGAAATCGCAATATGATATTGAGCTAGTTTTTCAGTGTGCTGGCAAAGACATTGAGACAAATCTAGAGACAATTATCAACTTAATTGGTAGAGAAAGTCTGAAAGAAAGACATTTGATAAATAATTCAGCAAATCAAATATCTGACAATAGTTTTCCGAGCGCTCAATCTAATGTCGGTTACAGCCAAGTTAATTTAAAACCAGAACTACCGATAATTAAACCACAAGTTATTCAAGTAGATTCTCAAGTCATTTCTGAAATTAAGAGGCAAGATACAATGAAAACAATTGCAATTTATCATCATAAGGGCGGTGTTGGTAAAACTACAGTTGCCATTAACTTAGCAGCAGCATTTAGTAAGAAAGGGAAAAGAGTACTTTTAATTGATATAGATGCTCAGGCAAATACAACCTTTGCCACAGGCTTAATAAAGTTTCAATTTGAAGAAGATGATGATTTAAAAGATTGTAATGTTTCTCATTTGTTAGAAAAGACAGACTTTAACTTCATTCCAGATATTGTTCGTAAATCTAAATTTTTTAATGATCCAGAAGTTGATATTATACCTTCACACATTACTTTAATTGCAAAACAAAATAATCTAGTCCAATATGGAGCTAGTCGAAATAGGCTAGCTAAAAAATTAGAGAAAGTAAAGAATGAATATGATATTGTAATCATTGATACTCCTCCATCATTAGACTTATATGCACAAGCTGCCTTAACTGCTGCTGATTACTTAATAATTCCTTCAGACTTAAAGCCATTTTCAAATCAAGGTTTGCCCAGTGTTCAAAGCTTTATTAAACAAGAAATTAATGAAAATAAAGAAGGTTTAGGAAAACCACCTCTTATTATTATGGGTGTTCTTCCATCTAAAATTTCTACTAATGCTCAGTATCTGAAATATACTTTTGCAAAACATAAAAGTGTAATTACTGATCGTTACAATATGCCAATTATGGATAGTATTATTTCAGAAAGAACAGCTTTATCAGCTTGTGTTAACAGAACTATATCTGTAGGCAATATGGAGATTCCTGATCCTAAATCTATTCTTGACTTTGCTATTAATGAACCTTCGGCTAATCAAGCTGCTGCTGAGTTTGAGTTTCTGGCTATAGAAGTTTTAAGAAAAATGGAGATGAAATAATGACTGAGTTTTTTATGTTAGATGTTTCAAGCATTACGTCTAGTGTTTCTCGTTCAAATTTCCAAGAAGCTGACTTAGAAAATCTTGCAGACATGATATTAGAGTCTGGAGGAATTCTCAAACCTCTAGTTTTAAAAAAAATAGGATTTGAAAAATATGAAGTAATTGATGGACATTTTGAATACTATGCATCTGTAAGAGCTAAAGAAAAAAACCCTAATGAAGGTGAAATGGTCAATGCCTTAATTATCTCGCCTGAAAAGGAAGAAAAAGTATTAAAGCAAGCCTCAGCTCTTAGAGGGATCGAATCTAATGATAAAACAGTAAAAAGTTTAACTGAACCAACTCAGTCAACTCAGCCAGAATCATTGCGTCTAGCAAATCTGGAATTACGCCTTGAAAAACAACTCAATGAATTAAAATCAGGAATGGCACAAGAAAGGCAAAGAATAGATGATAAGTTTAAGAAAATTGAAAATCTAATTCCCCAACAAACTGATCCGCTAAACTTACTTAACACTTTAGACAAAGATCAGTTATATGTGAAGTTACAACGCTCTCGAATTACTGGAGCAGAAACCCTGGCTAAAGCTATAGTCGATGCTCGTCTTAGTAAAAAGAATAAGCAAGGTTTTGATGATTATCGTGATGTTGTTCAATCAGTTAAAGGATTGGGTGAAAAGAAAATTTTGATCATTATTGATGAATGGTCAAGAAATAAATAATTAATCAAATAGTTGATACACACAATAATTCTTGAAGCACACACATACTACTATCTTAGGTACATATAGGATTCATACTTGATTTTTGAAATATACGTAGGGTGGTCACTGCCCACCAGATGAAGGTTTTGGTGGGCGATGCCCACCCTACATATACGTATATTTTTTCAATAATCAAATCGGATTTCTCTATCAGAATAAACTTTAGAGAGCAGATTTACGGCTCTACTTGTGAAACACTCTAACCTCGCACTTTTCGCAGTGCTTTAAATCCTTTACTACGCAACCTACTTGGTAATAACGACAACCCTAACCCAGTCCAGGCTTTAGTATTGGAAAAAGACTTACCAGCTAAAACTAGTTCTCTACCAGTTTGCATTTCACCTTTTTCAATTAAACGCAAACCTAATATTAACTGAGCTTCAGTAAGCCGAGTTTTTCTGATTGTCTCTAATTTTTCAGACTCAAACTTATAACTTTCTAAATACCGAATCTTATCAAATAAATAAGGAATAGCTCGATTAATGCCTTGCTGTTCTGCATGACAGCGATATTCCATCAATAATTCTGGCAGATAATAACCTTTTTTTCCAGCCAAAGCTAACCGTACAAATAAATCATTATCTTCACAATTTTGCATATTGGGAAGCATAAATCCTAATTCTTGCAATGTCTGACGCCGAAATAATGTTGCGCCAACTTGGAAGCTTTGGTAAATAAAAACAACCTCTAGTAAATTCTCGACAACACCAGCAGATAATTTTTTCCTACCCCAACGACGAGAATTTTCCTGCGTTACCTTATCATCTCGGACATTATCAATATCAATGATCCAATGATCAGTGCCCACAAAATCTATGCTAGAGTCTTGCTCAAGAATGGCAACAGTACGTGCTAGAAAATCAGGCGTAAGTCGATCATCGTCATCAAATTTTATAAAATATTTGCCACTAGCTGCATTAAAGCCAGAGCGCATATTATTACTTTTACCAATATTTTGCTGATGACGTATATACTGAATGCGGTTATCTGTGTACTGTGACATCAATTCAGGCGTACCATCGCTAGAACCGTCATCACAAATAATTAATTCAAAGTCCTGGTAACTCTGCTTGATTACGCTCTCAATAGCGTAAGGTAATAGATTAACTCTATTAAAGGTAGGAATACAAACACTAACTTTAGCCACAATGATAATAAGTATTGTTTAATTAGAAGTAATTACACGAATCAATAAGTTTAGTCTATTTAATATGATTTGTATCTTAACACGCGAATGTAATATTTTACCCTAAGAATATCTCTCAAGTGGAAAAACACTTAGTAAAGTCCATAAAATAACTTGTAACCCAGGATTGCTAACATACCTTGGTAAGTATATTTAATTAACAAGACTCATTAGATTTATATATTGCCATAAAATTTTCCGTATATACAACACTTTCAATGGTGATATACAGTAAATTCATCATATTGCTAGGCAATCGGGAATTAGCTTTTTATGATCTTTAATTTACTAAAGTTTCACAAAAAATATAGCAATCCTATTTCATTTGTGGAAAAACAAAGTACATTTATTCCCTGTTCCCTGTTCCCTGTTCCCTGCCTCAAGGAGTAATTTCACAACTCCTACACGGATTGCTATATCTAAGGGATATTCATGATGACAATCAGCAATGATTGAGGTCATTGTATATATATATGATTATGTTTCTTAGTGTTATTACAGACATTAGTTAGATGAATATCCTAATGCTATCTTCTACGTTTCCCTATCCACCAACGCGGGGGGGAACCCAAGTCAGGACATTTAATTTACTCAAGTATCTGAGTCAAGGCCATAGTATTACTCTTGTAACTCAACGCGATCGCTCTGTCACAGATGCAGAAATAGCAGGATTAGAAGATTGTGTGGATCGTCTAGTGGTTTTTGAACGTCCCCCAGAACCGGGAACATCCGCAGGGATACTAAAGAAAGTCCAGCGCTTTAGCTCATTTTTGCAACAGGGGACACCGCCGAGTGTACTCAACCGCTACTCAATTGAAATGCAAGAGTGGATTGATAACGTTGTACAAGCAGGAAAATATGATGTTATTACTTGCGAACATAGCGTCAATGAGATTTATGTGCGATCGCATTTTCAAAAAGAGCTAAGAACTGTAGTCAATATTCATAGTTCTCTCTACGGTAGCTGTCATAACCAACTCGCAACTGGGATTTCCGAAAATACATTGAGGGATAAAATTAATCTGCCACTTTTACGTCGTTACGAACAAAGCTACTGCTCTAAGTTTTCCGCCCTTGTGGTGACTACAGAAGAAGACAAAATTCAATTGCAAGAATTAAACCCTAATAGTGAAATTACAGTTATTCCTAATGGGGTTGATTTAGTTTCCTTTCCTTATAGAATCGCCGATCCAGGAGGACATCGCTTAATTTTTATCGGTGCAATGGATAATTTAGCAAATATTGATGCGGTGTGCTTCTTCAGCCAAGAAGTATTACCAGAAATCCAGAAACATTACCCCGATACAACTTTTGAGATTGTTGGTGCTCATCCTACACCAGAGGTTTTAGCACTGAAAAAACAACCAGGAATTACCGTGACTGGGCGTGTACCCTCAATGGTGGAATATTTACATAAATCAACCGTCTGCATCGTGCCAATGCGGACGGGTTTTGGGATTAAAAATAAAACTTTAGAAGCAATGGCAGCTGGGGTGCCAATAGTAGCAAGCGATCGCGGTTTAGAAGGACTAGCGGTAGATGGTGCTGGTACACCTCTACGAGCGCTAAGAGCAAATGTACCAGCCGAGTATATCACAGCTATTATTCAACTATTCGATCATCCGCAACTACGATATGAATTGTCTTGCTCTGGCAGACAACTGGTAGAAACAGAATTTACCTGGGAAATTGCTGGTCAACACTATGAACAAGTATGTTGTGGGTAGCGCTCATAAGGACAAGATGAAGTGTGAAGTATAAACTTTAAACCTTCATTATTCATCATTTTTCACTTGCTCATTCATAATCTAATTACTGTTGCATCGAAGGTACAGCAAAAATTCGGCTGGATATTGGAACACGTAAATTAGAAGTTTTAGCTGTTGTAGTTAGAGCAGCAGTGGTAGAGGAAGTATTAGAATTTTCAGACAAGATATCTGCTTTGTTATTTGTAGAACTCTTCAAATCACTTGGTTGAGATGGCACGGTTTTATCTATGCCAGTAGCTAGCTCTGAAGATATAGGGCTAATATTCTGACCATTGCTGTTATTTGATTCTGGCTGGCTTTGTGCTTGACATGGAGTTAAAATGAAAGCAGAAGTTGATGCTAAAAGTAGGGCTATCAGGTGGCAAGATTGATGCATTTGTTTAAATGACGCGATAAAAAATTAAGGATTGAAAAGTAGAATCACACTTCCTAAAAGAGCCAACTTATCTGGGCAGCAATTGTAAATTGATAAAAATACATACGAAAATGCCAGGAAAATTGTTATTCCTGATTTTCATGTTTTTTATTGATTTGGTTTAAAAATTGCTGCGCTCAAAAATCAAACATGAGATTAAATCTCTCAAATTCATTAACAACTAGGCTATAAAGCAGTAATTGCTGAGTTGTTAATTGAAGAGCAACTTTGTAAATGACAACACCCGTTGGTCACATATAGTGTTTTGTCAGTTAGGCTGGTGTAACTGTAGATAATATACTTGTATAGTCACTTTATATAAAAGAGAAATTTTACTGATTTTTATCTTTGTAAGTATTTAGTTAGAATGACCAACAAATTTATATATTTAATGAAGTAAAGAAGAAAATATATAAGTTTTTGAATAAGAAATTCTCCAACAAGCGTTGGAAAATATTATTCGCTACGATAGAAACTAAGTTTGCTAGCACTGACTATAGTAAAAAAAGCCAAAAAAATGTATGTAAAATTTTCATCTACAATCTTCAAACAATTGTAAAAAGTTCAGTATTTTCGCCGCTTTAGCCTCACTAGAAATTATGGATTTACCACTAATCTAAATTAGATATTTAAAACTCTGTAAGCAAATGTTTATAAAGAAGTGTAAAGAGTTGGAATGCTGTGAGCGCATCATTGGCAGCATGGTTTATTTAATGTTGAAACACCTCAGAACACCTCAATTTGGAGGTTCATAATCGTTTACAAACAACCTCTAAGATGTTGCCATAGTAAAGGTAAAGGTAATCCTAACTTTAAACTTATTGCTCTTGGTGGTGCTTAAGTAAATACTTGAGCTTTTTCTTCATATACAGCAAATTTCAAGTTAGTGAAGTAGAGATCCTAAGCCTCAAACCCTAGCATAAAGACTGTTTTACTTCTGAATTCTGAATTCTAACTCTTGAATTCTGCTGTATTTTAGAGTGGGTGGTCAATAGCGATCGCATTTATCAAATCTGGAGATTATTCGTACTCGTCACGGATAATGGTCAAACCTAAAGCTTTGTAAGCAGACAGCATTTGGTTAGATACTGTCGGTGCAGTTACAAGGTAAGTCAGTGCATGAATCGATTCGACTACATAGGGAGCAGCTGTGTCTAATTTTTCTGTTGTCACTAATCCTACTACCTCAGCCGATCCAGCAATCATCGCTCGTTTAACATGAGCTTCGTCCAAGTTCGGTACACTAATCCCCACCTCCGGATGCAAACTACACACCCCTAACATGCACAAATCTGCACGAATCATCCGTAATGACTCAATTGTGACAGTACCGACATTCACTAAAGCTTTTTTATAGAGTTTGCCACCTAACATCACAACTTCTATATGAGGATGTTCGGCTAATGCGATCGCAATTGGCGGACTATTAGTCACGACTGTAGCTTGCAAATCTAGAGGCAAATGACGGGTTACTTGTAGAGTTGTCGTTCCTCCATCTAATATTACTACCTGTCCTGGACAGACTAATTTTGCGGCTGTGCGCGCGATCGCGTCCTTTTCTTTTGGTGCTTGCTTTTGGCGATCGGCATAACTCGCGGTAGCTGGCGAAGTCAGCAGTGCGCCACCATGCACGCGTTGCAATAGTCCTGCTTCTGCTAGTTCTCGCAAGTCCCGACGAATCGTATCCTCGGAAACCTTAAGCACAGCGCTGAGTTCCGTTGACAGTACCTTTTTATCACGACGCAGAATTTCCAAAATGAATTGTCGGCGTTCCGCAGTTAACATAATTATTTTTCCTGAAATTGCGTTTTTGGGCTTGAAACTGCACGTTTGTGAGTTTATACTTATTACATCAGATTCAATTTAGTAGATTACAAGAAATAGACCTAATCCCCAATCTTTTACTTACAAGGAAAAGGGATCAATTAGCCTATCTATTTTCTGGTCAATTCACTTAAAAATAGCGGTAATGTGCAGTTTTTTGTACGTTTATCCGTAACTTCAATTGAATTCAAGCACATTCAGGCACAGTTAAATGTATTAATTTTGGCACTTGCGCGCGTGTCAGCTTAAGCCACATGGTTCAATAATGGTTCCTAGTGGGCTGCTTTTGCTTGGGAAACAATTGGATATTTATTTTTCGTGATTTGCTCATGCGGTTGGTCTGTCCAAATTAGTCCCTATTTCAGAAATAAGCCATGACTATTGCTAAAACCCAATTTCCTATTGATCTCGGTGCTTATAAATATTTGGCATTGAATCCAGCGAATGCCACACTGACGGCGGAACAGCGACAAACACTCAAAGCAAACATTCAACTCTGCCGGGATGCAATCGTCTTTTTTACAGCAACAGGTGCGGCTAGAGGAGTAGGTGGTCATACTGGCGGGCCATACGATACAGTCCCAGAGGTAACGATCCTTGATGCTTTCTTCCGGGGAGCATCAGAGCAATTTGTACCAATTTTCTTTGATGAAGCTGGACATCGGGTTGCAACCCAATATTTGATGGCAACGCTGCACGGTGAATTACCAGCAGAGCAACTCCTACGCTATCGGGAGGCAAATTCCCATTTACCAGGACATCCAGAATTAGGACTGACTCCAGGTGTGAAATTTAGTTCTGGACGACTGGGACATGTATGGCCCTACGTCAATGGTGTAGCAATGGCTAATCCTGGCAAAGTGGTTTTCTGCCTGGGTTCTGATGGCTCTCAGCAAGAAGGTAACGATGCGGAAGCTGCCCGTTTAGCTATTGCCCAGCATCTCAACGTCAAGCTAATTATTGATGATAATGATGTAACGATCGCCGGACATCCTTCTAAATATTTACCTGGTTTCACCGTCGCCAAAACCCTAGAAGGTCACGGGTTGAAGGTGCTGCAAGGAGACGGGGAAGATTTGGATGATTTATACCGCCGCCTGTGCGAAGCCGTGAATACACCCGGCGCGATCGCTGTGATCAACAAACGCCCCATGTGCCCCGGTATTGAAGGCTTAGAAGGTTCAACTCACGGTCATGATGTGATTTCCGTAGATTTGGCAATTAAATATCTCGAATCTCGCGGACAAACTGCGGCTGTTGAATACCTGAAGAGCATCCAGAAACCCAAGCAAACCTATACATTTCTGGGTTCCAGCGACAAATGGGGAGCTAACCGCAATGTTTTTGGTGAAGCTGTAGTAGGTGTCCTCAGTCGCATGAGTGAAACAGAACGCAAAGAAAAAGTCTTGGTTATTGATAGCGATTTAGAAGGCTCCTGCGGTCTGAAGAAAATCCATGATACATACCCCGAAGTCTTTATTCCCTCTGGCATTATGGAACGGGGTAACTTCTCGGCTGCGGCTGGATTTGGGATGACCCAGGGCAAGCAAGGTATTTTTGCCACTTTCAGCGCCTTTCTGGAAATGTGCATTTCCGAAATCACGATGGCGCGGTTGAATTACTCCAACGTTCTGTGTCACTTTTCTCACGCAGGTATTGATGACATGGCAGATAACACCTGTCATTTCGGTTTAAATAATATGTTTGCCGATAATGGCTTGGATGATGGCTATGAAACAAGGCTGTACTTCCCCGCAGATGTCAACCAAATGACAGCCTGTGTAGAAACTGTGTTCTCTGAACCTGGATTGCGGTTTATTTTCTCCACCCGTTCCAAAGTGCCTAATATTTTGAATAGTAACGGTAATGACTTCTTTAGCAATGGTTACAAATTTGTCCCTGGTAAAGATGAAGTTATCCGGGAAGGAACACAAGGCTACATCGTGAGTTTTGGTGATGCTTTATACCGTTCTCTTGATGCGGTAGAACGTCTGAAGCAGGAAGGATTAGATGTAGGTTTGATTAACAAGCCGACTTTGAATGTAGTTGATGAAGAAGCGATCGCCAAAATCGGGAAAGCACCTTTTGTTCTGGTTGTAGAAGCCTTCAACCGCCGGACTGGCCTAGGTAGCCGTTTCGGTTCTTGGTTGTTAGAGCGCGGATTGACTCCTAAATATGCTTATCTTGGCACTCATCAAGAAGGTTGTGGTGGTCTATGGGAACAGTACCCACATCAAGGAATCGATCCAGTAAGCATTATCAACAAGGTAAAGGAGCTAGTCGGGACAAAGTAATCGTTGGGTTGAATCACACTTAACTTAAGCGATCGCGAAATCACAGAGCATAGGCTAAGAAAGTCTCCAAGACCTGACTATAAACAGATAGCAGACTTGGAGATCTGACTGAATTTGCATCTGAGACTATCTGCAAGTGCAGACATCTCTATGCACTGATGCTTGCCAAAAGTAGCGATCGCATTGAGGTTTCTTACACCATCACTCTTGTTAAACAGTGCATCCACATTTGCTGTCATCCCACGCAAGAATAAGGGTTTGGAAATTCGATTTGAGAGCGATCGCTATTTAGAGAAAAATCTTTTTAATGACAAGGCTTCTAGCCTGCGGGCGTTTAAAAATATAAGTATTGGCAGCAAAATTAGAGTGTTGTAGCACAGGACGATAAGACACTTATGTACCTATTTATAGAAAACCTGCTCTTTTTTATAGTAGCTACATTTTTTACTGTGGTTGTGGGCTGGCTATGGAGGAATGCCAAGCCTATGATTTTACTTAAACCACTGCCAGGGTGGTATAAAATTTGGTTTTCTACAGTGCAAATTGGTGGAATTGTTCTACCCCTAATAGTAATGCTGTTGTGGGGTGTGGTATGGAGCTACGGCAGTGTATTAACTGTATTGCTTTGGTATTTTATTATGCTAGGGTTACAAATTCTCTCTGAAAGCATAACACTAAGGCAGTTTCAATCAGTCACTTGGGTAATGGTTCCTTACTTATACTTGCCTTATCGCATCTGGCAGCTTTATGAAGGCTTGACACTCGTGGGTTCGGAACCTGAACTGATGTGGGTACGAAATTTATTGCTGTTAGAAATTGTGCTCTGGACAGCCAACTATGCTTTAGATGTGTCCCAGATGCCAAGATTGTTTAATTGGCCCATCAAAGATAATTCTGAGGTTAATATTAACGCCGAAGCTGAAGTTGATTGATATACCAATTCACCGTAACTCAGCTACAGTTCAAAGGAACTAGGTATTAGTGGTTAGAAGGGAAATAAGAAAGAAACAATAACCAATGCCCATTCTCCAGTTCAAGTAAGATAGAAATATCCGCAATGGCTAGCCAAAACCTTAAAAGCCATGTCAGAAACCCTAGCAGCACCAGATGTAAAATTCCCGCCTACCCAAGCGGAACTACCATATGACGACGGTATCCCGATGGAAAGCCAACGACATAAAATGCAAATGGAATTGTTAATTGATGTCGTAGAGACTTGGCTGGAACAACGGGAAGATGGATATGCAAGTGGCAATATGTTTGTCTACTTCAGCTTGGCACAGTTAAAAAACCAAGATTTCAGAGGCCCAGATTTTTTTGCTGTATTGGGAGTCCCCAAGGGAGAACGTCGCAGTTGGGTTGTTTGGGAAGAAGGTAAAGGCCCGGACGTAGTGATTGAATTGCTCTCTCCAGCTACCGCAGCCACAGATAAAGATGAGAAAAAGCTAATTTATCAAAATCAGATGCGTGTCCCAGAATACTTCTGGTTTGATCCCTTCAATCCTGATGATTGGGCTGGTTTTTCTCTTGGTAGTGGAGTATATCAACCAATAGTAGCTAATGCAGAGAATAAATTGGTGAGTCAAGCATTAGGATTAGCATTACTACGTTGGCAAGGGACTTACAAAGGTGTGAATACAACTTGGTTACGTTGGGCAACTTTGGATGGGGAGTTATTACCAACAGCAGAGGAAAAGGCACGCCAATGGGCTGAACAGGAACGCCAACGGGCTGAACAGGAAACTCAACGAGCTGAACAGGAACGCCAACGAGCTGAACGCGCTGAATTGCAGTTGCAGCAAACAGCAAGAAATTTACTGCGATCGGGTATGACAGCAGCACAGGTAGCTCAGATCACGAGTTTGTCTGAATCGGAAATTGAAGAACTGAGTATTTAGGGGTTTGCGGATTTTAAATACTTTTGTAACAGAGCAATTACTACCTCTGGCATTTCTAGATGAGGTAATATTCCTGTATTGGCGATCGCATAAAAATCTTGAATCACCCTTGGATTTAAATTTGCTAACCTTCTGCCCAATTTGATGCTAGTAAATTGTGCTTTTTCTCCCCAAAAAAACACAGTCGGAATTTTGAGTTGCTGAAGATATAAACTCAAGTCAAAGTAAAGGTCGCCCCGCAAAAATGCTAAGGCTGCAAACTTGGCATTGGGCTGTTGTGCAGAAGTTAAATAAGCTTGCACCATTTCTCTTGAAACTTTTTCTGGTTTAGCAAACAGAAAATTTTGGAGAAAGTTACGCACTGCAAATTCATTTTCTGCACCAAGGGCATAGATTAAATTATCCAACAATGGTGTATTGATCAGTGGCAGGGGCAATCTCCGTCCAGAACCTTGCCCAAAATCATCAAAACCAGAGGGAGAAACTAGAAACAATGCATCAAATAAATCTGGTTGGGTAATAGCCAAGCGAATAGTGAAAGCCGCTGTCAAGGATGAAGCGACAACTGTCACAGGTTGGCGACAAGTCTTGATAATAAATTCTGCGATCGCACTCAGATAATCCCTAATTTGATAATCCCAGACTGGATGCGCAGATTCTCCCCAACCAATTAAGTCTGGGGCTAATATGCGGTAACTAGAAGCAAATGCTGGATAAACTTTAGACCATTCGTATGCAGACGCACCGCCTCCAAAGTTGTGCAGAAACACTAAAGTGGGTAAATCTTCAGTGTCAGCAATCGACCAGGGTGCAGTCGTTTGGGTATAGTAAACCATTGCTCCCAATGAGGTATTGATGACTTTGTGCCCAAAGCCAGGAGGTTGAAACTGAAGCATAAAATTATGTGTGCGGTATCAAGTTATAAATTACAAAGGACGAAATTCTAGCCTTTATCTCCTGTAATCTGAACAAGTTGCTGGAGGTTATCACCACTGATGTGATAAGCTGCTCCAAAACCAACTATAAAACGGCCTTCACTCGGAGTTAACTGGAAAATCCGAAAGTCAGATAAACCGCGTAAAACTTCGACAATTTCACCAAAACGTTCTTGAAATTGCTCAACAATTTTATTCCATTGGTCAGTTTCGCGTTCTATCACAGTAGCCGTACAATCAAAACTTAACCGGCGACGAGCAAAAATTTGATTAGTCTGAGCTTCATTCTCAATAAATAAAACACAAACATGAGGATTGGCAGAGATATTTTTGGTGTGAGTGGAAAGACCGCTGACGTAGATATAAATATTTTGGGAATTATCCATCACAAAGGGAGCATAACTAGCGTTGGGTATTCCCTGGGCGTTAACGGTGCTAATAATTACACTCTGAAATTGTTCAGTAAACTTTTCGTACTCAGCTTGAACTTTTTCCAGTTGGCTCATAAGGAAATTACCGTTGGATGAGTAACAATTCATTCAGTATCCTAACGTTCTTCAGCGCTAGAAAGGAATGCATAAAGATTTGGCTTAATTGTAGCTATATCCCAAAGCAGTGAGAACACAGGCTGTAGCAACACTTTAATACTAAGTGATAGCAACTATTCCGTTATCATGTAGCAAGATCATGTTATCAAAACACTTGTGTTAGCCACACCATGCTAGGAAAGCTATTAGATGGGCGTTACAAAGTTATCCAAGTTTTAAGTGCTGGAGGATTTGGAGAAACATACATTGTGGAAGATACCCGCCGACCGGGTAACCCGAAGTGTGTTCTTAAGCTATTAAAACCTGCCACTTCTGATCCCAATTACTTGCAAATTGCCAGACGCCTGTTTAATAGCGAAGCAGAAATCCTAGAGCAGTTGGGTAATCATGACCAAATTCCGCGTCTTTTGGCTTACTTTGAAGAAAATGAAGAATTTTGCTTGGTGCAAGAGTTGATTGTGGGACATCCACTCAGCGCGGAAATGCAACTTGGTAAATGTTGGCATGAAAGCCAAGTTATCCAGATGCTACAAGATGTTTTAGGAATTTTAGAGTTTGTTCATAGCTACGGAGTGATTCATCGCGATCTCAAGCCTGATAACTTAATTAGGCGAGACTCTGATGGCAAATTAGTGTTAATTGATTTCGGCGCGGTCAAACAGATGCAAACGCAAATAGCAGCATCACCTAGCCAAACAGCCGCTACTGTAGCTATTGGCACTCCTGGTTATATGCCAGCAGAACAGGCCCAAGGGAAACCACGCCACAACAGTGATATTTATGCCGTCGGGATGGTTGCTATCCAAGCCTTAACAGGAATGTCACCAAGACAATTACCCGAAAATCCAGAAACGGGTGAGATTGTCTGGCAAAACTATACACAGGTTTCGCTACGACTGGCAGATTTTGTGCAAAAGATGGTACGTTACCATTACCGCGATCGCTATCAGTCTGCTACAGAAGTCTTACAAGATCTTCGGGAATTAGTAAACTTTTCTGCGCCAACTCAACCTTTAACTTCACCACCTGTTAGCGCCTCTGCACCAACTCAACCAGTAAATTCTCCACCTGTAAGTCACTCTTTACCTACACAACCGCCAACAACTGCCATACCTGTTGGCGATCGTGGAGAAGCCTTGCAACCAGCATCTCAAGTTACAGCCGTAAGTTCTCTTAATCAAGCACTAGCTGTAATTAGATTTATACCTTTTGTAGGCGCGGCTGGATTATTTTTCTTTAAGTCAACTACCTGGATTGTTTTGTTAGGTGTTGGTCTGGCAGCTTTTGGCGCAGGGTTATTTTTTCTGCGTTCTTGGTATTCTAAGGTTGCACGAGACTATGACGCTGTCTTTGCTGTTATTTTCTGCATTTGTGGCATACTGCTGTTATTTCAAAATCAATATGTCAAGCCAGAAATCCAAATGAGTCAATTTTTATTAGCAGGAATCGGTATTTTCTCACTAGCAGAATGTATCCGCCTGCGAGGACTTAGGTAAAAAAGACCGATTGATACTAAATTATGAAGGATTCAACCAATTTCATCGGCAGTATCTTAATACTTGCAGCAATGGCTTTATCTGCTGTCCCTTTTGTGAAACCTAAAATCTTTAAACGTCAAGATGTTTTGTTAATTATAGGCTTCTTAATTGCCGGAATAAATCTTCTACTGCAAGGCAAATATTTAGATGAATTACCGCAGTTTAGTTTAGTTCTGCTAGCAATTTCTGCTTTATTTTACACAGTTGAAAGTTTTAGATTGCGGTTGAGAAATCCGAAATAATCATCAGCCTTTATGAGTAAATATTCAATAGGGTGCATTACAAGCTGCTTTAATCCAGTCTACAATCTAAAGCATAAAAAATGTCTATACTTATTCTTCAGTCTTCTTCTTAAGCTAGACTTAAGAAAGTTATGAGGACGCGATCGTGGCTGACAAAAATCGTTCTCAATGGGACTTAGGCAGGTTCATTGAAACTTTGACATATTTCGAGGTCATTCCTTTCCTGAACTGGGTACAACAGTTAATCCAAGGTCGTCCCAAGGATGAGAAATATCAACCCAATGGAGGAAGAACTGTGGGTGCAATATTAGTAGCAGGCGCAACAGGTGGTTTAGGTAAACGCGTCGTGCGGCGATTATTAGAACGTGGTTATCAAGTGCGATCGCTTGTTCGCGACATCGACAAAGCTAGGTCAATTTTGGGTAATGATGTTGACTTAGTAGTTGCAGATATTACTCAACCAGAAACTTTGACTTCTGTTGTTATGGCTAATATCCAAGCTGTGATATGTTGCACGGCGGTGCGGGTGCAACCAGTAGAAGGAGATACAGAAGATAGAGCTAAATATTATCAAGGCATCAAATTTTATCAACCAGAAATCGTTGGTGATACACCTGAAAATGTAGAATATCTAGGTGTAAAAAACTTGGTAGAAGCAGCAAAAAAATATCTCAATAAATCTCATGAAAAACTAATATATGATTTTACCAATCCATCAGATGAATTACGAAATATCTGGGGAGCTTTGGATGATGTTGTGATGGGTGGCGTGAGTGCGAGTAATATGCAATTTGTAGAAAATACAGCTTTGTTTGCTGGTAATGTTTCTACCGCCAACTCTGGAGGATTTGCTTCTGTTAGAACTAAAAATTTTGACCCAGCCTTCAATTTAGCTGGGTACGACGGTGTAGAACTGCGCGTTAGAGGTGATGGTAAACGCTATAAATTATTTCTGCGGACAGACACGAAATGGGATGGACTTGGTTATAGTTATTCTTTTGACACCGTAGCTAATACCTGGATAGATGTTCGCATTCCTTTTGCCGAGTTAATTCCTGTATTTCGCGCCAAAATTGTCAATGATGCACCAGCAATCGACTCTAGCAGAGTTTGCTCATTGCAACTGATGTTAAGCAAATTTGAATATGATGGCGCATTAAATCCTCATTTTGCACCTGGTGGCTTCAGTTTGCAAGTGGAATCAATTAAAGCTTATGGTAGAGCAAATTTACCAAAGTTTGTATTAGTTAGTTCTGCGGGTGTAACTCGTCCCGGACGCCCAGGTATTAATCTAGATGAAGAACCTCCAGCAGTCAAATTAAATGACCAATTGGGAGGAATTTTAACTTGGAAATTAAAGGGAGAAGATAGTTTAAGAGAAAGTGGAATTCCTTACACAATTATCCGACCTTGTGCTTTGACAGAGGAAGCAGGCGGTAAAGAATTAATCTTTGAGCAAGGTGATAATATTAGGGGCAAAATCAGCCGTGAGGATGTTGCCGAAATCTGCCTGGAAGCGTTATTACAACCAAAAGCTTGCAACCTCACATTTGAAGTTAAAGAGGGAGAAAATAGCAATAACTCTATCGATTGGCAGAGGCTATTTTCTAACTTAGAACATGATAAATAAATCAAGACAAAGGGGAGAATTAAGATAAGAAAATCAAAAGAAGCTAGTAGATAGTGATATTTTTCCTCTATCTACTTAGCTAAAGGAGTAAATGATAATGTTTAAAATTAAAAAATTATTATTTGCCGCAATTTTTGCAATTGTTCTTTGGATGGGGCTATTATCGAATACTGCTTCATCACAACAAATAGATTCTCGCATTTATAATTTGGAAGCAGACTTGCGTCGTGTTGAGTCGCAGGTAAGCCAGATACAGTCTCAACTAGGGCAAACTCGTTTGTCTCCATCCCCAAGAACCACACTTACCCCTCGACAGCCAACTGGCTCTAGAGGCAACGTATCACAAACAGAACGCGACCGCATGTTTGATCGCCTCGCAACTTTAGTGGTTGAACTGAAGCAACAAGTCAACAAATTAGAGACACGAGTCTCAAAGCTAGAGTCACGTTAAAGAATTTTATAGAGAGGCTGGGGATGGACTCGCTATGCAAAGTTACATTGTTTAACTCAAATTGTTTTTTTATAAATAACAGGAGTTAAATTCTCCGCTATACCATGTAATTGAATTTCGGTACAGCCAAACTTGTAAGCTTTCTCTATTGAACGATTAGCACCTAGTGCTTTGTAAAAACCAACAGAAAATGCGATCGCGGCTTGATCGCCAATTAAATGGTTCATCCCAATTACAAACGGAATGTATTTAGCAATAGCTTCCGCCTGAGTTTGGGAATAACAAGCATTCAAGACTACACAATTTACTTGGTCTTCTACAAGTTCAAATAATGAAGCTAGAGCATCAGGCTTGAGAGGTTGAATTTTACCTAACTCATTTTCTACATACAATTCACCAGTATTGATGCCATGCCCAGAAAAATGTACGATATGAGGCTCAATATCCAGTAACGCCTGACTAATATCGCCTGGACGTACTGATAGACGTTGTTCTAGCAAAAATCTCCCTCTTTGTTTAGCTAGTTGCAATCTTTGTTGAATCTCTCGTAACTCCTCTCCTAAGCGTAATCTAGCAGTATCTGTGGGATCGGATGCTAAAAACAAGATTTTTAGCGGATTAGCTGTAATTACAAATTGTTTATCATCAACAGTTGAACTATTTAAAATTTCGTTATGATTTGATGATTTTTGGAGTTCATTATGCAAAATATTCTGAACTTTATTGATAAACTTTTTGCTGTCAAAATCACGTTTGCTAAAGAAATCATACGCTTTATATTCCATCAATAAATCACGAACATCCTGCGTATTTACTACGGGTGTTCCACTGACGGCAATAGCTGGTATCTGCCGAGAGTAAGCAAGTTCAACTAAATGTATTCCTAGCTTCTGACGGCGAGCAATGGATGAATCTCCCAAACCAATGTCAGTAATCAGCAAATGCCAATCGCTATCTCTAAAAGCTTTAGAAGCTTCATCAAAAGTCCGGACAATCTGAATAATATCTTTAGGATGACCAATATTGCTTAAAGCTGTACGAATCTTGCCTTCAAGGATATCTTGCCAATCTGAGTCATCTTCAACCAGAAGAACTTTGAAAAATATCATCGGTTCCTCCTTGCCACCACTTATGGTATTTAATGCCTAGCTTATGCTTAAGTTTCTGGTTTGTAGATTGGCAAGAGCATAGTAAAATTAGTCCCTTGAGTCAGTACACTATTCACATTTAAATAACCTCCTAAACGTTCCACATACAATTTTGTCCACCAAAGTCCAAAACCCATACCTCTCCTCGCTGTTTTCGTGGTGTAATCAGGCTGGAAAATTTTTTCCAGGTTTTCGACGGCGATGCCTACGCCAGTATCACATATTCGCACTTCTACCCAACACTGTATTTCTCTTTGCACATTAGTGCCAATAATTGAAACCCTACCGCCTTGGGGCATAGCTTCTACGGCATTTTGAATTAGGTTATCAAAAACATATATTAATTGTTGTTCACCACCTAAGACCTTTGGTAAGTCAGTTGGTACCTCAATATTTTGAGTAATGTTCGCAGGTATGGACATTCTAGCCAGTGCATTTACCACTATCTCGGATACATCGATGGCATGAGGCCTTTCCTGTATCCAAATTTTCATGCGATCGGCACCTTGCAAAACCCTATCTGCTCTTGATACAATTCGCTGCGCTTTACTCTTGCTGTTCTCATCACCCTCATCCAGAATATCTTGTGCCCAGACTCGGATCGCACCAACATCATTATTCATACGATGCACTAATGGGCCAGCCAAATCACCCAGAGTAACCATTGTTTCCATATTCACCAGTTGCCTTTTGTTTTCTAAGTTCTGGATACCAATCACTGCTTGGTCTGCTAAGGCTTCTAACATTCGCTGATGTCTCTGGTTGAAAGCTGAAATATACTGGCTTTCCACATTCAGTACACCTAATAAGTGCTTATCTTTGTCTAGAAGTGGCACACATAACTCGGAATGAATATTGGCAAAGTAAGCTTGGTAACGCGAATCAGTTTGGACGTTATTTACCAATGCCGATCGGCGATTTCTTGCCACCCAACCTGTAATCCCTTCGTCTATGCTATTTCTTCTTTCGATAGGGTCAATAGTTAAATTCACAGCATACTTGGCTTTAGTAACTAGCTCCTGCTGGCTAGGATCTAGTAAGCGAATATTTCCGACATCAGCCCCACAAATCTGCACTGCTCGCTGTACAATCAGCTTCAGGAGTTCCTTTTGATCTAAAGTAGTGATAATTTTGCGATCGATATCGTTGAGAGTTGCTAACCACCGTTGATTTTTGATCGCGATCGCAGCTGAAGAAGCAAGAGTTTCAATCATCTTTTTCTCATCTTCAGAAAAACTGTGAGGTCGGCGGTAATTAATAAACATTACTCCGACTATATCTTTATCAACTTCTAGCAGTACACCAGCTACAGAATGGATTTTCTCTCTATGAGTAAAAGCTGAATTCTGAAATATCGGTTCTTTTTCCAGTTGTGGAACATAAACGTTTTCTCCCCGCTGAATCAGCAAAAATGGCACATTTTGTCCAATAATCTCATCATGCATCTTCTGCTCTTGTCTTAATCTTCCTGCTGTCTTAGGAGGAGTTGTAAATTGCCTTTCAGTCTGGATATATTCGTAGATATTAACTACATCTGCTCCTAGGACATTTAAAGTATTCCAAGCGACACGATGTAGGAGATTATTTTCTGGTATACGACCAAGAGATTGGGTAACAGAGTAGAGTGCAGCTAGCTGGCGTGCTTCATCACGCATTTGTTCGATTCTGATGGTGTGCCAAATTGCATCAATAGCCCACCGCCGGACAAATAGTTCTACTAAGCGTAGCTTACGTGTAGACAATATATACGTGCGCCGAAATACAACATAAAGTATTCCTTCTTTGTTCTCAACCTGCAACGGAAAAGCCGCCATTGCTTTAATCCCAGCCGAAAAGGCTTGTGGGTTAAGCTTGGCCATTTCCAGTTTGTCATGACCTTGAGATAAGTCTGGGATAAACTTGTACTTTCTTTCCAGAATTGCTTGTCGTCCCAGTCCATTATGACGCGGTGGACAGGCTTTTAGAAATTGCTTACCAATGCCGCGAGAAAATACTTCATAAGTGTAACGACCCGGTTCTGCATTTGGCTCATATAAAAAATGCAGGGTGGCTGCATCAGCATCGAGAATTTGTTTGGCTTTCTCCGCTATCGTTTCCAAAACCCGAGGTAGTTGTGCTTGCCAAATATCCAAAGATTGCCGAGCAATATATTGCAGCAATCGCGATAATATTTGCTCCTCAATTCGTCTTTCTGGAGAACTATAACCTGCTTCTACTGTACCAATGACTATTACCTCTGGATTACGTCCCTCAGGTTGCAGGTCTGGTGGTAGACGTAATTGGTAAACCTCATGCTGTCTTTCTGTACTCTCGTCAAATTGAGGGCCTATCTTCTGCCATTTACAGCGCTCAAACCAATTTTTGAGGACTCTGCCGTTATAATCCTGAACCAGCACAATGGGCGTAAATACCCGAACCAACCTTTCATGACCATACTCCTGATAAATCCAGCGATCAAAGCGTTTGTCCCATCCAGAAATAATCTCAGTTTGCTGAGTTTGGACTATATCTGCCTGAATATCTCTGAGTTCTGGGTCTGGTTCTAGGTAATGTTTGGCCAAATTAGCCCAAACTACTCCAGTGCCACTCCCATGTACGCCTTCAATAATATTCTTTTCTAGAGAAATTAAAGATATGTTAGCGAAATCAAAACCCAGTGCCAGGATGTTTTGACAGACTGCTTCTAGAATATCTTCCAGCTTAAACAGTTTTGAGGTAGCTCGTTCTACCTGGTCTAAAGCCTCCAAAATAGATGTCTCAAAAGCTTTTAACTGTGATTTTCTCCGAGCACCCACCATAGCACCTCTCTTTCTTTGCCTCATGAGTATAATGCTAGACAATAGCTTGGTTGATTATCAAAGTTGTTGCATCTAATATCCTAAATTTACAAGCTGAGACTTTGAGAAAATACAGGTTCGAGGCATGATTGCTTGCCTTTACGCTGGAATTTTATACTCACAAAGATTTAAGCAAGATGCTTGTTTATCAATAGGACTGGACAAAAATATTTGTAATATCCTTTCATACTTTAACTAGAGAAAAATAAGTAATCTTTGTAATCAAGGAAATTAGGAATAGTACCTCAAAATTGGTTGATAATTGCAATTAGCCTTGAAAAAGCAATCGATAAATACAAGACAGGAAAACCCTTTCATGTTTTAAAAGAAAAAGATGAAAGTTGAATAAGCAAGCAACAAATACATAAGTAAGGACGTACAGCTAGCTGTACGCCCCTATAAATGATTGATATGTTGCAAAGATGGTTTGATTTGGTAGAAATTTTTAATACCAAGTTGTAATCAAAAGTAGTATCAGTCACTGCGATCGCAGAAAAGCAATCTCATTACCAGACTTATCTTACTGCTACAGATCGTGCCATTTCCTCCTCAATCTTGGGCGTTGATTCTGCATCTACTTTGTCCAAGCAATTCCGCAATTTTTCCGCAACTACTTGTATATGGGGTTCATGCATGACAGTGGTGTGAACACCAGGAACGTAATGAAGTTCCACACCACCAGCAACTAGCTTACCCCAGCCCCACTCTGGGTCAGTATCTAACCCTAAATTTTGATCCCTAGTTCGCAAGAGAGTCAATTGACCAGGATAGATTGATGGTACATAGTTCTTACGAGCTTGATCGTTAGCCAAAGCTACATCCAAAAGTCGCAGTTCTGCAAGTGAGCGTTTAATATAACGCAGGTAAAACCTATTTAAACTGCTCGCTTTTCCTGTCTCTAGATGCCAAGCTACTCTTGCCCATACATAATTTATTTGTTCTTTAAGATTCAGACTCAAAAGGTTACGTACATGGAGAAACAGAGAATTACCTGAGTTTGCAGTTGGTTTAGCATAACCGGGAGCTGACATATCAAATATAGCCAGCAGAGCAATCTTTTCACCCTGTGCTTGTAGTTGTTGGGCAATTTCAAAAGTTATGATACCGCCTAAAGAATAGCCACCGAGATAATAGGGTCCATGAGGTTGAATCTTGCGAATTTCTTGAATGTAATTAGCGGCCATTTCGGTTAAGGAAGTTACAGGTGCTTGTTGCGGATTAAGCCCCTGTGCTTGGAGACCATAAACTGGTTGTTCTGGGTCCAAACAACCCGCCAAATCTCGATAGAAGAGAACATTACCCCAAATTGCATGAGTTAAGAATAAAGGTGGTTTAGAACCACTAGGTTTAATTGCTACCAGCGATGACCAAGAATCAGATAATTCTTCCAGTTTCTGCTCTTCGCCTGGGCTAATTATTTGAGCTAAAGCTTCAATAGTTGCTGACTGGAAAAGACTCGCTAAAGGCAAATGTTTACCAAATGTCTGTTCAATTTGCCAAAACAGTTTAACTGCTAGTAGCGAATGTCCGCC
Source organism: Nostoc sp. T09 (assembly GCF_002154695.1). Lineage (GTDB taxonomy): Bacteria > Cyanobacteriota > Cyanobacteriia > Cyanobacteriales > Nostocaceae > Aulosira. The sequence goes on from NZ_MTAV01000034.1 coordinate 55,160, forward strand.
TAGCTCAAAGAAATTATCTCTAACGCCAATAGACTCCACACCTAAAACTTGTTGCCAAATTTGCACAAGCTGACGTTCTACTTGATTGCGAGGCGCAACAAAGGTGGCTTCTGGTTCTTGTCTAGATAATTCTGGTACTGGGAGAGCACGGCGGTCTACTTTACCGTTCGGGGTCAGAGGTAAAGTGTCTAGTAAGACAAAAGCTGAAGGGATCGTGTACTGTGGTAACTTGCTGGAGAGGAAGCGCCGCACGTCGCTAATGCTAGGTGCTGCATCCTTTGCGGTAATATAAGCCACTAAGCGTTTGTCACCTGGAATATCTTCACGGGCAATGACTACAGCTTGGAATATATCTGAATGTTGAGTTAATACGCTCTCAATTTCCCCAGGTTCAATACGTATCCCGCGGAGCTTGATTTGATGATCTTGACGACCGAGAATTTCTAGTAAGCCATCTGGACGATAGCGGCCGCGATCGCCTGTATAGTAAAGCCAGTCTTGTTCGTCATTACCAAAGGGATTTTGGACAAACCGAGCCAGGTTTTCTGCGGTAGCGTTGATGTATCCCTTACTGCGGAATGGCGTCCGAATCACAATTTCGCCCAACTCACCAATGCCACAAAGTTGATTACGGGTTGTAAACACTAGTGCTTGGGTTTGGGGTAGCGGTAATCCGATGGGCTGCACTCCTGATGTTGGTTCCTCAGGCACTCGGTAAGAACACTTGGCTAGAGTTGTTTCTGTTGGCCCATAAAGATTGACAATTTCCCCTGATGCTGGGAATGCTTTGCGCCATTGCTGTACAAGTGTCTGTTTGAGTGGTTCTCCCGCAAAGAACAACCAGCGTAAGTTTTGCAACGAGACATCCGCTGGGACATTCACTAACCACGATTGGGCTAGAGAAGGCACTGTATGCAGTACAGAAATTTGCTCTTGTTCCAGGTAACGCAGAATTCTTACGGGGTCTAGGTTATCCCCTGGTTCTGGCAAACACAAGGTGGCACCACTAGTTAGAGGTAAGAAGATATCTCTGAGGACAACATCAAAGGAAAGTCCGGTTAATTGCGCAACTCGGTCTTGCTGTCCAATGTTAAAGGTCTGCCGTTGCCAAGTGAGAAAATGTGCCAGTCCTTTATGACACCCCAACACACCTTTGGGAATACCTGTGGTACCAGAGGTAAAGAAGATATAAGCGGCATCATCTGCTTGGATTTGTGGTAGTTCAATAATTTGATTTTCATCTTGCGTTAGATTTATGACTGCTCCCGTCTGTGAATCCACGCAGATAAGAGTGAGAGATTGCCATAGCTCGTTAGCTTCTGGATACTCACCATCGATATAGATGAGATATTTCGCTTTCGCCGTTTGTAGCATGAGTTCTTGGCGATAGCTGGGCAGTTGCGGATCGATAGTTAAAAGCACACCACCACTCAAGAGGACGCCAATTGTACTGGCAATCAGCCCAAAGCTCTTTGTTCCAAAGACGGCGACAACATCGCCTGGCTTGACTCCAGTTGATAACATTGCTCTGGCGATAGTTGTAGCGCGATCGCCTAATTCTTGATAACTCCAATTGCTAGAGCCTTGACGCAGCGCTGTCTGTTGTGGATTTCTATCTACCCAAGAAGTAAATAGTGCTGTGACTAATTCGTAATCTGGCTGTGGCAAGATTGCACTTGGTTGTGGCAGCAAAGATTGCGATGCTGGTGTCACCAAAGAATAGGAACTGATTGGCTGCTGGGGAACTGCAACTATCTGACTCAGTAAATGCTGGAATTGCTGCAACATTTCCTGCATCCTTTCGGCATTAAACAGGTCAGCATTGTAAACTAATTGCAATTGAATTCCCTGTTGTTGTTCGAGGACATACAGAGTTAAGTCAAACTTGGAAGGAGCTTCCACTAAGGAAAGAGGTTCAACAGCCAGCCCCGGAAGTTCTAGATGCATATCCCCCAAGTTGAGCATATTAAACCAAACTTGGAATAGAGGGTTGCGGCTGGTATCCCGTTCTACATGCAGTTCTTCTACTAGTTTCTCAAAGGGCATATCTTGGTGCGCATAAGCTCCTAATGCCACTTCTCGGACTTGAGCTAGTAGGTCAGCAAAACTAGGGTCTTCAGCAAATTTAGTCCGCAAGACAACTGTATTGATAAAAAATCCAATTAGCTGTTCAATTTCCGCACGGTTGCGACCGGCAATTGGCGAACCGATGAGAATGTCTTCTTGTCCGGTGTAGCGATGCAGTAGAGTGCCAAAAGCTGCCAATAGGGTCATGAACAAAGTTACACCTTGTTGACGCGACAGGGTGGTGAGCGATGCACTCAGAGTTGAGGATAAACTCAATGCTTGACTCGCCCCACGATAAGTTTGAATTGGGGAGCGAGGTCGGTCGGCGGGTAATTCTAAGACAGTGGGCGCACCTGCTAGTTGATTTTTCCAGTAGTCTAGTTCTGTTTCCAGCAGCGTCCCAGATAAATATTGACGTTGCCAAACAGCAAAATCGGCATATTGGATCGGTAGAGGCGTGAGAGGAGAAGGTTTACCTTGCAACAATGCTTCGTAGACTGCTGCTAACTGCTGCCAAAAAATGCCTGTAGACCAACCATCAGAGGCGAGATGATGCATGGCTAGCATCAATATCTGCTCCTGAGTGTCAATTTGTACCAAGGTAGCGCGCACCATTAAGTCTGATGCCAAGTTGAAGGGTCGTTGTGCCTCTTGATTGAGGATTTGTTCTATTGGCTGGGGATGCGATCGCAAGTCAATCATCTTGAGTTCGACTGGCCGGGGTGGGTTAATTACCTGGATAGGACTACCATCATCCCCAGGAATAAAAGTAGTTCTGAGGGCTTCGTGCTGGGCAACTACTGCATCTAAAGATTGTTGCAAGATCCCAACGTTTAGTTGACCTTGCAAGCGCTGGGCATCAGTAATGATATACGCCGAACTATTTGGTTCTAGTTGCTCTAAAAACCAGACTCGTTGTTGCGCAAAGGATAGGGGAATTGATTCGCGGTTTGTGAGTTGGGGAATAGATTGGTGGTTGAGATCATCAGCTGTTTGCAACTGTGCGATCGCCTGGGCAAAGTTGGCAATGGTAGGATTAGCAAACAGCGATCGCAGTGATATTTCTACATTCAGGGCTTGACGTAGCCGCGAAATTACTTGAGTTGCTAGTAGTGAATGTCCCCCTAACTCAAAGAAGTTATCATCAATCCCTACTCTTTCCAAACCAAGGACTTGCGCCCAAGCTGTCGCTAATATCTCTTCTGTCGGATTCCGAGGCGCAACAAAGTTAGCCGAACTACTTACACTTGATGCGTCTGGTATAGGTAAAGCACGCCGATCTACTTTTCCGTTAGAAGTTAATGGCAAGGCTTCCAGCATCACAAAAGCCGCAGGTATCATGTACTCAGGCAGCTTTTCTTTGAGGAAACGACGCAGTTCTTTAATCGTAATTGTTGAAGTCTTGGGGACGATATATGCTACTAAGCGCTTATCTCCAGGCACATCTTCCCGGACAATCACCACTGTCTGTTGGACTGTGGGATGTTGATTGAGTACGGCTTCTATTTCTCCTAGCTCAATTCGGAAGCCACGAATTTTCACCTGATGATCGATGCGACCGAGGTATTCCAAGTCTCCATTCGGTAGATATCTGGCTAAATCCCCAGTTTTATAAAGCCTTGTCTGGGAGTCATCGCTAAAAGGGTTGGCAACAAAAGCTTTTGCCGTCAAGTCAGGACGGTTAAGATAACCACGAGCTAAACCCGCACCTCCCACATACATTTCCCCAGGAACCCCAATCGGTAGTAATTGCCTGTGTTGATCCAAGACATACACCTGCAAGTCAGGAATTGGACAACCAATTACACTACCTGCTCCCTGAATTAAATCGGCTGCTGCGATCGGGCGATAGGTAACATGAACGGTAGTTTCTGTAATCCCGTACATATTCACTAACTTGGGAGACTCATCTCCATGACGAGTGAACCAAGGCTTTAAGCTTTGTAGTTCTAATGCTTCTCCACCAAAGATCACCCAACGCAGAGCCAATTCTCCAGGAGCAGCGATTGTCTGTTCTGTGCGGATTAATTGTTGGAAAGCTGAAGGAGTTTGATTGAGAACCGTAACTTTTTCTTGAAAGAGTAATTCATAGAAGGCTTCGGGAGAACGGCTCACCAAATAAGGCACGACAACTAACCGTCCGCCGTAAATTAAAGCACCCCAAATTTCCCACACAGAAAAGTCAAAGGCAAAGGAGTGAAACAGCGTCCACACATCTTCTTGGTTGAAGTGATACCAATGTTCGGTGGCGTTAAATAAACGGACAACATTGGAGTGATTAATTAAGACACCTTTGGGCTTACCTGTAGAGCCAGAAGTATAAATTATGTAGGCTAGGTTTTCAGATGTTACTGAGCTTGTCGGGTTTTCTGAACTGTATGTGGCGAGGATTTCTTGATCGCTATCAATGCACAAAACTTGCGCCTGATTTTGCGGTAGATGATTTAATAATCGCTCTTGTGTTAGCAATACTGAAACTTGAGCATCCTCTAATATGAATGCGAGGCGCTCAACTGGATAATTGGGGTCAAGAGGGACATAGGCTCCACCTGCCTTGAGAATACCCAACAATCCTACGATCATTTCTAGAGAGCGTTCTACACAGATACCAACGAGGACATCAGGTCCCACACCTAAATTCTGTAGGTAATGTGCTAATTGATTGGCTTTGATATTTAACTCGCGGTAGGTTAACTGTTGATTGTCAAACACCACCGCTACAGCGTCAGGTGCAAGCTCTACTTGTGCCTCAAACAACTTATGGATACAGCTATCCTGGGGAGAATCTACCTGAATATGTTGCCACTGACTGAGCAACTGCTGTTGTTCATCTATGGTGAGTAGAGGTAATTGGGAAATTTGCTGGCTAGGATGAGCCACAATACCCTCTAATAAATTTTGGAAATGCCCTGCGATTCGGGTAATTGTGGCAGCATCAAACAAATCAGTATTATATTCCCAGATGCCAAGGAATGTTTCATTCTGCTGCTTTACTGTCAAACTCAAATCTAATTTTGTGAACCCGAGTTCTAAGTCTAGGGGAGTTGCTGTTACACCTGGCAGTTGTGATATTTGTTGATGCTGCTCCTGAAAGTTAAACATCACCTGGAATAGGGGATGATAACTTGGAGAAGATTCTAGTTTCAGTTCTTCTAAGAGTTTCTCGAATGGTAAATTTTGGTGAGCATGGGCATCCAATACTACTGAACGAACTCGATCTAGCAATTCTAAAAAGCTGAGATTACCTGACAGATGGGTGCGGAAGAGCAAGGTATTGATCGATTCCATGTGATGGCGTCCGGTGGACGAACCAACTAAGATATCTTCATGACCGCTATATCGGTATAGTAAAGTTTGGTATGCTGCCAGTAAAACCATGAATAAGGTAACTTTTTCCCGATCGCAGAGATTTTGCAGCGATTTAGTTAATTCTTGGGGTAGCACCATCAACTCCCTCGCACCTTGGTAGGTTTGGACTGGTGGACGAGGGCGATCGCTCGGTAATTCCAGTACTGGCGCAGCACCTGCAAGCTGCTGTTTCCAATAATTTAATTGATCTTCTAGTTGCTTATTGGGTAGTAATTGGTCTTGCCAAACAGTATAGTCAGCATACTGAATAGACAATTGAGACAATGGGTTAAGCTTGCCTTCTAGAAAAGCTTGATATAGATCTGCTAACTCTTCCCAAAGAATATCCATTGACAAGGAGGCCTTGTGATGCGCAACCAACAGCAAGATTTGCTCTTGTGGAGCTAGCTGCAACAAACAAGCTCGCAACATCAAATCTGATGCTAAGTCAAAGAAACGTTGGCTTTGCTGTTGCAACAGTTGTTGTACTTGTGCCTCAGATTCAGTTTCTGGATACTTCTGCAAGTCGATCGCTATCAGTTCTACTGACTGTCCATCTTCGGAACTGAAACGCGATCGCAGTGTTTGATGATGAGATGCGATCGTATTTAAAGCCTGTTGCAGAATATCTATTTTTAAGTCGCCTCTTAAGCGGACTGCCAAATGAACGTTATCGTAAGAATTATCTAGCTCTAGTATATTATTGCTGTTTACGAAATTTAATTTCATATGTTGCACCCATGTCAGCTATTTTTCTATTTTTATACTTTTATTCCAAAAAAGTAAATTAACTAATCAATTTCTCAATTGTTAGAAATTAAGGTATTATTTTATATTTTTTGGCTAGTTACATTGGAGTAAAAAAATATCTTTTGCTTGAGATATTTATACTAAAAGAAATCATTATAACTTATAAGTATCTTAAAAATATGAGGTACTGAACCCCACTCATCCCTACTATAGGCATCCGATTTTATTCTTGAAAAAATATAAGTATCTGTTGGGAAATCCCTCCGGGTTGGGCAGTCCACAAGGCGACAGAGGCACATGTGTGGCTGCATTCACCGCGCATGAGGGTGGCTACCCTACGTATATTTCAAAAATGCCAGTATGAATCATCTAGCAGCAATGCTTGAGTCTGCTTGTAGTTTTATAAATTTTTAAGGAATATAATCTTTAAAAACACTGGATTTTTGCTATTACTTGACAAGCAAATTCATAATTTTGGAGATTTCCAAAATACTAATTTCTAATTGTTATATAAATATTCAAACATTATTTATTGAGAATCTGCAATAAGTATCATCTCCTACAAAATAGAGTTGAATGAGAACGATCTTATGACCTTTACTTAATATTTTGGTTCTAACTAAAGGAATATTCTTTATTAATAGAGATAATATTGTAGCCTGTATCGATACATACAGCCTTCAATAAGCAAATTAATCAAAACCATTAGTAATAAATATTACATTGATTGTCCAATAGACTAAAACAACAAACAGTGGCAAATTATTACAGGATTCTAACCGTTGGCAATTACCACATTTAGAACTATGCGATCACTCTTGCAATAAAAACTTGCCCAACAAATTTTGGTGGTCATAGTGTAATTATTTAGAGCAGTCAAGTTAATTGCTGTTTAATACTACCCTTGTAACTCCAGCGAAGAAATCTCCTCAGGATTTCCAATCAGATGCCAAAAAAGTGCAATCTCGCCAACACTATTGGCGATCATGTCCAATTCTTCTGGTGTTGCGTCGTTGTCCATTTTTGCTAAGAAGTTTTTGGCAGCAAGGATAGTGTTTTGACGTATCAATGTTTTTTGTTGTGATTGTCCAGCCATTTTTTCGACTTTAGAGCAATACATCTATATTTGGTTTCTAGAATGACAAAAACGGTTTTTAAGTACATCAATCCCAAGAATAGTATCTATAGATTTCAGCCTTTTGAATTTCAGTAATACTCCTAATAAATAGTCTCAACGTCTTTCAAGATAAGCGATCGCGTAGTTCCATTTCAAGTAGTCAAAGGAAGAATTGCTTTGAGCACAAAGTTAGAGCTTTTTGGCTCTACCGATGGGGAGATGTATTTATTCCCAAAGCCTTGATGATGTGAGGGAAGGGTAGAAGCAGATTTCGAGCACGCTATCAACTTCCTTTACGTAAGACATCCAGTTGAGTGCGATCGCTAAATTTTTTATGCTGAATCGCTGCAATTCTGGGCTACAAGCTACAGCTTTATCAAAGGAGAACATTGATTATGCTCAACCATACAATACTGTCTGCCAGTTTGTTAGCGATCGCCTTATCTCTAGCGACTGGTTATTCATCAACTGCTCAACAAGGCCAAAATACATCTCAAGTTCCATCTGCTAAAGTTGAGCCTGTGCAAACGGCTGAAAGTCCTTCGCCAAATCCGTCCGAGCAACCTACCCTCAGTTCTGCCGATCAACAGTTTGTTACTGAAGCTGCTCAAGGTGGTTTAGCAGAAGTCCAACTAGGACAACTGGCATCACAACGTGGAGCTAGCAATGCAGTAAAACAGTTTGGACAGCGTATGGTTCAAGATCATAGCCAAGCAAACAATCAACTTCAACAGTTAGCGACTCAAAAAGGTATGACGCTGCCAACTGGTATCGGCAACGAGCGTGAGAAAGTCAGGCAACAGTTATCCAAGCTTTCTGGTACTAGCTTTGATCGCCAATACATGAATCACATGGTTCAAGATCGTGTCAAGGATGTGTCCTTATATCAACGCCAAGCTCAGCAAGGGCAAAATCCAGACCTCAAAGCATTTGCAGCACAAACGCTGCCAATCCTGCAACAACATCTGCAACAGGCTCGCTCTATTGCAAATCCCACGACTTCCTCCAAGCAGTACTCGATAAGTTAAAAATATTTTACTTATACGGAAGTTGGGTATTTCTTAACCCCAAAATAGCAGTAAGATTGGAGATACGTTCGTGACTTACCTATTCAGCTAAATACCTAGTTTTCCGAACTCACTAAATCTTCATCTACTTGAAGTGCAGTTCATTTTTTACAAGAATTGTAGTGGGAATACTAAAGTAAATTGGGTTGAGTAAGGTAGTTATTTATGAGTCAAAAATCTCCTATCTCCAAGACTTGTGCTTGTCGCAAAGTTGCACGCTGCCGGACTGGGGAAGCAGGCAGACTCTTTCTTTGGTTTCCTGTTCCCCATACTCTAAAGAAAGTAACTTCCTATCTACAACAGTTCGCTCTTGCGTATGAATTAATGCACGAGCGACCAGGTTTGAGTTTGGATTGTGGACCCGGACAAGCCCAAGAAATTGCCCGTAACCTAGCCCAAATACTTGCACCAAGAGAACTAAAAGAAACACAAGTCCTTTTTATTCGCGGCGCTATCCAACCTCAACTCCAAGATTTTAGTGATATCGCTTCATTGCAACGCTTCATTAAATACAACCAGTCCGACTGGCTGGTTGATATGCTGGCAACGGAACGATTTACTAGTTACTTCCAACCCATAGTCTCAATTAAAGATACATCCCAAATTTATGGATATGAATCACTGTTGCGGGGACTGGATGAACAAGGCAATTTATTGCCTCCAGGACCTATTTTAGAATTAGCCACCGAAGCCGGACTTCTGCCACAACTCGACCGCGTTGCGCGCCTGAGTACGATCACTCAATTCAAACACCATCAAGTCAAAGGGCACATCTTCATCAATTTTTCACCAACGGCGCTTTATGACCCCGTTTCTTGCCTGCGGAGTACAGTAGAAGCCATCGATCAAGCAGGCATTTCCCATGAGCGAGTTGTCTTTGAAGTTGTGGAGTCAGACAATCCTCAAGATTTAGCCCACCTCAAAGCTGTACTCCAATATTACCGGGATGCGGGGTTTTTAGTCGCCCTTGATGACCTTGGTTCTGGTTATTCTGGGCTGAACTTACTACATCAGTTACGTCCAGACTTTATTAAGTTGGACATGGAGTTAATTCGAGATGTGCATCAAGACCTGTACAAAGCCTCGATTACCGAGAAACTTTTAGAAATTGCTCAAAAGTTAAATATCCAAACCGTCGCGGAAGGAATTGAATGCATAGAGGAACTGAACTGGCTGCGAGAACGCAATGCAACTTTTGCTCAAGGCTATTTGATTGCCAAACCCAGTGCAGTACCTGCCACTGCTATTCCTAACTTTGATACAAGCACAGTAACTGTAGCATTGGCAAATTGCCAAGAGCTTGAGCAGCAGGTTCAACACCAAAGCGAGTCCGAGCGAATCGTCGCTACTGTGACGCAACATATCCGGCAATCTTTGGAGTTAGACGAAATTTTGCAAACCACAGCGGACGAAGTGCGGCAACTGTTTCAGGTAGACCGAGTGGTCATCTATCAGTTTCAACCAGACTGGAGTGGAGTAGTTGCTGTCGAATCCTTAGCGGAAGGGTGTATGTCTATTCTGGGATTTCAGGTGATGGACACGTGCTTTAAATCTAGCCATGCAGCTTATTACCGCCAAGGCAATACTAGAGGAATCGCAGACATTGAAACTGAAGGACTATCGCCTTGTCATGTTGAACTATTACGGAGATTGCAAATCCGGGCAAATCTGATCGTGCCCATCTTGCAGCAAGAACGTTTGTGGGGACTATTGATCGCTCACCAATGCAGTAACACTCGACAATGGCAACAATCAGAGATTAACTTGTTTAACCAGCTAGCAAGTCAAGCTGCGATCGCTATTCAACAATCGGAACTTTACCACCAATTACAACAAGCAAACCAGGAGCTACAGCGTCTTGCGGCTTCGGATGGTCTGACTCAAGTTGCAAATCGGCGCTGCTTTGATGACACACTCAAGGTAGAGTGGCAACGGTTAGCACGAGAGCAAGCCTGCCTCTCTTTGATTTTGTGTGATGTCGATTGCTTTAAACTTTACAACGATACTCATGGACATCTAGCAGGAGATGATGCACTCAGACAGGTGGCTAAGACAATTTCTCAGACAGTGAAACGCCCTGCTGACTTAGTTGCTCGCTATGGTGGTGAAGAGTTTGCAGTTATTTTGCCGAATACTGATGCCAAAGGAGCCATTGCAGTTGCCAAAGAAATCCAGACTAATATTAGTGCATTACAACTGCCTCATCCCAATTCTCTAGCCAGTAAATTCATTACCCTTAGTCTGGGAGTAGCAACTATCATTCCTCATAGTCAATCATCTGCGGCTAGCTTAATTGCTGCTGCCGATCAAGGACTCTACCAGGCAAAAGCCCAAGGGAGAAATTGTGTTGTACAGATGGACTAAACAACCATAGGGCAGATGAAACAGAACTGCGATCGCCGCTACAAATAAAAACTGTTTAACAACTCAGCCCTAACTCAGGCAATCAAACGTCGTCGGCAGATGATTCTTGGATTGGTACTCTCGGTGCTATGCTCGATGCTTGCACACTGCTACTCACCACCGTTGAAAACGAGCATTGTGGTCGAGCCTATTTGATGCACCGAATGGGCTGTCGGATTTTGCTCGATCTGCATCGCTTATTTCAACTTCCCCCCGCAGACATACTAGAAGTCGATCGCGAACAATTTGAGCAGTCACGGGTTAGCTTAGCGCAGATGGGTTTTGTGCTAGAGGATGCGGAATCAGCGTGGCTGGGGTTTGTAGAGATGCATTCGGCTTACAGCAGCTTACTCAATACCTTAGTTCAATACTTTGCTACGACACCGCCGAGTTGGTTTCATCATGCTGTTCCTGCACCGCATCCACTGGTTCGGCGACTCGATCAAAAAACTGTCTCGCGATCGCCATCCTCTAAAATTTCTCGTAGCAAATCGCGACGACCATTTTCTTGATATCCTACACAAGATTGAGCCAAGCTAACACAGCAGTAGTTACACGCAACAAGTTGTAAAAAAACAACTGCAAATTTATCATATTGCTAAATAATCAATCTAATCAGCGATCGCTTTGCTTTGAAAGCGCAAAAGCGATCGCCAATTTAAAACTGTTTAAATTCTAAAAACATCAATATGAAACAATTACAGGTGAACTTGTTGCTAGTGCCAATCTTTGTGGTACTTACAGCCAACTCTGCATTAGCGGGTGGATTTGCCCTCAATGAACAGAGTGTCAAGGCTCTAGGAAATGGCTTTGCTGGTAGTGCAGCTAGCGCTGAGGATGCTAGTACGATTTTTTATAATCCTGCTGGGTTAACTCGCTTAGAAGACAATTCTGTAGTTGGAGCTACCTTTGTGATTTTCCCAACAGTCGAGTTTCAAAACCAAGGTTCTCGCGTGGTAACAGGTGCGCCATTAACGGGTGGTAATGGTGGGGAAGCTGGTGTCGATGTTGTGATCCCAAACATTTATGCTGCTTGGAGTGTCTCCGATCGCGTCAAGCTAGGCCTGGGAATTAACGTTCCTTTTGGACTAATTACTAAATATGACAATAACTGGGTTGGGCGTTACCAGGCAGTTGAATCTAAACTCAGCACCTATAATATTAATCCCACTATTGCCGCTAAGGTAAGTGATAACTTTTCTGTAGGCGCAGGTCTGAATATCCAGTATGCTGAAGCTACACTCTCGAATGCGATCGACTTTGGTTTAGTTGGGCGGAGTGTTGGTTTACCTACCTTACCTCAACAGGCAGACGGCTTTGTGAAAGTCACTGGTTCCGACTGGAGTGTCGGCTATAACTTGGGGGTAATGTATGAACCAAGCAAAAGCACGCGCATTGGTTTAAGTTACCGTTCTCCCATTACTCAAGACATTCGGGGGAATGCAGATTTTACCGTCCCAGAAAATCTGAGAATCCTCACAGCTAGGGGACAGTTCACAGATACAGGTGCTAAGGCTGTGTTGAACCTACCTGATACATTATCACTTGCTGTTTACCAAGAACTTAGCCCCAGTGTATCAGTGGTTGGCGATGTTACCTGGACACACTGGAGCCGCTTCCGAGAATTGCGCGTTCAGTTTGCCAATCCTGCTCAAGCAGATAGCGTACAACCAGAGAATTGGAACGATACTTACCGCGTGGGTGTGGGAGTAAACTACGCACTCAATGACAAATTAACCCTGCGAACTGGTGTTACTTACGATCCTAGCCCGATTAGCGATCAATATAATACTCCGCGACTGCCTGGCGGCGATCGCACTTTGATTGGATTTGGTGCTACTTACAAACCTTCCAAATCCTTCAATGTAGACATTGGTTATAGCCATGTGTTTTCTGACGATAGCTCGATTAACCAATCAAGCACCACAGCAGGTACACTCACAGGAAAATTTTCCAGCGAAGTGGATATTATTGGTTTGCAAGTAAACTGGCAGTTTTAGATGAAGAGTTCTGAGTAGCGAGAAATGATTTAAAATCTACGTAGGGGAGCCACTGCGTTGGTAAGGCAGTCCGATCTTGCGGGTTTCCCGCAGAAGGAACTGCCGAAAGGGTTCCCCGGCTTGAAGCAAGTGGCGTTGGGCATTGCCCACCATATCCGGGTTTTGGCGGATAATGCTCACCCTACATTGAGTAAGTCATTTTTTCCAACATCAAACCAGATTCTCATGATTACACCTCAGTAGGGGCACAACAATGTTGTGCCCTTGGTAATTTAAAGATATATTCCATGCAAAGCAAATGACATGACTGATGTCGTAGTTGGCTTAGATTTGGGTACAGGAGGAGTAAGAGCGATCGCAGTTGACCTGCAAGGGCAAATTATCGCTCAGACTACGAGAAGCTATCCCCTGTTAACTCCACACCCCGGTTGGACGGAACAGAATTCAGCGGATTGGGTGGAAGCAAGTTTAGATGCTCTATCTGATGTTGCGCAACAGCTAGATGGACACCAAGCCATCGCCCTTGGTTTATCTGGGCAAATGCATGGTATGGTTCCTCTAGATACCGAGGGGAAAGCCATTAGACCAGCAATTCTGTGGAATGACCAACGCACAGGTAAAGCTGTTGCTGCAATTGAAGCCGCCATTCCCCGCCAAGAATTGATTCAGCGCACGGGAAATCCTGCTATTACTGGATTTCAACTGCCGAAGCTTGTATGGTTGCGAACTGAAGAACCGGATGCTTATGCTCAGTTGTGGCAGATTCTTTTACCAAAAGATTATTTGGGATATGTGCTAACTGGTGAATCAGTTACAGAACCGTCTGATGCGTCTGGTATTGGGTGTTTGAACTTGGCAACTCGCCAATGGGATACGGATATTCTTGATGCTCTCAATATTAATCCCGCTTTCTTTCCCCCAGTAGTTGAGTCTACCGCAATCGCCGGACGGTTAAAATCAGAAATTGCCACCCGCGTGGGGCTACCAGCCGGATTACCTGTGATTGCAGGCGGAGGCGATAATGCAGCCGCAGCCATTGGTTTGGGTATCTCATCAAGCAACCTTAACCGGGGTAGTTTGAGTATTGGTACATCGGGAGTTATCTTTGCACCATGCGATCGCCCAATTCCCGATCCCCAAGGACGAGTGCATTTATTTTGCCATGTCGATGGAGGCTATCATCTGTTGGGAGTGACGCTAGCAGCAGGTGGATCTCTGCGTTGGTATCGAGATACATTTGCACCGCAGATATCCTACACCGAATTGATGGATATGGCAGAGCGATCGCTTCCCGGTGCGCGTGGTGTTCTATTTTTACCTCACCTTGCAGGCGAACGCAGTCCCCACCTCGATCCAGATACTCGCGGTGCTTTCGTTAATCTGTCATTAGCTCACACGCAAGCAGATATATCTCGTGCTGTACTGGAAGGCGTTGCATTTAGCTTGCGGGAAGCGTTGGAGGTAATTAGTGGAATTGCTCCCGTGCATCAACTTTTAGCAACAGGCGGAGGCGCACGATCTAAAATTTGGTTAGGAATTTTGGCAGATATTTTGCAAACAGAATTGATTGCACCCAAAGCCGAAGAAGGAGCCGCTTACGGTGCAGCTATTCTAGCAATGGTGGGGGTTGGTGCTTACCCCAGTTTAGAAGCTGCATTCAAAATCCTGCCACAGGATAGCAAGGTGGTACAGCCGCAAGTAAATCCTTTGTACGAAGCAGGGTTTGAGCGATATAAGTTATTGTATGAAGCCCTGAAAGGGGTTCTTTGAGGAAACTGGATATCAAAATTAGAGTAAATCTTCCTCTGTTAGTTGGGCTATATTCATTAAAGCTCTCAAGGTTCCGACTTTTAAATCTTGATTTCGATGAACAGGAATTGACAGAATTTGTTCTACTTCGGGGTTTTCATAAATATAATGACTCCCAGTAATTCTTCGCAAAACCCAACCTTTTTGTTCGACAATCTTGCACAGTCGCTTGCCAGAAATAGATTTCATACAGCAATTTCGACAACCCGATCTGTAGACTTAATTGCATGACGACTGTTAGCAACATCAAGCCAACCTTCAATAGCGTCCTTTAAATTAGCCGTCACCTCCTCTATTGTTTCTCCTTCAGTAATACAGCCGGGAAGCGCAGGAACCTCTGCCCAATAGCCGCCTTCTTCTGCTGGATGGATGATTGCTTTGATTTTCATACATCTATCGAGTTAGTTATTGAGACTATGCTAACAACCATAATCGTTTGCTCTCAACAGGGGTTGCTTAAATCAATTTTGATTGCCAAGTTTGTTCTGTAAAATCGATTTGACCTCCTCAATAGTTCGCGTTTTACCACTTAAATGAATTACAGCATGACAATTTGCACAAACGGGGCGAAGATCCGCAATGGGATCAACCTCATATTCCTGCCGAATTTCTGAGAGTGCTTTGAGATGATGAACGTGAATATATCCTTCGGCAACTGCTCCATACTTTTCTCCAAAGTTGAAATTGCAAATGCAGCAACTTAGACCATGATGTTCAACGCAGCGTCTGCGTGCTTCAAGATTGCGCTCATAGGAATTTATCATTACTTGACAGGTTGCTCCTTCCAATAAATGTGTTTCGCCCGACACTTCTTCCGATAACCGATAACTCGATACAAGATTTATCCGTTGTTGCGCAACTTGTAACTCTTCACGAGTAAAGAGGGTTGACCAAGGTTCACGAAGCACCAACGCCTCAACTGACAAATCTAATCGATTATTCTCGGCTAGTCGCTGTAATCCGCTGGTCGATTGACTTTTTGGTTTCAACCAATCTTTTGCAGCTTGCAAACCGCCAGATTGCCTCACCTTTTGCAAATAGCGTTTTGCCCAGTAACCGATCTGACGTCCCGCATTATGATAAATACCGAGCATCTCTTGATTGAACTGCGCTTCTAAATCCATGCCTATAAGCTCCAAACTTTGCAAGCTTATTATGCCCGCAAATCAATTCCCAACTACGCCCTTACGGGCATTACCTTTACTAACTAAGCCATCACAGTATTTGATGCCAGTTTTGCCGAAATGAGATAATGTAGTGATGTAGATTATTCTTGTAGTACATCAGAGAGGAAGAATCATGACTGAATTGCTAGCCGTCCGGGTTCCCTTCAAAAAAACCAACACAAGGCGCAGAGATTTTCGTTCAGTCCTCCATTTACAGGAATGATACTCGAATTTACAGACACTAGAGAAACTCATCTACAAAAGTGTCCGCCTCTGTGCGCCTTGTTCATAACAAGCAACACACATCGAGGAAACATCAATGAATTTGGATTTTTTAGGCTGGAGTGACTTTTTTACTCACAGTTTTGCACCCTATCGCCAACAAGGTTTTAGCGTTGGTAGGATTGCTATTGAATACAGAAATACTTACATCGTTTATAGCGAACAGGGCGAACTAACAGCAGAAGTTACAGGTAAACTGCGACATCAAGCTACTCAATCGCAAGACTTTCCCGCTGTTGGAGACTGGGTGATCGTTCAGGCGCGAGAGTCAGAAGGACGCGCTACCATTCACGGAATTTTGCCGAGAAAAAGCAAATTTTCCCGAAAAACCGTTGGTAGTAAAACCGAAGAACAAATTGTTGCAGCTAACATTGACACCGTGTTCTTGGTTTGTGGACTTGATGGCGATTTTAATCCCAGAAGAATTGAACGCTATCTGATTCTGGCTTGGGAAAGTGGTGCAAATCCAGTCATCGTTTTAAATAAAGCCGACCTGTGCAACTCTTTAGAAGAGAGTGTCTCAGAAGTTGAAGCCGTTGCCCTGGGAGTACCAATTTTAGTATTGAGTGCTACCAATAATCAAGGGCTGGATGCCTTGACATCATACCTCCAACCAGGACAAACAGTTGCCTTGTTAGGGTCTTCTGGTGTGGGTAAATCAACCATCACCAACCAACTCAAAGGTGCATCAGTGCAAGCTGTGCAACCAGTGCGTCGAGGTGATGACCGAGGTAGACACACAACTACAAATCGAGAATTGATATTACTGCCAACAGGTAGCTTAATTATCGATACCCCAGGAATGCGAGAAATTCAACTTTGGGCAGGTGATGAAAGTTTGCAAGGAACCTTTGCAGACATTGAAACCTTAGCCGCAGAATGTCGTTTTCGTAATTGCCAACACAACAACGAACCCGGTTGTGCAGTGCAACAAGCATTACTTGAGGGAGAACTTGATTTTTCAAGATTTCTCAGCTACCAAAAATTGCAAAAAGAACTTAACTATCTTGTCCGCAAACAAGACAAACGGGAGGAATTAGCCCAGAAAGAACGCTGGAAGAAAATTCATAAAGCTATGCGAAATCATCACAAGGGTTGATGACTTCAGGATAAATAATTGATTTTCTATGGGGCGGGAATATCACCCGTCCTTTTAAAGACTATGTGTGTCCAGGCAAACTAATAATAATGATTTCGATAGATATAACATCCAAAGCGATTATCTAAAAATTACCTTATGCTAAACCACACCTCACCGGATTTAGCCTGAAGCGTCACTGCCCGATCGTAGTTCGGCCCAAACAGCGATCGCAGCTAATTTCAATTTTAGATTTTCGCGATCGCTCAATCTGGGTGAATCTTGCCATTGTCTAAGGAGTTAATGTCATCTCATTAAGGCTTAATGTTCAAACTGTAAGGCTTAATGTTGTAACGTTAATGATCAAAGTTTGTTGGTGAATGCAACCATCGCTGTATATGCCAAGCTTTTTTTAGGCGATGCCTACACATTTTGTCAGAGATAGAGCGATCGCAGTTTACAAGATTTTTTGCATATTTGAACCACATCTGTCGTAGGGGCACGGCACCAGTAAAATTTATTGTATAAACCGAAATATTATTGATGCCGTGCCCCTACCATGTACTTAAATCTTACACCTTACAAATCTCGATGCGAGAGAAGAGATACGTAAGGTGTCCTGACTATCCCCACCCGTGAGACAACTGAACGGAAGGTGTCCCCTTGGGACAGAGGTATTAAAAGTGACTTGAGCGTAATAAATCCAACTGCTTTCCACTCTCCATCCTACGCGATCGCCAAATTTATTCCAGGCTTCTTCGTAATACTTGCCGTCTGGCTTACCACCAACGCTCAAGTAAATTTCCTTTTGAACGCTGAAGCCAAAGCGTCCATTGCTATATTTTACCCATAGGCAATCAATTGTGCGGAGGTCGGTACAAGGGAAGTTTAATAATTCTTCTTCCCTAATCCAGTCATTTTCCAAACGCCCTACTGCTTGAAGCATTACTAGATAGGTTTCATAATCAGCGTCTTTCCAGTTCCCTGCTGCTAGTAAGTCGCGTAGTCTGGTATAGTCTACACCTTTCTCTGAACTGAGATCATCTTCGTTTTTAGGCGGTTCATACGTAAGATGTTTTGCTATCTCATTAGCAAAATTCCTTCCCGCTTCTTGCTCTCCTCCTAGCTTGCTATGAGGGGTTAGGGGAGGCCTAACTCGCGCCTCTATGTTCGCAATATCTTCATCTCTGAGTTGCAAAAGTTGCTGTAACCGCTTTAATTCTTCTCGTGTATTCTGACTCAGAATCCCTTCATCTTCAACCGCCTCAGCCAAGGCTTCTTCATATTCCTTGAGATTTTCCTGATACTTGCGATAAGGTTCCAAAACTTGGTTTTTAATTTGGGCTGCTAACCCATCTGACAAACCTAATGCACTCTGCCGTTGCTTGAGAATGCGACGACCTATAACCGAAACCTTACCATTCCTTATACATCGCTCTACTTCTTTACGGTACTCCAAAACTGGATCGCCTATAGGAGCTTTTGCTAACTTAATTTTAAAGCCTTCCTTAACAGCATAAATTTCTGGCTTCATTGCCGGGGCTGCTTCCTGCACCTTTTTATGGGCATATTCATGCAGTTCATCTACAGAAATCATGCCATCGTTATCAGTGTCAGCCGCGCCTTTCTCAATACCTTCTACAATGTAGCGAGTGTAAACTGATAGGTCTGCCCCTTCTTGTTCAAAAGAATACTGGGTAGAGGTGGAAGAAGTTAGCACCGCCCGTCCTTCTCCTCCCAGTTGGTTTTTAATATCTACGCTATTATCATCTTTCGCCTTCATTCCTTCGGCAAAAGCACCGCTAAAGCAACAGTCAAGAATAATTACCTGTCGCCGAGAACGGCTTTTTTCCATCATTCCATGTATCAAACTGGCAGCAGTGGCGGTAGTTTGAATGAGTTCGCCTTTCGGATGCTTACGTGTTTGGCTAGTTGCCAAATATAATCTGCCACTATCATCTTTAATCCCGTGTCCAGAGAAATACAACAGCACTAAGTCATCTTTTTGACGACCAGAAAACAGAGTTTCAATTGCTTCTTCCATTTTCTGGCGTGGGGGATTTTCCAGCACTGTAACATCAGCATCGGCAAAATCACCCATTTCTGAGTGCTGTAAGACTCGCTGCATTGCTTTCACATCTTGCACAGCCCCAGGTAAAGCATTTAACCCTGGTTGATACTCACTAATTCCAATCAGCAATGCTAGCTTTGCCATCTACTTATTTACACTTTTGTAATTTCTTGTATTGCATTCACTGCTGCTTCTAATTCTTTGCGGCTGCTGGCTTTAACCTTGACTTTCTTGCTTTCTCCGCTTTCTTTGGTTAATTCTAGTTCTATTTCAATCGGTTTGTTACCTAAGCGATCGCTAAGAAAACCCCAAACTTGCTTGACACTTTCCGATTTCACAATAGCCATTACTTGACCGACAACATAGCCTGTAATTGACTTGCTTCCCACTGGTGCGTTGAGTTCAGCTACTCGATTAACTTCTTCTACCTCATCGAGTTCTTTCATTTGAGTCAGAAGTCTTTCGGCTTCTTCGTCTTTTTCTTCTTCATCTAAGTCTTGGTCAATAAAGCTGATTGTAAGTTTAATGTCTGCCATAGTGGGTATTTGGTGATTTTGAATACCAGAATTTAAGATAATGTATTACTGAGGCTTAAGCTCAGTTTACTGTAAATAAATCAAGAGCAAGGTTGATAATTACGAGTTTTCATCAAGAATTTAGCCTGGACAAAGGCTAGCTCTGAGTTAAAAAATTTCAGTGTAGGGTGTGTTGTCGCGCAGCGCAACGCACCGCCAACAATTCAAGGTGCATTAGCCTACGGCATAACACTATTGTGACGGCGGGTTTGCGGGATAATGAGAAGTCTTAACTAATTCGTAATTCGTACAAGGTGCGTTAGCCTGCGGCATAACACACCCTACTTTTAAATAAATTTACTTTTCTACCATCTCTTTCTTCTGCTGTGGCGTAAATATCCCGTGTCGAGGACTAAATAATAATGCCAAGACAAATAACCCCGATACTACTAAAACGATCGCGGGGCCTGAGGGTAAGTTATAAAAGTAGCTGAGGTACATTCCGCTAATACTAGAAATTACGCCGATAACTGCACCCAAAATCATTACTTGGTTCAAGCGTTTAACTAATAAATAGGCGGTAGCGCCTGGGGTAATTAAAAGTGAGAGTACGAGAATCACACCTACTGCTTTCATGCTGGCGACAATTGTTAAGGCAATTAGCAGCATTAATCCAAAGTTCAGGCGATTAACTGGTAAACCTGCGGCTTGTGCGCCTAAAGGATCGAAGGTGTAAAATAAAAGTTCTTTGTATAGTAAAACTACAACTAATAAAACAACTGCCGCAATGATGGCGGTGTCTCGCACTTCGTCTATGGTAACGCCAAGAATATTGCCAAATAGAAAGTGATTCAGGTCGATTTTGTTATCTTTTTGAATGACTGTAATTAGGGTGATCCCAAGGGCAAAGAATGCAGAGAAAACTATGCCCATTGCTGCATCTTCTTTGATTGGCGATCGCGTCCTAATTACTGCGATCGCCATTGTACTGAGAACGCCTGCAATAAATGCGCCAACAAATATATTCCCTCCCACCATAAAGGCGATCGCGAGTCCTGGCAAAACTGAGTGACTAATAGCATCACCGAGTAATGCCAATCTTTGCACCATCAAGTAGCTGCCAACTACTGCACACAATAAGCCTACTAAAATCGCAATCACCAGCGATCGCTGCATAAAGCCATATTGTAATGGCTCAATCAATGCTTGTAACATCATTTGTCCTTCGTCATTTGTTGTTTGTCCTTTGTCATTTGTCCTTTGTTCTTTGTCCGATAACTAATGACTAATGACCAATGACTAATGACAATTTAAGCTGCATCAGAAAAGTAAATTACTTTACCACCATAAGCACGGTTTAAGTTTTCTTCGGTGAGTACTTGCTGCCGTGAACCTGTGGCAACTAATTCCCGGTTTAATAATATTAAATCATCAAAATGGGATATCGATTCGCCTAAGTCATGGTTAACTACTAAGACGATTTTGCCTGCGGCTGCGAGTTCTTGGAAGACTTCAAAAATTACTGTCTGAGTTTTCTGATCGATACCTACTAAAGGTTCATCAAAGCAGAAAATTTCTGCTTGCTGGGTTAAAGCACGGGCTAAAAATACTCGCTGCTGCTGCCCCCCAGAAAGTTCTCCAATGGGGCGATCGCGAAATTGGTTCATCCCCACTCTTTCTAAAGCACTGTTTGCTACTTGGCGGCTAACTGCTGAAAAGCTACGCAACCATCCTGTCTTTTTTACCCGTCCCATCATCACTACATCCCAAACGGTAGCCGGATAAGTCCAGTCTATTTGGCTGCGCTGTGGTACATAAGCAACTTTCTCTAGTTGCTGCATCAAAGGTTTACCTTGGTATAAAACATTACCACTACTTGGAGCGACTAAGCCTAACATTGCCTTCATCAAGGTACTTTTACCAGCACCGTTGGGGCCAAAAATACCTGTGAGTTTACCTGGTTCAATAAAACAGTTAACATCTCTCAAAGCTTCTTGGGTGCGGTAGTACACGCCAAGATGTGTGATGCTAATTCCTGCTGTAGATTTCATCTGGTGAGTTTGAATGACTTGTTCAGGTATTGCCCAGTTTTGTATCGGTGCTTGGGCGTTTTTCTTGTAAAAAGAGATACTCTTCATAATTTTATTTCTATATTTCATTACTTGAGCTTACTATAAAAATGAGAGAAATATGAAAAACTCTATAGTTAGAAGTAATATCTTAGATAAATGAAACTAATACTTGGGATAGAGATTAGCGGCATCTACGGCGAAGCGAAGGTCAACAGAATCAATAAGAATATTGTTTCGCAGATGTGCCTGGGAATTCTTCTGCCTTTAGCTTTAATAAGTTGCAGTCAGCCGACTGGAAGTAACAATCCCCAGGGAGGTGGTAAACCGCGTGTTGTTGCAACTAGCACGATCATTGCTGATTTGACGCAAGAGATTGGGGGAGACGAAATTAAGCTAACTGGAATTCTTAAACCAGGTACAGATCCCCACGTTTACGAACCAGTACCAGCAGACAGTCGGGTTTTAGAAGAAGCTAAATTGATTTTGTATAACGGCTACAACCTCGAACCGGGATTGATTAAGCTGATGAATGCTGCTGGTGGAAATGTGCGGAAGGTAGCAGTGGGAGAAGTTGTCAAACCTTTGGAGTTAGATAAAGGTAAAGGCGAAGTAGTACCAGATCCCCATGTTTGGGGTAGTGCAGAAAATGCGATCGCAATGGTAGGTGCAATTCGCGATGGATTAATTGAGTTACTACCCGAAGATAAAGAGAAATTTACGCAAAATGCAGCCCAACTTACCAACGAATTAAAGCAGTTGCATAGCTGGATTAATCAACAGATCCAAACTATCCCCGCAGATAAACGCAAACTTGTCACTACCCATGATGCATTTCAATATTATGGACGTGCTTATCAGATTGCGATCGCTGGTACATTAATCGGTATCAGCACCGAAGAACAACCAAGCGCCCAAACAGTACAGCGATTGGTAGAGTCAATTAAAAAAATCGGCGTTAGCTCAATTTTTGCCGAAACGACGATTAATCCGGCCTTAATCAAGACAGTAGCCCAAGAAGCAGGAGTGAAACTAGCATCAAGTCAACTCTACTCTGATTCAATTGGCGCAAAGGGTAGTCAAGGTGATACTTATATCAAAATGATGGAGGCGAATACCCGCACCATTGTCGAAGCACTGGGGGGCAAATATACACCTTTTCAACTCAATAAGTGAAGCCGGATTTTAGGTAGCAGGAGAGCGATCGCTGCAATTTAAAATCATTAAACTACTTGTAAATCCCTGAATACAGGTTTAGGCGTAAGCTTGGTTGAGATAGGAGTAGACAATAATAGTTCCAACTACTTTAAAATTAAATTGTATTGTCTACCAGATCGGGGTTTTGGTGGGCAGTGCCCACCCTACATTCACCTCCTGTATTTCAAAAATCAGGTATGAGTCCTAGAGGATATTTGAGCAAAAAATAAATATTAACTATTTCTCTAGCTAGAAGTTTTTGTTAAAAATCAGAACCAATATATAACCATAGACATCTATCTATTTATTGATAATTTCAAACTCTCTCTAGAGAAAGAATTTTTTAGGCATTTTATTTTTTAAATTGATATTAGTAAAAGTAGAGTTTAAATTCTCGCAATAGTTATGACTAACGAACCAAAAGAGCAAATTAATCAACCAGTAAGCGAAGATTGGCACTCTAAAGACGAGCCAAACGTAAAAGAAAGAAACTTAACTGCCAATCCAGGAGATAGAATTGCTGACGAATCCCAGTCAGTTGAAGATAAGGCTCAACAAGTAGCTGTAGATTCACCAGACATTACAGGTGACCACATTAAAGTCCCCACATACTTTGTTGTCGATGAACCCGATGGTGAAAAGAAAGCCCTCCACCATGTAAAAGACGCTGAAGAGATTTCTGATGTAATTCGACAAGCACGAGTTGACGAAAACGGCAATCGCATTTGGTGGTAGTTTGACAATTTTAGATTTCCTGATTTTAGAGATATTTACTCATCCCCAATCTAAAATCGGGATCGTAGCAAAACACAAACACTCCGTAGGGTGGGCATTGCCCACCTACACTATTACTAAATTAAGATGCATCTCTAGGCTTACTTTTGAAATTGTAAGTTACTTGCAATAATCCAGATTCATAAGTTCTTACATCTTTCAACTCAAGTAATGTTTCTACACTGCGATCTTTCCAAATTAGGGGTATACCATCACCTAGAATAATGGGGTGGATCGAGAGAATTAATTGATCAATCAAGCTGTGAATTAGAAAATAATGAATTATCTGTCCTCCCCCAACTAACCAGATATCACCGCCACTAGATTGACGCAGCGTGTTGATAAAGCCCTTCAAATCACCCCCAACAAATTCCACGTTGTTGTCTGTTTTACCTTGGAGAGGATTAGAGAAAACAAAACCTTTCTTACCTTTGTACGGATATTCCCCAAATCCAAGCATTTGGTGATATGTCTTACTACCTATAAGTACTGTGTCAATTTGGTCAAAAAACTCAGTGTAACCATAGTCTTGGTCTGTGAATAGCCAATCGACCTCTCCTGATATTCTGGCAATATATCCGTCAAGACTAGAGGCAATGAATAAGCGTATTTTTCGCATGATCTCTTCTGCTTGTCTGTGATTTATTTTCAGCTAATCGTGGTATTTTTAGTAGTTAGCTTGATCGAGAGTCTTGAGGTAGCTCAACCGGGTAATAACGTAGCTAACAAAAAATTATCCAACTTCCCATGCGATCGCAGAATTGAAAATTTAACCAAGAGTTGACTATATATAGCAAAACCGCTCTAAACTAACTTGAGAGCGGCTTTGAGAGATTAGTTTTATGTGGGGCTTCATAGTGGTATTGCCCCGTTTTAAGTATAAGTGGTTCTGTATGTAATGGTATACAGGATGCGTTTGGCGCATTCCGGAAGAAATTTAGAACTTATGTAAATTTGCGGGTTTTGTCAGATTTTAGCGCTCAATGACGGTCTGGTTAAGGCAGAAGGCAGAGGAACAAGCATCACTTGTTTGTCGTTAGGTGTTCCCGCTTTCTTAGCATCTGTAGGTAGTGCCCATCCCATCAAAACCCGGATATGGTGGGCATTGCCCACTCTACTTACCAATAAAACACATATTTAATAGACTTCTTGCAAAAATGCGAATTAGCAAAAAAGAAACCACAGATAAACACAGATGAACACCGATATTTATCTGTGTTTATTGGTGTTTATCTGTGGTTTGATATTCAAATACAGCAGATTTCATTTTATTGAAGTATACATCCTAAGTTTTAAAACCAGACATATAAAGCCTCTTGTGGTTCTAAATTCTGCTGTATTTTTGCAGCTAGGAGCAAATTAGCGAACTAGTCCGTAATAAGCAGTTGCTGCCACAAGTACAATTACTACTACTCCTAATAAAATGCTAACTGAAAATTCTACAGAAGTCTTTTGATTGAGTTCTTTTTTGCTTTCACTTTGCCCAGAAGTGGCAGACACAATATTTTTGGAATCTTTTGCTTTTTCAGTAGTCATGGCTGTGATGATTTATGCTTACTTATTTCTAAGTTTGCTGCAACATCCAGAAACTTCATCTTGCTTGAGGACTACGAAAAAAGTTGTAGAAAAAGATTTAACAAGGCAACTTTCCTAATTGAGCAATAATATATTGGTTGACTTTGATATAGCCGGGATCGACATGGGTAAAGTGTGAACTTAATATTGGATATGCTTGCGGCAGCGCATGGAATGGAATTGATGGATATAAATGATGTACTGCATGAAGTGGCATATTCCACATCAAAAATCGCACAGGCCAGAGTGTGAGTGTTATGCGCGTATTTGTCAGCAAGTTAGCGTCAAGAGTGCAACCTGTATGTTCCCCTAACAAAATAAAACGCAAAATTGGTTGACCGACAATCATCGGTAGCAGCCAATAAAGAAAAAACCAAGGTTGACCTACTGCAAATGAAAGCGCGATCGCACCTGCATAAACAGCTAATTGTAATCTAGTAGAACGAATAACTTCAGCTCTTGCGGTGTCTGGGATAAATGGGCAATCGTCAAGTTGGCCGAGTGCAGCGCGATAATGTCCCTGTATTTTGTCTACCCACCAAGGTAAACCGCTAAGTACTAAAAAGTACTCACCCATGTTGTGAGGTGTGAGATCGGCCAATTCTGGATCTTTACCTGGAACGCGAGTATAACGATGGTGCCATTTGTGATAACGCCGATAGAATGTGCTGTTATAAAACGAGAGTAAACCTGCAAACCAAGCAACAACATCATTCAAGCGATTGTTAACAAAAGCGGTTCTGTGCCCGGCTTCGTGCATAGGTGCAAACATACAAGCAAGACTAAAGCCATAGATTACCAATGCAGGGATTGCTACAAGCCAATTGCCAAAGTTAGTTGCCCACAAGTAACCGCTACATCCGATTATCGTTAGATGTCCTACTAGTTGAATCAGTCCTTGAACGTTAGAGCGATCGTTCAAAATGCTTAATTGTTCAACACTAAGAATTTGCTGCGGATTGTAATGCTGCTCAATTTTTTCATCCAATAATTCAGGTTGGCTAATGGTATCAATTAACATAGTTAACACTCCACATCATCTCAGTAGTTATATTCAAGTATTATTTGTTAGGGCTAGGCACAAGACAAAGGTTAACAGACGCTACAATTAAGTACTGTTATCTAGATGCCCGGTTATAATTTAAAACATCATTTGCTAACTGGGTGTAAAGAATTGTAGGAAAATATTGCTCAGTTTTTGGTTACATATCGCACAAATTGCTTAATAAAATTTACTGATAAGCAAGGGAAAGCGATCGCAACATCGCTGCGATTATAAAGCCGTATCGGAATTAGACACTCAGACTAAGTGTCTTTTAAAATCCTTCTCCCTTCTGCCTAGTTTTAACGGTAAATAGCCAACCTACCTAAACACCCAAGCGCTGCTGCATAATTAAGCGTGCATCTTCGTAATCTCGCCCTACTAAATAGGAGAAATGATAGTAAGAGGCGATAAAAAAGTCACACCCATATTTTTGATAGCGGTCAGCAACCGCAAGAAAACCGTAACGGGCAGAATGTATATCGTCAAACCAACTACTGTGATAGGTATCAAACAAAAATAACGTCAATGAAGTTTCATCTTTATTAATATTTAAGCGCAGTAAATTTAAATGGGGGTGGTGGTTCCGTCCCATCGGCAGGAGTATCTCATAGCTATTAAAATTAATCAACTCTGCCAGTTGATCTTCTTCGTAATCCGCCGTATGCGGGTTTGGTAGTAGATATTTCCAGCGCATGAAGAACTCATGTTTCGCATCAAAACCAGGGTCGATATCAATTCGCCAATATTCGCTCGTTACTAGTTCTTCAATTACCGATGCGGGTAAATCAGCTACTTTCATACCCAAAAGGCTTATAGGTCTGTACTCAAAACTTACCCTATACTTTCCATTAGTATATGTAGGGTGGGCATCGCCCACTAAAACCCTGAAATGGTGGGCACTGCCCTACGCGCTTCAGCATTAGGGTTAACGGCGTCACATTCAGGCATAAGATCGCAACGTTTAGGCTTCAAGTCGTAATGTTGAGGCTGAATATTTCAGCGATCGCCATAAATGCACAAACTTTGCTCTATTTCCATGATGGCTAACGCCAAAGTACCCTTATAGACTCCGCAGCCAGTTTAAAACATCATCGATTGACTCGCTGAGAGTTAAAAATTGTTGGAGAAGATTATTTATTGTGCGGCAGATAACACAAATGTTGCTCCTAAAAACAACAACACCCAAGCTGCGACTTACTTAGTGATTTCCTCTGCTTTTTCTTTCACACGGGGCTACACTGACTAATTACATCCTCGCAATGTAATTAACTTTCAGTTATACTACCCCCTCTTTACCACATTGAGGAAATATAAGTTATCGAGTTGGGTGTTGTTGTTAGCTGACGAGACAGATGATGTAACAGCGTTTTTACCTCTTAACTAACTGGGACTTAACCTACTTGGCTGTTGTATCTGCCAGGGAAGCTTTGTAGCTTCAATTTTTAAAATAGCACTTTTAAATGTTGATGAATTAACTTGAAACTAAACTTTACCTGTTTGAATATTGACACTCATAAACTGCAACAATTACTTTACATCTTGTTTAATTTCTAATATATAGATAAGAAAACTGCTAAAAATTATTAGCAGATTGAGCAGTTACTTAGTAATTTTTATCTCATCAAAACCGATGAACTTTTATCGGTTGCTGACAAAAATCAGAATTAGAGTAAAAGAACAGTTGCACACCGATAAACACAGATAATTATCGGTGTGCATCAGTGTTTATCTGTGATTCAATATCTAAAACATAGACTTATGCAAGCGATCTAAGCAATCAAATTCTTGGAAGGAACATAAATTAACAACGCTGTAACTGCGTTAATAAAACTACAACTTCATCAATTGCTTGCCGTAAATTGCTGGCTGGCTGTTCGCTTTGGTTCACCATAATACTAAAAACCAATGGCTCATACTTAGGCCCGTTCACATATCCAGATAGGGAAACTGCACCACTCAATGTGCCTGTTTTTGCTTGCACAATTCCCTCAGCAGGAGTGTTGCGAAAGCGATTTTTCAAAGTCCCGCTTTTTCCTGCAATCGGTAAAGATGCTCGATAAATAGCTGCGGCTGGTGTTTTCGCCATTAAGCGCAAAGTTTGTACTAAACCTTCTGGAGATACTAAGTTACGACGTGATAATCCCGAACCATCTACTAAAGCATAAGTCGCTGGATCAACTCCTAATTGAGTTAAACTCGTCTTCAAAACTTCTAACCCAATATCAGCAGTATTTTTATTCTGCACTTTCGGTTGTTTAATTGCTAATGCTCTGAGTAGCGCCTCAGCATAAAGATTATTACTATTTTGAAGAGTCTCCATTAACAATTCAGATAAAGGAGGCGAATCTATAGCTGCTATTTCTTGCTGATTAGTACCACCATTTAAGACTAATGTTTGTCCTAATATAATTTTCTCGGTTGCTAAAGCAGCACGGAAGCGGCGCAAAAAGTAATAATTAGGGTCAACTACAGGTAAGTTTACTAAATAAGGTTCAGATTTCTCTATTAGTTGCCCTTGAATTCGTAACACTGTTCCTGTTAAATCGCGGGTTACATTAATGTAGCTTGGTTGATTTTTACTAACTGTTGTAGATTGATTAATTATCCGCCATCGTCCCACCTCGTTGGCATCATTCCAGGCAATTTGTAAAGGTTTACCTACAGCTTGTGGCACAAGCTTGAAGCTAAAAACATTTTGATTCAAAATAAAACTGCCAACGGGTGCGCCATAATCTGACTGCACATCTTCCCATTGCCAAGTAGAGTTAACTATATCCCCTTGAATATAACTATCATCAGCAATTAATTGTTTAACTTGAGTAATACCTTTCTGTTGCAATTGCTGTGCTAAATTTTGCAACTGAGTATCACTTAAGCTGGGATCTCCTCTACCAACAACACGCAAAACTCCATTAGGATTCTGATAAATAGAGGTGCGAATGCGAAAATTTGCTCCTAAGTGCTGCAATGCAGCAGCTGTGGTTAGCAGTTTTGTATTAGAAGCGGGAGTAAAGTATTTGTTGGCATCTCGACTGTAAAGAGCTTGCCCAGATGATACAGGTTGCACTAATATTCCCCAGCGCACTCGACTGAATAGGGGACGATTGATGACAGCATCTATAGATGTTCCCAATTGGGCGGAGCAAATTGCTTTTGTGGTAGTGGCTGGTGCTACTGGAGTTGGTACCTGTGCTTGAGCTATTTGCTGGGCAAGACTAATATGGCTACCGAGAAACAATAACATCAAACCTACAGTAATCTTTTGAGTCATCACATAGTGTTAAAAACTACTTGATGATAATAACTTGCGGTCGTGCTTTTTGAGTTTTCAATATCTCAGTAGGGTAAAGTTACACAAACCAAGCCCCCATTAATATGCCCACAGTATCATTACATATTGTTGCGCTCTTGGAAAAATCTTAGTTCATTATTTGGAAATATAACTATTTACAGCAAATTTCAAGTTAGTGAAGTACAGATCCTAAACCTCAAACCCAAGCATAAAGACTGTTTTACTTCTGAATTCTGAATTCTAACTCCTGAATTCTGCTGTATCTGTATAAGCTACACAAAGTCGCTACACCTCTACATCTGTAGTTTGAATTTTCTCAAATTAATTTTTGCAAGAGACACTCATCTACTATCTTTCATAACGTCGAAACAAAATCTATGTTTATCTAAGCCCTAATCTAAGGCAATTTATAACTAGCAACGCGTATAGTCAACTGACCTTGGTTAGGATTATGGCTAAACACAAATGCACCTTCTTCTTTTTCACCACCAGATAAAAAGTCAATCTGTTGTTCCCCTGTTTCCGTAACGTTGTCGTCAATTTGTAACTCAGCCATTATTTGAACTGATTCAGCTGTATCTCCACCAGTATTAACGACTTCAAAGGGAACATAAAATTGTCCATCAATTTCGCGAATTGTTTGTTTTTTGGTAACAGATACGATGGGGGGTTGATTTTTGTCGTTTAGCCAAGTGTATCCTACTAAGCCAACAATCACTACGAGAATGAATGAGGCTGCACTGAATGTCACCCACTCGGCAAGCGATCGCTCTTGATGTTGGTTTTCTGTATTATTCATATTGCTAACCTACCAGCTGCACCGCCAATAGTTGCAGGTAATCCCAGCATTAAGGTGTGATCCAACCACATAGTCCAAGGATCGCTAACAGTTAACTTTTGAAAAAACCACAACATCATAGCGGCTGCTAGCAGTGACACTAAGTAAGAGATAATGGTTTCGGTTGATGGTCGTTGAAAAATTCCTTTTTGCTGTCTGCGCTTTTGCTGATCTGAAAAGCCTGCCTGAAATACTATCCCATAGGAAATTACCAAAGATGTAGCGATAATTCCTAATTGCCAAGGAGGTGAAACCGTGGCTGCTAGCATAGAAACTTCATCTGTGGGAGCAATGTTAAAAGCAATTACAGTCGCACCAATAACCGTTGCACCTAAATCGGCAAAAGTGGCGTCTAAATCACTGCGTCGTTTCTTAGTTGCACTGTTTCCTTGAGGAGCAGTTTGCCCTTGTGCATTGCTGGTGTCAGCATCTCCTAGAAATTGATTAGCTAATGCTACACCGAGTGTAAAAGGTACACTTTCAAAGATAATTTTGCCTAAGGCTTCTTTGAGAGGGGTGTCCAGTGTCAATTCTTGTAATAAAAACAGCACAAAGGCAGAGCAAGCTAGCCCAATCGCTATTGCTTCTACTGTATCTATTGCAGCTTCATAAGGTTGCTTTTTATGTCTGCCTTTGCGAAAACCTTCTGTCTGATTGAGTAAAAACACTCCAATAAACATCAAGGCGATCGCCAACATCATCAGTTGTGGTTTTGCCAATGACCCGATCCACCATACCTCCATTGTGTACAGCAACGGAATCCCAAACAGAAACCCTCCACATGCACCTCGGATAATGTCATTAATTTCACTTTTCCATAGATTTTTTTTGTGTTCTTTTTGCACTCCTTTACTGTCCTTATATTTAAAATTTATTGTTACCGAGAATTTAAAATAACTAATTTCGTTCTAATTTATAATTGAGATTATGCTTTCTTAAAACTTATTAATATATAATTTAAATATCCTCTATGATATCAATCAGATTGTAGCATCTATCTTAAGTAGATAAATATGATATCTTATGATAGCTCCTAAATATTAAAGTATGCAGTAGATTTTTGCAGTGAGCAATTAATCTTACCAATTAAGATTGAGACTAAAAAACATAAGAGTATTGAAAAAAGAGTAGAAGCTACAGCAAAAAATATTGGTTCTTCAGTACCTAGTATGCTAAATTTACGTGAGAAAATCTCAAAAAGCTTGGTATA
>NZ_MTAV01000246.1 GCF_002154695.1 Nostoc sp. T09
TCCTGGGGGGAACCCCCAAGATCGGACTGCCTCACCACACGACTGGCTCGACTTTGCGCTGTGTCATTTGTCTAATGACTAAGGATGAATGACCAGTGACTTATATTTAATGCCTAATGACGAATAACTTATGACTAAAACTAACAACCAATGACCAATGACTAATGATTAATGACTAATACATATGAGATTCAATTTGACTCAACGGTACAAAACATTCTTGCGGTAAGAGTACTGGTTGGTTCGTAAAAATCACTTTGCCCCGATGGGTAGTGCGATTAATGGCTACTCCTGTAGCTTGTCCAGTTACTTCAGGATGTGCTTCACAGAGAGTGTAGTAAATTTGACCAGCAGCCCTGATAACAGCGGGATCAGCCAAAGGAGGCTGGGGATGCTGGTTTTTGGGAGCCGTATAGTTTTCGTATCCTTGTCGTAAAGCGTACACTATGAATGTTATTTGCTTTCTAGATTTGTCTCTAGTTTATATGAAAGTTTTCGCAACGGTTGCCAAAATGATCCAGTTCTGTTTAGAAATTGGGAATGGGGCATTGGGCATGGCGCATTGGGGAGCCAGTCGCCTGGGCGGGTTTCCCCCCCGTTGAAGCAAGTGGCGTCGAACTGGCGTCATTCGGCAGGGGAGACACTGACAACTGAACTATTGACTCTTTTTACCCTTGTATAGCTTGAATGAGTGCGTCACCCATAGCACGGCAACCTAAAAGCTTGGTACCGGGTGAGAGAATATCGCCAGTGCGATCGCCTTGTTCTAAAACTTTTAACACAGCATTTTCAATGGTATCTGCTGCTGCTGGTTGGTCTAAACCGTAGCGTAGCATCATCGCTGCACTTAATACCTGTGCTAAAGGATTAGCTTTATCCTGCCCAGCAATATCTGGGGCGGAACCGTGAACAGGTTCAAATACGCCAGGCCCAGAAGCACCTAAACTAGCAGAGGGCAGCATCCCAATACTGCCGGTCAGCATGGCAGCCGCATCAGAGAGAATATCGCCAAACAAATTACCTGTGACGATGGTATCGAATTGCTTGGGTGCGCGTACCAATTGCATCGCCGCATTATCTACATAGAGATGAGATAGTTCGATATCCGGGTATTCTTGGGAGAGTTTGGTGATGCGATCGCGCCACAACTGAGATACTTCTAAAACGTTCGCCTTATCTACCGAACAAAGTTTCTTGCCGCGTTTCTGCGCTGCTTCAAAAGCGACTTTACCAATGCGATCGATTTCTGATTCGGTGTAAACCATTGTATTTACACCGCGTTTCTCTCCAGTCTCAGTTTCAAAAATTCCTTTTGGTTTACCGAAGTAAATCCCACCAGTGAGTTCGCGCACCACCATAATATCAACGCCTTCCACAACTTCCCGTTTCAAAGTTGAGGCGTCAATCAGCTGGGGCAAAATTTTCGCTGGGCGCAAATTAGCAAATAATCCCAAACCTGCACGCAGTCCTAACAAACCTGCTTCTGGGCGGCTATGAGATGGTAAAGAATCCCACTTGTAACCACCAATAGCAGCGAGTAATACAGCATCGCTGTTGCAACAAGTATCTAAGGTAGCAGCGGGTAGAGGTTCCCCTGTAGCGTCAATTGCTGCACCACCTATCAAAGCTTCTTGGAAATCAAACTTTAGATCAAATTGCTTCCCCACGACTTTCAGCACGTCTACCGCTACGGCCATAATTTCAGGGCCAATGCCATCGCCGGGGAGTAGGGTAATGCGGTAGTTCTGGGTCATAGCTAGTTTTTACTGAGTAAATGCTTGCAGAATAAATATCATACCGAGCAAAGTGTACCGATGAGTTAATAGATCTCTGGCAAAAATATGAATTAATAGCAATAAATTAGTGGTACTGAGTAAAAAAAGTATCGTGGAGAAAATTAAATTTAGGCTAGATTGCTCCTGCCTCGGATTTTAGATCCAAGCTAATCTTGAAAGGGCATAGAGGCAGGGAATCTGGACAGGTTATGGCAAGCTGTGAAAGTTAAATTACCTCTTCGCCACCGGGATAGCAGAAGGAAGAACGGGGAGCATAGAAGCCAAAGGTGGTTTCAAGCGGTTTTTTTGGTCGTAAAGCATAGACAGGATGACTTGGTTGGAGGAATTCCAAATCAACGATTTGCCACGGGGTAACTATCTCTGCAACATAAGGATAAACACCACTAGAGAATGTCCCGTTGGCTAGTTTAGTGATGTATCGCAATTGACCACGAGCCACATTAGCAATAGTGTTACCGACCCTAGCAGTAGTGCGAATGATGGGAATACCATTAGATTCGGTTGTAGCTATTAACCCAAGTTGCGGGTTATCGAATGATGTGTGCTTGTCACCCCTCAACAATTTAT
>NZ_MTAV01000247.1:0-25526 GCF_002154695.1 Nostoc sp. T09
GTTAGAAACTAAATTGACATT
The DNA here is from genome assembly GCF_002154695.1 of Nostoc sp. T09. GTDB lineage: Bacteria > Cyanobacteriota > Cyanobacteriia > Cyanobacteriales > Nostocaceae > Aulosira. Next base: position 22 of record NZ_MTAV01000247.1, read on the forward strand.
TGGCAGAATAGTTAAACCATTTTGCAGCCAAGATGTCAGCGTCCAGGAAAAAGCCCAGGAATCAATTTTGCCTAGATAACAATTTTGAAAAATTCTCGTCCAGTAGCGAACGGCGACGGAATCATCAAGTATATCTTGTAGCCAGTTACCATCTCTGATGGCTATCCACTGCTTCATTTCTAAATCATACTGTTGCCATGCTCGCCGCCAAGTTGCCCAACCCCAAATTAGTGGATAGCGAGAAAAGTAATAGCTATCCTCAGTACGTCGGCGACCAAACTGAAAATTATTGCCGGAGATTGTCATGACACGTTGGTCGTGGCGATACTTATCTAATAATTCCTCACAATATTCAAAAAATGTCGGATGCGGTAAACAATCATCTTCTAAAATAATTGCTTCTTCTACTTGCTGAAATACCCAATCAAGACCAGTTGCTATCCGCTGTTTACAGCCAAGATTGATATGAGAAGATTTTATAATTACTTGACAATTCCAATCAATTCTCTCCAAAATTTTATTGGCAGCAGCACACTTTTCGATATCTTCTGGATGATGTGGACGAGGACCATCAGCAATGACTAATAGTTTAGGAGGTTTGACCTGACGAATTACCTCAAACACTTTTGCTGTGGTATCTGGTTTATTAAATATGATTAAGGCAACAGCCGTGTTCATAACCACATTTTCAAATCTATTTGATTCATGAGAACATTAGATTTCTTGAAATATGAGTTAAAAATATTTGCAATTTCAGATAATTTATCTATGATTGCATTTTGATCAATGTGATTTGTATAAATGGTTAATTTTGAGATGAAATCACAAGAATTTTTAACAGGTGGTGGGCAAATTGGTGGGCATTACCCACCCTACTAATGACTTAATTAGATTTTTAATTAGGGCTAATTTCACCTAACTGATACTGCATTTGGTGATATTGCCAGAACTTACCACGCTGTTGCAAAAGTTCTTGGTATCCTCCCTGTTCTACGATGTGTCCTTGTTCGAGTACGATAATTTTGTCTGCCCTAAAAATAGTAGATAGCCGATGGGCGATCGCAATTACTGTTCTACCTACGGCTAGCTTTTCGAGTGAATCCTGAATTAAGCGTTCGGAAACAGAGTCGAGGGCGCTGGTGGCTTCATCGAGAATCAAAATTTCTGGGTTGCGTAACAAGGCGCGGGCTATGGCAATGCGTTGGCGTTGTCCCCCAGATAAACGAACTCCGCGATCGCCTAGTTTTGTATTAAATCCTTGCGGTAACTCTAAAATAAATTCCAGCGCATTGGCTTGTATGGCTGCTTTCTCAATTACTGCATCGTCCACTCCTTCTAAGCCATAGGCAATATTGTTGTGTACGGTTGTATTGAAAATAAACGTATCTTGGCTAACTACCGCCATGCGCGATCGCAGTGATTTTAGCTGAAATTGCCGCAAGTCCATACCATCAACTAAAATTTTGCCTGCTGTCGGATCGTAGAAGCGCATCAGCAAGTCTGCTAGGGTGGTCTTCCCTGAACCAGAAGCCCCCACCAATGCCACCATCTGATTGCGTTCGATGGTCAGCGTGATATCCTCTAAGACTAACTTGCGATCGTCGTAGCTAAAATCCACACAGATAAATTCGAGCGATCGCTTTAATCCAGAAAACTCAATTTCTCCATCTTGCAGGTAAGTTTTATTATCAGTTCTTAACAGTTCGTGGACATTTCTCATTGAACCGTAATAAGTAGCAATTAAGCCCCACGAACTGTTCATATGGGCAATGATTGGTAGCAGGCGGAACAGGGCAAACAAAAAAGCTAGTAACAAGACTACATGAAGTCTACCACTGGCTACGAGGGTGGTGACTGCCACCAAAATCATCGCAATTAAAATTGTTGTTGCGATCGCCTCAATTAATGGTTGAACAACTCCACTAATTGAGTTAGTTTTCATCCAAGCTTTAACAACCTGCCCAGCTACTTTATAAAAACGTCTACGTTCAAAATCTTGAGTCCAAAATGCTTGTACAGTGCGCACGCCGCCAACAAATTCTATAGCAGTGGATGCTAACTCACTGGCAGCAGTTGTCATTTCTACACTAGCTGCGCGAACTCGCCGGATCAAATTTGAAGCTCCTGCTGCTAGTAAGCTAAATAGAATAACTGTGGCTAGGGTCAGTTGCCAAGAAATTACAAACATGGCAATAGTATATGCCAAAATAATGCAGCTTTTGCTAACAAAATTAATCACCTCATTAAAAGCGTAGCTAATTTCACTTACCTCAGTAGAGAAGGTGTGAAATAGTTCTCCAGAACGCTTCTGTGTGTAGTAGCTTAAGCTGAGATGTTGAAACTGCTCAAAAATCCGTTTCCGCAGACTATCTATTAAACTTACTTCACAGTATTTTGCACAATAACGCCCCAAGTAAGTGAAGATAGCACGTGCCCAAACATTAATTAAAATCAAGCCAGATATGCGATATATCCGCTCAGCTACAGTCGCCTTCGTCCCCAAAAACCAGATATCTAACCAACCAATTCCTGTTTGTAGCGGTGGCTGATTAGTATTTGTTAAACATTGTAATAAAAATGCCACCAAACCAATCCCAGTTGCCTCAAGAAATGCACCTATCAAGGTGAGTAATATTGCTATAGTGGCAATTCCCTGCAAGGGCTGAAACAACTTGATAATTAGGTAGTTTTCTTGCCAAAATTTGGTTTTTAAGAGGATTCTGCGGATAACTTTTGGTAGCGGAATTTGCATAAATAATTTTAGGTTGCTGGTAGTACTGATTAAATCGGTCGCCGGATAGACACAATATTTTTTTGCAACCTTCGAGATATCACTGAGGTTAGTAACCGCAGAGAATTTTTTACTTGAGAATTCATCTGTAGCAGCCAGAGTACCAACTGCCATCTTTTTTGATAAGGTCTATATTTGATAAAAAATTTCAGGGCTGAAACTATATGTACTAGCCGCAGGTAGTTAAATAGAGAACTGGTACTCGAGCGTTGATAAAGATGTAGTGCAGATGCTTCAGGTTGAAATAAAACTCGATAACCGTTTTGCCAAGCATCTAAACATAAACTTACATCTTCAAAGTATAAGAAAAAACGTTCATCAAATAAACCATACCGTGCAATATATTCTCCCGATATCATCATAAAAGCTCCTATTGCCCAGTTGACCTCAACCGCTTTTTGAGGAGGAGGCATCTGCTCGTAGTAGTAGTCAAAGGGATGTAATAAAGTTTGCAGCGTTTCACCTAATAACTGCTTGAGCAATAAGTAAGTAAAAGTCGGAAATCTGCGAATTGAAGGTTGTACTGAACGATCTAGATAAACTAGCTTGGGGCAAACGATCGCAATATCTCGATCTGAATTTAATGTTGTAGCTAACTTGGTAATTACCTCAGGCTTAAATGTTACATCTGGATTCACCAAAACATACATTCTACTGGGGGAAGCTACAACTGCCCGATTATTACCTGTAGCGAAACCCAAGTTTTGCTTACCTTTGATGCCGATAAACGTATTGGGATATTTTCTGGTAAATTCATCAAGAATTTGAGGGCAGGTATCAACAGAGGCATTGTCATAAACTACGATTCTGCCTGTACGTGGATAGTATTGGTGAATTGTGCTCAAGCATGACTCAATTGCACCTCTTAAAGTCTGAGCCGAGTTCCACGAAACAATGATAAAAGAAAGCTCGTTGATCGATGTCATTATCTACGCACCCTCATAAACACTCCTCTGTGTGTAAAGGCGATGACGCTGCTATCTACAACCAATTAACTAAAGCTGTTAAAAATTGATACCTACAATTATTTATGGTTTTCACGAACCATAGAGTTAAATTAATAACATCTTTGTAGCCAAATTCAACGTCTAATTACTGAGTTAATTTGCTATTTGTATATAGTCAGCCATACAGCACACTAAGGATATTCACGCAACTTTGTTAACCTATTATGTCAGATAATCACAATTTTCCTCATTGCAGTATTAATTTTATTCAACTAAGAAGCTCGAGACTAGAATAAGAGCCTTTACCGAGTCAACTTTTTCTACTAAATTTTACTATCATCTCACTAATTTACTACTTTATAACCTAAGTGTTATTATATTTTTTTATACAATTTTTTAGCAATTATATTGTTGAAAATCCTGTTGACTAACCGAAAAAGTTTAGATTTAACTGCTGATATCAAATATTTTGATGTATTTTATTTTACTAACTAAATATTGATTTATCTAAATTTTTAGCCCACAAATTAATATCAATCTTAAAAATAATTGCAACGGCTGGATTGACCAAACCTAGATATAGCAAGCTATTTCCAATCCCAAATCTCAAATTTTAAATCCAAAATAGTATATGTAAAATCAAGTTTTTTGAGAAGATACACATAAGTACCCAGTTAATAAGTTAACTTTCCTGTATAATCAAAGTTATAATTCCATCGGGAATTTATTGAGCAAGTAAAAAGCAGATTTTAGAAATTGCTTGCTTAAAGTTATATACCAATGAGGCTTGATTAATATACCTAAGAATCTCTGGAGTAATATAACTAGAATTTTGAGTCATGTTGTGTTATGTCAAGCAATGGAGTTAGTAAAATGCTGATTAATGGTTCTTATCTTTACCTTAAAGAAGTTATAGCTATTACTAATCAGTTGTGATCGATGTAAAGATATCTGCTGAGGCTGTTGAGCATGTTTAAAATACAACAGAATATATAACCTTGGTTTCCGAACTCCAAATTGATTCTTTATTGCGATTATAAGTATTGAATTAAACAGGATACACCGTATTTCAGCCAGGTTTGATTTAACTGATGCAGATATTCGATTGTTTAAGATTATTGGGTATCTATCCAACTGTGATTGGGATAGCAACGTCTATGCAATCATCAGCTTTAGCAGATAACCTTGCAAATAGCCTGCATACATAGGTGATAAAAATATTACTCTGCAAAATATGGCTGATTCACACAAGTCAACATCTGCGACTGCTACACCTGACTTGGATAAGCGGTTGTTTGGCAAGAAGCAATTTTTAGCACAGGTGAATTGGAATTATCAAGTTACTGGCTTTAAAGAATACGCTACTCAATCTAGTGTCGGGAATATTGGCCCTGGCTACAAAGTCAAACTTCGTCAAGGACAACTGCTAGTAAGACAGGCTGAGAAACTAGAAGATATTCATTTGCTGTCTTATCGTAACGAGCAATTTTTAGCTGAGTGGTTGCAGTACTCTCCGGCTGCTTTGGTGCGCATAGATACAGCTTTTGATGAGTTAAGGCTGAAAACTTGGGCGAACCTATGTAACCGTTTTGGGAAAAGAATATTCTTGCGGATACCACGATACCGACAACTACCCGAATACTCTACTCCAATTCGCTGGTGGTTAAAGCGATCGCTTGACTGGGCGATCGCTGCTACTCTATTAATAATACTCAGTCCGCTTTTTTTAATGCTGGCTGCGCTAATTTGCATCAGTTCACCAGAATCAGTTATAACTAAGCAATGCTGCGTAGGCAGACGAGGCAAACTATTTTACATTTATAACTTTCGCAGCCCAGCCTGGGGGAGTTGGATGCTAAAGTACAACTTAGATAAATTGCCCCAGTTGTTCAACATCCTTCAAGGTAACATGAGTTTTGTTGGACGATATCCTCAGACATTGTACGAAACTATCAATATCAGCCCACAACAGCAGCAGTTATTGAACGCTTTGCCAGGTATTACAGGAATATGGCAAGTAAAAAATCAATTCGGCTTATCGCTAGCAGATAAATTTAATACTGAACAGCAGTATTTAAAAAATTGGTCTTTGTGGAAAGATTTAAAAATTGTCTTGCTCACAATTGTGAATACATTCTTAAGGCAAGTTAACTCTTAATTCACAGATTTTGGAAATTTTACTTAAACCAAACTCTTGTATTCTTATTGGCAGTGTATGAGACAAAAATAATTATCTCAAAGGTCAATAGATTGTTGCATCTACTAACAACGGTAGCGAGATGAAACTTATCAATGTAGTTCCCAGAGTTCTCCAAAACTTAGACAATCACCAATTTGGTAAATGTAATATATGTGGTAACCTTACTGCTTTTCTCTGTATTGATGTTCAAGCAGTTCGTAATAATATGTATTGCCCTTTTTGCCGGAGTTCATCACGCAAAAGGCACGTTGCTAAAATCATTATTCATGAAGTTGTTAAAACTGTATCTGTAATAGGTGAAATTCCTAAAACCCAGGCTTTAAAGATTTACAATGCCGATGTCGATGATGCATTCTATCAAGTATTACATCAGCAAGAAATATATACTTGTTCTACTTTTTCTCCCGAACTTAAACCTGGCTCTGAGATACGTCCTGGGGTATTTTGCCAAGATTTAAAAAATTTAACTTTCGCAGACGAAACATTTGATATTGTCATCACTGAAGATGTATTTGAACATGTCAGAAATCATGAACAGGGGTTACGAGAAATACACCGCGTTTTAAAATTTGGTGGTTACCATATTTTTACAGTTCCTTGTAATTTTGATAGGCAAACTATTGTTCGTGTTGATACTTCTGGGGAAGAAGATATTCATCTCCTACCGCCAGAATATCATGGAGACAAAATTCGCGGAAAAATTCTGGCATATCGAACATTTGGCATTGATATTTTTGATTTACTAAAAAATATCGGTTTTGAAACAAAAGTAGATTTTTCTAATTATCTTGATAGGAAAAATGGCATATTTGATAGCTACGTTTTCTGCTCCAAAAAGGTGTAATTTAAATGAAATCTCTACTTCTTAGTACTTTTGATATCACTGGAGGCGCGGCGCGTGCGGCGTTTCGTCTCCACCAAGGACTAAGAAAAATCGATATAGATTCCCAAATGTTAGTACAGTATAAAACTAGCAGCGATCGCACAGTGATTGGTGCGCAAAATAAGCCAGAAAAATGGCTGAATCAGATGCGACCAACTTTAGATAATTTACCACTAAATTTGTATGCAGGTGATACTTCTGGAAAATTTTCGCCCCAATGGTTTCCTGATTTAATTCAATCTAAAATAAAACCACTATCTCCAGATATCATTAATATCCACTGGGCTTGCGGTTATCTACAAATTGAGTCTGTTGCCAAATTTACTCAGCCGTTGGTTTGGACATTGCATGATATGTGGATGTTTACAGGTGGCTGCTATTATAGTTTGGATTGCGATCGCTACCTCAAATCCTGTGGTGCTTGTGTACAACTTCAAAGTCAAAAACAGCAGGATTTATCGCGGTGGATCTGGCAACGCAAAGCTAAAGCATGGAAGCAGATGAATTGTACAATTGTCACACCGAGTATTTGGTTGGCTGATTGCGCTAAAAAAAGTTCTCTGTTGCAGAACTTTCGCATAGAAGTTATCCCCAACGGTTTGGATATTCAAAGGTACAAACCGATAGAAAAAAAGATAGCGCGAGAATGGCTAAATCTCCCAGAAGATAAGCAACTACTAATATTTGGTGCAGCCTCAACTAATCACCCCAGAAAAGGTTTTAACTTCCTATTATCAGCATTGCAAAGTTTAGAACAAGCTGGATATAAAGACAAGATTGAACTAGTTGTCTTTGGTTCCTCCCCACCCGATGAACAGAAAAATTTGGGCTTTAAGTTGCATTACTTAGGCAACCTCAACGATGATATAACTTTGGCGTTAGTGTATGCAGCCGGAGATATTTTTGTCGCTCCATCCGTGCAAGATAATTTGCCCAACACCGTCATGGAAGCGCTAAGTTGCGCTACTCCTTGCGTCGCCTTCAACATTGGCGGGATGTGCGATATGATTGAACACCAGCAAAATGGCTATCTGGCGCAACCTTTTGAGGTAGAAAGCTTGGCACATGGTATTGCTTGGATTTTATCAGATTGCGATCGCCTACAACGCCTCAGACAACGCGCCCGTGAAAAAGCCGAACAAGAATTTTCACAAGATTTGCAAGCACGACGCTACTCTCATCTGTTTAGTAAGATGCTTAGTAAGCAACATATTAAAAATAAGTCCTAAACTCACAGATGTATCAATAACAAACTCTGTATACTCTGCTTCCTCAATATTTATTTCCAGCATCAACTATTAAAATCAAATGCTAGAGAACACCAACACAACCAAGACAGAAATAAACTATTTTTTCTACAGCTTGATTTTTTATAGCATAGCAGTGTTATATCTTATTCCCTATGAACTAAAACTGCCATACGCTAAGGTTTGCCTACCTTTGCTGACAGTTATTTTAATTCTCCAACTCTGTTATTACAGAAATAAATTACTAATTATCGATATTTTAGCTGTCTGCCTTGTCTTAGTAGTGACGTTTCTGAATTTTTCTACATATCAGCTATTTCGATATAGTTTACCCATCTGCCTAATTGCCATCTGTTTTAGTGGTAGTCCCCAAATTTGGATCAAACGCAGCTATTTAATTGGCTTATGTTGGTGCGCTACTATTGCTATGATTTACCAAATGATCGTTTATCGAAGATTAGAGTTTGATGGTAGCCAAAGAATCGCTTTAAGCAATGGCGATCCTAATGTCTCCGGCTTATTCATGCTGATTTTCTTTTTTCTATGTATAAAAATTAAATTTAAACCCGGTATTATTTTAGGTTTAGTGTCTACAGTTTTATTTGCTAGCCGTAATTATTTTATCAGTTTATGTATCTTCTTTATTTTAACTTTTTTAGAAAAACCATTATTTAGAATAGCTAATAAAATCAATATCTCTATCATCTTTATCCTTGCAAATCTATTTGGTTTGTTTGTAGGAGAGTTTTTTTTAAATAGAGTCGAAGTTGGATTTGCTTATGATACAGGTGTAAGTCGCCTTTTTTCTTTTAACGACCAATCCAACTTATTTAGATTTGAAGCTAATCGATTTTTAATTAATTCTTACGCTAACAATTTAGATTTAGCATTAAAAGGCTATGGTGAAAACTACGAATCTGTATTCAGACCAATTGGTGCGATTATCCATAACTCTTTTCTGGAGGTAATTGCATATACTGGTATTCCTCTGGGTATCCTTTACTTCTATATCTTTTTAAGAGTAGTTAGTGGCTACTGCACTCAAGAGAATTTCAAGTTTATTTTTTCCTACCTATTTTTCTGTTTATTCTTGCATACTGGACTCCAAGGAATTGCACCATTGCTTTTTATCAGTATTTTAGCCATGTCTATTGATCGTGAAAAACAAAATAGAATAGCATTATTCAATAGACTTGGATATTGAGATGAAAATCACTGTAATCACTCCCAGTTTTAATTCTGAAACAACTATTGAAAAAACCTTACTGAGTGTGATTTCTCAAAAAAATAATTCATCGATAGAATATATCATAATTGATGGTGGTTCCACAGATAGCACCTGTGAAATAATCAAAAGATATTTAGAGCAGATAGATTTATTTATTTCTGAGCCTGACGCCGGACCTTATGATGCCATGAATAAAGGAATTAGCCATGCCACAGGCGACATTATCGGCATTATTAACTCTGATGACTGGTATCATGAAAATGCGATTAAAATAGTAGAAACTGAATTTAGTAAAAATCCAGATATTGATATAATTTATGCGCCTGTAGATAATTATTTTTCTGGAAAGTATATTGCTACCTTTCTTCCTGGAAGTTTAAATAAATTACCCATTAGGTTTACATTAAATCATCCAAGTTGTTTTATTAAGAAAACAGCTTATAACACAGTGGGTATCTATGACTTGCAATATAAAATTACAGCAGATTATGACTTAATTTTGCGTTTATATTTATCTAATTTCAAGTTTCATTTTGTTAATATTCCTCTGGCTGCTTATTCGCTTAATGGAATGAGTTCTTCTACTAAACCCTGGGATAGAGCCAGATTAATTAGAGAATCTTGGTTAGTTAGTAACAAAGCATCTTTACACTTGGGCAGAGAATTCCAAGTTCAAAGAATACAAGCTTATATAATATGGATCTTTCATGAGATATTTGCAATTCCAGCTAGGTATTTTCTCAAACCGCCCTTAGCAAGAAAGGCGAAGAAATTCCTAAATAGATATATCAAAAGCCCCATTTCTGATGATTATGGTAAGTGGTAGTTAATTTATGTCAAGAATTTTGTTTATCTGTGCCCATGCTCCCACAGAACGCTATCCTCAAGCTGGGCAAAAGATAGCATTGAGGCATCTTGAGAACTATATTAATACTGGGGTAAATGTTGATGTTGTAGTTATTGCGAATCAAATAGAAATCAATGCTGCTACAGACTTAGTTTCACTATTTGGTAATAGTCTTTATACCTATCCAATTAAAAAAATCGATAAAATTATTAGTTGTTTAACTCATTTTTATATCCCTTTTAAGTTTGCAACTCGTTGGCAAAATACAGTATTAGAAAAATTACTAGATTTGCTGCAAAACAATCACTATGATGCAATCCATTTTGAATATCCCCACGCTGCTGTTTATCTCGACTATATAAAACAACTAATTAGTTTAAAATCAACTAAAACTATAATTAGTATACATGATATTATTTTTCAATCTTTTTTAAGAAAAGCAGAGAATAATCTACTTTTTGGCATAGAAGCAGCTAGGTTGTTTCATTATGAAAAATCCTTGTACTCTTCTGCCAGTGAACTATGGGTATTGTCTAAAAAAGACCGCAATATTCTAAATTCTCTGTTTGCCATCCCTGAAAGAAAAATTTTTATTAAACCTCCTAAACTTAGTAATTTTATTTATCAAGTCCAGCGTCATCCAGCGAAAATTGAAAAAAAAAGTCTGCTATTTTGGGCAGCAATGAATAGACCAGAAAATGAAGAAGCAATTCTCACGTTTATCAATAAATGTTTTATACCTTTGCAGAAGCAAGAGCCAAAATTTAAACTTTATATTGTTGGTGCTAGCCCCTCTAAAAAAGTTTTAGCATTAGCCAGCCAGCAGATTATTGTTACAGGATTTGTAGAAGACCCTACTTCATATTTTGAGAAAGCAGAGGTAGGCATTGTACCTTTATTACAAGGGGCTGGTATTAAGTTAAAAACTCTGGAAATGTTAGAGGCTGGTTTACCTGTAATTGCTACTAGTGTAGGCTCTGAAGGAGTGGACGCTACAGGTAAGAATTTACTAGTAAATGATAGCTTTGATGAATGGTTAAGTTTGCTTATAAATTATGAGTTATGGCAGCAAAACTTATAATCATACACTTGAACTCTATTCGCCAAATTATTTCTGCTATATAGGACTCATCTTTAATTTTTGAAATAATATGTAGTATCCAGGTTTTGGAGGGCAATGCCCACCCTACAGATACTATTCACTAGTCGCCAAATTATTTATATATTGACCTACATTAAAAATAAAATGTAAAAATCGAGTATAAAAATTGTCTGTATCGATAGAGAAAAAACCCAACTCAACATTCTCCTGGGAAATAGCTAAAATCAAATTGTTTACTTATTTATGCTTAAGTTGTGGCTACTGTATCTTGTCCCCGCTGCCATCAAGCCGTCGATGGTCAGGCTATTACCTGTCCTTATTGCCGCACGACTCTCAAAGCTTACGGTCATCCTGGTATTCCATTGCACCGTGCTACTGGAGACGAGTATCTGTGCGATAGTTGCACCTATCACGCTGATGATACTTGCAATTTTCCCCAGCGTCCCTACGCCAAAGATTGTACTCTTTACCAAAATATTGCAGAGAGTAAATTACAGTCACAACAGCAGCTTACTCAAAGAAGTTTCGGTCTAACTGTGAAAAGTTGGATAAAACGCAATCAGGCTTTGCTGTTGTTACTAGGTTTAGTATTTATCTGTTTACTCATTGCGCTGTCAACGTCTTAAAGGGAATTCATGAGACTAATTTAATTTTACTGGCTGCTCTCGTTGCTTTTTCTCGTGCCTCTTGCACATTTACACCTTTAGCCAAAGCTACTCCCATACGTCGATAAGGATGGGCGCTTGGTTTACCAAATAGCCGGATATCTACATCTTTTTCCGATAAGGCTTCTGCTACTCCTGTAAAGGCAATAGAATCTGATTCTTCGGAAGCTAAGATTACAGCACTAGCTGATGAACCGAATTGTTCTATGTTGGGAATGGGTAAGCCTAGAACAGCTCTCAGGTGCAGTTCAAACTCATTGAGATTTTGTGAGATTAAAGTCACCATGCCTGTATCGTGGGGTCTGGGGGAAAGTTCGGAAAAAATTACTTCATCTTTGGTGATAAAAAACTCAACACCAAAAATTCCGGCTCCTCCCAAAGCATCGGTAACTTTTCTAGCAATTATTTGAGATTCTAATATTTTAGCTTCAGAAATTGCTGCTGGTTGCCAAGATTCTTGATAATCTCCTCTTTCTTGGCGGTGACCAATAGGAGCACAGAAAATTGTCGGTGCATTCCACTGTTTAATTGTTAGTAAAGTAATCTCAATTTCAAAATCAATAAATTCTTCAACAATTACCTTTTGAGTATCGCCACGAGAATTAGCGATCGCATAATTCCAAGCCTGCTCAACTTCATCTTTATTATGCACTACAGACTGACCTTTTCCCGAGGATGACATCACAGGTTTCAGCACATTTGGAAACCCAATTAAATCAGAGGCTACTATCAACTCCTCCAAGCTAGTTGCATAACCATATCTAGCAGTTCTGATCGCTAATTCCTGATTGGCTAAGTCCCTAATTCTGTCCCGATTCATTGTGTAATTAGTTGCCGCAGCAGTAGGAATAACTGTAATTCCCCGTTGCTCAAATTCCACAAGTTTTGCTGTTCTAATAGCTTCAATTTCTGGTACTATTAAATCAGGTTGATGCTTGCTAACGATAGCTTCTAAATCATCAGCACTCAGCATGGAAATTACTTCCGAGCAATCAGCAACTTGCATAGCCGGAGCATTGGGATAGCGATCGACGGCAATTACATAATTACCTAGACGTTGAGCAGCAATTACAAACTCCTTGCCCAATTCTCCCGCACCCAATAGCATCAATCTTTTAGGTAATTTAATCGAATTATTCATAAATCTGATAATATTTGACGTTTAATTATCATCTGCTGAAGTGTTAAACCTAGCACCACGCAGTTGTAAATCTTTACGTTGTTGATGAGATAAGCCAGTACCTATACCCAATTGACATTCATCTACTCGCGCATCTAACCAAAGAGTTTCATTTAACGTTGCACCTGTTAAATCTGCATGTCTCAAATTGGCTCTGGTGAAATTGGCAAATAACAGGTCTGCATTTACTAAGCTGCTACCTTGTAGGTTAGCGTCCGATAAATTACCGCGAATAAAATTTACTGCATCTAAATTTAAACCAGATAAATCTGCGCCGCTTAAATTGGGAAACTTTAGTTGAGTGGGATTATTTAAAAACCGAATTATACAGATAATATTCGCTTCGTTCAGATGCATTTGAGTTAAAAAATTATACCGAGCTATGCCCAATTGCTGGAGAATTTCCAGACGTTGTAGTGGAGTTTGTTCTAAAAATTGAATAGCGCGATCGCGTAAATATTGAGTTGGGAGATTGAGCATAATTTTTGGATAGATATTTAGAGATAAATTTTTTATATTAATATTGTCAATTTGCCTATTACACTAACCTGTGCGGATTCTGTGAATCTCATACAAACGGTTTTAGCTTGGATGGTTCTGCAATTTGCAATTAATTATGATTCATTTTCCTGGTTTATTCCACTGCTAGATCTAGTTTTTTATCAAAAAATCGGTGGGTATGATAGTTTGAGGTCATTGATGGGAAAACTAAAAGTAAGCAAATTGCTGTCAAATTTTAGGAGAGGTATCCGGACTGCAAAAATGCTATATATGAAACTTTGGCAATTCGCATGGTGAACAAGTATGACCATTTACACGCCTGGAGGAATGCCTATAAACGTTCCGATGAATTATGCATTTACTCTACTAGCAAGACTTTATCCAAAGTACCGACCGCACAAAGTTTTGAAAATAGCTGAAGGTATGGATAAAGCACCTGAAGCTGTTGCCTACTTGTTAGCGTTTATATTGTTCGCACTGCGTTTTTCATCTGCCATAATTTTTATAAGTATTTTCGTTATACCAGCGATTCTGCGGTATAAGCAGATTAGGAGTAAATATATTGATCTAGTAGTAAATTTAGGTGTGATATTTAGTACTATTGGGCATTTTGGAATAATATCAATTGGACTTGCTGTGTTTGGATACTACTCAGTAGGGTGGCAAGGTTTAGTAGCATTCTTAGGTGCAAGAGTACTAGGAGGAGTTATTAATACTATACTTGAAGCACAAGAAAAAAATCGCATCAGAGTAGTAGCAGGAGTCTGGTATAACGAATTTGATAGATGCTTTGTAGATGCATATCGATTCTGTGCAAATAAAATTGGTGTAACGCTTGATCCATCTGCTTCGGAAGGAGAGATAGAAAGCAATAGATGGAAAATCTTCTACATTGATTATTCTCAGCAAAATCCAATTTTGTTTAAGGTGAAACAGTTCTCATAGTTAACTGGGATTGAGATTATTTTAAGTCAGCTAGTAAATACCCAGCGAAGATCAAGAAAATGGAAATCTTTTTTACGATTATTTCTGGCGCTACTGTGTTTATCTTAGGACAACTGGCTCTTAAGCTGCTCATTGAGCCTATCCAGGAGTTTAGAAAGACTATAGCTGATATTGCTTATGCTTTGATTGAGTATGCAAATATTTACGCAAATCCTGGCGTGGCTGGCAATGAAGTTGAAAAGCAAGCCTCGAAAGAATTAAGAAAACTCTCGTCGCGCCTCAATGCCCAAATATATTTGATCCCGTTGTATGCCTTGACATCACAAGTGTTTAGATTACCTTCAACAGATAAATTGGTGGGTGCGGCGACTGATCTAATTGGTCTGTCTAATGGTGTGTTCAAATCACCAACTGATTTAGTGTTCACAAATATGGACCGAGCCAAAAGAATTCGTACTACACTTGGCATTTATATACAAGAAAGTAAACAAATCTCGACTACCAGCGATGAGATGAGCAATTAGAGAAAGATATTGCTGATGGGAAATTAGACGCTATGGCACAGGAGGAGATCGCATAATTTGAAGTGTGACAATATCGAGCTATCTAAATCAAAACTACCCTACCTGTGCAATAACTTTTCCAATTTCTTGAGGGGTTGCACCTGTCGCTAACATTGCCCGAATTAAAAGTTCAATGGAAACGGAAGCATCACCATTTTCGGCTTTAGCAATCCGAGGCTGGCTTGAGTGCAGTTTCTCTGCCAATTCTGTTTGAGTCATTAATTTTTGTCGTCGCTCTTTTAAATTACGGCTAAGTGCAAGTTTAATCTCAATTAGTGCAGCTTCCTCTGTTGTAAGTTCTAAAAATTCTGAAACAGTTCCAACTTTCCAACCATTTTCTTCTAAACGTTTTCTTTTGGCTTCATCCATAATATTAATCCTGTGCGTCTTGATCGTACTTACTAAGTCGTTTTTTGCTATTGTCGATTACGCTGCTTGGTGTTGTTCTGGTTGTTTTATTAAAAACCTCAAGAATCAAAATCGCATCGTCATCAATGCGGTAAATAATTCGCCAGTTTTTATCTGCATCCCGAATCCGCAGTTCGTGGCAATGTGTCTCAATACTGGGCATCGGTCTTGAGTGTGGCAATCCAAGATTTTCACCTTGCTGTAAGCGTCTGAGCAATACACCTGCCTCTATACGTGCTTCTAAGCTAAAGGGAGGAGTTTTAATCTCGCCATGTAACCAGACTAAAGGTTTATCGTTTTCATCCATTCCTTTAATATATCAAATTTGATATATTAATATTATCTATTTTAGAACAAGTTCTTGTCTTCTTCTTTGCACCTTTGCGCGAAACTAAAGATGTTTCATTTACCTGAAAATAGCTGTAATTTAAGACTCCATCTCAGCTAATTCCAACCACCTCTCAGTCGCCGTATCGATAGCTTGCTTCAGCGTTTCTACCTGCTCGTACAATTTTTGTACCTGGCTATAATTCCCTGGTGAGACATTTAATAAAGCTTTTTCTGCTTCTGCTTTCTCTGTTTCTAACTGAGCAATTTTACCTTCCAACTTTTCAAACTCTTGCTTTTCCCAATTTGAGAGTCTGCGTCGCTTTTTAGTTTCTAAATCGTTTGGTTGAGATGCAATTTTTTCCACCTCTACCTTGTTGGACTTTTCTTTGAAAGCAGTTTCTTGCTGTGCTGCTTCTTCAGCTTTTTTATAGTCAAGATAAACTGAGTAATTGCCAGGATATTGGCGGAGAATCCCACCTTCTTCAAAGGCAAAAATTGTGTCTATAGTTCTGTCTAAGAAGTAGCGATCGTGGGAAACTACAATTACACAGCCGGAAAAGTCTTCTAAATAATCTTCTAAGACAGCTAATGTCTGCACATCTAAATCATTGGTCGGTTCATCTAAAATTAGGACATTGGGTGCACTCATGAGTACGCGCAACAGGAATAACCGCCGTTTTTCCCCACCAGATAGTTTATGAATTGGTGCATACTGCTGGTTACCAGGAAATAAAAATCGCTCCAGCATTTGCGAAGCAGTAATTTTAGTACCGTCGGCTATTTGCACAAATTCGCCTTCTTCTTTGATGTAGTCAATCACGCGCTGATTTTCGTTCAAAGCTGTGAGCAATTCTTCAGAATGTTGGTCAAAATAACCGATGTGAATTGTCGCACCAATTTCTACATTACCCGAATCTGGTTGAACTCGCCCGGTAATCATATCCATTAATGTGGATTTACCTGCACCGTTACCACCGATAATGCCAATTCGGTCTTCTGGACTAAATTCGTAGGTAAAATCCTTAATTAAGGTACGCTCATTGTATGCTTTAGAAATATTGTTGATAGCAATAACTTTTTTGCCAATCCGCCGACTAACTGTAGAAATATCTACTTTACCGTTAGCCTGTTTAAACTCAGTTTCTCGCATCGCATGAACGCGATCAATTCTAGCTTTTTGTTTGGTACTACGGGCTTTGGGGCCGCGTTTGAGCCATTCTAATTCTCGCCGTAATACGCCTTGGTGTTTACGTTGAGTACTGACAGCAGATTCTTCAGCTAAAGCCTTCTTTTCGAGGTAATATGAATAATTACCTGTATAGCTGTAAATGTCACCTCGGTCGATTTCGATAATCCGATTGGTGACACGATCTAAAAAGTAGCGATCGTGGGTGATCAAAAACAATGCACCACGATAGCGATTCAAATAACTTTGCAACCACTCCACAGAAAGAGCATCAAGATGGTTTGTTGGCTCATCCATAAGTAAAACATCTGGTTCTGATAGCAAAGCTGTTGCTAGAGCAATCCGCTTGCGATAACCTCCAGATAAAGTACCGATGACGGCATTAAAGTCAGAAATACCTAACTTGGTAAGGATAATTTTGGCGTTTGTTTCTAGTTCCCAAGCGCCATTTGCATCCATCCGTTGCATTACTGCTGAAAGGCGAGACATCAGCTGACTATCTTCGGGATAGTGAGCTAATTTATCAGACAATTCTTCATACTCTCGCACCAAAGCCATGTGTTCGCCACTATCGGCAAAAATCTGCTCTAAAACTGTGTGATTTTCGTCTAAATCTGGCTGCTGGGGCAAATAGATAATTTTAGAACTAGAGTTAACTAAAATTTGACCGCTATCAACTGGTTCTAGCCCAGCGATCATTTTTAATAGAGTTGATTTACCAGAACCGTTAGTACCAATTAAACCAACTTTATCAGTAGCATCTAAGCTAAAGTTAGCATCTTTTAAAATTTCTTTGATGCCAAAGTCTTTATTAACTGATTGTAGGGTAATAATACTCATAAAAGTTAGTAATTGGTCAATGCAAATTTAGTTCGTAGGTAAGGCACTTGCCCTACCTAGAACTGCCAAATTCTAGATAAATAAATCGAGGGGTAAATGTCCATACATTTCGTTGATTCCCCCAGGATTGTGAGATTGGCAAGAGACTAATACTCCACGATGATGTCCTGAATAGGAATCGATATAACACAAGCCGTTTTTGCCATTTAATTTGATATAAACCGGACCATCAATTTCGGGTAGATTGCTAGGTACTTCATAGCCCAAAGCCTGTGAATAAGTTTTCATGGCTAGCTTTCCTTCCTCTGCCGTATCAGCACAAATACCCAAAATTTGATAATCAGTAAGACTGGTGATCAAAATTAATGCCCGCCTAACTGAAACTTTTTCTGATGGCTTGAGAACAGGAGCAATATCGAGACAGTTGAATTTATTGAGAATTTTTCTTGCGTCTTCAGCCGTGAGATTGGGATGATTAGGAGTTGACATGAATCTAGTTTATTGAGGTTCTTGGTGATTATTTTGGATCTGAAGTTGAGATTGCCTACTATACTAAGATGATTTACTCAAATTAGGGCTGATTTTGAGTATTACCTAGATTGAAAATAAAGGGTACGCTGCTTTTTGCGTCATTACCCATAACTAGAACGTTCGGCATTTGGGCACCGCCAGTTTTCCAAGCTTCGATCGCTTCCTTTTGCAGCACTAATTGCCCACCTTGGGCTTTGAGAGTTTCTGCCAAGAGCCTTTGAGCCTCTGCCTTACCTTTAGCACGATTAATTTCTGCTTGTGCTTCCTGTTCTGCTTCTCGCGCTACATAAACGGCTCTTTGCGCTCGCTGTTCAGCGATTTGTTTTTCTTCCACTGCTCTGGCAAATTCTGGGGAAAAAGTCAAGTCAACTACACTAGTATCCAACACAATTATCCCATATTTATCTAAGCGATCGCCTAAAGCATTATCAAAGTCTTCCTTCAATTCGCTACGTTTGGTAATTGCTTCTTCTACAGTTCTTCTGGCAGCTGCAATTTTAAATGCTTCTTGCGTTTGCGGTGCAATAATTTTCGAGACAATATTTTCTAAAGTACCTTGTTTTCTTCTCACCTCCACTACCTGAGTCGGATCGAGGCGAAAGTTAATGGCAAATCTTGCAGATAAATTTTGTAGATCTTTCGTAGAACTCTCCGCCGGTACTTCAAATTTTTGCACAGTTAAATCATATACATCTATAAACGAAATGAAGGGTGGTTTTAAGTGGATACCCTCCAGTAAGGCACCATCTCTCGCTTTACCCAAGATACTTATTACTCCTGCTTGTCCTGGGTTAATAATGATAAACGAATTCAGACCGATACTCACCAGTATTGCCAACAGCACTCCTAAAACTGTGGTTTGCCAATTCGCAAATTGCTGATTTTTCAAGTTTTCATCTCCTTTGTTCTCCGCAAGCAACTTCTGTATTATGGTGACACGTAGTTAGCTTGAAGAGTCATTTGTCATTGGTCATTTGTTAGTGGTCAAGCTCAAACTTTCAGGCTAGCCTCGCTCACTGAGCTAAAAGCCTCAAAAGGCATCATCAATTTATAATGCAGTTTGTCTCCGTTCCCTCATCTCCCACACTCCCCACACTTCCTCATCCCCTCTCGTGGTAATATCAATTGCACGTGACTGAGACTAACTGTGGCTACAGCATCTAAATCTCATCAGGTATCAAGAAAGCGTAGACATCCTGTGCATCCCCTTCAGCGTCTGTTTGATTATGGGCATCAGTATCGTAAACAAATTTGGCTAGCAACTGGTGCTTCGATTTTAAATAAACTTTTTGACTTAGCACCACCGGCATTAGTGGGGATTGCCGTAGATGTGGTAGTTAAAAAGCAGGATTCGGTCATTGCTCAGTTAGGAATTAAGGATATCTTCGGGCAATTTTTAATTCTTTCTCTAATCACCGTCATTACTTGGATACTAGAATCGACTTTTGAGTATCGCTACAAGTTGATTTGGCGCAACTTGGCGCAAAATATTCAGCATAACTTGCGTCTGGATGCATACAAACACCTTCAAGAGTTGGAGTTAGCTTATTTTGAAGAACGTAGCACTGGCGGTTTAATGTCCATCCTCAGTGATGATGTTAACCAATTAGAGCGCTTTTTGGATGTAGGAGCAAACGACATCATCCAGGTAGTCACAACTATTGTAGTAGTTGGCGGTGGCTTCTTTATTTTGGCTCCCAATATAGCTTGGATGGCAATAATACCTATACCTTTTATTCTCTGGGGTTCGGTAGCTTTTCAGAAATTGCTAGCGCCGCGTTACGCCGATGTGCGGGAAAAAGTCGGTTTAATCAATGGACGGTTATCTAATAATCTGAGCGGGATCACTACGATCAAAAGTTTCACCGCCGAAGATTATGAGTCGGCGCGGGTGGCGGTGGAAAGTAACGCCTATCGCCAGAGTAACGTCAAAGCGATCGCACTTTCTGCGGCTTTTATCCCTTTAATTCGGATGCTGATTTTGGCAGCTTTTACAGTATTGCTGCTATTTGGCGGTATGGAAGCAGTCGCCGGGAGAATTTCTGTTGGTGCTTACAGTTCATTAGTATTCTTAGTTCAGCTTTTACTCTGGCCCTTAACTAGATTAGGCGATACCTTCGATTTATATCAACGGGCAATGGCTTCTACTAATCGCATCATGGATTTGTTGGATACTCCTATTGCAATTCATCCAGGAAATATCGCCTTACCTGTTGAGACAGTACGAGGAGAAGTGGAATTTAAAAATGTGACTTTTGCTTATAAAGATAGATTACCAGTAGTTAAAAATTTGTCTTTGCAAATTCCCGCAGGTAATACGATTGCGATTGTGGGTTCCACTGGTTCCGGTAAAAGCACATTAGTCAAACTTTTGTTGCGATTGTACGAATTGCATACTGGCAGCATTACTTTGGATGGCATTGAGCTACAAAACTTAAACTTGCGGGATTTACGCCGCTGTATTGGTTTAGTCAGTCAAGATGTATTTTTATTTCATGGTACTGTCGCTGAGAATATTGCATACGGCAGCTTTGATGCGACAGAACAAGAAATCATCACAGCAGCTAAGGTAGCTGAAGCACACGAATTTATTACTTACCTGCCCCAAGGGTATGAGACAATCGTCGGGGAACGAGGGCAAAAGCTGTCTGGGGGACAACGACAAAGAATTGCGATCGCGCGTGCAGTGTTAAAAAATCCGCCAATTTTGATTTTAGATGAAGCGACCTCGGCGGTAGATAATGAAACAGAAGCCGCAATTCAGCGATCGCTGGAACGGATTACAGTCAATAGAACCACAATTGCGATCGCTCATCGTCTTTCTACTATCCGCAATGCTAATTGCATTTATGTCATGGAACATGGAAAACTAGTAGAGTCTGGAACCCATGAACAATTGCTAGAGCAAGATGGTATTTACGCTAGCCTCTGGCGTGTACAATCTGGGTTGAGATAAGTCTTACTGATTCTTGATCTCTTAATTACGAATTATTTATGTTTTTTGGTAGTACTCAGCCGGAATCAGCAGATAGTAAGTGGCGTGGCCAGTTGGATAGATTTGTGAAAGCAAATCAACCAGAATTGGCGGCGCTGTTTTGGGGATTATGGTTAGAAAATGGTAACAGCCAAGGTACTATCGGCATTGATTTGCAACCAGCGCCGCATTTTGTTTATTGTCCTAAAGATGAGATAGAGAAATTAAATAGTAAAGTTGAAAATCGGCTGCAAGAAATATTAGGAATTGTCGAGAATCATCAACCAGAAGTAGAAGTTGTGATGATTGGTATTGGTAAAGGTGAAATTAAGTTAATTCAGTTTGCACCAGAACCAGCACCACCGACTTGTTTTGAGCAGGTTGGTAAAGATGTGGATGGGTTATTGGAATTGTTGGAACAGCGGATGAGTGAGCAATTAGACAGTTAAAAAATTAAGTTTAAACTAAATTATTCTCACTCGAGATTTATTTCCTAAAATTCAAATCATATATGTCTTCAAACTCAAAGCCATCCAAAAGCTGGAAGGAAGAATTTTCTCAATTTTTTGAGTTTCCTAGTCGAGAGAGCTTGCGTGAATTACTCCGTAATCATACAGGAGAATATGATGATTTGGACTTTAAAAGTGAAATTGTTTCAGACGACGAAATAGCCAAAAATATTCTTGGAATGGCTAATAAATTAGGAGGTGTAATTATCTTTGGTGTTGAAGAAAACAAAAAAGATAATAGCTTTGAATCTAAAGGATTGTCACAATTAAATGATAAAACAGATTTTAAAAACAAAATCGAAAAATATCTTCCGTCCCAACTAAACTTTGAAGTTATAGATTTTAAATACGAAGAATCAGAATATCCAAACCTAAAAGGTAAGTCCTTTCGTGTTGTTGTTATAGAGTATAATCCAAGATATATACCTTTTCTACCTAAGAAAGACAGTCAAAATATTAAGCGTTATCATATATTTATTAGGCATAATACTAGTACTATGCTTGCGGAATACGAACATCTGCAAGATATTTTAAATCGTAGAATAGAAACAACTTATTCCTCTACAACAGAAATGACTTTAGCTGAACACCTTGCTCAATTAAAAGAACTATATTCAATGATACAAAAAAATAAACCTGGTTTAGCTTTAGCTTTAGACTTTTTGAATTCAAATCCGGCTTTTATACAAAAAAATCCGTATTATCCGCAAGAAGAATATGATGCCTTCATCAGTAGGATGATTGATATAAAGAAGGAAGTTATTGAAGCCATAATTCAAAGAAGAGAAATTTGAGAAAAAATGAAATATTTATGAGATTCTGCATTAATAAAGATATCGCGGATAAAAAACTTTTGAGATTTATAATCTACCTAAATAATTAGTCAATATTTATTAAAGCCGTTGTGAAAAATTTAGATATTAGTAGCTTAGCAAATTACAAAGTTTATGGGTGGGCATTGCCCACCCTACTTATTTAAACTGCTATTGGCGTACTTGCACGCTTTACTTGAGGTCTTGCAATCATTCGCATTCCTGCGGGTGGGGCGACAGTTAAACCACGACGCACAGGATTTACAGGACGCTTGTTGACCAGTGAAACTTGAAAATGCGACAGAATTGTTGCTAAGACGATTTTCATTTCATACTGAGCAAATGCTAAACCGATACAGCGGCGATTACCACCACCAAAAGGTAAATATTCGTATGGAGAAAACTGCCTTTCTAAAAAGCGTTCTGGTTTGAATTGTTTTGGATTTGGATAAACTTCTGGGCGATGATGCGCTAAGTAAATACCGGGGATAATTACATTTCCTTCAGGAATTTTGTAGCCCGTAATTTCAATTGGGGATTTGACAATCCGTGGTACACCATTCATCACAATTGGATAAATCCGCAAGGTTTCTTGACAAACTGCTGTCAAATAGGGCAACTTGGCAATGCTACTCGGATCTGAGTTGATACTAATAGTATCCAGTTCTCGCAGCAACTTTTCACGCACTTCGGGTAACTGGTCAATCCAGTAAAAAGCCCATGTTAATGCAGAAGCAGTAGTTTCATGTCCTGCAACTAACAATGTCATTAATTCATCACGCAATTCTATATCAGACATTGGTTGCCCATCGTCATAACGAGCAGCCATCATTAAACTGAGGATATCTTGCCGATGTTGCTGAGTTTCAGTGCGTCGTTCTGCAATCAAAGCATAAATAAGTCGATCAATTTGCTGTATTAAGCGCACAATTCGGCCCCACGGACTCCACGCACCTAAATCTTTTCGTAAGAAGTTAAAAATTAAGGCGGTGGACATCAAGGGCGTACCCATGAAATCTAATAGAGAAGATAGTAAATGCTGAAGTTCTTGAAAACGCTGTCCTTCATCTAAGCCAAACACCACCCGTAAAATGACGCGCAAAGTGATTTCTTGCATCGAACTACGGATATTGAAAGGTTTGCCAATCTTCCATTCATTGCTTATCTGCTCAGTTATTTGACGAATGTCTTGACCGTAAGCGCGCATTCTTTCGCCATGAAAGGGAGGAGTTAGTAATTGACGCTGGCGCTGATGGCGATCGCCATCCAGTAAAATTAAAGAGTTGTCGCCTAGTAAAAATCCTAAACCCCCATTACCTGTCCCAGAAGCAAAATGCTTAGGATAGGCAGTAAAAATCTGTTCTAGTGCTTGGGGTTGGCTGAAGTAGATGATATGAGTATCTTTGCTACCCCAAATAGTAAAGCGATCGC
Source organism: Nostoc sp. T09 (assembly GCF_002154695.1). GTDB lineage: Bacteria > Cyanobacteriota > Cyanobacteriia > Cyanobacteriales > Nostocaceae > Aulosira. The sequence continues at coordinate 24,142 of NZ_MTAV01000247.1, forward strand.
CATAAATTTTGGCAAAATCTTCGACATATTTCACTGGCTGAGTAATAAACTTAATTAGCCGCAGAAAACGCGACATTCTTGGTCCATCCGGTAGGCTGTTAGTAACTGTCATATCAACTGAGATTATGAGTTTCGGATTTTATTGTTACAAGTTTTTTGTGGATTGACAGTCAATGGTCATTTGTCATTCGTCATTTGTGATTTCTTCCTTGTCTCCCTTGTCCCCCTCATCCCCTAGTTCCCGATTGTAAGCAAGTGTTAGCAAAATAACCCTTGGAGGCACAAAGCAGTATATTCTTGTATGGCAGCGTCGGAAGTAAGCAGTGCCAAAGATCATCGCTATACTCAACGGTAAAGGAGGCGTCGGTAAAACGACTACCGCAGTCAATCTGGCTGCAAACTTTGCCCAAGAACAAAAGGTGATTCTGATTGACGCAGATATTCAAGGATCTGCCAGTTGGTGGTTTGGGCGTAATCAGAATGGTATGGGATTTGATCTATCTCAAGAAACCAATCCAAAACTTTTAAGTGATTTAACAAAGCTAACAGGTTACGATTTAGTAGTAGTGGATACGCCTCCGGCGCTGCGCTCTGAAGCATTGGCGACGGTAGTAGCGATCGCAGATTATCTAGTTTTACCTACACCCCCAGCAGCAATGGATCTAGCTGTTCTAGTTGAAACAGTCAGAAAAGCTGTCACTCCTGTAGGAGTTACTCACCGGGTGCTGCTTACTAAAGTTGATACGCGGAGTTTGGGGGAAGCAGTTGAGGCACAAAACACTCTCATGCGATTAGGAATTCCTGCTTTTAAAACCTTTATTCGTGCCTATAAAGCGCACGAACGAGCAGCACTTGAGGGTGTACCGATTACTCAATGGCGAGGAAAACATGCACGCGAAGCGGAATCTGACTATCGCCGTGTAGCCAATGAATTACAGCTTGACTGGAGGAAATAATGGTTAAGAAACGTCTATCTGATTTATTGCAAGAAGAAGCACAAAAATTTACCCCATCCGAAGGTGAATCAGCTATCGAAGTTAATGCTGAGGAAATTGTTGAACAAAATACTTCGGAAGTAGAGGAATCACCAACACAGACACTGGAACAGTCAACTTCAGCTAGGCGTGCAAACCCCACTAAGGCTGATTTAGAAGTAACCATCAAAGAGTTAAAAGAATCTATTGAACAATCTCATCAGCAGGAAGCCACTCTCCAAAAGCAAGTTGTAGATTTACAATCAGCTGTGTCTGAACAAAAAGCATTAGCAAAACGACTGACGAAAGAGCTTGATGAAGCGAAAAAAGCCGCATTGCACCTTGCAGAATCTAATTCCAAGCTTATAGAAGAAATTAACTCTTTAAAACAAGAAAAGGAAAAATTTACAG
>NZ_MTAV01000247.1:25536-43631 GCF_002154695.1 Nostoc sp. T09
GCCAAGCTTGTAGAACAAAGTAAAGAAAGTAGCGCCTTGAAGCCACAAAAACCAACTTATCAACCAGTCAAACAAAGCTATCACCAAGATAACTACAGAAAATCTTACCGAACTTCGGAAAAGCTAGCTACTACACAACCAGATGAGTCTGAAGATAGTTCTTCTCAGATGTGGTTACTTGACTAGAGTTTCAGCAAGTTAATACTGCAAAAGCTACCAAAAAATAAATTATCCAATCTTAAAGAAGGTACGTTATTTCATTAACGCACCTTCTTTAACTTATAGGGAGTACGTTATTATATCACTTCCCGAAAATACTGATACATATATATTATGTGGAATTTAAAGTGAATGCGATCGCATTCTGTTCTACTTATTAAATTAATCCCACCAAAAGTACCAGACTTTTCTGTGTAGTAAGAGATTTGCTAAATTATTCACTGTTTGTACTCCTTGGTCTACAATATCGTAGCAGTAAATATACTGTTCTTGAGCCAGATGAAATGCAGCCTCACGATTTTTAGGAGGATTATTAACATACATTTCAACTACATCATTGGTAATACCAACTACCTCTGCACTATATTTCTGGTGCCAATATTTCATGAGACAAACGTGTATTGCTGATGCAGGGCAGTCATTCCAATTCCCAAACTTGAGAAAAGCTGGAACTTGCCAGCTAAACGTAGTCGGTACTAATGCCACAACTATAGTTGGATGTGGTAAACGAGTCAAAATATCATAGGGAATTGTGTATTTTTCATCAGCAGGAGAAATTGCCTCGTTCCACTCTCCTATTTCTGCTAATGTCAGTGGCTCTAAAATTATGTTCTCGTTATCTTCCCCAAAATCTTCCCATTCTTCCCGCCGCTCTTGTGCTGTCTTGTTCAGCCACTCGTTAGCATTTAAAGAATTTCCCTGATTGATGATTTCAGCAATAGTTAAAGATTCATTTGTTGAGGAATCGTAATTGTACAATTGAATGCTTTCCAAGTGAGATTCAAGTTCATCTTCATTACCTAACAACAGAGGATAATGTCCTGTTTCATCAACAAGCTGGCGAAGTTGCTGCCAAAACTGAATTGCTTCAGAGCCAGGAACTCTCAATCCGTAAATCTTGTTTGAGTCAACTTCCCAAAGTAATTCTAGAGCATCCGAGGTAACACTATTTTTAGCTAATGTGGCTTTTAGCTGGCTTTGATTGAGAACCATAATTGCTCACAAAAAAATTCACCTACATGAGGATATCCCAAAGGTTAGCATTACCTTAACTTCAAATTCTAGAACAAGTAAAATACCTAAAGACGAAAAATATCAATATTGAAAATCCTACCCCTGCATAAAATACGCTATTAATACTGCCAAAACCAAAAACAATACCCATTAACAGCGGCCCTAAGGTTTGCCCTAAGCCAAAAAATGTACCATTCACTGATAAAATTGTTGCCAGATATTCTCTTGGTGACAAATCTGCTAAAAGTGACTGAATACTAGGGAATCCAAGCCCTAAACCAATACCAAACACTGTAGTAGGAATTAATAAAAACCAAATACTCGGCATTAAGGGAACAATTAGAAGAGCTAAAGCATATAAAAGAAAGGATGCTTGAATTAAGTTTGTAGCTGGAAATCTTCTAGCTAATCTACCTAATTGGGAAGATGTAATAGTCACTGCTATAGAAACGGTGGAAAGCAGGATACCAATTACAGCAGGTGCGGCTTTAAATCTATCGTTAATTAACTGAGGAAAATAAGTCACGTAGGCACCATAAAGCAAAACAAAGTTTGCCGCGCTGGCAATAAATAATCCAAATAATTTGCGATTTTTCAGCACTTTTGCGGCATTTTGTAAATACTCTTTGAGATTGCGATCGCCTTTTGGTTCAGGATTTTTGAGAGCAAACAATACAACAAAACCCAGAGGAATCGCTACTACGGGCAGCATAAACGGATAATACCAGCCAAGTGTGGCTAATGCGCCGCCTAGTGTCGGATAACTGGCTGTACCGATACTGCTGACGCTAGCATTGTAACCCATAGCAGTAGTGCGCCTGTCTCCTTTATATATATCGCCAATTAAGGTGATGCTTAAAGATAGCAAAGGAGCCGCACCAATTCCTTGCAGCAAACGCAACCATAGCAATAAATTAAAGTCACGGACAAAGCCACAAGCTGTACCGGCAATACCAAATAAAAATAGGGCAGGAACAATAATTTTTTTCCTGCCTAATCTATCAGCAAGTATACCTACAATAGGTCCGAGAATCAAAGACGGTAATGTAAATACTGTCACCAATAAACCCAGGCTTTTAGGGTTAATATTTAATGCTTTCGCTAATGTAGGAAAAACTGGAGTTACACTAGAAACTCCCAGCACAGCAACTAGACAAATTGCACAGATAATCTGAAAATTAAGCTCTTGATAGACTGGTTTGTGATGCTCTAATTGACTGTTTCCTTCTGGGAAATTCATTAAAATCACCCTGGTTATTAATATTTAAATCGTAGAGGCAAAACAAAAATCAGCTGGATCAAATTCAGTTTAAACCCTTGTAATAAGGTTATATTTAATCTCCACAATTACCAAGTAATTTCTCGGAACCCTACCCCTGTATAGTCTGGTGGCAAAAGTTCCCCTCTTTGCGACCATACTATTAGTCAGGAAATAAGGGTGTAGGAATGCAGGGGACGCCCATGCATAAATGATGTTGTTGACAAATTAGCAGAGAGTTCGATTTCTCATTTACCCGAAATACCGCCATTAACCTTCGGGTACTCTACGAAAACCCCTATGGGGAACGCCAGTTCGATGGGACGGAAACCGACACCGCCGACTGGACTCACCATAGAATGGTGCAAGAATCCTTGATTGATATATTGGGCTAAATTTCTTCGTTACACCCAGTCTCTACGATTCAACTTGGTGCTAAAGTCCTGATTTTTCAGGCAGGGATCGCATGAGATTAACAGGCATGATAACTTATTCCGGTAACATAAGTAATTATCAATAAGTCTTAATCAATAGCTTATGTCTTCTACTCCCCTAAAATTGAACCTAGGTGAAGGTTCTGTCTCTTTCAATTTTTCACCTCAAGGAGCACAGGAATTAAAAGGAGCCTTGGATGAATTGATGGCTCGCCTCAAAAATGTTGCTGCTAAAACTACTCCAGGGAGTGGAAAAGTTGCTCCTCAGGCTCCTGTAGAATATCGCTACACTGGTGAGGTATTTTTAGAAATTTTCTGTAATCCTAATATTTGGGCTACTCCCTTTGCTGCTAAAGTCCTGCTCACCGTTCGTGATGTCAATATTCGTTTAACCACAGAGGCAGAACTGACTCGCGTTATTGAAGACGTTAATCAGTATTTAGAGCAAGTTGGCTAAGTTTGTTCACCGTGGGTAACTTTATTATGAAAAATTACCGGAGCAGTCTACGATTGGAAACTGCCCCGGTTAGGGAATGTACATACTATATTCAGATGGCGGCATCTCATGTAAAGCACAACTAAATGCCGATGCGATCGCTAATGGAAACGTTGTATAAAATCAGACTCTAATGCTTTTGTCTTAATCGGGAATTAAAGATTCTGGATTGGAGTAATGCTAACTAAAACCAGAGATTATCCCTCTAATTCGGCTATTGAACTGTTTGTTGTCAAATATAGACATCCGGAATTGACTCACAATCAGGCCACTTGCTACCCTATCTTAAGCCACCCTCAGGGCGTCTACAAGCCAGAAAACCTTTTCGGCAGTAGTTCATGGGAGAAAACACGCCACTTGCTACCCTTCAGGCTCTTCTTGGGAGTGCAAGTCAGCAGAGCCGCCTAACGCGTGGCTCCAGAATCTGAAGTTGAGTATATTGATTTAGTCGTTGTCCCATTCTTCACGACCAATCAGATCGCCGATGCGATCGCGTAACAAAAAGTCACATTTTTCTAATTCACATTCAACGCAAACCCACTCTCTCGCAGGGATGTATTGGCAGAGTGTATATATTGGCTGTTGCCGGCTGACCATTCCCTTCTGCACCAGTCGGCGTGCTTCGTCTTGAATTACATCTAGAGAGTAGTAACTGATAGAGGGCACCGTATTCACACTCATGATTTTTACTCACAAATTACACGTAGATAGTGTTCCCGATATTTACTTGGAACAAACATAACCGAGATTAGACTTGTAGCTAAGGTTTTGTAGTTTGCTATACGGAACTAATTACATTTTGACGCTACATATGCTCAAATTATCTAAAGAAATGTTAATAAAGTCAACAAATTCTGACATAACTAGTAAATCTGCTTCATATAAGAATATCAAGGTAGTCAACATAACCTGCTATGCAAATTATTTGTTTTTTATTCAAAATGCTTTAAAAGCAGGCAGCGAAAGACTTGAGTCATAATTGAATGAATGGGAATAGTACATAGAAAACAGTGCGATGCTGTAAAAGCTGGTCTAGCTTTGTGATTATTTGTCCAGGATGAAAACTAGGCAGTAATCTCTAGCAAAAATTAGGGTATAAACTGTTGCCAAATCCAAGGGCTAACGTACACCAGGAAAGATTGCAGCCTCGCATCTGTTAATTATTTCTTAAAGAAATGCTTATTTGCAGCGTTAACTTTGGCACTTAACAAAAGCAGAAGATCCTGCGGCATGATCTTAATTTTAGGGTAACAATAACTTGGGTGAGGCGATCGCTCGTTCGAGTAATACAACCTAAGAGATTGTGATCAAAGTATCCAGATTAGCGATCCCCGCAGTGCAACAAAGCAATTCCCTCCCATCCTGATAGAAAATAACAGGTGTGGCATGAGATCAAAAATTACAATTGAAAAATTAATCCATGAGATAGAAGTAATAAATCAAGCAATATGCATATATGCACGAGGAAAAGGATGATCCCTTCAAGAGTGCGGTGTTTGCAGTCGAGTCGAAAAATCAAGACAAGCAGCAAGCCTATTTATGCAATAACTGTTCCCTTAAGCAGCTATAGTCACATTGAAACAGACGTTACTAGATAACGTCTGTAAACTGTTTGGCGAATTTTCAGGGATTAATTGTTTTAGAAGTTACATTGTTGTTTAAGTTACTTATTCCGAGAATTCATCATCATATTCGTCTGCAATGTTGTTATCCTCTCCTGACAAATTTTCGGATGGACGTTCATACTTAAGTTGGTTCAATAGTGTCAGTACCCTAGTACCGCGTTCTATAGAACGGTCTTCGATAAATGTCACTTCTGGGGTGCGACGTAGCCTAACCCGCGCCCCAAGTTCACTGCGGACGTAACCTGTTGCTGACTTTAAGCCCGCCATTGTTTCAGCTTTGGCTTCTTCTGTACCATAGATACTGACGTAAATTTTGGCGTGTTGTAGATCGCCAGAGACATCAACATCAGTAACGCTTACCATTCCTGAACCCACACGGTCATCCTTAATGCCATTAAGTAGCATTTGGCTAACTTCCCGTTTGATCAATTCAGCAACGCGGGAAACGCGGCGATTTGTAGCCATAAAAATTCTGCCTCCTCACAGAGGTTGTACAAGATAAAAATAGATAGAAATGAGCGAGAAAAGTGCTTGCCCAACTGTCTGTAGGGTAAACTCCTCTCCTGTATAGCCCCAGTCTAGATTGTACTTAAGCCCAGCATTGCGCGGAGCGTGAAAGCAATGAAGGCTAGGCTGCCAAAAAATAAACCAACTAGGGCAATCAAGGTGACTGGGCGTTTCAACAGTGGTAGTAATGGCTCAAATGTATTCAAAAAAAGCCCCAAGAGGATGGTAATGAAATAGCGGGGGTAGCGAAAGACGTTATCCCAGAATCCGTCAAACATTTATTTAGACTGCCTTGTTATAGACTATAAGTTTGTTTTGATATGCTTGTTTAAATTAATTGTAATCTATACCGCCAGAAAATTAATAAATTCCGATAAAATATGATTCGTTAGTTTATAGTGATTAGATTTAGTAACCAAGTTGCAATCAAATGGTAAGTCAAATTCCTAAAGAAATTTGCCCACGTCCCTTTTTAAAGTGGGCAGGTGGTAAAAGTCGGTTAATTCAACAATATATTCCTTATTTACCTACAAAATATAAGACTTACTATGAGCCATTCATCGGTGGCGGTGCTGTTTTTTTCTATCTCCAACCACAAGCGGCAATTCTAACTGATATTAACGCAGAATTGATTACGACCTATCGCTGTGTTCGAGATCGAGTTGAAGAACTAATTTGTCTATTAAAAGAACATAAAATTAGACATAATAGAGACTATTATTATACTGTAAGAGCCAATCCAGAAAACACTGATTTAGAAAAAGCCGCTCGTTTAATTTATTTAAATAAGACCTGTTTTAACGGTCTTTATCGAGTCAATTCCAAGGGTCAATTTAATGTACCTATAGGCAGATACAAAAATCCTAATATTTGTGATGAAGATTTGCTGCGAGCAGCCTCAGCAGCGTTGAGTCATAGTGAAATTAAACAAGCTGATTTTGTTGAACTGTTAAATTACCGGACAAGCGCTGATGATTTTGTCTTTTGTGATCCACCTTATCATCCTATAAGTAGTACCAGTTATTTTACAGGTTACAATCGTGATTCTTTTGGTGAAAAAGACCAAGAACGTTTGAGAGATACTTGTGCCAAACTGGCCAGTCGTGGTGTTAAAGTTATGATATGTAATTCTGATTGTGATTTAATTAGGAAACTCTATCAAGAAATTAATTTTCATATTTATCCAATAGCAGCAGCAAGGTCTATTAATTCTAATACTAAAAAACGTGGCACGATCTACGAATTATTAATTACTTCTTATTAGCAATGTTTATTTGTCCAGGCTATAAATCTGTCTAAGCTATAAACTTCTAATAAATTACGATTATATGTAACTTGTTGCTTGAACCATTTAATTGCTCCTTGTCTCATTCCCTCGCCGCCAATAACAACAATAGTTGGTGCTGGGTAAGATTGCTGAATATTCATATTTAGATAAGGGAATTTTTCATCAACCGATCCCCCACTTTCTTGCCATTTGCACTCAATAATTAACCCTGAAGGGCTGACTGGTAAACCCACAACATAAAAATCTACTTTGAGGGCAGTTTGATAAATTCCTGTACCAATATAAACCTGCTTGGCATAGCGTTTTGGTAATAAAGTCGCAGTTAATAGGAATTCTTTGGTGACATGGCTTCCTACTTGGAAATAATTATGTCCGTTCAATATTGCTTCTATATTTCCTTCTAAAATATTTCCAGACTTATTTGCCCGTGCGCCTTGAGTCATAGCCATCCTGAATTCCTCTGGCAAAATTACCCTTAATTCTAGGATTCCACGGCAGATGCCACACACGATCTGTTACTTAATATGAATTTTTAATTTTAAATGTATAAAGCCGAATGACAAAGATAGAAGCTCATCTTTTTTAGTACTTTTGTACCAAGCTTTGATATTGGTTTTTCATATTCTTTAAAGACAAGACGCTAGAATTAAGGCCATTCAAAATGGCATTTAAATTATATATTTCACGTTATATTGCTATGACTGCAATCACTATGAATGACGTGGGTGATTCCAGTTTTTATTTTCCAACGAAAGTATAACTGTTATTGCGTAAAGCCTTTTCTACGAGAAGCTGCGCCAACGCTTAGCGCGTAGCGTCTCTTAGAGAAGCAATCGCCTAGACTTGTTCGTAGTGCGAGATTTTGCGATTGCTTCACTGCACTTCGTTTCGTACCCTGCGGGAAGGCGTTCCGCCAACGCAATGATGTTGTAAAAAAGTGGGATGCTCCCGAATGACTTTACCCCCATTCCTCTGTTGTACGAAACAGAGGAATGGGGGTAAAGTGAAATATTTGATTGTTTCCACGAGATGAACTTGATAGCAGATTAATTTACTAAATGAAAAACACAGACAACAGGGCTGGAAAACAGACTGAAAACTAGAGACAATTAAACTTTTACTGCAACATTTGATCATTCTTCAACTGGAGCAACTTTCTATGAAGCTGTTCCTGATCTAATTTGCATCCAGTCTGTAACGAAGCAGTTTTCATTAACTACATATACTAACAAGGCATGAAAAAGTAGCGTTTGGGCTAGAGACTAGTAATTTTTACTTAGGACTCAGTACTTTTTCAAGTTAGAAGGAAATCAAACTTGTACAGTAAAGTTTTTAGTATTTTTAACTTGGATAGTTCTTTGTACAACGCTGCCTAGGTTGTTCATTTTGAATTTTAAATTTTGAATTGTGAAAGTTATCAGCCTGTCTGAGCTTGAGTATTACCGTTGCGGATCGCCCATGCTAGGTCTAACAGTTGAGTCCAACGCTTTTGCAGCTGTTTGGGGGTGCATTTGAGGGTTTTGGCGATCGCCTGGTCGCTATGTCGTGCAGTTTTTAACTGTAAAATTTGCTGTTGCTGTTCCGACAGTAGGCTTAAAAATGTTTGCCACTGTTGACCAGATAGACCCAATTTGTGTTCTAAACCTGCACCTAACCATTGATGTACCAATTGCCAGTGATGTTGCTTGGCAAACTTTTCTACATGGTATTTAAAACGCTGTTGCAGGTAGTCCCGCTGACGGCTACTAAGACCAAGAATTTGGTCAATTTCTGGTGCCGAAAGGTCTTGCAGTTTCAGGGTGAGGTAATCTACGCAGTCAGATTGACCTTGAGACTCTAAATAACTGATTAATTCAGCAATGACGCGATCGCGTTCTGACTCTTCCGATGGGTCGAAGTTATTTTGGGCGATCATCTGCGATCTTAGCTGTTGCACCGCCGAGTTACGCTGGTAAGCTTCGCCTTCCTCGCTCTTGGCAGACTCTACCGCCATTTCGATATCTACGGTAGTTTCTTGAGGCTGGCGACGGGCAAAGCCTTGGGCACGCAAGATAATTAACTGCTGACTAGCACTCCCAGGTAAATTGATGCGGCGCTTGGCATATTGTTCTGTAAATGCCATATATTCTGCTAATTGCAGCTGAGTGCGCGGTGTGTAATCTTCTGCTAGTTCATTTTCTCGGCGGAAAGCTTTGATAGCTTCGATATAAAATGCTTGTAAGAAATCTTCAATCAGGTTGTAACGTCCCTGAAATCCCATATCTGAGCCGGAAACAGTAACGTGGCGATAAACCATAGCGCCCAGATTGCTATGTAATTCCACACGCCCTCTGCGTGAACCCAGTTGGTAGTAACGCAGACACTTTTGCAGACGATGTCTTGCAAGGGTTAGCTGCCAAGATTGGATTTCTCCAGATGTTTGGATGCGGGCGCTTTTATCACAAATGCGTTCCACTTCTCTAGCTATGCGTTTTGCTACCGCTTGTACACACCCAGGTGCGGCTTTTACTTGAGCTTGGATTTCATCAAATAGCAGTTGCATCAGAGTATCGATGTTGCTGGCTGTTACTTCTTTGGTCGAAGCGTGGAAGTCAAAAGCAGATGTAGAGATTGGCAGATTAGCAAGGTTAGCTTTCATAACTTTTACTAGGAGTGGTATTGCACCTTTATAACAATGTCCATTCAGCACCTGAGTCTAGTCTTGGTTCGTGAATTTGGTATTCATCCATCAAGACTCGCTGTGAGTAGCCCTCACATATATGACTGTAAGAAATCTGAAAAAGTTACAGGCTAGCATTGTGTCGGTTTTTTCACAAGCAACCTCATCAAGATGGCACAGGGGTATTTACCATGTTCTAAAAGTAGCCCAAAACGATTACTGTGCCGACCTTTGTTGTCATCCGCTTTTACAAGTTGCTAGCCCCTGTAATTAGGACAATTGTTAAACTGGAGCGTTTTTACTTAAATTTTCCGAAATTGACGAATGAACCTGTGAAGTATCGTTGCTAAACCCATGCTGCGGCTGCTTCCCAACCTAAACCTTGTCGTGTAATCATTGGTTGATCTCCCGTCATATCCAAAATTGTAGACACATCATATGTGGGTTCCTCGCCAGTGTCTACAATTACATCTACTAAGTTATCTAAACGGTCAAACAGTTCTACCTGAGACAGACTAGATTCTGGATTGGCTCCAATCCCATCACCTACCTCATCTGGCGGCAGATGAGCCGAAGTGGAAATAATGGGATTACCAAGTGCTGTCAGTAATGCCAAACATACAGGATGATTTGGAACTCGAATGCCTGTAGTTTTTCGTTTGGGGTTTTGCGCTAGTCTGGGTACCAATTTAGTAGCAGGTAATAAAAATGTGTACGGTCCTGGGATCAGGCGCTTCATAATTCGATAGGCTGTATCACTTACGAAGGCATAAGTCGCCACATTTGATAGTGAAGGACACAAAAATGTCAGCGGTTTGTCATTCGCTAGCTGCTTAATTTGCCGTACTCGTTCCACCGCCGACTTGGCATTCAAATCACAACCAATTGCATAGACCGTATCAGTAGGGTAGAGCATTACTGCGCCGCTAGAGAGTGCCGATTTTATTTCCTCTATTCGGCGGATTTGAGGATTATCAGGATGGACTGTGAAAATTTTTGCCATAAAAAATTTGGTAAGGGAAATTTGGGGTTTTGCATTGTCAGAAAAATATAAAATTGAATACTAGATAGGGCAGCAGTAAATACGAATATATTAAGGCTGGTAATGAGCAATAGTCGGTTATTCAGTGATCAGTTCCTAGTTATCAGCTTGTGTACTGTGTACTGTTAACTGATTAATATGTACTGATGAGTAATTTATATATGACCAAAGTTGCTTATCTTCAATGTCCATCGGGGATTGCCGGTGATATGTGTTTGGGAGCCTTGGTAAGTCTGGGTGTTCCCTTAGAGTATTTAAGTGAAAAACTCAACAAATTGGGAATTCAACAGGAGTACCAGTTAAGGGCAGAACTTGTCCAGCGTCATGGCCAGCAAGCGACTAAAGTCCATGTGGATTTAGCACACGCTCATGAACACCATAACCACGAACACAGCCACCATCATGGACGCCACTTGCCAGAAATCGAGCGCATGATTCTCCAAGCAGATTTGCCAGCAAGGGCCCAAACCTGGAGTTTAGCTGTATTTCGGCAACTAGCAGTAGCAGAAGGTGCTGTCCACGGCATTGCCCCAGAAAAAGTTCATTTTCATGAGGTGGGTGCTGTGGATGCAATTGTGGATATTGTCGGCACTTGTTTGGGGTTAGATTGGTTGGGTATTGCCAGTAATCACGAAGGATGGCCCCTACTATACTGCTCAGCGTTTCCCACAGGTGGGGGAACAGTCCGCGCTGCACATGGACAAATGGCAGTACCAGTACCCGCAGTCTTGAAGTTGTGGGAAATGCGGGGTTGTCCAGTTTACAGTAACGGTATAGAACGAGAATTAGTAACACCTACAGGAGCCGCGATCGCTACTAGTCTAGCCAGAGACTTTGGTTCGCCACCACCAATCACCATCAAGCAAGTAGGATTGGGAGCAGGTTCGATAAATTTGCCTATCCCCAATATACTACGGCTATGGCTGGGTGAAAGCAGCAGTTTACAGTCAGATTTTACCAATTATGGCGATAATAGCCCAACTTTAGAAACTATATCGGTTCTTGAAACTCAAATTGATGACTTAAACCCGCAAGCAATTGGCTATGTATTTGAAGCATTGTTTGCTGCGGGCGCAGTAGATGTCTTTACTCAGCCTATAGGTATGAAAAAATCCCGTCCGGGGATATTGCTGACTACAATCTGTCATCCAGACAATTTACCTAACTGTGAAGCAGTTTTATTTCGCGAAACCACAACTTTAGGAATTCGCCGCACAACTCAGCAACGCGCCATCTTACAACGGGAAATTCAACAGGTAGAAACTGAATATGGTAAAGTCCGCGTCAAGGTAGCTTGGCAGGGAAAGGATATTATTGCTAACGTGCAGCCAGAATACGAAGATTGTGCAGAATTAGCACGTAAAAACAATATTCCCTGGCGCGAAATTCAGCGGCTAGCGCTACAGAGTTGGTATTTACAAAGAGCGAATAACAAATGACAAAAGACTGAGATCGTTTGCAGTGAAAGACTTATCGTTAAGAGCGCAATAATGTAGAATAGTTTATTTTCAGAACGCTTTGATCAGTTAATCCTCAATAGAATCCAAATTCGCTTAATTGTATTTGATGAGCAAGGGACGAGGATTCTGCAATTGATAAATTAGCAAAATCTCGTGATATTGTTCGAGCGGTATTAGAGTACACGTGACAAAATGCTTTCACACTACACAAATAAAAAATAGGGCAAGCATTTGGCTTACCCCTGTCTGTAACCGATGAGTAATTTAAATTAGCTTATCTAAATGTCCCTTTCACTGCGTCGGCTGCATCTTCCGCTGAACGTTGAACATTGTTCTTAGCATCTTCGCCTGCACGTTGAGCATTTTTGCTCAAACCTTCAGTAGCGTTCTGGGTGTTTTCTTTGATATTTTCAATGCCGCGCTTGGTTCCCTTAGCAACACCTTCCCCTACTTCTGAGGCAGAACCGCCGATATCTTCACCCAGGTTCTTTACTCTTTGACCAAAGGGTGTACCTTGGCGATAATTTTCCACATATTGACCGGGGCTATCAATGCTCTTTTCATTAATGTTTCTCTGAGAGTTGTCCCGCAGAGCTTTACCCCTCAATTCTGCTCCCTGTTGATCTCCTTCTGCTCGGGCATCTACATCATTGAAGTTGTTCATCCCACCTTTAGGAGAATTGAGGTCGTAACTTTTTGTGGGATCGTATCTTTCAGTATTAGGCGATTGAGCACCGGGTTGTGGTGGCTGTGCAGCTATTCCTGGATTATTACAAGCTTGTGTCAGAAATAGTAACATACTGGCTACAAAAGCCGTTAAAACTTTCGCGGGACGAATATTTTTTAGCCAAGCAATAACTCTTTTCATTGTGCTACTCCTTACGTTATTCTGAGCAATTTAAACTTTAACCAAGATGGTTTTTGGGCATGTTCATCCTGTTAAAATCCAACAGTAAAACCAAAGTTCTATCTGCCTACTGCTGGATCTTTTTGTAATTCAGGTCTAGCACTTGCTTCATCTGCTTTATCTTTCAAGAAGCTGGAGGCATCTTTGAAAGTTTCTTGCACTGTCTCAAGCCGCTCTTGAATACGAGTGCCTACACTAGGTTCTCGCTGAATTAAACCACCTGGTTCAGGTTGTTGGAAATTCTTTTCAGTAATTAGGGGCAACTCTGCTTCTTTTTGTGCTCTACCTGCTGGTGTTTCAGCACCAGGATAAAGTATTTCGGATTCTCTATTTGTTGTAGTTGTGGCAATCAATAGTTGTGAACTTGGCTGTAGTAAGCTAGCTTGATCGCGCTGACTCTGGTTGCTAGAGTTAGTAACTTTTGGATCGGTGGACATTCTATAATTGGTATATTTATCTCCACCATTTTTATATGGATTGTTTGCACCACCAGCTTGTACAGCCGGATTTTGGGGATTTGCACCTTGGGCGTTTGCCCCACTACAAGCAGTGCTAACGATCAACAATAGACTGGCCAAAAATACAGTCACAATCTGGCGCAGCCGCAGTTTTTTCAATAAAGCGGTCAAACGATTCACTCAGTCCTCCTTGCAACTATAAGCAAGTCGATTTTCGCTGAGCATTATTTATTGTTCAGCGAGATTCGCTCTTGTTTTTAGTTGACTAATCGTGTTCAACAATTATTTAGAATATAAGTTTTAAAAAACCTTTTCCTCTAGCGTAGGTCACATTTATGTTGCACCTAATACACTATTTTTATCTAACTCAAGAGAGATATTATCTAAGTTAATTAGCTGTTCTAGTTCCAGGAATTTAAGCTATTTTCGGTAGTATATACTTTTATTTATGAATTGAGATCTCAATTTATATTTACTAATACAAGTTTGTTAATTAATATTAAGTAAAGAGGAAATTATAAATCCTAATAATTAATAGACTTTTGATAAGCAACTATGTAAAAACTGCAACGCTATACATCCAATATTTTTCTTTAATGAGAAAAATTTAACAATTATTGTAGTTAAATGAAAAAAAGTTTGTCAAAACAAATACATAAAATTATTTAAACTCACAAGTATGTTTGCTCAAAAAATTTGTTTATGTAGCTGATGTCCCATTAAATTTGAGATGTTCAGCCCTAGAAGATTTAACCGTTAAAATACTGGAATGTGGAAGAAAATTTTACGTTGGATGATTTTAGGCGGAACGCTGCTTTTTTTAGGCAAAGCCTTAAAGGATCACTGGCTAGAGGTAACCAATATCCAGATTGATGCTATAGGATGGGCAATTTTGGCGATCGCTACTGGTGTAACTTTACTGGCGCATACTTGGGCGGGCTGGATCTGGACTTGGGTTCTGCAAGAGTTGAATCAACCAGTAGAATCTTTGCACTTTATCCAGGTTTATCTAAAAACAAATATAGCCAAGTATTTACCAGGTAATGTCTGGCATCATTATGGGCGAATTGTAGCAGTCAAAAATACTACAGGTTCTATAGGCGCAGCGACTTTAAGCGTAGTCCTAGAAGCACTTCTGATGGCAGCGGCTGCTTTAATCATCATTGTGTTATTTGGTACACAATTTACGGCTGCTAATACTAATATTTGGTGGCAAATATTACAATTTTTCTGTTTGGTTGTGATACTTTGTGCGCTTCATCCCTGGTTTTTGAACCCAGTTATTCACTTCGTACACAGATTCAAAGCAAAAAAGGTTGATAAGGATACCAACTCAAGCGTTAATCTCAATATTGAACGTTATCCCTTGCGACCTTTGTTAGGAGAATTGGGCTTTTTAGGACTGCGGGGTACAGGGTTTATCTTAACTCTATTTGCTTTGGGACCTTTAGATACAAGCCAAATTCCTTTGTTGCTAGGGGCTTTTAGTTTTTCTTGGTTGTTAGGGTTTGTGGTTCCTGGCGCACCTGGTGGGTTAGGTGTGTTTGAAGCAACTGCGATCGCACTTTTGCAACATCACTTTCCTGCTGCTCTAGTCATTAGTGCGATCGCATTCTATCGTCTCATTAGTATTATCGCTGAAACTGCTGGTGCTGCCCTAGCTTGGCTTGATGAACGTCTATAGCTGAATCTTGATTTAAGTACTCATGCAAAATTAAATATACATTTGTCATTGCGTTCATCGTACCCCTACGGGGAAGCAAGCTACGCGTAGCGTCTCGCAGAGAAGACGTTCCCGTTCCCCGTTGGGCGTAGCCCTTCCCGCAGGGTAGGAGTTGCCGAAGGCTAGGGTATGGAGGGAAGCGAAATAAAGCAATCGTTAAGTGTTTGAAGATTGCTACCCTGCGGGAACGCCTGCCGTAGAATGCCCAAAGGGCTGTAGGGCGAACGCTACATTTCATTTTGTGAGTGCTTCGCGCACGCTACGCGCACGCAATGACATAAATAATTTTGCTTAACCACTTAGCTATAAACTAAAGCAATTCTTATGTTTGAGTATCTACTTTTAATTGTGAAAATACACGATAATCATCAAGATTCTGAGAATTACAATTTTGCTCATCTGCTTTCATATTAATCAAATTGTATTCGACATTCTCAGCATAAATTGCAAATGTAATATTAAAAAATTCCAGAAAATTAATAAACCATGTACATTCATCTTCTGGATAGTTTTCGTAATAATTAATTAAATGAGCAATCCGAATTTCTAAATGGCTACGGGCATTTTTACAAATTAAAATAATTTTTAGTAGTATAATTACTAATGTTAGGGGATTACCTCCAGCCAGCAATGAAATAAATAATGGTGAAGGTTCCTTGCTAGTTTCTATTGTCAGACAATCAATTACTCGGTTACAGGTTCTGAGTATTAAGTTACTATTTATAATATCTTCATTAGATTCTTGCTTCCAAGGAGATAGCTTTTCTGATAAATGCTGCATTACATTAACTACTAATTCTTGATTTTCGACTGTAAAAAACAAATACTTTTGCATACTCTCTTTAAAATTTTTTAATGTTTGATTCTTGGTTTGCTTAAGAAATATATGGGCAATATTTTCATAGCTAAATACACCCTTTTTAACTACTATCATTTTGATAATACGTAAAACATTATCTCCCAAAATGCTAGGATTTTTATAACGCGTTACACTTGAAGCAGCAGACTGAGAACGAGCAATATACATTGCTAGCTCAAACTTATACTTATCTTTCATCTGCTTGGAGAGCTTTTTAGCTACTTCTTGCTGCTCTTTAGGCCTTTTACCATCATAGGATTGAGCTACTAATAAATAAGAAGTGTAGCGATTAGCCCAATTATTTTTGGCTTCTTGTTTGAGCGCTTGTTTTTTGTATTTAGCAGCCAAAAATTTTAGTTCTTTGTACTCTTGGCTACCAACAAAACTTGTCAGCCAGCCTTGGAAAATCTTGGTATGAGGATGAGTTACCTCTATCGAGGGTTTATAGTTGTCAAATAATTTAATTAATTCTTGAATTTGCTTATATTTTCTTTGTGCTTCCCAATTATTAACTATTATGTAAAAACAACGCTTTACTGTATGATAAAAATCCTGTTCGTTTTCCAGAAACGAAATTCCATAGATTCCAGTAGCTTTAGCTAGATTTACTGAATCAAGAAAATCTATAAATAAACGTTTAAACTCGCGTAAAACCTCCTCTGACGACCATTTTTGGACAATTTCTACCAAAAAGCTGTAGAGCCTTTCCTGGGCAACTTGGAGATTGTTCTGTTTGGGCTTAGAGTTAACAATATCTTGATCTTGATGTCCCTGACTACTTTGTAGACTATTAGTTGTCATGCCAGTTTTAAAGACCCAAAAGCTTGCTGATTTTATTGTTATCAGCTTAACCTTGGTGAACAAGAGCATCAATCTATTGTTCAAAAATTAAGTAATTTTTTTCGCAAAATTTGTTTTAAAATAGTAAAAATTTGATAAATTTTCCTAGAAATTACTGAAACATAAATTTAAAAATTGACTTAAGGCTGCTTCAGTAGGCATTGTAGCCTGCGTAAGCTAGTTTTCCGCTACAGCAACTATTGGGTTGAGTTGAGGACACAGTGAACTTTAATTTTTTTAATCTTCGTGCCTTACAAATTCTTCATGTCTAGATTTGATGTACAGTGACTAATTATTTGTCACGATGACAGATAATTAGTCACTGTACACACAGTAAACTGAATCCAGATTCTAGATTTTTTAATGGGGGTGGAGGGACTTGAACCCTCACGACCTTTTACGGTCAACGGATTTTCATTCTCCCGCAGCTTTCACTACTGCCTAATAGCTTTTACAGCTTTCGGCTTTGAGAATTGGACCCTCCCTTTACCCTCGACTTAACGTTAGGGTAGCTCCCGTCGGGCCTCTGCACCTTCCCTCAATGTTTAGATTTTGAATTTTGGATTGAAGCGCAATCGCAAAACAAAAGTCATAATCTATATTTTTGGGCTTGGCTCAGGATTGCCGTGTCTGTTACCAGATTTAGGTTTCCCTGAGTTTGAGAGCTTCCACTTGAAGGATTTCTCCATCAAGGCTCAGTTAACTAAGTCCGTAGCGTCTACCATTCCGCCACACCCCCTAATATTAATTAGGAGCTAATTGTCAGTTGGAAGTAGCAAATACCTCCTCATACATTCCAGCATCAATTGAGTCTTTTGTGCAACTAGATTTAAAAAATTTTGTTCACGAAAAGCAATTGTACTGGTTTGGTGGCTAGGCCGAATACTTGTTGAAATATCAATAGTATTGTGCGATCGCTTTTTATTGCCACCTAAAACTGGTATCCCTATTTAATTTGGGTGTACCTGACCTTTTTCGCAAAAGCCTTTCCAAGGATAACACAATTGAATAAATAATTGCAAGCAAAAATAATAACTGAGGATGGATAACATGCTTCATATCATGTCCGGTTGAACACTTGTCATTGCGTAGGCGAAGCCTTCCCGAAGGGTACGGAGTGAAGCAATCTCCAAACCCTCGCGATTGCTACCCAAAGGGCTTCCCTTCGGGTTCGCCAGTTCACGCCAGTCGCTACCCTGCGGGAAGCCGCTTCCGGCGTCTACAAGTCTGGCGACCGAACGCGCTGGCTCCTTTATGCCGACGGCACTTCCTACAAGTCGGGGAACCCGCCCAACGGAGTGCCTCG
>NZ_MTAV01000035.1 GCF_002154695.1 Nostoc sp. T09
GCTATGACCAGTGAAAGTTTTGAGGAGCTTTCCATCCAAACTCCAGAGTTTGATGGTTGTGTCAGCACTAGCGGAGGCGATAGTCTTACCGTTGGGGGAGAAGCTGACGCTATTCACCGAATCGCTATGACCAGTGAAAGTTTTGAGGAGCTTTCCATCCAAACTCCAAAGTTTGATTGTGTTGTCAGCACTAGCGGAGGCGATGGTCTTGCCGTCGGGGGAGAAGCTGACGCTATTCACCGAATTGCTATGCCCAGTGAAAGTTTTGAGGAGCTTGCCATCCAAACTCCAGAGTTTGATGGTTCTGTCAGCACTGGTAGAAGCAAGAGTCTTGCTGTCAGGAGAGAAGCTGACGCTGTAAACTGGGGCGCTATGCCTAGTTAAAGTTTTGAGTTCTATATCTTTTACACCATATACCGCTTGCCGCAATGCCACTATAACTTGAGTTTTAGTATCTGGTTCTACCCAAAATTTTGGTGTTCTTTGCAATTTTTCAGCTGCATTTAAACTTGCGATTAAGGTGTCTTTATCATATTTGGAAGCAAACAGCGCTTCGCTAGAAGCGCTAAGAACGTTAATTTGGGCATTGGTATTAGCAATAAATGATTGTACGCCGAATATTACTGCTACAACTGTTAATGTTGCCAAGCCCAAGCCTGCTAGATAAGCTTCGCGTAATCGCCGCTTTAAAACTTGATTAAGCCTCGCTTCTACCAATTTGCGCTGTTCTTTTTCTCTTTCTAGTTCTGCCAGTAATTCAGCACCGCGTTGTTGGCGAATAAAAGCTACAAGATAATCGTGAACTAGCTGATAGCGGTCAGCCGGAGATTGGGGAATTAAAAATACAATTCCTGATGTCACTAAAATCTCTAATACTAAATCTAATTTATCTGCTTCAGCTACTAAAGCTGCTGCTAACTCAGCTTTAGTTTTCAAAGGGCGAGTATTATTTTCATCTGTAAGCAAATACAAAACTAACTGGGCAGCACGTTCATTTTCTGCGCCACAGTCTTTAACTATTGCATCTAAAAATCGCTCAACTAATTTATCTTTCGGGCCACTTTGCTGATATTGCTCTAGTGTTGTGATATTTTCTGTTTGCAATTGTGCCCCAACAACTTGTAATTCAATTGGGCGTACTTCCCGCAAATCCCCTGCTAAATCTTTAACTAACTCATCTATTAGTTCAGGCTCTAAATAAAAAGACCGTTCTGTTAAACTTTGAATAACTAACTTAGCCGCTTCCGGCTCAAAATTACCAAAAGTATAGCGAGTTTGTTTATTAAGGATATCGTTTTTGGTAACTTCCAGGTTCGTCAGCTTATCGCATTCTAATAAATAATGTAAATAATCTTCTCGCAATGACAAAATTACTTTTACAAAAGGTAAATCAAAACTATCTAAACAAAGATGTAAAAATTCCCAAAACTTTCTTCGCTCAACTGGGTTAGGACAATTAAAGAAAAATTCCTCAAATTGGTCAAAAACTAAAACTGTTACCAAATTAAGCTCTACATTTTCTCGCAATCGCTGAATAATTTCTCCTACCCCTTCCCCCTCTCTAGCTCCCCTCCCCGCAAGCAGGGAGGGGTTGGGGGTGGGGTTCCGCAACAAATTCCCCAACTCCTTCACCCAATCTGTGTAAACCTGCACCACCACAGGCAAAATATGACGACCTTCAAACACAGTAATTTGATGCAATGCTGGTACTAAACCCGCCGTCAATAAAGAACTTTTACCCACACCTGAAGGGCCATGAATCACAATCAATTTGTGGTCATCGCGGCTAATGCGCTCAATTAATTTATCAACATCATATTTGCGACCAGAAGCAACAATTTCTTGGGCAATAGTCCCTTCTCCCGACTCTTCTCCTAACACGCTGTTGTATGATTCACCAGAGCTAAATGCTACTAAAGCCGGATGAATTACCTGTCGTTGAGATTGCAATCGACCTGCACCAATAAAAGCGCGTAAACCATATTGCTGTTCAATAGAACTTTGTTCTTGTTTGAGATGAAATGCGGTTAAATATTGATGCTGCCCAAAGTAGAATGTTCTTAATTCTTCTAATATCCGAATATAAAGCTTAGGATTATATTCTGGCTTGCATTCACTTTTAGCAATTTCTAGATTGTTTAGTGCTTCTTGCACCTGTCCAAGATAGCGTTTACTTTGAGCTAGTAATAACAAATACCAACTCATATAATATTGAATAGCCCAATTATTGTCTGTAAGACCTCTCTCCAAACCTCTCTCCTTGGAGGAGAGAGGCTTTGAATTCTCCCCATTCCCTACTAGGGAAGGAGTCTGGGGGGTTAGGTTATTATTTTCTTGATGAGCAGTTTGGGTAATTTTATTAATAGCTATTTCTGCATATTGCTTGGCTTCTTGCCATTGCAATTTAGCTAATGCTACTTCAGCTAAGGCAGCATAAGCATTAGCTAATCTAATAGGATGGTAATATTTTGTATGTAATTCAACAGCTTTTTTGGCAAGGGTTTCTAACTTTTCCCATTCCCCCAACTGTTGCAAAACTTCTGCTAAGACGTTGATAAAATTAGCTGCTAGATCGGGACGATTTGCTTGTTGCAATCTCTTAATACATCGCTGATAATAATTCCGGGCACAGCGACATGCTTTGTCATATTCTGCCCGATGTAAAACTGCATATCTCCGCCACCATAAACCAAGATGAAATAGGATACAGGCTTGCTTTTCTAAATTTCTTTGAATTAAACTTGCTGATTCTGGATTGTTTTCATCAATACATTGCTGCCACCAAAAGACTAAACTCTGCTTATAAAGTTGGCGCGACTCCTCCATTTGATTTTTCGCGTAAGCATCACGTCCTAAAATAAATTGCTGGCTAGCTGCTATTTCTGGTTGTTTACACCTACGCTTTTGCAATTCCTGTAATGCTGACTCAATTTCAAAGCGTTTACCTGCACCCAGTGTTAAGTTAAGCGCAGCATTATCAAGAAATTGATCTGCTCCCGCTTCTAAAATTTTAGTGAATATTTCCTCCGCTTCTTGGTGGAGAAAATTGAATAATTCTTCAGTTGCGATCGCAAACCGAATCGGTACAGCAGCATAGGTATAAAAATCTGGTGCTAATCTGATCAGTTTTTGCAGCACCAAATCGTTAATCCACAATACCAAGGGAAAGGGAAAATCGTTCAGAAAATCATCCCGCAAGCGATTAATCGAAACCAGAAAATCATCTAAATTACGGACTGATTCCAAGCCAAATATCATGACAGCGTTTGGTTGTGTTGTGCCAATCTCATCTGTCATGATTGAATAAAGACTGCTGGCGGAATGTTGCAGGTTAATTGCTAAGATATCTAACCCAGAACGCTGTCGTACTTGAGCTAATATCTGTTCTTGTATGCCGCCATAATTGCAGCGCACTAAAATTAGCGAAAATCGGCCTTGGGCATTTACAATTGCTCTAATGAGAGTAGTAAGCGATCGCTCATTTTGGGCAGTTACATCATCGGGATTTGTCATTTGTCATTTGTCATTGGTCATTGGTCATTTGTCCCCCTTGTCTTCCCACACTCCCCACACTCCCCACACTCCCCACACTCTCCACCCTCCCCACACTCCCCACACTTCCCACACTCCTCACACTCCCCACACTCCCCACACTTTCCACACTCTCCCTGCTCACTCATAGCTGAAACTGCTTTGCTTCCGCTAATACAGGATTTATCCCAAACCACCGCCCTTGTTGATCCTGATATTCAAAGACAAACAAACTGCGTAATAAAGTTTGATAGTTAACTTCCCCACTCACGCTTTGTTTCTGCACTACTAGCCGCAGTGCATCCCACTCATCGTCTGTAATCGCTAATACTAGTCCTTCGCGGTATTCGCGGATGGCATTTTCCAGACATTCCCGCGACAGGGGAGGATCTTCTACCTGAAGACAGCTATAGAGTATCCCCAGCAAATTCCGTACATGACCGCCGCTAATCCGGCACAGTCGATTTAAAGTTTCGGGTGTATCAAATATTTCTGTAATTAAAGCTAATCTGCTGTCAGCATTCACTCCAGGAAAAGCCCTAGCCAACACCATCTGTCGCAAAAGTGCTAATCCTTCCTCATAGTCTCTCCCATCCCGCAACTGCACTGGCACCATCGGTAAAATCTTAGGAGCCATACCACCCCCCAAGCGATTTTTCAGTGCCTCAATTTCATTGGAGAACATCAGCACCAAAGGAATGGTGTAAACTACATGGCAATTGAGTTTGCGTAACTGCTCACCGCGATCGACAAACAAATATTCAGGTTGCGATCGCTCTGTGGTTTTCGCTCGTGGATCTACCCGATCCAAATTATCAATAATCACCACTAGCCCATTTTTACCTTTAGCCTTCAGTTGCTGCTGGGCAAGTTCCACAACTTCTTGATTAATCGATTCTAAAATACTATTAGTGCGCGGCTCTAAGTATTGCCTTAATTGACTTCTCAGCTTTGGGCTATCTTTAGTTTTAGCCGTAATTTTGGCAATTTTTAGCGGCAACGAAAGCTCTGCTTCTGCCTTTAACTCTATTGGAGTTTGCAAAAAATCGATAATTTCGTTTAGCAATCCAGTAAAGTAACCAGGTCTAACTTTGATATTAACGGCTTCTAAACTTTCACTCACCTGCCGCGCGATCGCCAGCATAATATCTGTAACATCCACATCAGCCATATCTAAATCCTGAGTGGACTCAAAATAAACCACATGAAAATTTTGCTGTTTTAATTCCGCTTCCAGTCGCCGCAATTCTGTAGACTTGCCACAACCAATATGTCCAGTAAACAATTGGCAAGTAGGCTTATTTGGCGCAAGGCGTGTAATCGTCCGCCCCAGTGCTTCAATTACTTTGCCACCCCGCACAGAAGCAAAATCAATATAATATTGCCTTTCCTCAGGATTTTCTAAGACCAAAGTCTTGCTGGGGTTGCAACTGTCAAAAAATCTTTGTAAATCTAGTTTCATTAATATTGGGAAAATAACTATATTTCCGCCACATTGCACTAACTGTTTAAATCAGATTTTATCGATTACTCTAATATGTGCGTGAAATTGACAGTAATTTTTTCAGCATTTATACAGCCGCTGCAATACCTCTCGCTTTCCCGACATATCGCCCGCAGGCTGGAAGCCTGGGGCTATCGTTACAAAGCCTGCCTTCGCAGGCTAAAGAAATTGAGCCTGCGGAGGCAGGCTTTGTTCAATTAGCCGCACCATTCTATGGTGACGGCGGGTTCGCAACGAAGCGGAGATTTAAAATATCTGGGTCACTACAAGACTGATAATCTGTCGGCATTTTTGCGATTTCTTAACGAAAAGCAAAACACTTGTGAGTAAATTGCGGTACAGAATAGTTGTCAGTAAACAATCTCATTAAAGTCATGTCTCAGCCCACAATAGAATCAATCCTACATGAAACGCGTTTATTTCCACCCCCTGCGGAATTCTCTAAAAACGCCCATATTAAAAGTCTGGAAGATTACCAACGTCTCTACGACAAAGCCAAAGCCGATCCGCAAAAATTTTGGGCAGAATTAGCCGAAACTGAGTTGCATTGGTTCCAAAAATGGGACACGGTACTAGATTGGCAACCACCTTTTGCAAAATGGTTTGTCGGCGGTAAGACTAATATTTCTTACAACTGTTTAGATAGACACCTCACAACTTGGCGCAAGAATAAAGCCGCACTCATTTGGGAAGGTGAACCAGGGGATTCTCGGACTCTTACCTATGCCCAATTACATCGGGAAGTTTGTCAGTTTGCCAATGCGCTGAAACAACTGGGAATCCAAAAAGGCGATCGCGTCGGTATTTATATGCCAATGATTCCCGAAGCTGCGATCGCCATGTTAGCCTGTGCCCGAATTGGCGCAGCTCATAGTGTAGTATTTGGTGGTTTTAGTGCGGAAGCTTTGCGCGATCGCTTAATTGATGCGGAAGCCAAGTTAGTGATCACTGCTGATGGTGGTTGGCGCAAAGATGCGATCGTCCCTCTCAAGGAACAAGTAGACAAAGCTTTAGCTAATAATGCTGTTCCCAATGTGAAAAATGTGCTTGTAGTAGAACGTACAAAGCAACAAACTCACATGGAATCAGGACGTGACCATTGGTGGCATGATCTACAAAAAGGTGTGTCAGCCAATTGTCCCGCCGAACCAATGGACAGCGAAGATTTGCTATTTATTCTCTATACTTCGGGTAGCACTGGCAAACCCAAGGGTGTGGTACATACAACAGCTGGGTATAACTTATTTACCCACATGACCACGAAATGGATCTTCGACCTGCAAGACACAGATGTATATTGGTGTACTGCCGATGTCGGCTGGATTACGGGACACAGCTACATTGTTTATGGCCCGCTTTCCAACGGTGCAACAACGCTAATGTATGAAGGTGCGCCCCGCGCTTCTAATCCTGGCTGTTTCTGGGATGTGATTGAAAAGTACGGCGTGAATGTTTTTTATACTGCACCTACAGCAATTCGGGCATTTATTAAGATGGGCGAACAACATCCCAATGCGCGAAACTTGTCATCGTTGCGTTTGCTGGGAACCGTAGGCGAACCGATTAACCCAGAAGCTTGGATGTGGTATCACAAAGTCATTGGTGGTGAACGCTGTCCAATTGTAGATACTTGGTGGCAAACGGAAACCGCCGGAATTATGATTACCCCTCTACCAGGCGCAATTCCTACCAAACCTGGTTCAGCTACGCTTCCCTTCCCTGGCATTCTCGCAGATATCGTAGATTTAGAAGGTAATTCTGTACCCGACAACGAAGGTGGTTATCTCGCTATCCGCTATCCTTGGCCGGGAATGATGCGCACAGTTTACGGCGATCCCGAACGCTTCCGCCGTACCTACTGGGAACATATACCCCCAAAAGACGGCAACTACACTTATTTTGCCGGGGATGGAGCTAGAAAGGATGAAGACGGTTACTTCTGGGTAATGGGACGAGTAGATGACGTACTGAATGTATCAGGACACCGCCTCGGGACGATGGAAGTAGAATCAGCCTTGGTATCTCATCCTGCGGTTGCGGAAGCTGCGGTGGTAGGTAAACCAGATGAACTCAAAGGCGAGGAAGTAGTTGCTTTTGTCACTTTAGAAGGTACTTTTCAGGCGAGTGAGGATTTGAGTAAAGAACTGAAGCAGCACGTTGTCCAAGAAATTGGCGCGATCGCTCGTCCTGGTGAAATTCGCTTTACAGACGCTTTGCCAAAAACGCGATCGGGTAAAATTATGCGGCGATTGCTGCGAAATCTGGCTGCTGGGCAAGAAGTGTCTGGCGACACCTCAACTTTAGAAGATCGCACTGTATTAGATAAGCTGCGCAAAGAAGTGTAAATCATTCAAGAGTCAACAGTCTAAAGTCAGAATATTGACCATTGACCATCGAATGTTTGAAGGAACATTTGACACATCATTGCCAGTCAATCCTAATTGAGGTGCGTTTGTGATTAGCTAGCGCACCTCAATTTATCATAGGGATCAGAACACTCTTGAAGGATTGAGGCAATGAAGCTGAACAAGCAAATTAAATCAGTATTTGTTCAACCTCTTAGTTACATAACGCTGAGTATCATAACTACAATTTTTATTTCACCATCAGTGTTAGCAGTAACTGCACAAAATTCTTTACATTCTTCTAAATCTTCTGCTGACAAATTCACTAGGCAAGAAAACTTTGAAAGTAGAGTGCAAAAATTAGCACAAGCACAGATCGAAGACTCAGTTCTAAAAGAGCGATCGCAGTTCATTCAACAAGCTAATGCTTTATACAGTCAAGGAGATTTTAAAGGTGCAGAGGAAAGTTTACGAAAATTCCTCAAAAAATTTCCCGAAGACGCTTTTGGAAACTTTCAACTCGGAAATGTACTGTTTCGGCAAAAAAGGCTGGAAGAAGCAATTAGTTCCTACCAAGAAGCCCTTCGCCTCAAACCAAAATATGCCCTTGCTTACAACGCGATCGGCATTGTTTACGCCAGTCAAAGTCGCTGGGATGAAGCCATGACAGAATATCGCAAAGCATTGGAAATTAATTCAGATTATGCCGATGCTTTGACAAACTTAGCATTGGCACTGTGGCAAACCAATAAACGAGATGAAGCTCTAGCTTCTCTTACAAAGGCTTTAAATATCTTCAAATCACAACAAAGAAACGAAAAAGCTTACCAAGTTGAACAAATTTTGCAAAAGATCAAAAATTCTGCTAATCCTGGTGTTTCATAACAATCAAATAGGCAAACAAATAAGTTACTTTAATATTGAATTTCTGTGATTGCGTAAACAATTCATTTTTGAAGCGTATCTTTAAAGATACCTTCATTCAATAAAAATCCAATCCTAAGTAGGGTATGTGATGCTAAAACATCTTGATTTGAAAGTGTTACTCCCAATTTTTAGACATCACCTACCATCAAAATAGATGGTGCGTTATCCAAAAGCTAACGCACTCTAATCATGTAGCTAATGTACTTTAGATTTTCACTTACTTCCCTTCCCAGATAATTTTTCGCATATTGTCAACTTTCCGTTTAAACTCTGATTGTTCTTTCAGCTTATGTAGCGGACCTTTATAATTTTCAATTTCATGTATTAGCTCTTTTACAGCTGGGGCTGAAACTTTGATTTTCATCATTTGTATAAGCTCACGATACTGTCTTTGGCATAAAGGTTGCTGAAGTTTACTAGCAATTTTTATATCATTAAAAGATAAAATTGCCATGACTGCTTGAGTTGTATTAAATCTTTCAATTAAAGCTCGATAGATACTTTCAGCAGAGGTAGACATTCCATTCCCATTACTCAAAAACACTTCTACCAAACCCAAAACATACTTTTGACGTATCTGGAGAGGAACCTGTCCTCTATCATTAATTAGAGTTTCTAATGCTTTCGCAAATGGAGGCTCATTATAAAAGTTATCCCACCCTCGATGAGCATTCAATAAATTATCAACAGCAGTGTCTATTTCTGCTGATAAGAGAGTTTCTGGAATATATGATTTGCCTGAAACTATTTCCAGGAACTCAAGGGCAAGTCTTGCTTCTGCTTGATCATTATTTGCAACGAATCTACCATATTTAACACCAAACTGTTGGCGTGCTGACTCATCTACTCTATCCCATAGATAAGGTATTAGCCTATGAAGGTTTTGCCTTGTCTGTGGTGTTGTATCTAAGCGTGTATATATGCCGAATAACCCTGAAGCTAAATTATTAGTTTGCTCTTGATTAAGCTCCAAAAAAAATGCTGCTATTTGTTTAGCATCAGAATCAGAAATACTATTTTTCTTAACATTTCTCAGAAATTTCTGTATTTCTATTGTTTGTTCCATTGGACAAAGGCAAAGAGATAACTTCTCTAATACAAGTTTCTAGCCAGGATATAAGTTGCAATCCTGTAATTTCGTTTTGATTTGGATGAGCAGCACTCACCCAATTACGCATATATCTGATAGTATCTAAGTGCTTATACCCAATTTCCGAAATCAAGCCTATTTTTCGGCTTCCCTCAATTAATTCGCTATCATTAACTTTAACTAGGTCATCTTCTGAATTCAGAGCTTTTCTTTTTTCAGGGCTATTTACAGCATTATCGTAAAAATAGGAAATATCATATTGAGATATTCGTTTTCTTAACTCTAAAATTGTTTCATCCCATAAGTAATTTAATGCTGCATCAAATAAACCTGATGCTACAGCAGCAATATATTTAGATATATATACAGAACGGGGTTTTTGTTCGTCATTAATCTTTGATAGTACATCAGCAATATTCTTAAAAACAGTTACACGCTCAGTGACTGACACTAATACAGACTCAGTGGGTAATCCTTGTTCTGCTAAGAAACTTAAAACACTTTTTTCAAAATTATTTAATTGTGAACTATAGCTTTGCTGTGTAACTATATCAGATGAGTTCATTTGTTCACTGCGGTTATTTTTACTATTGTATTATATATGTATTATAGGTAAAATTCCTGAGTTCAATAGTAATTTAAATCTTAATTTAAAATAAAATTTACATACACTACAGGTTAAAGCCTATGACTTCCCTATCGGCATTAACTTTACCTGACCACACCCAGTTACCAGATTCAGATGGTACATTTGTGAAAAATCTTCAGGAGCATCCCCAAAGTATCTTAATTACAGATTCAATTAAACCTGTCCTAGAAAAGCTCCATCCTGATGGTCAATATTGTATTGGACAAGATTCTGGTATCTACTGGCGATTAACAGATCCCCCAGAAAAAGGTGCGGAAGCACCGGATTGGTTTTATGTACCAAATGTACCACCAACTCTCGATGGCAAAATGCGGCGTTCTTATGTGCTGTGGAAGGAATATGTTGCGCCGTTGATTGTCTTGGAATTTGTCTCAGGAGATGGCGTAGAGGAACGAGATAGAACGCCGCCATCTCAAGGGGAAGTTGGGAATGTTGGCAAGTTTTGGGTTTATGAACAAGCAATTCGCGTCCCCTATTATGGAATTTACGAAGTTGCTAAAGCGCAGGTTGAAGTTTATCACCTGATAGATAATGCTTATCAACTAATGACACCCAACGATCGCGGCCACTACCCAATTGCACCTTTAGGGGTAGAGTTAGGAATCTGGCAAGGATTGTATCAAAATGCTGAATTACCTTGGTTGCGCTGGTGGGATGAGCAAGGGAATTTATTATTAACAGGTGAGGAACGCGCCATAATTGAGCGACAAAAGCGGGAGAGAATTGTCGAGAAGTTGCGTAATCTCTCTCCTGAACAACTCAATGCTTTGGGAATTGACCCAGAAATGTTGGAATAGGATGACATTACATTATTCGCAATTAGAGAAAACAAAACTAAGGCGTACTCTGCTCAAAAAACGGCAATTAATGCCCATGAGTGAGTGGAAAGAAAAAAGTGATCGCATCTGTACGCAACTGCAAACTTCTATTTTATTTCAACAAGCAAAAACTATACTTGGTTATTTTAGCTTTCGCCAAGAACCTGACCTCAGTTCGCTGTTTGCAGATAATCAATACCGTTGGGGATTTCCGCGTTGTGTTGGCAAATCCATGTATTGGCATGTTTGGACTCCCAATGACTCTGTAGAAATCGGCAGTTACGGCATTATCGAACCCCATTCCCACGCTCCCACTATAGACCCTGCGGAAGTAGATTTGATTCTTGTCCCTAGCGTTGCTTGCGACTATCAAGGATATCGCTTAGGCTATGGCGGCGGATATTACGATCGCTTGCTTAGTTCACCAACATGGACGACAAAGCCAACTATGGGAATTGTGTTTGATTTTGCTTATTTACCTCAAATACCTGTTGAACATTGGGATAAACGTTTACACTTTGTTGCTACGGAAAAAAAATTGATAGAATTACAAAATTAATTTCAGTTTTTATTTAAATTACAGAGGGATGTGAGTAATACAGTCTTGAAATTCTTCAGAATCGTTTACTTCGGCAATAAAAATTAAATCGTTAATAATTTGTCCAATATTTGCTTTTGACGGAAAACAAAAATACCAGGAATATGACGATTTTGCTTGAGATGTTCTGCTAGATGAATGGGCATAGAAGTACGATTATTGGTGACAAGAATGAAGTTATTGAACTCGCACCATATTAGAATTTCTGGGTCTAAAGTTCCTTTGGGAGGAGTAGCAGGTTCTCCAACCATTAAAACAGTTAACCCAGGTTGATAGCGTAACAATTGTTGTTGGTAAAGAGGAGGTAAGTTTTCATCAATTAAGTATTTAATTGCCATTACATACCTCTTTGGGCTTTCAGTTGACGCAACCTCAAAATATATTCGGGCGGATTTTCGTCTTGTTGCTTTACAGATTCTTGGCAGTATTTTAGCCAGTCTGCCATATATTGAGTAACTGACTCTTGGTTATGTAGGTAATAGAGAATAGTTGCATAAACTTGTTCTAGAGTAAGACTGGGGTAGGTTTCAGCAATTGTTTCGGGAGAATGACGCTGGTAAATATATTCATTTAAGATGGTTTCGATGCCAATTCGAGAACCTTTTAAACGAATGTCATTAGGGGTAAGAAAGTTAAAGTAATCTTCGAGTTGCATGATTTAATTCTTATAAGTTAATTATTTTGATTTTACCCAAGATTTTATTAGAAAAATATGTTATTATTAATGGTTTTATATTGCAAGCTTTAGAGGCTATTTTGTCGCCCCGTCAGATCGATAACACAAATCAACCAGATGATTAATTGGCAAAATCACAAATCACGACTGCAAATATTAGGAATTTATGGGTTATTGGGAGCGATCGCCATACTGACGCTGTTCCCATTGCTTTGGCTAATCAGTACAGCCTTGAAATCTCCAGCAGAAAATATCTTGCAGTCGCCACCGCAGTTATTACCCAGTCAACCGACATTAAATAATTTCTCTAGTGTCTGGCAGTCTCTACCTTTTGCACAGTACCTATATAACAGTACTTTAGTGGCGCTGCTGACTGTTGCTTTGAATCTACTTTTTTGCGCTTTAGCAGCTTACCCTTTAGCACGACTATCATTTCCTGGGCGAGATTGGATTTTTATTGGCATTGTTTCCACGATTATGATTCCCTTTCAAATCGTGATGATTCCGCTGTATATTTTGACAGTCCAAATAGGCTTGAGAAATACTTATTTGGGAATGATTTTTCCGAGTTTAGCTTCTGCGTTTGGCATTTTTCTGTTAAGACAAGCTTTTATGAGCGTTCCTAAAGAAATAGAAGAAGCTGCCCGTATGGATGGCAGCTCCGAGTTAGGTTTATGGTGGTATATTATGTTGCCGGCAATTCGTCCGGCACTTGTGACTCTGGCTATTTTCGTCTTTATCGGTTCTTGGAGTGACTTTCTTTGGCCGTTAATTGTTATTCAAGACGAAAATCTCTACACACTTCCCTTAGGAGTCGCAAAGCTTGCAGGTACTTTTTCTCTTGATTGGCGTTTGGTAGCTGCTGGTTCAGTAATTTCTATTGCCCCTGTATTGGTACTTTTTCTCTTCTTGCAACGCTATATCGTACCTACGGAAACTGGTAGTGGGGTTAAAGGTTAAACAATTCAAAATTCAATATTATAAATTCCCAAAATTGTTGGATTTTGAATTCATAATGTTGAACTTTGTCTCATCTTGAGATAGGCGCACCCTAATAGGCAAGAGTGGCAACAATTTAAGATTTAATAAGCACCGTTCTTTAAAAAGACTATGCGGATAGTCTTCAAAATTAGACTCAGGTCGTAACCTACGGACCACTTACGCTGATAATCGATATCCATACTGACAACAGTTTCAAAATCGTTAATGCTGGAACGACCGTTAGCTTGCCATTCTCCAGTCATACCTGGCTTGACTCGCAATCTTTCCCAGTGGTGTGGTTCGTAGTTGATAACTTCATCAGGAGTGGGTGGACGAGTACCAACTAGGCTCATTTCTCCCACTAGGACGTTCCAGAACTGAGGTAATTCATCTAGACTGGTGCGCCGCAGAAATTTCCCCACGCGAGTAATGCGTGGATCGTCTACAGATTTAAAAATGTGACCTTGAGCTTGGTTTTTTACCAGATGCTTGAGTTTGTCGGCGTTGACAATCATCGAGCGGAACTTCCACATGCGGAAGGGTTTACCCTCAAGTCCACAACGAACTTGGCAATAAAATATCGGACCCGGATTATCAATAAAAGTAGCAATGGCTACAGGAATTGCTACTAAGGCTGTAATCGTTAGTCCGATAAGGGCACCGAAAATATCGATTAATCGTTTTGTTGTGCTGCTGATAGAAGGGTGTAAAGGCTGTAGTGATAAATTAACTGCATCAATATGACTTAATAAAGTTAAATTATCCACCATACAACCTTTTTCATCAGTAGTAAAAGTAGACATGGACATAATTTGCCTTCGGTTTTTGCTGAAATTTACCGTTTCTACTGTATTTTCAGTTTCTACTGAGAGGTGTACTGAGTGCTAATATAGACAATTTTTTTACCTTTCAACGCCACTTTACACAATCTTTCAATTTAGCAAGTTATTATAAAGTTTCAGTATATTTTCGTAAAATTAGACAAAACGTGCTATTAAGAAGCAAAATTTAGCGGTCAGCAGACAGTAGTTTTACTGAAGTACAAGAAGCAAAGGCACGGCTTCCAGAGACTTTCAGCGAGATAGTCATCTGAATGATGCCGTGCCTTACTAAGTAATTAACTTTTGCGATCTACCGACGGACTAATGAGCAACCTCTAAAGCAAAATTAACTGTATACGGTTCTTCTAGGGATTGGCGAGTACTAGCTTTGATCTCTTCGAGATAGCGACGCAGAAACAGAAGTTGTTGGGAATTGGGACGATAGGTGAGATTGCCTTGTTTTTCAAAAAGTGGGGCGGCAGCGATCGCATGATAATCAGGGTTACCCTGAGAACTTTGGGTAAGCCAAGTGGAATCTGGGCTATTAGGTATTAACCCTGTAGGTAATTCACCTTCCAAGAAAGCCAAGAGGCGTTGCTGACAAATGCGGGTATTGACGCCACGACCCTCGAATAAGTGGATGACTTCACTAAAAGATAAGGGTCTGTCTGGCAACAGTCGCAGTAATTCTGTAAACAGGAAATAATCGGTGTATTGTTGTCTGGGTATTTCTAAAACCTGGGGATGTAGAGGTAACATCGCCAGACCATAGGCAACTCGACTACAGCTAGGAGCACCATTTTCACCCAGATATGAATCTTGAATAATTTTGGCGTTGGGCAGTTTTTGCTTCAGCCAACGGTTGACGGTGGCGATAGAAGCAACTCCACCAGTCAAGATTGCTTGATTAATGGCTTCTGTGGGTATACCACGAGCTACCAACAACTTGTTAAGTTCGCGATTAAGGCGACGTACAAATGGGACTAATACTTGGCTTTCCAAATCTCGCCGCTGCAATACCCATCGCTGGTCGGCTAAATCCAAAGTAAACGATTCTTGGTGTTGTAAAATCAGCTTCAGGGCTAGCGCTGCATCGAGTACTGCTTGCCCCAGAAGCGAACTTTCTAAACGCTGCTGGAGGCGAACACGAGCGCTGATATCTGGTTCTCCGACTCGTGGAAGTTCCAATTCTTCCAACCCCAAAC
Organism: Nostoc sp. T09; assembly: GCF_002154695.1. Lineage (GTDB taxonomy): Bacteria > Cyanobacteriota > Cyanobacteriia > Cyanobacteriales > Nostocaceae > Aulosira. Next base: position 15,146 of record NZ_MTAV01000035.1, read on the forward strand.
TTTGCCACTGCATCTGGTCTAAACCGGGAATAGCCGATTGCCAAAGCCACGGCTGAGCGCTAATTTGGCTATCAGCTGGAATTTCTGCCCGTGATTGCCGAGATTTGGGTGGTAGAAGCAGTTGGCAGATAATATCCTGTTCGATGCTCTTACCACCATAGGCAAAGCTGTGGAGCATGAAATCATTGTGTGTAAATTGCGATAAAGTTTCAGGCAAATCAACTAAGGTCATTTCGGTGGCTGTGGCCCCAATATTCAGCGCCAGAGTATTGCCTAAAAGTGGCTGCTCGTTTGTCTGTACAGGCCGCAAACCTTGGGTAGTGCTTAATTGTACTGTTTCACCGTTGGCAGTATTAAGCACAGTCAAAAGACTGGCGATCGCTTCTTCGATGAAAAATACTTGCTGTGGATGTTGGACTAGTTTGCTCGTTAGTAATGCTTCGCGGACATTAAAGCGATATTGTTCTGACCAACTAGATGGGCAAGTGCAGATTGCACCAGCAATATTATTGATAATGGTACGGAAACTTTGTTCGTCTAAACCAACAGCAGCAGCAGTTAAACCTTGAGTGGTACTTTGGCGATCGGACTTTAAAGTTAATAATAGTTTGGAGAGCGATCGCACAACCCAAATTAACGGTCCCGCAGAAAACTCATTAAATTGCAGCACAGGTTCCCATTTTTGTCTGGCACTTTTGTAGGGAATGGCTACTTGTAAATACGGTTTTAATTGTGCCGAGTAGAGAGTTTTTTTGACATCGGCAGCTGACTGAGCTGGTGCAGCATTGCTAGACAAGTTTTCTGAAGTAACAGATGCAGGTGCTGTTTCTGTGCTCTCAACCTCGCTGTGGGGTACAGAAGCCGTAGGTAGATAAACTTCTGCTGGTAAACGAAACGATTGCTGGAAAGAAGTTGCTCCTGCTTGGTTTTCTGCTGACCAGTAAATGGGATAGACAACAAAAGTAGAGCTGTTTAATAGTGTTGCAGAAATACCAGTTGTACCTATATCAATTCCTAGATACCAGCGCGACTCCAGAATATTTTGAGGTGAAATTTCTGGATGATTTAGACCTTGCGAAGTAGAAAGCGAAGTTGCGGAATTGGGAGTTGTGCTTTCCTTTTTTTTTTCAATTACCGGGCTAAAGTCTAACTCAGCTTCTGCGTGAGGAATAGCACCAGAAGTAAGCTGTAAAAATTCTGTACTGGAGAAAGCACTAGTGGTAGTATTTCCTACTAATTCTTGCGGAGATTCTTCACTAGGGGAATTTAGCAGCCCATCAAAGTTAGCTAAATCTTGATCCAATAATTGCAACTGCTCATCATCTAAGGAAATATCAGGCATAGTAGCGGTTGCTTCTGGGGAAAGCAAATTTTCCTGTGGCGAGGCGGCAATATAGTTATCTAAAGATTTATCTTGCTCTTCATCGAGAATGGCTACTTCCGGCTTTTGGGCAGCAGGTGTTACTGTTGTAGTTTTTATTACTTCCATAACAGGAGCTGCGTCTGGAAGCACTTGCTGCTCAGCAGCTACATCAACTAATAGATCTGTCAGGGCTGTAATTGTATCAAAACTGGCTATACCCTCTGTTGCAGTCACTACTTCTGCTGGCAAGCTAGTTGTATCTGTAACTTCCTCAATTGCATCAAAACTCGCTATATCCTCTGTTACAGTCACTACTTCTGCTGGCAAGCTAGTTATATCCGTAACTTCCTCAAAAAATAGCTCTTCCCAGTCCGGCGATGAATCTGTAGGTTGTGCAGGAGAATCTTGAATTGCTTGTAGTTGTGAATGAGTTGGTTCTTTGATACTCGCGGCTATTTGCTGAGATTCCAGATTTGTTGTTTCAACAGCAGAATCAACAGGTTGCACTTGATTGGTTGAAGATACAGGTGTGCTATCGATGATATCTTCAGGGGATAAAGTCACAGCTTCCTGTGGAGATAGTTCATTAGCAATGACCTGTGTTGGCGCTGTTTCTATAACTTGGTTAGAAACATCTTCACTACCAAACAAACTGGCATAAAGTTGATCTACTTCATCTACTTGTGAACTATCTGGCTGGAATGTAGTTGGGGTTTGAGTCGTAGTCGTCTGGGAAGATGGTGGCGCATCTGTGGCAAATTCCAACAGTACTGCATCCAAATCCTCTATGTTGGTGGCAGTATCTTCTGGTTTTGATGCTATATTTGGCGATCGCTTAATTTCTAATTCCGGTTGGGGAGAAGCTGGCTGTAAGGCTTGTAAGTTAATGGCGTCTGCTTTAGTTGTCGATAAAGATGACTGATAGCCAGGAAATTGCTGTAAATACTGTGTCAAGTTATTCACAAAGCTGGCCATTACCTGTTCGCCTTGCACTCCTTGACTGTGCATTCTGGCCAGTGCTTGTGTTAGAGATTCATGATAAGTATGAATGTTGCGCTGTAGTGCTTCAAAGACAACATTTACAGTTCCATCGAGTGACAGCAAGCGTTGATCGAACTCTCTACCTAACCTGGTTAAGCGCTCTACCTGATCTGGATTGGTTCCTTCTACGGGAGCTAGATTGGCGTTATTACTTGTCATAGAAATAGGTGAATTTACCAAACTCTGAGCTAACTGCGAGGTTAAAGTTGGCAGCAAGCGATTGGTAAGCACCTGTAAAAATTCGTTAATTATCTGTTCTTGGTTTGCTAACTGCTGGCTCAGGGAGTAATTTTGCAATCGCCTTTGCTCTAGCTGCCGAATTTCTTGCACAAGATTTGCTCGCTCTTGCAATAATCCTGCTAATTCTGCTTGCAGCGGCTGGAGTAAAGCTGAAACTTCACTATTTATTTTTTGCAGCAGAGTACTGTGGCTCTGCTCTTCGTTTTGTGGCTTGGGTTGGGTTAAAGACTGATGATTATTTTGATCGACAAATTTTGCTAATAAGGGTGATAGCGGTTTGTGTTCCGAGGCTTTGTTTTGACTATCGTGGGGCAATACCTCAGTTTCTTCCAGCCTACCGAGAAAGTCACGAATACGCTCCAAAACCTCTCTTGGCTCCTGCGCCTGATTAGGCAAAAGCTTAGACAGACGTTTGCCATTATTGGCAAGTAAGTTGTCAATGTCTGCGATCAATCTTTGAATTTCATCTGTGTGAGAAGTCACTTTAGATACCTTATGTAGAAATTTACGTCAATTGCTAGAAAAATTAATTTACAATTATTGAAGTTACGATGGTTGGCTTTTACTTGCTGGGCTTCTGAGTGCAATTCTGTTTATGTTATGGATTTTGGGAATCTTGGCTATAGTTAATCACTACCTATTTGTGAAGATCGATTTGGCAACTACTTGCAGTCTCAGAAGACAAAAGGTATTTGGCAGTTTCAACAGCACGGCAGTCTAATAGGTACTGTTCTATCTCACCAGACAACCAATGTTGTAGCTTCTCAGACTTCATAGCATAAAAAATAGAAAAAATTGTAACAGCTAAACAAACTACTTTTGGCAAACCAACACTTTGTGTACTGATAAACAAGCAAATTATGAAGCTTTATTGTACTTAGTTACATATTGCGGAGAACAGCTAAAAATTTTACGTTAGCAAAAATTAACTACCTTGAGTATCATTAAGGTTGTGTACCTATGTTCTGAAGTAATGATGCTTGCAGTCCGGTTAGCTCCTCAAGAAGACTTGAGGCTCAGCAAACTGTTTGTTGCACAATTATGACTAGCTTTAAATCCATAGGTAAAGATTATTGAGAAACAACGCTTTTACCGCATTCTTGTGTAACATAGTTTAGTTTTATTTTTGTAAAGGGCTGTGCTTTGATAGCTTAGGCTTAACATAGTGCTCTCGTTTGTTGTGTATCCAACAGCTTTATTTAATAAATATGTAATCAAGATGTTGTAATGGAAGACCGATATAGCCTGCAGACACCTACAAATCCCTGGATGATCTCGGCTCCCTTCTTTCAGGGGTTGCCAGAACTGGTCGTAGAACCAGCCCTCACCCATCTTGTTACCCGTACTCACCCGGCTAATCAGGTAATTCTACTAGAAAATGACTGGGGTGGTTCTGTATATTTTATTGTCGATGGATGGGTAAAAATTCGCACCTATAACCTAGAAGGTAAAGAGGTGACGTTGAATATTCTTGGCAAGGGGGAATTGTTTGGTGAAATGGCGGCGCTAGATGAAGTACCTCGCTCTACCGATGTAATTACCCTAACGCCCACGGTGATTGGCAGTATGCCATCTCAGGATTTTGTCAAGTTACTACAGACAGAACCTATGGCAGGAATGCGATTGGCTCAACTGATGGCGCGACGCTTGCGGCAAGTCAATCGCAGACTGCGCTTGCGAGAATCTGATAGTCAGTCACGGGTGGCAGACACTTTGCTGTTTTTGGCAGAAGGACAGGGAAAAAAGGTGCAGACAGGAGGAACGGAAATTCCTAATTTACCGCACCGAGAATTGAGCAGTTTAAGTGGGCTGGCGCGGGAAACAGTTACCCGAGTGTTGACAAGGCTAGAAAAAAAAGGGTTGATTAGGCGGGATCAGGATATTATTTGTATTCCCGATTTGTCAGCCTTGGAAAGAATGATAGTTTAAAAACTTGTCAAATATGAGCATCTTAGATTCTCTGCCAGATGAGCCAGAGCAAGGGCCATCCTCTGAATCTCAAACTACCCAAAATCAATGGTTAGATAAACAAGGTAGTCAGCTCAAGTTTGGGAATCAAAGCACGCTGCGGCCTCCCCAACTGAAGGTTGATGCACCCCTGAGAATGGTGGAAACGGCATTTTTAGCTAGTACTGCTAGCTTGATTTGGTTTGTTAATTTTTATTTTCCCTTGGGACCGGTGTTGCGGATATTTTTTCCAGTACCGATCGCTCTAGTTTACCTTCGTTGGGGCCGACGAGCTGCTTGGATGGCAGCCGTCACATCTGGATTGCTGCTGGCGGTGTTGATGGGACCAGTCCGCAGTCTGTTGTTTGTCATGCCCTACGCTTTTATGGGTGTGTTATTAGGCTCCACATGGAATCGTCGTGTTCCCTGGATAGTTTCTATTACCTTAGGTATGCTACTAGGTACTTTGGGAGCCTTTTTCCGGGTATGGTTATTGTCTGTGTTATCTGGTGAGGATCTTTGGGTTTATGCAATCAACCAGGTAACAGAATTGATAGAGTGGTTGTTCCTGAAGCTGGAATTACTGGCAAATCCTAGTGTATTTTGGATTCAAGTCGGGGCGATCGCTTTGATTATGTTCAACAATTTTGTCTACTTGTTCATCGTACATTTAGCAGCATGGCTGCTGTTGGATCGTCTAGGAAATCCTATCCCCCGTCCGCCACGTTGGGTTCAAGTTTTGATGGATTATGAATAAATAATAGTCATTGGTCATTTGTCATTGGTCAGTGGCAAAAAAAGACAACTGACAACCTGACTAATGGCAACTGACAAATAAGCTATGATCCATATCTATACTCAAAAAGCACAGGGTAAAGCCTGGATTGCTAAGTACCGCGATCGCTTACCTGTGTTTGCCTGTGTTTTAGGATTTACTGAAACTGGTTTAATTCCAGGGATTTCTGCGGCTGGACTTACCCCCGAAGACCGGAAGTATACCGCTTGTGCCGATGCGGAGTTTTTATACTACGGTGCAGAACACCAGCCCAAATATCCCCTACCACCGCTGACGGCGGGGGCTTCACCTGTACTAATTTCCCGTTCTGTAGTTGAGGCGCTGAAAATTCCTGTTTATTTATTTAATGCTGGCTTACCCCAGCCCCCAGCAGTACCAACAATTGATTTGGGGGGATGTCTAGCTAGGTGTTTAAGTCAAGGTAACGCTATGGAACTAGCAACAGTCCACCACTTGCTAGAACAGGGGCTGCTTTGGGGTTCGCAGCTTGCAGCCAATATTCAACAGGGGTATTTGATTTTAAGCGAGTGTGTCGTTGGTGGTACGACTACTGCCTTGGCAATTTTAACTGGCTTGGGGATACCAGCCGAGGGGAAAGTCAATAGCAGTCATCCTGTTTGTAACCACGGACAAAAATGGGCATTGGTGCAAGCAGGACTGGAGAGGATGAGGGAAAGAGGAATACAAGGGAAGACGTATTCCCAATACCTAATCCAAAATCCAAAATTTTACCCTGAGCGTAGTCGAAGGGCCAAAATCCAAAATTCTCTAGATCCTCTCCAACTCGTCGCCGCAGTAGGCGATCCCATGCAGGTGGTGGTAGCGGGAATGGCGATCGCTGCTAGTCGTAGTTGTGGTGTGTTGCTGGCGGGTGGGACGCAAATGCTAGCAGTTTACGCGCTGATGAATGCGATCGCTCAAACTTACACTTTAGCTTGGCGGCCAGAAGAAGTAGTCGTAGGCACAACCCGCTGGGTAGCAGAAGATCCAACGGGTGGGACGGTGGAATTAGCCAATAGTTTAGGTGAAGAAGACATAATTAAGGGCGGGAAAATCCCACCCTTAATCGCAACTCAACTAAGTTTTACTGATTCTCGTTATCCCCAACTCCGAGCTTACGAGCAGGGCTTTGTTAAAGAAGGTATGGGCGCTGGAGGATCTGCGATCGCTGCCCATATTAGTCTAGGTTGGCAACAACACCAACTTTTGGAAGCCATTGAAAAACAACTTGAGCGATTGAGCAGATTCAATAACCAATAGCGGATGCCAACATTCAGAAATTTCAGGTAAATCTCTTGGACTAATGCCAAATTAGTGAATTCTCTCCCGCAGTAATTGTTCTTCTAAGGCTGCAATGCGATTATAGGCTGCTGTTAATTGTGCTGTTAGTCGTTGTATTTGAATTTCTGGCGTCAGGCTTCTTTCTCCACCTTGACGATTCGTGTCTGTATAAATGCCATCTGCCAACACATCCTTGTGTTCCAGTTCGGAATTATAAGCCATATTTGCTTTGAACTGGTGGTAATGCACGGCTTCGCTATTTTCTGGATTACTATCTTTTGCCTGAGTTCTAGCTAAAGAGCACTCCGATAAAGTTTGAGAAACTTTACTGTCAAGCTCTTCAATCACTTGGCAGAGGGCATCCAGCTTGTAGCTCAGAGACATGATCTGCTTTTGTAATGGCTCCATTTAATACCTTAATCCGCATATTTTCTCTATGTTATTCAATTTACTGGCAACCTTAAAAATACTTATGAATTATTTAATTTTTTGCATCTTTTGTGTAAATGTGATATCGAATTCATGACTCACTAAATATAACTAAATATTTTTGGTAGGAAATATCAATAATATTATGGAGATAAATTAAGCTAAATGCTATTATTTCCGATCATCTAAATAAAATCAGTAAAATTTTCGGTTTTATCCCTAATTTCCCAGCAATATGGCTAAATCAGCCATGATCAAGCCCTCTTGATAGAGGTTCTAAACATGATCTTGTAAACAAAATTCTGTTTAACTCATCTCTAGTTCTGCCGTACTCTACTAGTTATTACTGAACTATGACAATTTAGGAAGAACCGAAGAAATGATTAAGATTTTACTTAGAGATAGAGGCAACTAGAAAAAGGAAATACTTGTAAAACTAATCACGACAGCCAAAGCGTAGCTAGTTAACAATTCAAAATTACAAATCAAAAAATGCAACTGTTTTAAGCATCCAGGTTACTGACCTCATGCCACTTGAAGCAAGAACAGCTAACGATCGCTATCTATCACAAGTGAGATAAAACTATAATTTGAGAAACTATCAGTTAGCTGGGGAAATGAAAAGAATGTGGCATCTAAATCTTTTCCCATGCCTAAAAAACTTGGTATTTCAATGCTTAAGATAGTTATAATCAAAAATTTTATATTCAAATTCGATGGATCGACGCTCATTCTTATTAGCCACAGGTACATTAGCACTTTCACAACTGCTGATTGGCTGTGGTGGAAGCAACCAGGCACAACTGAAAGTACAGCTATTAAAAGGTTCTATACCTGGTCAGGTAGTTAATAAATTTCAGAAAGCCTTGAAGCCACAGGTGCAATTAAAGTTTGCTCCCGTTGGGCAGATACAAGATTTATTTAAACAATTACAAAATTGGCAGCAAAAGCCAAAAACCAGTGATGAGCAAGGATGGAGTCGCTTTATTCCATTTCAGCAAGAGCAAAAAACGCCTATAGCGGACCTAGTGACATTGGGAGATTTTTGGCTAAAAGCCGCGATTGAGCAAAAACTGATTCAACCACTAAATGAACAGCAGATAAAACAGTGGTCGGTTTTAGATGACAAATGGAAAAAACTGGTAACGCGCAACGAGCAAGGTAATCCTGATACTCAAGGAAAGGTTTGGGCTGCTCCTTACCGTTGGGGTAGTACCGTCATTGTTTATAACCGTAACAAATTCCAAGAATTAGGATGGACGCCGAAAGATTGGAGTGATTTGTGGCGAGACGGACTGCGATCGCGAATTTCCCTACTCAATCAACCACGAGAAGTCATCGGTCTAGTTTTAAAGAAATTAGGGAAATCCTACAATACAGACAATCTAGACCAAGTGCCAGAATTGGAAAAAGAACTACGCTCCTTAAATCAACAGGTAAAGTTCTACAGTTCCAATACTTACCTAGAACCCTTAATTATTGAAGATACTTGGCTAGCAGTAGGGTGGTCTGATGATGTTTTACCAGTCCTGGCGCGTTATCCCCACCTCACAGCTGTTATCCCCCAGTCAGGAACAGCAGTATGGGCAGATCTCTGGGTACGTCCTAAAGGCGTTGACAAAGAAACTTTAGCAAATCAATGGATTGATTTTTGTTGGCAACCAGCGATCGCTAAGCAAATTTCTCTACTGAGCAAAACTAATTCACCCATTTCCACAAATATTGTCGCATCAGATATTCAAGAATCATTCAGAAACTTGTTACTAAGTAATCGTGAAGTTTTCGATAAAAGTGAATTTTTACTTCCCTTATCTCCATTAGCAATAAAGCAGTATGAGTCTTTATTTTCCAAAATTAAAGCAGGATAATTTATCAGAGATTAGAGATACTTTATAAAGTAGCCTTAAAGCTCAAATGTAGGGTGGGCAATGCCCAACATATTCGGGTTTTGTTAGGCATTTTCCACCCAACATATAGGACTCATATTTGATTTTTGAAAAAAACTCAGTACAGTTTTATTCCTTCTTCC
>NZ_MTAV01000248.1 GCF_002154695.1 Nostoc sp. T09
TCGTCTGGTTGCGCCCTGTTCCCAGCTTCACTCTACAAGAACCGAGCTTGTTCGGTGTGTCGGGTAAGGTTCGAGCGTCACCGCTCTCCCCTCCCCTAAGAACGCAGCATGAAACTTTCGCACTCACTGCGCTCAAGCCTTACTTCAAGCGAGTTAACTTGGATTTTGTGTGTACCTGCTTATGACACGCTTTGTGTAAATGCTGAAGGTTTTCTGCGTCGTCAAGTCCACCTTGAGCAACAGGTACAATGTGATGGGTTTCTATTTCTTCTCCATTGAGTAATGGTTCACCACAGATAGGACATTTCCAATTTTGGTTTTGAGCGATTTTATAATTCCGAGAGTTTTTCTCCCAGTAGCTCTTACCATATTTTTGGTGGCGTTTTTCCCAATATTCTTTGAGAGAGGGGTCATCCGGTGACGCTTCCCCTTTAACCTTTACATGGCGCTCGATGGGTGTGTACGCTATCGGGTATAGGATTAAATACTTTTGTTTCCCTTGGCGGTCGCTAATTATGGTAGCGAACGTCCATTGATTGCCATTTATGGTTTTAAAGTAACGTTTGCGAACCCATTTTTTGTTTTTGTTGGGGTGTCTACGCTTTGCCCAACACCAAAGATATCTCCATAATCTTGAGGAGATGTAACTAAAGGTTTCTTTGCTGACTACTCCTTTGTAGAAGTTGGCAAAACCTCGGAGAATCGGATTGAGTCTTTTAATGACTAACTCTTGCTCACACCCATTGATTGCTTTAATTTCTTTCCCAATTCGTTTACAAAAGTCTAAGACTTTCTTCTTCGAGGGTTTGATGAGCAATTTACCATTGTAATGGCGATGGTTGAAGCCGAGGAAGTCGAAACCATCTTCCATTGACGTGATTAATGTCTTCTCCGCGCTGAGATTCAAACCTCTTTCTGACAACCATTGCTGAATCTGGATTTGGGCGTTTTCGAGACTTTCCTCATCTCTAGCAGTGACGATAAAATCATCAGCGTATCTAACCACGCCAAGTTTGGGATTGGTAGCTTTAATAAATGTTTCTAAGCCATGCAATCCAATATTGGCAAGGAGCGGGGAACAAACCCCTACTTGTGGCGTGCCTGTCTTTGTCAGGTTATATTTCCCTTCAAAGATAAATCCAGCTTTTAACCATCCTTTGATTAGGTTTCTTTTTGGAAAGTTTCCTAACTGTTTAAGGATAGATTCATGGGCAATGTTATCGAAGAATCCTTGAATATCTGCTTCTAGAACCCAAGTGTCTCTGTCACCTTTGACTCTTATAAAGTTTTGGGCGATAGCATCTTGACAGCTTCTTCCACATCTGAAGCCATAGGAATTTGCTTCAAATACAGCTTCCCATTCTGGTTCTAGTGAATTAACTATTATTGCCTGTTCGATTCTGTCACGCACAGTTGGGATTCCGAGCGGTCGTTTCTTACCGTTGGCTTTAGGTATCATCACCCGTTTAGTAGGGTTTTGATTACCGCCATTCCAGTGGTTTACCAGATTCACTCGCTGCTCTGGGGTATTGATAATTTCTTTATCAATTCCTGCCGTTGCTTTACCAAGATTTGTTTGAGTGATTTTCCGAACAGATAACAATAAGTTAGCGTAGTTTCTTTGCATCAACTTTTGGAGGCTTCTTAGCTTCCGCCAGTTTCCAAGTTTTCTTGCGAGAAAGATTCGTTGACGCAGATTCTTAACCGCTTTGTTGATTTTGCGCCAATTAACTTGACTCCAATCTAAGAGTGGTTTTCTTAGTCCGTTTGTTGTACATGTGTACGACATCTAACTTATCTAGGAATTAGGTTTCTTTGTGTAGTTTCTTTCTCATAAGACCAAAGAGAAGTCTGCTATTGCTTTCGCTCAGAGGCAAATTTTGAACCTCTATCTGATTTATTACAAGTCAGCTTTCGCTTTTTCTCTCATCCTTTACCCACCAGAGGTTTCTGCTTTCCTTACGGTCGGCTTACTATGGTTTTCGACCTGACCATAGACTCTGTTGGGCTTACCCTGTTGTGTTATTTAGTGTTGTGTTCTCTGTTAGATGCTGTCTACTTCTGCGGTAGGATTTATACTCACACATCTTAGGGACTGCCCATCGCTAAGACTGCCTACATACCTTTTGGTCAGAGCCTTTCAGCCTTTTGGCTCTTTTCCCTGTCACGCAGTTTAATTAACAGTTCACTTTCGTTCATCATAAGAGAACTCCCCTTAGCCTCAGAACCACATTAGGCTAGTAGCAATGAGTACATTTGTGGTTTGCATTCCGGTTGTTTCGTTACCTACTTGACCGTAACCAATCTCCATTAAAGAGACTTTTTACATAGGGGTAGAGGGTGTGAGTCCTCTAGAGGAGGAGGCTCCTCGGACTAAACGACCATTTCAGGTCGCGCGGGCAGATAAGGAGTCAATTCTGAGTCTGAATGGCAAGACTTTCACTTGCATCTGACCGAGAGTTCAGCCTTTAATGACAGTAATCTGCTGTCAGGCTGGTTTAGTTATGTGATTCACTAAACAACGAATCGCACGTAATGCTCTGGCCCAAGAATTAGGCAGCCCTGTCAATTGAGCTATCTCTTTACTAGATGCTTTCTTTCCTCGGTTCTGAAGCTCTGTTGCAGCTCTGAATAATTCATCTGCTACCAATGGTGTAATAAACTCTTGTCCCATCCCACCTGATAGCTCTCGGATGTAGATGTAACCAGACGGAGCAGAATCAGGAAGAGAATGATAGCAATAAAGGCTACCATCGTCATTCAACTTACAACTGCCTGTGCTATTTCCACAAACAGCACAAGGATTTTTTTTGCTGGAATACTTGCCTTTTTTCGGAGTTCCTGGCATGAGTTTAGGCTCTTGAATATGGCAACTTTAGCTAGCTAAAGCATAGTTGTTGTAATGAAATTGGCTTTATTTGGAATTTATCGCTATTTTTTAGACTTCTAAAGGTATTTTCGACGATTGAGTCGCTTGTAAAAGATGATGACAAATCCAATCCACCAAAGTCATTCCTGATGCTCTGGCTGCGTCCTCAAACATTGTTTGTAAGTGTGATGGCAATGTGAGAGTGAAACACGAGTTCTTCGGTATAGATTGACAACCATCAGAGTCACTCCACCGATATCGCCATGCAAGGCATTCTTCGCCTCTTGTTTGAGCATCTTTCTCGAGAAAGCTCAACAAACCAAATTTATAGCAATAGAAGGTGTGGTTATCCTTTACCTGTTCTTTACTGCAAAATTGACAATTCCAACAACTACGTTGAGGGTCATCTGTTTGTCTGGCGCTCTGGGTTGGATGTGCTTTGATCAGCTTGGTTGCTGCATCTACACTTTGCTCGTTCAAGGCTTTTCGTAAATCTAAAGCTGATTTGTCATTGCCTTGTTGGAGAAGCTGATCTATTGCTGTGACTACCTTTTTAGCCTTGGAATAGTTACGACCACTACCTAAACCCACAAGCTTTGCTACTTTATCGCGGGTTTGCCCTGGAGACGATACAGGAAAATTTTCCACAAGCGTTGTTTGTACACTCCTGCCTAATTTTTTATTAGTAGTAGCTGCTGCAATCTGTTGTCGTTGCTTCGCTTTCGCTTTTTCGATTCGTTCCCAAGCAATGGCTTCACGCACTTTTTGTTCGTTCGTCTTTTTGCGGTCAGCATTTTCCAACAATAGCGCTTCTATTTCAGCTTCTTGATTAGGAAATTCTCTTACTTCCACTGGAATGTTATTCCAACCCAATAACAGTGCAGCTTGCCAATAAGGATGTCCGTTAACGATGGTGAGGATACACCAAAAACCGGAACTGTCCTGGTTTAGCTTCCCCCCGAACGAGTGCAGGAATTGAAGTTGCGATCGCCCCAAATAACTAAGCAGCTAGCGCGAATTGCAACTCATTGAATAACGCAAAAGACAGATAAAATCTATCCGTCTTCAATAAGCGTGCGTATCCTTTCAGCAATTGCGATCGACCCACCGTTTGCCAAATGCTTAGGCGCAGCCCGCCGTAGGCATCGCTCGTAACAGAAATTTTCAGCCGACAAACTAATCTAAAAATAGAACGCCACAGAGAAATCATGCCGCAAAGAAAAACCGAATTTGATGTGTCTCGCTACATTCCAAGGAAGAACGAAACTCTATCCGAAGAACTGCTAAGGCTAGCTATGTTATTTCGTTTGGTGAAGCCGTTGAATGTAGATAAAGCAACAAAAAAAATGATCATGACAAACCCAGAGTTGCTACCGCAGTATCTCAACCAACAACACGGCGATGACATTGCCGTTTAGAACTTTTACTTCCTTTACAAATTTTTTGTACAAACCCTTCTTGGTTTCATCTGGCATGACCTCAAGGAACTCATCATCACCGAAGGTGTCTATTAATTCTTTTTGCAAACTTGCCCCAACAAAAGCGAATTGAATGTTTTGTTGCTGAAGTTGCTGAATCTTGACTACTGTTCGGTCGATTGCTTCTTCAATGATCGAATCTCTGGGAAGTTTTCGCAGTACCTCAAGACGGGATTTAAGCTCGATAATTTCCGGGGTATCTTCGTTCGATGGCTGGCTGCTGACAACATAGTCCCTGAGTTTGATCGCTCTTGTTGTTAGGGCAGCGTCAACGGCATCGACAACCTTTCTCAGTGAAACTGCGGTTCTATTGCTACAAGCAGTTTCGCCGTAAACCCTGCGACGTTTGCATCGCAATCCCATCGATCTCTTAGCATCATGGACATAACATTTCCCTCCGCAGGAACCGCAGATAATTTGCCCAGACAATAAACGCTCGCCAATATCTGTTTGTGTGGCACCCTCAAAGTTCTTACCCCACAGGCGTTGATTTTCTCTAAGCCGAGTTTCAATCTGTTGGTAAACTTCTTCTGAGATCAAAGGCTGATGGGTATTTTCTCGAATATCCCATTTTTCGGGGTTAACGCGATTAAATTTTACGTTATACCTAGTGTGACCTCGCAGCACTGGGTTCAACAACCAAGAGCGTAGCCCTGGAGGGGAAAACTGAATATTGAATTCTTTTATAAAGTGTTGAATAGTGTTTCGCAGCGAAGTTTTTTTAGATAAAAAATATTGAATAATTTCGTGGGCTATTGCCCAATTAGTTTTTCCACTGGGCTGATGTATAGTCAAATCGGGAACATATTTCCCGTCAACTCTAGCGAACCCGAACGGTGGCTGATAAGCTTTGTTTTGTTCGCGAAAATGCTCTAATCCGTGGTTTACTCTGCTCTGTAACAACCGAGATTCAAACTCGGCTAGTCCTGCCATTTGATTTAGGGAAAACCATCCAAATGGGCTTGACGCATCTTCTACGGGGGCATCTAAGATGATAAGTTTGATATTCAACTTTTCGAGTAGTGCTATTGTTTTAGCGATGGTCATCACAGACCTAGCCAGTCTATCGATTCGAGTGATAACGATTTCTTTTATTTGTCCTTCGCGGCACATCGCGAGCATTTTGTTGAAGTTTTTCCGGCTGTCGCTTCGCCCAGATTCGATGTCAGAAAAAATCAAGCTACAGCCAGCTTTTTCAATTCTGGCGGTCTGCTGAGTCAGCGCGTCGCTCTGTTCAAATTTCGATACTCTAACGTAACCGACCCGCATAAAGCTCTAAAACTCAATGTCAGAGCAGTTTAGCACAAAATGTCCGATGTTAGTTCATCTAGTGAGGGGAATGTCCATAGAAACAGCATCACTGTGCCGTGCATGGTGAACATACCGTTGTAGACGGTGCGGTCGATGAGGTCTGATTCGGGGGTAATTAGTTCGCCCCGAATTATCATTGCAAAGATACCGCCAACAAGAAAGAAGATAAATGAGGTAACGAGGTACTGGATACCAATAACTTTATGGTCAGTGCTAAAGCTAAAGTATCGCTTCCAGTCTCCTGGGGATTCGTGGTGAGGCTGTCCACTAGGGATACTGATGCCTTCAATCGGAATATTTGTCATCGGTTAATTTCCTTTCAACCAGGATAGTTGACTAGTGGCGCTGACCCAGGTGCTACAGTAGCCCAACCAGTTTTAACTGACTGACTAGCAGCTTGGGCATACTCATAAGCTGCTTGATTTTCTGCGGGTGCAAGTTTGTGGGTTGCAGCTTGAGCTAGCCATTTGTGATAATCTTCGGGAGATTCGACTACCACATCTGCGTGCATGGTTGCAAAGTATGTGCCGCTATATTGAGAATCGGTGAGTTGATATTTACCAGGGCGAATGGGAGTGAATTCAAAGTCAATATTGTGGTTGGGAATGATGTCTTGCTTCAGCCGGAATGCCGGAACATAGAAGCCGTGGAGGACATCTTCTGATTGCAAATTCAAACGCACACGGCGATCGCTTGGCAGGTGTAGTTCGCTACTGGTAACATCTGTTTCTGGGTAGTGGAAGACCCATGCCCATTGTTTGGCAACCACATCAATGTTTTCTACAGGTGCAGCTAAAGCGTTAACTGGCGAGTCTTTTGGTGCTGCATAAGCTGATTCCATTCCCATCGGATTATGCAAGTGAACCAGTTCCATCGGGCCTTGAATGCCCATTTTTTCATAGATTTGGTAGCTGTATCCTGCAATCCAAAATACTAGCAGGATGGGGATTGCTGTCCAGACAACTTCTAGGGTGATATTACCCTCGATAGCTGGGCCATCGCTCAAATCATCCTTAACTGCGCGATGGAAAATTATAGAATACATGAGAGTGCTAGTCACTCCCAAAAAGATAAACGCACCTAGCGTTACTAAGAAGCTGATCAAATCATCAATGAGGACAGATTCAGCCGCCGCTTGTGGAGGAAGCCAGGTATAAGCCTGTTTACCTACCCAGATACTAGTAACAGTCACGGCGATCGCGCCTGTTATCAGTGTCAAAATATTTAAAGTCTTCTGGAGTTTCATGGTCAATAGTCATTGGTCATTGGTCAATAGTCATTGGTCATTAGTCATTGGTTATTGTTGGTCACAAATGACAAAGGACAAATGACAATTAACTAGTTACTTAAGCACTGTGTTGAGGTCTTGGCCTAATCGCAACAAACTATCTGCTGTATTGTGAACACCAAATTCGGCAGCTAGTTGTGCGCCCAAGGTGCCGTGGAGGTACAAGATAAACATGACTACCACACCTGTTAGCAGATAGCGCCATTGCACTTGTTTCTCGTCCTCTTTGCGAGTAACAAAGCGCTGGTATCCTCTCCAGACAGTCATGCCGATAATGATTGCTAGTAACAACACACCACCGACACCATGCCAAAGCATCGTATCTATTGCTTGCAATCCCCAAGCACTTTTCACATCGGCTGGTGGCTGTGCCAACATCATTTCGTAAAAGCCAGCTGCTACTGTGAAAAAGGTAATGGCGGATGCAGCTACCATGTTGTACCAGCCAACATCAAAGAAGTTGGTACGTTCAACAGAAATCGCTAAAAATTTAAAGACCCATTTTTGAAAGGGAAACAGCGCCCCAACGAAATCAAAGGTAATCCCAATGATAAATAAACCTAGGGTGAGATGGACTAAGTTGGGATGAACCGGAATGCTGTAAGGTAACCCATTTGGACCTAGTTGCCCACTTAATTGATTAATGAGTTCTGAGTTCATGGCAACATACCGTCTCTGAGTGCTTCAACAACTGGTACTGTATGCAGCCCATATACCCAAACCAGTTCATCTCCGAGGTATACTTGCAAGCCAACTATTGCTGTCAAAATTAGTCCTGTACCTAGATAGTAAATTGATATTCTTTGTGGATCGCGGGCACGAATTACATAGCGCCAAGCTGTAACTGCTGCGATAATTCCTGACAGCGACCAGCCAATAAGTGTATGCGTATTCAGCACTGATTTGGCTGCTTCGTAAGGTTGTGCTAAACCTGCTTCAAATTGTCCAAAAATGATGGCAACAAAAATGGCAATTGTTGCAATAAACATATTCCACCAACTCACCTCAAATAGGCGGAAGTTGCGGGTAAAATAGCCAATTACATCGCAACAAAAGGCAAACAACACCATCGCAATAACGAAGTGAATAACGATGGGATGGATCGTATCGGGATACGGTAAATTGTGGTCATTCAAATTGGTCAGATACTCAAACACAGTATTCTCCTAGGCATATCTGCTTTACCTCAAACAAATTTCTCTGATTGATACCCAAGAGATTTCACCACAACTTCTCTAATATTACCGGAATATATAAATACATATATTTGGGGCGATATCCGGTTGTTTAAATAATAGGTTCGTGGTAGAGAAGTTGAGTGCTTGAGTTCAATCTTTAGTGAAGGTTTTTAGTCTCGATTCATTGCTTCATGCTGACATTGTGAGATAACGACTCTTAATGTTGACCAAAGAAAATCGCCGTTTTCTCTTTGATTTATTAAACCTATCTTTTAGCTTAAGGATTTTTTTAGTAGTTGTCAAAAGAGTCAAAATAAAAAATTTGGGAGTAGTTTTTTTATCAAAAAAGCGTTTTTTGATATGTATCGAGGTTAGCAGCTTTAAAAAACTTAAATGTAACAAGCATGATTTTGGTTAATTTGCTTACATTTTAATATTATTGATTTGTTATTTAAAGTACGAAATAGCTAATTTTTAGGTACTTATCTAAATTAATTCGTTGCAATACAAAATAAGTATATTTTGATTATCACTAGAGCAAAATCCATCAAAGTGATGATTAGTCAAATAAATGCTTTTAATATTCATAGTTATCTGTAGAGCAATAATATATCCTGCAATAGGATTATTTAGCAATAAATAAATTAATAGAAATTACCTGCGGAATTTCTATTAATCACAGGTGCATAAGTGAGACTAGTCGGGATTTTAAGCACAACCGTTGCTTTTATCAGCAGAATTTTGTCTTTACAAAATTAAATAATTTCGCGGATCGTGAGAGGGTGTACCGTAAACATCTTCGTTAAGGTTGAGTACTGATAGCCAGCACTTTTCTCAGTGGTAGTTCAAAATTGCTGTTTTGAATTATATGCAGTGGTACTAGTATCATTATGGACAAGTTCTAAAATTTACGATGAAAATCTATGGATTGGCTACCCTTATGTGATCCATCTCAATTGGGTGATTTTTTATTCGCCCAAACTCCCACTCCTTCTCCAACTTCTTTACCTATACCTACCCCTGCGAAAACTCTAGACATTGAACTATGCCTATGGGGATAAAGTTATATAACGGGGAAGTAAGAAATAGTATGAAGTAGGGTGTGTTATGCCGCAGGCTAACGCACCTTGAATTGCTACAATTTAATTATTTTAATAATACCGATTTAATCAAATATGGTGTATTATCGATGGTGCTAAAGGGTGGGGAAAACTGGCACATACATATATTATTCTCACTTTTTATAAGGCTTGTTAGCTTGAGGGCGTTCCATATTTTTCGGTCTTTCTAAGGCTTTGAAAGGTTTTATATCGGTTGCACTACCTTGTACATTGGGAACCCCAACTTTCCGGTAATAGCGCATTAAACGTTTAGCCCAACCTAAGATTTGAATCATTAATAAGGCATCATGTTTATAAGGCTGTAGGTATTGACAAGCTTCTGCTATGCTTTCGTAGTACTCGACAGTCTTATTGCTATGACTTATGTATTCACCGTTTTTAACTAAAATGCTGAGATATTTAAAGAATTTCGAGCCTGCTTTTGGCTGTTCACTATTAACTCGCAAATAAGCGATCGCTTTATCTAATTCGTTTACATCTGTCTTATCTAATACTAGCGATTGAGCAATTTTGTGGGCTACGTCCCAATGTGCATCCTGTAAGTTTTCTGGGATTTCCATTAGTACATCCCCTCTGGTGCTTGACGATTGGTAGGATATTTCAACACCTCACTCAATTGTCGCAATTGTTCTGGTTGTACAAGTTTTGTTTCATGGGCTTGTTTGATTGCATCTCGTTTAAATATTGCTAATTCTTCTCCAGTTAATTGATTTGCTTCCGGCTGAAAAGATAAATAACGATCGCAAATATTAGTAGGTTGTTCAATTGCTGTAACTTCTACAGTCATAGTTCCCATTCCTATAGGTTTACCACTACCTACTTTTAAGGCAATAGGATGTTTTGGCGTATCTTGACCTAGTACTATTAATAAGGTTCCGATTTCGGCTGAAGATAAGTTCATAAAATACAGGTCAGTTGTGAATGTGTACTGAATACCTGCTTGTTGAGTCTCGATTCCGCGATTTCCGCTATCAATTGCCTGTAATGCATGGTAATAAAACTTGCGTCCGCGAACTTTACCATAATTACTAAAATACTCAGAATTGAGTTGCTTTTGCTTTGTTATTTGGTTAAATGGTTCAGGTTGAGGCTGATACAATGATGGGATAAATTTCACCCTAAATTTAGTTGTTTCACAGATAGCATCTGTAAAGCGAATTAACCCTTGCCAATTCATTGCACCAAAAACTTGGCAAGCTGGACAGACCTTATTATTTGACTGATTAATTTGACATTCTTGATAGTTATCGGGAATCCAATTTTGTTTTTTAGCCTGTGATGTTACCTTACACAAACAACTTTGGGTAATAGCTTCATAAGCAGACCGTACCACGCCTTTAAAAGAACTTCCCGGAATAATTAAGCGCCTGTCTCTTCGTACCGCAGTTTTAATTAAGTTGGGGCTATTTTTATTTAAACCAAGTACATCGATACCCAGTGCGATCGCACCTGATGCTACAACGGTATTAGTTTGCACTGTTAACCGCAAAGACATTTTCCCACTCAAACGGTCTTGGCGAAAGCGGTCTTGTCCGGCTGGGCGTTGGCGGTTTGGTGGTTGGCTAGGGAGAGAAACTAACTTATAAGGTTTGGGGCTAATTGCTTGCTGTGAAGGATTAGAGGGAGTGCGTGTCATAGCTACTTTGGTATGGTAAGGGCTACAAAATGTACTGTTGCAGTACAGGAATCTCGAAAATAGCGTTGGGCAATTTTAACTTCGTCAGAGGCAAATTCTTGAGGAAAGCGAGAGTCTGTAGAAGAATACTGATGGGCGTTTCGATCTAAAGCTTCCCAATTTTCACCAATGGGTTCAAATCCCGGCTCAAGTTTTAGGGTGGTGAGGAGTAGCACTTTGTATAATTCACCCTGTTTTTTCCAACGCAGTTCTAAGTGATGATTGAATAATTGCCCTTCTGGACTGGGGAACTGTTGTGATGGATGCTTGATTAAGCGATCGCGAATATCCTCCAATAACTTCATTTCAGAACGCCGTCGCCAAAAACCGCTGACTCGGTTTGTCCAACGCAGAAAGTAGTAACTCGTTGGGGTAGAAAGTCTGTCCAAAAGTGTAATTAAGTCTGCGGCGGATTGCTGATGAACGCCTACGAAGCACATGCTGCCCCTCCCTGGCGCAAAAGTTCACTCCAAGCACGAACAGCCCTCATAAATAAATCTTTCACGCCTGTCTCGTCATCACCTAACCAACAAAGTTGTACGCCAAAACCAAGAGCCATTTCGTCAGCAGTAATTGGGGTTGTTTGCTCATCTGGAATGGTGAATTCATAAGGATTTGCACCTTCTGCTCTCAAAAACTCGCCAGCACCTAATAGGGAGGTATGCGGCCAAGATTGCTGAGTACCAAACTGGTGTATGCGTCCATCTTGCAGTTCACAGCCAGGATACTGAATTGTAGCTGAGTGATATTGCACTTTCACTGAACCCAAACCGCGAGATTTAGCAAAGCCAATTGCAAACCAACCATCATTTAAATCGCGCAATACTAAACCTATTAAGCCTAACTGTGCTAAAGAGAAGTTTTTTAAGTGAATTTTGGTGCGGAATTCGCCAGCTGTGCAAACTTGGTAGTCGAAAGGGCCAACGGCGACAGAGCCAAAAACCCTGTCTATGGCGACTCCATTACGTTCTTCAATCTTTAACGGTTGGGATTTTTCGGGATAAGCGTCTTCAATTCTCAAGCGGCTGGCGATCGCAATACTACCGAATATTTGATCTGTAAAAGAAGATTGTTGATAAATTTCTGGAGCAGTTAACTTTTTATCGTTCAGATATTCATATTCATCTTTTTTCAAAGGATTACTAGCCCAAAGCTTTGCACCATTTTGGCTATCACTACCCACTGTTCTCACAATCCGTTCTGCATGAGCGCGGATTGCACCTTTGAGAGAACTACCAGGAAGATAAATAGAACGTCCGCCAGCATGGTAGGTTTCTACAAACTCCATTTGGGGTTTTGTAGGGTCTGCTCCTTCTTTACCGGATTTGATCAGAATTGGGCCATCAGGAATCAAACTGAGTTCAATAATGCAATGATTAACTAATCGTTGGTGCATGAAGAAATTGTATTGAGATAAATCTAAAATATTAAGCAGCTATCAAAGTTTTTAGCTGCAATTCACATTGTTGAAAAACATAATTGATGGCGGCGAAAAGGTTATTTAGCTCCTGAATAGAGTAATAGGTAATATTTCTCGTAAACGTTTCTGACTCTAGTTTTCCAAATTGCCATGTTACTCCATTAGAAACAATCCCAAATATCACTATTTGGAACTCTCCATTAAGTCTTTGAGCAGCAATCATTTCTGCCAGACATTGTGCCCAGCCAGTTTCAAAATTATCTTGCTTTGCTTCTACTAAAATGAAATATGGTTTGTCAAATACTACTTTTCCTAAAGGTGATTTCTTTGCTAAAATGTACTCAGGAAAACCAGATAATTTCTCATCATAATTTAATGATTGATAACTCCAGAGAATAAACTTACTACGGTAGAGTTTCCAAACTTCTTTAAGGACTGGGTAAATTAGATTTTCACAGATAGCGAACTCTGAGTTATCAACCACGCCATCCCGCATCATAATTTCTAAGTCTTCGCGGAAGTAATCAGAAATATTAAAAGCAGTTTCACCAATAAAATTTGCTTCTGTATAGATAACCTGAAATGCTTTGAGGACTTCACCAATAGTTTTATAATTATTGAACGCCATATTGACCTCCTCAAGGAATTTGTTCTGTTGCGGTGGTGGAACGCTTAGTAATATTTTCTCTTAAATGATCAATGAGTGCTTTTGTCCAATTCTACTTATGTGCTTTTAACTGTTCTTGGCTGCACAGATAATGATTGTTTTCTCCATTGACTAACCTTTGTAGGTAATCTAACAATTGTTCTGGTTTGTTATCTGCATATTCAAACCACCACATATTTTCAATATCGAGTTTAACAACACCCAAACCACGCGATCGCCCACCACCTAGAGGTATTTGTTCTGTCTCAAATTGGTGTAACCCAATCATCAATAAACCTAATTCCCGAGGTTTAGCATTCTCTACAACAGCGCGGAATTCAAAAGGTGTACCCGCAGGGACGACTTGGAAATCATATAACTTCCCATCGCCTGCTGTTTCAGTATCGCGTTCAATTGCCACGCCATCTCTTTCTTGATACTGTCCAAACCAGCTATCAGGTAGTACTGTTAAATCTCGTACTTGGAATTTACTGGCTAGCCAAGGAGAACCAAATAAAAAAGAAACTAAATCAGTATGTTCGACAATAAATTTATGTAATTGTTCTTCTTTTGCCTGATTTGTAAGATTCTTGATGCTGTTTTTAAAATCTGACATTATATCAGGAGGAATTGACCATTCAGACTCCAAAGCTGGATTTGCTGCTAATTTTGGATCGATTCCCCGTAAGGAACTTTCCAGACGCGATCACAAGGCTCCTTTAAAGCTTGCGCCAGGTATTAAAGGTCTACCCAAAGCATCTTTAATAACGGGTAAATCTGCGCCAATTGGCTCAGTAGAACGTCCAGCGCTAATTCTTAAAGCCGTAACAGTTGTGAGTGTTCCTGTTATTTCTAGGCGATTTGTAAAAACATCAAACATAGTTATTCTTTGGTACGGGGTGCAACGATTGCTTCGTTTTTTGACTCTCGAATAGAATTAAGATATTTTAAGTGTCGAGAACCATAACCTAAATAACGACGAATTAATTCTATCCAAATAGGTTTGTAATCTACACCAGGTAATTCCTTAGCGATTATTTGAGCTTTTGGTTTCAAATTGTGATCGATGTCGCGTAAAATTTGCGCTGCTAGAGAATTTTGTGTTGTTCCCCACTTGTTATCACGTCCTACTTGATAGCAAAGGAAATTTTTAATTACTTCAGCACTATCTGTTGTATCAGCGACTCTTACTAAGTTACGAAACTGAGCTTCTTCAAGTTTGTCTTTCCCAGAAGTTGGATATTCACAAGTATCTAATGCGGTTTTGATAGCAGTTACTAAATCATCTTCTGCATAGCGAATTCCTTGTTGAATTTTTAAAGCGATTTGTGGGTCTAATAACTGACTCATACTGCATTCTCCCGAAATACTTGATGAAATTCGTTACAAACTTGCACCTGACCAAAACCTTCGCAAGTGCGATCGCCTATTCCGCACCTCTCCAATTTTGCTAATGCTTCTAGCCAAAGCGCTGGCTGAGTGGTGCTAAATAAATAAACTGCGCCTTGATTTGTCACTAGTTCTACATCCTTCATCAAACCCCAAGCTGCATTCCAGCCAGAACGGTAATCATAGCTGCTGTATGCTACATGGAGTTCTATGTTCTCATCGATTCCTGCAAATTCTTTGAGCATATCTTCAGAAATCACTGTTGTTCTTCGCCAGTCTTCAGTAAGAATTGCATCTGATTGTAGGTCAAGAGTAAAATAAGTTTTATTTTTTAAGGGGTTATTTTCGAGTTCGGCAAATGCTTCTATCCAATCTTGCCAACGATTTTTAATTGCTTGATTAAAGTTATCAATTCGATGAGAAATATTATCTATATTTTGACCATTCTTCGCTGTAATTTCTACCTTCCCTAATCCTCTAGAAATAGAACCACCAAGGCGAAAAATTTGAAAATTGTGATTTATAAATTCAATTAATTTATCCGCTAAAATATCATTTTCCACTACAACATAACTGCGGTAAACAAAATCCTCCCATTCTACGACGCTAGATTTAGTATTTTTAGGAAAGGACTCATTAAGCACTGCGATACTGTTAAGAATATCTTCGGCGGCGGTGGCACGGCGGCGATTGATTCCGACGCGGGTAAGAAAGCGACTGCTGGCGCTATGGCTGTAATATTTACCGTTTTCTTGACTGTAAAAACTACTGTAAGTTTCTACTCGTGCATCTGTCTTTTCTTTTAATGCTTCAAGACTGCTAGGATCGTAGGGTTGATGATATTGTTTTGACCAAAACCAATCAATTAAAGTATCAAATACACCGTGTTTAGGTTTAAATCCTGGATTAGTTTTGGAACTGACTGCGGTAGCGGGTAAAACTTTGATGTCGTGAGTGACAAACTTATACTCATCACCATCTTTGGCAATAGCAGGATAGGCATTTTGAAAAATAGCAGGATTATCGCCTAAAAATAAAGTCTGAAATTCGCCACCATTTTGTTCTAAATTAGCGAACTGTTGACCGGATTGTTGAAGAATTTGAGATGCGATCGCACCTCGTAAAACTGCACCTGGTATATATTTTTCTACTTCATTAACAGAGCCTCCGGGTTTTTGCGTACCCAATGCCAAAGGCGATCGCACTTTTATATTTAATTCAATACGCTTCATAAATTTGCCTTCTTTGCCTTTAAGCCTAACCAAGCTGCATCAGTTGCAGACATTTGTGGCAAATCTTTCCATGTCAGCCAACCCAAACCAGCAGATTTACTCCCTCCCAAGGCGTGAATATGATGTAACGCCGCCAATATCAGCGGTTTGGTATATTCAGGACAACTAGGTTGCAGCAGAATCGCACCCTCAAACTCTAGTTGAGCATTTGCAGGAGAAGTTTCCAGCAAGTATAATTTTCTTTCTTCAGCAGTGCGACGTGTACGGTTGATGGTAACACCAGTCCGCAGAACTTCCGGCAATTCTTCTTCTGGAACTTTGCAGATCAGATCGTCAACAATCACCCGCGATGGCAAAATCGGATCGCCAAATATTTGAGAAACCAAACAGTGATATCCTCGGTAACCTTCGACTGTATAGTCTTTCCGTAAATGACTCCAAACCTGATTTTCTGTAGGACAAAGTGCTTCCGCCGCCGGAGATTCAAAGATTTGCCAACCTAAACCCCTAGTCAGCTTTTCACACTCATGGCGTAGTCTCCCCTTAACTTGAGAAGCCGGAATTAGGAGTTGTTTTTGAGCATTCCGCACAATTGGCTTATCTGCTAACGATCCAGAAGAACCGCCTGCACCCACACATAAAGCTGTATCAATTACAGCCGTTAAGCGTATCGTTTCTGGCTGAACTTGAGAAAGCCTATCTAGGTGAATCATGCACCTACTCTCCTTTCAGCCGTTTGTGTTGAGTTATTCCCTTTTTGATCGTCGTCTTTTTCTTCAGCAATAAAGGGATATAAATCTACCATTTCTCGCCAAATTGTTGAGTAAGTTGGTTTTCTCAAAAAACGTAAAACTAAATACTGCAATTTAAATAGTTCTTGAGGAAAAGTTTCAAAAAAGAGTAACAACTTCAGATTGTTGTAAAAACAGTCTCTATCAGGCATCCAAGGTGCTAAATAGCCATCATTGGTTAAAGCTTTAGTCCAAGACTCTTCAAATTTCTGTTGCAGATCAGATTGTCCTTGCTTTAGTCGAACTCGGAAGTAACGATAATTGAGAATGGCTGTATTTTTCCCTCGTTCTAAGAGACTGCGAACTTGGTAAAGTTGCGATCGCGGAAATTCTGCTTTTTTAAGTGCTTTAACTGTCTCTAATAATCCCCCTAGTTCGTGCAGAGTGTAGGGTGAAGCATAAAGTTTGAGTTTGGGTTGTCCTGTTTTAGCTTTGGTTAATCCCTGTGTGCGGAATTCTTCGATGTTTGAGGAAATCATTGTTACCGCTTTCATCACCAAAAAGTCAACAGTCCCACCATAGTAGTTATAATCCCGCTTTAAATCTTTGGCTCGTTTCTTAGCAGACTTGAGTAATTGAGTAGTAAGTTTTTCTGCGTAATAAATCGGGGTATTTTCTGCTGTAATCAGCAACCCAGTTGACATACTCAACTTACATTGGTTTGATTCGGGTAGTTGTTTCTGGTAACGATGCACCAACTTGGGATTGTAAGGCTTGTCTACAAGTGTTTCTAATTGATAGTGATCGCCTTTTTCTAAAAGCAACTTTTCAAACTCTTCACCAATAGTTTTAGCTACAGCCAGTGCTTTATCCGCTGGCACAATCAGCAACACATCATCTCCGCCAATCGTGATAATTTCAAAAGGATGAATCCAGCGTCCATTGCGGTTTTCGTTGTCTGGCTCGGTAAGATTTTTGAGTTGGTGCGGTCGTAAATCTTCCAGTGCTTTGTATACAGACAATTCTGTAGCGTCAAAAATATCTTTGCTAAATTCTCTATATTGTTGTGGCGTTTTGATTTGCTTGCGGATGTAGCCACCCATATTGTTACCATCGGCGTAGATGTAGGCAACAAAACCCGGAGGATTGCTAGCGTTACCAATTTCTCTGAGCGATCGCGCTTCTTCTGTTATCTCATGTTGAGGTACATCTTGATAGTAGTCGTTAGCGTTCCCTGATTTCTTCAAGAATTTTTCAAACTTGAAAACCCAGCTAAGAACTTTACCCGATTTCCAGAGTTTCTTGATCTCACCAGACTGTAAACCAAAGTCAGAACTGTTATACCATCCTTGACCCTGGGAACCCTCGCGCTTGGTTCTTTGACCAACAATATGTTTACGCGCTAAAGCATCAGAAAACCAAGGTTCACGAGGTAAACCCTTAGCCGAAGCTACCCCAGAACGGCGATCGCTTTCATCTCGTTGTATATAAGGATGGGTTTCAAACATTGGTGGATAGCAACGGCTGGGACGCTGAACACCAGATAAATCATTACCATTGCGGCGTTGGGTGAAGAGGTTAGCTAGTTTCCCCACCAGTTCACTAAAGTTTTTGCGATCGCGAAATTTTTCTTCTGGATCAGTTACATCAGGTTGGTCAAAATAAGCCTGAATAATGGGATTTTCTTGTTTTTTGAGGTATTCCTCCAACCATAAAGTCTTTTCAATCGGGTTTTGCAGCAGTCCAAAGCGCAGTTCTAGCAATCTGAAAGTATCGCCAACAGCACAAGAATTTGCAGTTAAGGTTTCATAGGTGTAGCGTTTTTCAATCGCATTCGCCAACTTGTGAACAAACGCCGCCGGACAGAATGCCAGAATACTGCCACCTGTAGAATAAATAATGAGTTCTGGAATTAAAGCTTTTCGTAAATCTGCAAACTGATTCTCGTCTAGCCAGCGTTCAATAGAAATTGACTTCGTACCTTCACCAAAAAACGCAGGTAAATCAACCAAATTAATGCGGTCTAATAAAGCTGATGCACCACGAATATCAGGAAGTTTGGCTGCTTCAAAGATATATTGTTTAATTTTGGTTGCGCCACCATACACTAAGCCAATTGGTGTTTGGTCTTGCCAAAGGTCAAGGTAATCTTTGTGTAACTTTTGTAGCGTTTGCGGAAAGTATGTCTCAGGTATTTCGTAGAGTCGCCGTGCCTGTTCAACAAAAGATTTTAGCTGTGCTGGTTCATCTTGTCCCATGCTGATAGCCTGTCGCATTTGATGCAACTGGCTGAGTTCATCAGCATCAAGCTGTTGTTTGTCACCCCAGGCCAGACACCAGGCGATCGCAGTGATAATTCGCTTACGAGAGTCGTTCATGATGGCATTGAATTAATGCAGATAGTAGCCCGCAGATAAGCTGAGGTGACAGATGATATCTTGAAATACTGAAATACTTACACGTTCTAATAATTACTATCCGTAAACTCAAAAAAAAGCAAGATACTGGTTTTACATCTCTACTTAAATTTGAGCCTCACACTACAACAAAATCAGGATATTAACGCTTTTATCAGTTAATTTGTCACTTTTTAATTCTTCACAATCGCTGAGGTTGACTAGCTGAGATAATTTAGCTAAGTTATCTCTGTTGCAAAATTTGAGCTAATTCTTTAAGTGGTTTCTCTATAGTTCAAAAATCAGAACCTTGAAAACTCAATAAATACAGTAGTTTTCTTGGGTAGGTTTCCATACTACCTAAGAATGAAAAATGCATTGTGCGGCCGATTCGGCAAATTGCTGAAAAGCTCATTCTTTCGTGGAATCGTCCGTTACCTTATCCTGTAAGGCTTTCAGAGATTTTTGCTTTCTATTTTTATGGCTGGAGAGAGACAAAATTACTATCCGTCGCAAACCGCCTCTAGAATTCATACAGGCCAAGGCTTCTAAATCGAGGGGTTACGCTTACACTTCCCCCGCAAGGGGATGGAAATTTAACTCTAATTGGCACTCGCAGAATAAAACATAGGAATTTAGTTACGCTTACACTTCCCCCGCAAGGGGATGGAAACGCGCCTCGCCGTTCACCGCCACCGCGTCGCCGCGCTCGAAGTCGAGTTACGCTTACACTTCCCCCGCAAGGGGATGGAAACAAAGATTGCTCACAGGCCGCGATGAATGATTCCTTCTGGCTGTTCAAGTTACACTTATACTTCCCCCGTAAGGGGATGGAAACGTCTCACGGCAAGTGATGCAGCCAAGGTTATTCATCCTGCACTTACTTTTTCCCCGCAAGGGGATGAATGAGCCTATGAGTTACACGGCTATAAATTATTTAATAATCTCTTTCAGCAACAAAAATAAATCAGCAAATAAGCTCATATTTAGTTAAACTACCTGTTTTAGGAGGAATTAGAAGGGCATCAACAATTCAATCAGCAAACAGCACGCTGTATTGAATCAACAGAAAATAAAACAGTATGGCATACGAGGTAGAATATACAGACGAGTTCGAGCAGTGGTGGCTAACACTTGATGCAAAAACGCAAGTCTCGATTGATGCAGCTGTCACCTTACTTACAGAAAAGGGGACTAACCTTCCCTTTCCTTACAGTTCTGGTGTAAAAGGTTCTCGATACCAACACATGCGAGAACTTCGAGTACAACATCAAGGAAACCCATATCGCATTTTGTATGCTTTCGATCCTCGTAGAGTTGCGATACTCCTTTTAGGAGGTAACAAAGTGGGTAATGATCGCTGGTATGAGGAAAATGTACCAAAAGCAGATCAGCTCTATGATGAATTATTAAAAGAGCTTCAAGATGAAGGATTAATATGAAAACAAAGCCTTTTAGCGAATTGCGAAAAAGAATGACACCAGAGCAAAGGGCGGAGAGCGACACTCGTGCTAAACTTGCGCTACTTCATATTACCTTGATGGAACTACAAGAATCATTGGGGCTTTCACAAGATGATTTAGAAAAAGACCTCAACGCTATTGGTTCTAGTATGTCTGAGTTGGAAAATCAAGAAGATATTCAAGTTGCAACGCTCTCTCGTTATATTAAAGCTCTTGGCGGCACCCTAAAACTAGTAGCGCAATTCCCTGATGAGGAGAAGGAAATTGTTCTGGCTCAATTTGAGTAAACCTAATGAGCATTACTAATACTAGCTACAGCTTGGCTTTTTCAACCAGTCAAGCTAATTTTTATACAAAAATAGCTCAATAAATACGGTTGAGTTAAGCATAAGTCTTCCATCTCTCTTCCCCGCAAGGGGATGAAAAAATCTTTAGAGCAGAATTAAGAATTGAAGCGATTTCACTTCACTACTGGCAATTATGGTATTGAGTCAGAACGATATGATGAATATACATAAATTCCCAGCAAATTATCTTTAACTGAACCAGGAATTGACAATTTAACTATGACTCAACAACCGATACAAGTGATTGGAGGTGGACTAGCTGGAACAGAAGCAGCTTGGCAAATAGCGCAGGCTGGAGTGCCGGTAATTTTGCACGAAATGCGTCCAAATCGCTTTAGCCCTGCCCATCATACAGAACATCTGGCAGAATTAGTTTGTAGTAATTCCTTTGGCGCAATGGCGAGTGATCGCGCTACTGGATTATTGCACGAAGAACTCAGGCAGCTTAATTCTATTGTGATTGCCAAAGCCGATGAACACGCCGTTCCGGCTGGTGGGGCCTTAGCTGTAGACAGAGGACAATTTAGCCAAGAGTTAACAGAAACTCTATCTCACCATCCGTTAGTTGAATTCCGCCGAGGTGAAGTACCAGCGATTCCTGAAGGCATAGTGGTTTTGGCGACTGGGCCCTTAACCAGTCCTGACTTAGCAGAAGATATCCGCCGCTTAACAGGGATGGAATACCTGAGCTTTTTCGATGCTGCTAGCCCCATCGTTGTAGGAGAATCGATTAACCGCGATATTGCTTTTATGGCGTCCCGCTATGACAAAGGCGAAGCGGCTTATCTCAACTGTCCTATGAATAAGGAGCAATACCTGCACTTCTGGGAAGAACTCCGCAAAGCTGAACAAACAGAACTGAAAGATTTTGAACGAGAAACAGCAAAATTTTTTGAAGCTTGTTTACCCATTGAAGAACAAGCACTGCGGGGGGAAGATACGATGCGCTATGGCCCTCTCAAGCCAGTAGGGTTGTCTGATAGTCGCACCGGGGAGCGTTGTTACGCGGTTGTGCAGTTGCGCCAAGAAGATAAAGCTGGTCAACTGTGGAATATGGTAGGGTTTCAAACTAATTTGCGTTGGGGTGAACAAAAGCGAGTATTTCGGTTAATTCCCGGTTTGGAAAATGCCGAATTTGTGCGGTTGGGAGTGATGCACCGCAACACTTTTATCAATGCTCCCCAACTCATGCATCCAACTCTGCAATTTAAACAGCGTCCTAACTTACTAGCTGCTGGACAATTGATTGGGACTGAAGGCTACACCGCAGCAGCTGCGGGTGGCTGCTTGGCGGGAATTAATGCTGCACGAATAGCTTTAGGGAAAGAGGCTCTAACTTTACCACCTACAACAATGATGGGAGCACTGTTTGAGTTTATCAGTTCCGCTTCGCCCAAGCACTTCCAACCAATGCCGCCTAACTTTGGTATTTTCCCCGAATTAGGTGTGAAAATCAAAAATAAACAAGAGCGTTATGGCCGTTACCGCGATCGCTCTTTGGCTGATTTGACAAATTGGAAAGTGAATCAGTTATGACTTATCTAGTTTGCTATTGTGTTGCTCTGGGATAGTCGCTAACCCATGTATACCCAATCCTGTAATTACTCCTCCGATTAATCCCCAAGTCCCATCAGCAAATACATTGATGCGATGGGCTAAAGTCCGATGATAGGCATAATCTAACTGTCTATCATTGGCTTTTTCATCTTTTGCTAGCTTTTCTATGTAATTCTCAGCTTTTCCCAATGCGTCATAATCCAAAATAAACCAATATAGCGATATACCCACCACCGCTAAACCAGGAATAACTAAAGTAATTAAAAGAATTGCTTTGCGTCTATTCATATAATTAATAATTCGTAATTCGGAATTCGTAATTAATTCTCAAGAGGTTTCCGATCTCCATAAATAAATTCATGGAGCATATAAATCAATACGGTTCAGATAAGAATATTTAACCGCCGATGTACGCCGATAAACGCCGATAAATCAATATATTCAATCCGTGTTTTTTGTATAAGTCTCATTAACTGAACCGTATTGTCATATAAATAATAATTAGTAATTTGTAATTGTACCTCTTAACTACAAATTAGGAATTAACAATTACGAATTATAGTGACATCGCTGGGATGTGTGTGTTAAAACTTTGCTGACAAAGTTGATACATCGCGCATTTGAGTAGGTGAGCCGGATTTTGCAACTAATCCTCATGGTGTTTGGTTGGAACGATCGCTTTTGGCAATCTCACACCATGAGAGCGCCATTTTTTGCAAAACAGAGATTTTGCTGGTGGAATTTTGCAATTAGCTGGGTTCTTTGTATTATTTTTTTTCTATTTATCCCAGCATTACCAGTACAGGCGGCTACTACCCCATCAATTGATACTCTCAAGCAGCAGCAGCAACAAGTTAAGCAGCAGCGTCAGAATGTAGTTAAAGAACGCGATCGCTTAACCAATCTGCAAACAGCAGCCGAAACTCGCCTGACTGGAATTAAGCAAAATCTCCAAACTACTGATAGCCACATTCAACATAGTGAATTGCAATTGAAACTAGCGGCTGAACGCCTCCAGCAGTTAGAGGCTGCTTTAGCAGTAGCGGAACGTTCCTATGAAGAACGCCAGGTAGCGACTGTTGCCAGGTTGCGCTTCCTTCAGCGATCGCCTACAAGTCTAGACTGGGGAGTTTTGCTGCAAAGCGAAAATATCAGCGATTTTATCAGCCGCCGTCATCAGTTAAAGTTAGTCTACCAAGCAGACCAGCAAATTTTAATCAAACTCAATCAACAAGCGAACTCGATTATTAAACAAAAAACCGCAGTAGAACAGCAAAAAAACGAAATTGCTTTGATTCGGGAGCAATTACTGGCGCAAAAAGCTGATTATCAATTGCAAGCGCAGTCGCAATCAGAATTGATTCAACGCCTCAATAGCGATCGCTTGGCTTTAGAAGCTGCACAAAACCAGTTAGAGCAAGATTCTAAAAACCTAGAAGTCCTGATTCAACAAAAGGTAGCAGAGGCGCAGGCGAAAACTAACAGCAACAGTAAAAGCGTCATCATTCGTGGGACTGGGATGTTTGCATTTCCTAGTGATGCAGCTACTAGCAGTCCTTTTGGTTGGCGGATACACCCCATTCTTGGCTATCGTCGCTTTCATGCCGGACTCGATTTTGCTGCTAGCTATGGTAGTACAATTCGAGCAGCGGATTCGGGAACAGTAATTTTTGCTGGCTGGTATGGCGGTTATGGTAAAGCAGTAATTATCGACCACGGGGGCGGTATTACTACACTTTACGGTCATACCAGTGAATTGTACGTTTCTGAAGGACAAGGTGTGCAACGCGGACAAGCGATCGCGGCTGTGGGTTCCTCTGGTTTATCTACCGGGCCTCACCTCCATTTTGAAGTACGTCATGATGGTACACCTGTAGACCCCGCCAATTATCTTTAACCTAGAAGGGTGTTCTGAGCGATCGCCAACTAGACTGCAAATTCCATCACACACGTGTTATAATGCAAAAGATTAAGGGCGCGTGGCTCAGTGGATAGAGCAACAGATTCCGGTTCTGTGGGTCGGGGGTTCAAATCCCTCCGCGCTCGTTTGTACATTAACTAATTATTTGTCCGCGTTGACAAATTGTGTATCATATTCTGCGCGGCAAGATGGACGCTTCGGACTTCGATGTACGGGCGCATCTGTTGGGGGGAATTCCTAAAGTAGAGTTAGAGGTTAAATCTTCCCTATTAGCTGCGCATGGGTTTGATGCAACTAGGATTTTTGTGGAGCGCAATTAATTATGACAGCTTTAACTTTACAATTACCTCCTAATCTGCAATTTACTGATGAGGAATTTGCACAAATTGTAGCTGTGAATAAAGAATTACGGCTAGAGTTAACTGCTGAACGGGAATTAATTATCATGGCACCTACTGGGGGAGAAACGGGAAACCGTAATTTTGAACTCTATCTTGATTTAGGAGTTTGGAACAGACAAAATAAACTCGGAAAAGCTTTCGATTCTTCTACTGGGTTTAAACTGCCAAATGGTGCAACTCGTTCACCTGATGCTTCTTGGGTAAGGATAGAAAGATGGGATGCTCTTACCCCAGAACAAAGAAAGAAATTTCTCCCTTTGTGTCCTGATTTTGCAGTGGAATTAGTTTCTGAAACTGATGATGTGGAAGATACTAAAGCTAAGATGCAAGAATATTTAGCAAATGGCTTACAACTCGGTTGGTTAATTAATCATAAAGATAAACAAGTAATAATTTATCGCTCCAATCAAGTACCAGAACTTTTACAATCTCCCACAAATTTATCTGGTGAGGATGTTCTCCCTGGTTTTGTTTTAAATTTACAGCAGATTTTTGCATAGCTAACTGATTATCTTAGTGGCTCTACCGTACTTGTTATGCTAAATTCATAGTCTTTAAGAGGGAACAGGTGAAGCA
>NZ_MTAV01000249.1 GCF_002154695.1 Nostoc sp. T09
ATCTTGGCTGCAAAATGGTTTAACTATTCTGCCAAATGTCAATTTAGTTTCTAACATTGGCTTTAGTACCGAAGCTTCCAATACAAAAGATATTTACAGCCCCTTTGCTAATTATCCTACTCAAGCAATGGAATTTCCGATCAAACATCCACTGTTTATGGTTCGTGATGCACAGGCTGATAAATTTACACAGCAAACTCAGTTTCGTCTTAGTTTGATATCTCTGCTTAAAAGTCAAGTCAAAAAAAAACTGCAATTTTTCAGTTAATTCATCGGTTACAAGTAGGCTGGGCAATGCCCACCATATCCCAGTTTTGGTGAGTATTGCTACCCTACAAATATTTTATGTATCAACATAAATTATGAAAACTGCTGTTGTTTTTATCATCTTTAATAAACCAGACACCACAGCAAAAGTGTTTGAAGTAATTCGTCAAGTGCAACCTCCCGAACTATTAGTAATTGCTGATGGACCTCGCCCGCATCGCCCTGGTGATGTAGATAAGTGTGTTGCTACTCAAAAAATTATTGAGCAAGTTGATTGGGATTGCAAAGTATTAAAAAATTACGCTGATAAAAATTTGGGACCTAAGGTACGTATAGTAACGGGACTCGATTGGGTATTTCAGCAAGTAGAAGAAGCAATTATTTTGGAGGATGATTGTTTACCGCATCCAACATTTTTTGAATATTGTGAGGAATTATTAGATAAGTATCGCCACGACCAACGCATCATGACAATCTCCGGCAATAATTTTCAGTTTGGTCGCCGACGTACTGAGGATAGCTATTACTTTTCTCGCTATCCACTAATTTGGGGTTGGGCAACTTGGCGACGAGCATGGCAACGATATGATTTAGAAATGAAGCATTGGGTAGCTATCAGAGATAGTAACTGGCTACAAGATATACTTGATGATTCTGTCGCAGTCCGCTATTGGACTAAAATTTTTCAAAATTGTTATCTAGGCAAAATTGATGTTTGGGATTTTCTTTGGACTCTGACATCTTGGCTGCAAAATGGTTTAACTATTCTGCCAAATGTCAATTTAGTTTCTAAC
>NZ_MTAV01000250.1 GCF_002154695.1 Nostoc sp. T09
GCCAATCTGCTCTTTTATTGCCAAAGATTGCTCCCACAGTGCGATCGCTTTTGTGATGTCCCCTTGGCGGGCGAATACCTGTGCCATGTTGCCCAGGGTAGCGGCTTTACCTTTGACATTGCCAATCTGCTCTTTTATTGCCAAAGATTGCTCCCACAGTGCGATCGCTTTTGTGATGTCCCCTTGGTCGGCGAATACCTGTGCCATATTGTTGAGGGTAGTGGCTTTACCTTTGACATCGCCAATCTGCTCCTTTATTTCCAAGGATTGCTCCCACAGTGCGATCGCTTTTGCGATGTCCCCTTGGTCGGCGAATACCTGTGCCATGTTGTTGAGGGTAGCAGCTTTACCTTTGACATCGCCAATCTGCTCAGATAGTTCCAAGTTTTCCTCCCAGAGTGCGATCGCTTTTGCGATGTCCCCTTGTTGGGCGAATAATCCTGCCATGTTGCTGAGGATAGCGGATTTTCTTGTGAATTCTTCTTCGGGGCAAAGGTCTAAGGCTTGCTGATAATGTTTAAAAGCTTCTTGCACCAAACCCAAAACTTGTTTCGCACGGGCGACTGTTCCCAAAATGCGGTAGTCTGGAAAAACTGCCAGCACTTGCTCACATAAATCTACAACTTCCACAAACCGGGAATTATTCACCCAATTGTTTGCTATGCAATCCCCAAGGCTGATAGCAATTTCCTGTTCTCTGGCCAGCAATCCCAACCGAACAATTTCTAATACTTCTACTTCCGTGCGGTTTTCATTCTCCTCCCACCAAGCTTGATGGATTTTCTTCACCCCTTGCTGTCGCGTTTTCTGCCATTCTTCCTCAGTCAACACTGGTTTTAACAAAGGTTCTAAAATTGTCGTCACCCGGTAATTAACTGGCTGGTTGGGGTGAGTGGTGGCAGATTCAACTAAACTCAGGCTGGTTAACTTGCCCAAAACTGCCAAGTCATTGGCGGGAGAAATTGCCCGCACAATCTCCTCTGTCACAGGCAAATTAAACACACTCAACCGCGCCAGAAATTTTTGTTCTTCCACTTCCAAAGCATCCAGCAGAGTTTGCGCCAAAACATCCTCGCGGAATTTCTGCTCAGTCGCTTCCAACCGATTCAGTAATTCATCCGCCGCCAATCCTGGCTGCTGTATCACCTCCAAAAGCCACTTCAGCAACCGGGGATTTCCATCGGCAATCTTGAGCATCCGTTGCGTTCTTAACTGCTGCTTGACTTCCTTATCTAAAGGAAAGCAGATTTTATCAATGTCACTGCTGCTCATCCCTACCAAAGATTCCAAGTGCAGGCGATGGGGTGGTAAAGTATCTTCCTGCAAATAGCGACAGGTAACAATCAGCCGACTTTCTCCCCCATTCTCTGCTAATGCTGCACAAATCGCCTCTAAAATTTTGTAAGTTTGTGCCGTCATCCGCAGTGAGCCATCTTCAATATTAGCTGTGGGAATATTTTGCTCAAAGTCATCCAGCACCAGCAGCAAAGGTTGGTTGTGTTCCTGTTCAATCGCCGCAAAAAAGTTTTGCAACCGCCCTTTGAGTGTTACCTTTGGTTCATTCAACAGTGCGGGAACATCAGCAAACCGTTCATACTTATTAGAAAGCTTATTCAGCAAACCGCTTTCATCCAAAGGGCCAATCAACACCACCC
>NZ_MTAV01000036.1:0-3470 GCF_002154695.1 Nostoc sp. T09
TAACTACCAAAGCCTACGATCTTACGGCGTTATTGCTGCCTAATTTTGTCCGAAGTATTGAGTTAAAGCACATAACACTTAAAAATTTTGGTATTGCTGAACAAAGGTAGAAAAAGCTTACTCATAGATGGAAAGACACTAAGTAAGCGTAAAAATTGACTTATCAATGTCAATGTTTTAAATATAAAACCACAGATAAACACAGATGAACACAGATAAATATCGGTGTTTATCGGTGTTCATCTGTGGTTCCTTTTATTCCCATCCAGATTTTTGTAAGAAGTCTAATAATTAATTGGAGTATATTTTTCCCTCTGCATCAATAGCAACAATACCGCAACTATTGCTAAACAACTACCAGCAATAAAAGTTGTACTCGATCCAGCTACTTGCCAAAGTTCACCTGCTAACAAACTTGCAGGTAAAAGCGCTATTCCCACAGCAAAATTCAGAAATCCAAACGCGCTACCCCTGAGATTTGTCGGTACTTTATCTGCTACTAACGCCAACAATACTCCCTGAGTCATACCCATGTGCAGTCCATAAAGGGCAAACAATCCCCAAACTTGCCAAGGCGATCGCACAAAAGCAAAGCCCAGATACACTAGAGCATAGAGAAGAAATCCGCTTACCAGTAGCCCAAATCTACCCAGGCGATCGCAAAGTATCCCCAATGGATAAGCACTCAAAGAGTAAGCAATGTTCATTACCACTAATGTTAATGGTATAAGTGGCGCAGAAATACCAATTTGCTCTGCTCGTAGCAATAAAAAAGCATCGCTGGAGTTACCTAAATTAAATAGTAGCGCTACAGCAACAAGTATCCAGTATCCTTGACCTAAACTACGTAAAGCTTGCCATTGTATAGGGTTGCTCCGGCTTACTTGAGTTTGATTTGTTTTTACTTCTCGTACTCCTACTATTAATAAAGCTACTGCCAAAAAACCAGGGATCAGTGCTAGCCAAAAAACCAGCCGGAAGTTGCTGTTGAAAGCAGCCATCAGCAAGAATGCAGCCAAAGGCCCCAAAAATGCGCCGATAGTATCAAGAGACTGGCGTAATCCGTAGGCTGCACCACGTACCTCTGCGTTGGTAGAATCAGCAACTAAAGCATCGCGAGGTGCTACTCGAATACCCTTACCAACGCGATCGCCAAAACGGGCAATTAAAACTCCTGTGGGGCTAGTAGCTAGGGCAAATAAAGGTTTAGCAAAGGTAGATAGCCCATAACCAAATACAGCTAGCCCTTTGCGCTTTCCTAAATAATCACTCAATACTCCCGAAAAGACTTTTAATATAGAAGCAGTTGCCTCGGCAATTCCTTCAATCAAGCCAACAGTTAATACATTCGCCCTTAAAACTGATACTAAAAATAAGGGCAACAGTGAGTGGATCATCTCCGAGCTAATATCTGTTAGCAAACTGACAAATCCTAACACCCATACATTCCGAGGAATTTTATTCATAAATTTTTGATTTTTGAAATCTACTCAGTAGAGTGGGCAATGCCCACCAAAACCTGGATATTGTGCGCAATAAGCATCCTAAACTTAAGCTTTAAAAGTAGGTAAATTTTTTAAAATATAACTGAATTATTATAAAATTAAAATCAAATTTTGATTTTATTTATCTTAATTCAATACCATAGATAGATGCTTATTACTTTAGCATTGGCTCTTTAATTTTCTAGAAAAAAAAGCCTTAAAAAACTAAATTATTTCATATAAATTTGATGACATTGCTACAAATTAAGTGGGAAAACCGTACTCCAATGGGAGGTTTTCTGTAATCTAAATTTAAGATGGGCTGGCTAAAATCAAAGTGCGACTTAAGTAATGCTGTGGTCTAAAACATCAATTACAGCATTAGCCAGGAGAGCAAAATATGGGAAATCAATTTAAAACTTTAGTATTGTTAGCCAGTCTCAGTGGGTTGTTGATAGCAATTAGTTACTGGGTAATTGGCGGCAGTACTGGATTAATTATAGGTATTGGTTTAGCAGCAGTAACAAATCTATTTTCTTGGTATCAATCAGATAAAATTGCGCTGGCTGTATATCGCGCCCAGCCTGTAAGTGAAGCACAAGCCCCAGGACTGTATCGCATGGTGAAGAAATTAAGCGATCGCGCTAATATTCCCATGCCAGCAGTTTATATTGTTCCTGGTCAAACTGCTAATGCTTTTGCCACAGGACGCGATCCAGAACACGCAGCTGTTGCTGTTACAGAAGGAATTTTGCAGATATTGCCAGAGGATGAACTCGAAGGCGTCATCGCCCACGAACTTACTCACATTATTAACCGTGACACCCTAACCCAAGCCGTTGCAGCCACTATTGCTGGTGCAATTTCATTCTTGGCACAAATGGTAAGTTACAGCTTATGGTTTGGCGGCGGTTCGCGAGATAATGACAGAGGCGGTAATCCTTTAGGTGTTTTATTAACAGTACTACTTGCGCCTTTGGCTGCCACAATCATACAACTAGCAATTTCGCGCACAAGGGAATTCTCCGCCGATGCTGGTTCTGCCAGATTAACTGGTAATCCTCGCGCTTTAGCTAGGGCATTGCAACGCTTAGAACTTACAGCAAAGCAGTTACCCTTGAATGCTAATCCAGCCTTTGAGCCATTATTAATCATCAATCCTATTTCTGGTCAGTTTTTGGGTAACTTGTTCTCCAGCCACCCTTCTACTGATGCGCGAGTTGAACAATTGCTAAAATTAGAGCAACAATTAGCAACTACAACTTATTAAGTTTCGGTCATTTGTCCTTTGTGAAATCGTCCCAAGTTGCAATCAAAGCTAGTATCTGTCATTGCGATCGCACAACAGTCAAGGGAAGCAATCTCATTAATCCTCAGCTACTACAAAAGACTGCAACTTAGTATTACCGATGGCTAATCAGTACAGAGTATAGTTCTGATCCGATAAAAAGATTTGCAATTTAAGGATGTATCAACTATGACTGATAAAAATGTTAAATCCACACTAATAATAGAAGTTAGCCCTCAAACTCACGAATTGGTAGAAATTGAAATGGCTGGCGAAACTGAGGAAGTTAAGGGCGAAACCAAAGCGTTAATTGAAGCGCTCAAAAAACGCGCCCGATCTGAAGCAAAGTCACCAGGTAATATCAGCAACCAAACGTATTTAAATGCTGTGCGTCAAGCACGAGAAGCGATTGAAGCGAGGACACTCGTTGAACGGGAGTATCGCCTGGATTATGCTTGGTTAGTTATGCAAGATGAATTTGAGAAAAACTGGTACTTGCTGATGAGAGAACTGGTTGACTTCGGCGATCGCCTCCAACATGCCGCTAAAGCCGCCTGGGATGCTTTCAATGCTCCCCGTTATCAACGTTAATTACATCACCTATTTGCATCACATCTATAATCTCTCGTAGGGGCACGGCACTGCTCATTGGTGTCAACTTAAGAAGATAAAGCCCAAATTTGTTGGGTGTAAGCGTC
>NZ_MTAV01000036.1:3480-5749 GCF_002154695.1 Nostoc sp. T09
TGCTGATTAGAAGAAACAAGCACTGGAACGATAGCTGTATGGAAATTATACAAAGCCTGGTAGAAAAAATCGGCGTTTTGGGCAAACCGGGAGTAAAGGTGATGACAACGCTGTTTGCAACGATATTGATTACATGCGGTAAGGTAAATTTTACCAACTTGAGTCGCTACAGCAGTTTGAGCGAGAAAACCTATCGACGACAGTTTCACAGACAGTTTGACTTCGCCCAGTTCAACGCAGAAATTATCAAAGCAGCAACCTCTTTACAGCACCCGATGATTGCCGTGATGGATTGCTCATTCATTTCCAAAAGTGGGAAAAAGACCTTTGGACTTGACCAATTTTATAATGGTAGTCACAATCGAGTCGAGAGAGGATTGGAAGTGTCCTTGGTGGCGGTGATAGATGTAGAAACTCAAGTGGGCTTTGGTCTGCTTGCTGAACAAACATTTGACCAAGGCGA
This sequence comes from Nostoc sp. T09, assembly GCF_002154695.1. Classification (GTDB taxonomy): domain Bacteria; phylum Cyanobacteriota; class Cyanobacteriia; order Cyanobacteriales; family Nostocaceae; genus Aulosira. The sequence goes on from NZ_MTAV01000036.1 coordinate 3,944, forward strand.
ATGTCCAGAACTGACACGGATGGACTACTATCTCCACCACCTGGAAATTACTCAACCTCAATTACCTCCCCAAGTTCGCTATCTTGCTGTGGATGGAGCATATGCCAAAGAAGCATTTGTCACGGGGGTGAGGGCGCTCAAGCTGGATGTGATTAGTAAACTGCGCCGAGACGCGAATCTACGATATGTGTTTGAGGGTGAACAAAAAGCACTCTTAGCTAAACGTAAATATGATGGCAAAGTTGATCTAACCGACCCTACTCGCTTGAGTTGGGTACGCGAACTGCAATCAGGGCTTGAACTCTACACAGCAGTTGTATGGCACGTTTCACTCAAACGCAAGATCCGTCTGGCTTATTTACTTGACCGCCGTCAGCCTCACAAACCGAGTTATGCTGTCTTATTCTCGACAGATATCAGCCAATCGCCAGACGAAATTTATCGTTTCTACAAACTGCGCTTTCAAATCGAATTCATCTTCCGTGATGCTAAACAGTTTACCGGACTGAGTGATTGTCAAGCCCGTGATGTTAAAAAGCTTGATTTTCATGTAAAGCTCGCCGGACAGAATCTTCTGTCCGGCAGACTTTACTTCAATGTCAGTTTCACTGCCTTAAATCTTGCCAAGCTCGATGCTTATCGACAGCAGTCGGGTCAACAACCCTTTGTCTTTTCAATGGCGAGTGTCAAACGACGCTCCCTCAATGACCATTTGCTCGACACGTTTATTTCAAAGTTAGGCCTTTGTGCGACTGTAATTAAATCCCATCCTAACTACCAAAGCCTACGATCTTACGGCGTTATTGCTGCCTAATTTTGTCCGAAGTATTGTTAATATAACAAGCCAATGCAATGGCATAACAGGGCGATGCAATGGCATAACAAGCCGATGCAATGGCATAACAAGGCGATGCATTGTTAAATTTAGGGGAGCCAGTGCGTCGCGCTAGTTTCCCGCGTTGTAGCAACTGGCGTTGTGTTATACCGTAGGGCAAAGCACCTTGAATATAGAAATAATTTTAGTTATTTTTTATACTCTTATTTTTAAGCCAAAAGTCAAGATTCCATAATCATTTGTTATTTCTCCGCGTCACCGTGTCCCTGCGTCCCCTCATCTTCTCTGCTCCCTTGCCTAATCTCCTTAGCTGTTTGTTGCAATTTCTGGAAATAATCGCTTTCAGTAATCTCCGTAACTTCATGTATGAGTTTGTCCCGATCGATTTGCACCTGCAACTGTTGCAACTGTTGGGATAGTTGCTGTTCGCGATCGCAAACTTCGCGTACCATTTTCTGAAAGACCCTTCCTAGTTGCCCTAATTCATCGGTGCGTTGGGCGATTTGGGTGAGTGCTTGGCGTTCTAAATCTCGAACTTCAGTAACGCTAACTGTTTCTCTACTAATTGTTTGGGCAAGTTGAACCATTGGTTTTAAAGGTTGAATTACTCTCCATTTGAGTAAATAATTAATCGACACGATAACTAATGCAAATATGCCAATAAAGATGCTGACGAATAAAAAAAGTGCTTTGTGGGCGTTAGCAAACACTTCACTTGCAGGGATATAAATAATTTGAGTACCGACAACTTGATTTAACTTCCAGCCGTAACCGTTTTGTGTACCGTAGCGTTGAACGTGACTTTTGGGCGCTTGATCTGGTTTACCATGACACAACAGACAGCTGGAATTGCTGACAGTTAATGGTTGAGCGCTGTAAAAGAGTTTTTCCCCAGCTTGCGAGCGAAAATCAGAGAGAGTTTTTAAAGTGCGATCGCTCTCAAACCGTTCAATTAATTTTGCCTCAAATCG
>NZ_MTAV01000251.1 GCF_002154695.1 Nostoc sp. T09
CCGTTTTGGTATTGATGTTCTCACTTTCCAGTCTCAACCTATTTAATTCACATTAGGCGTGAATGAGTCTTTAATACTCGCGGACGAGTCTTTGATACTCGTGAATGAGTCTTTGATACTCGTGAATGAGGCTTTGATACTCGTGAATGAGTCTTTAATACTCGCGGACGAGTCTTTGATACTCGCGGACGAGTCTTTGATACTCGCACCAAACTCAGCAGGCATCGTTTTACGGTTAAGGAGCGTCGGAACGGGTGACACTCGTTCGCGCAGCGTCTTCGATAAAAGAAGAGTCAATAAGTAGTAAGACAAAATTAATTACATAAATTTTGACCTGAAACCTTTATCCAGTCTAAAACCTCATTGATACGTAGGGAGGGCAATGCCTAGGGTGTTGACTCTGTGCCTTTATAGGAGTGGAAAAATCATGCAAAATATGTGTTGTCATTGCGAGGAGGTACGACGAAGCAATCGCATAGACTTGTTCGTAGTGCGAGATTTGCGATTGCTTCACTGCACTTCGTTTCGCTCGCAATGACGTTGTAAAAAAATGGGATGCTCCCTTCTCGGTTGAGCTATTTTTATGATGTTGTTTGCCTTTATTCCCAAATCTTTTGCATATCTAAGATAAATCTGGGTAACACATCTTCGGCGGCAAATGTTTGCGGTGCTTTTAAAATTTCAACTTTTTGATGAGGACGATATATTTCTAATTCTTGCTTTTTACGATTAATCAACAAACCTAGACGACAGCCATTTTCAAGATACTCTTGCATCTTTTCTTGAACTTTTTGCAACCTGTCTGAAGGTGAAAGTATTTCAATTACAAAATCAGGGCACAGAGGAATGAATTTTTCTCTTTGTTCTTGAGTTAAAGAATTCCAGCGGCTTTTCTCAACCCAAGAAACATCAGGAGAACGGTCAGCCCCATTTGGTAAAGTAAATCCAGTAGAAGAATCAAAAACTTCTCCGAGTTGGTTTTGTTCATTCCATTGTGCTAGCTGAAAAATTAAATTAACATTACGTTTTCCCGTCTCTCCCCCAGTAGACGGCATTATAATTAGTTCTCCTGCGGCATTACGTTCTAGCTTCAAATCTGGGTTATCTTGACACAGCTGATAAAACTCTTCTGAAGTCAGTTTAATTACAGAATTGAGATTTAATGTAAGTGGTGTCATAAAGGTAGTTCCCGTTTTTTGTTCACCGGCTGCGCTGCACATCTATGAATATTCTCGCTTGATGAAAGTCCGATTTGCTCAGATCCCCGACTTCTTGAAGGATGCAGCTGGTGAATAAGGGGTAATACCCCTCGCTTATC
>NZ_MTAV01000037.1 GCF_002154695.1 Nostoc sp. T09
TATTGCCTTTTTGACACCAGTTCACCAGTCTGATTTTGTAACTGGCAACTTGGGTTATTATTTATTACGAAGCAAAAGATACTATTGTCGCTCCTAAAAATAGCAACCTCAAACAGCCTCAAGATTTAGCCGGGAAGAAAGTTGGCATTCAACTGGGAACTATCCAAGAGCAAAATGCTAAAAAAATTGCCCAAAAAGTTACAGGTATTCAACTCAAGCAACTTAATAAAGTACCGGAAATCATTCAAGAACTTAAATCAGGACGAATTGATGCGGCAATTGTTGAGGATACTGTTGCCAGGGGATTTGCTCAAGCTAACCCAGAATTAGAGTTTAGCGTCATTCCTTCAGAAGAGGCGAGTGGATCGGCGATCGCTTTTCCTAAGGGTTCCACTTTTGTAGAACCTTTTAATCAAGGTCTGCAACAAATGAAGGACAAAGGCGAACTAGAAAAATTAGTAACTAAGTGGTTTACGCAAAATACCTCAGCCCCTACTGTATCCTCATCTGCTGCCAAAGGCGGACTGAATCTAGATTTTACAAGGATTCTCCCAGACATTCCCTTTATTCTTAAAGGCATCCCTCTGACGTTATTGTTTACGCTCTTTTCAGTATTTCTTGGGTTAATTTGGGGTACAGTTCTCTCTTTATGCAAAATTACTGCTATCAAGCCCCTTACTTGGCTGGCTAATGCTTACACCTCTGTATTTCGTGGCACACCTCTACTATTACAGTTGGCTTTGGTTTACTATGCGACGCCCCAGCTGACAGGCTATGATATCTCGGCTTTACAGGCAGGGGTGCTAACATTTACTCTCAACTCTGGGGCCTATATGTCGGAAACCATTCGGGGTGGAATTCAAGCCGTAGATAAAGGACAAACTGAAGCGGCGATGTCTATGGGTGTTCCTTACCGATTGATGATGTGGGACATTATTTTGCCCCAAGCATTGAAGAATATTCTCCCAGCATTGGTAAATGAAACTATTGGATTATTGAAAGACTCAGCTTTAGTATCAACAATTGGTGTAGTGGAAATATTACGCAGTGCCCAAATTGTCGGAGCGAATAAATATATTTACTTTGAACCACTGCTGTTTGCAGGGTTAATCTACTATGTTTTAGTGATGGGTCTGACTAGGAGTGCATCTGTTTTAGAAAGGAGGTTGAGACAAAGTGAGTGAAGCCTTAATTCGTACAGAATTCTTGTGTAAATCCTTTGGTAAACTCGACGTACTCAAAGATATTTCTACAGATATTCACTAAGGTGAAGTTGTGGCGATTCTTGGCCCTTCTGGTTCGGGGAAGTCTACCTTTCTAAGATGCTTGAATTTGTTGGAACGCCCCACTAGAGGCAGAATCTATTTTCACAAGCAAGAAATTACTAATTCCAAAATAAATATCGCTCAGGTTCGACAACAGTTAGTGATGGTGTTTCAACACTTTAATTTATTTCCGCACATGACAGTCATGCAGAATATCACCTATGCTCCGATTAAGGTGAAAGGAGTAGATCGACAGTTAGCCGAAAGTAAAGGGCTGGAGTTACTGACAAAAGTGGGTTTAGAGGAAAAAGCAGATGTCTACCCATCTAAACTATCAGGAGGACAAAAACAAAGAGTAGCGATCGCTCGCGCTTTGGCAATGGAACCAGAAATGATTTTATTTGATGAACCCACCTCCGCTTTAGATCCAGAAATGGTCAAAGATGTGCTGGAAGTCATGCAAGCTTTAGCGCACACAGGAATCACAATGGCGATTGTTACCCATGAAATGGGATTTGCCAGAGAAGTAGCTAGTCGCATTATGTTTCTCGATCGAGGGATGTTGGCAGAAGATACCACTCCCAACCAGTTTTTCCAAAGTCCTCAGTGCGATCGCGCCAAGCAATTCTTAGAAAAAATGCTTTAGCTAACTAGATTCCCGACTTCATAAACAAGTCGGGAATCTTTCATAATTAGAAGCGATCGCGATAGCGACCTGATACCATCTCGCGTTCGTGCTCTCGCAGTTCTGCTGGACTGGGTGTTTTGAATCCAAAATAGGCAGCAATCAATGCTGTGATTGCATGTAGCCAAATGTTGTTACCAAAGATTGGAATTAGGCCAAATACTGTATTCAGAACTGGCAACAATCCCATAACTGCCAGCACTCCATAAAAGATTGCCAAACCCCGTCCGTAATTGCGCGCTCTAATATAGGTGCGGTAGGAAACTAATCCCCAAATACCAACAGCTATATGCACAATGTTATGCAGAACATTAATGGCAAATGTTTTCAACAGGTAACCATATCCAGCCTTAAACACAATTGCAGGTCCAGCAACACCAGGCGTTGCTACCATTCCTGGTATAAAGCCAAAAATGCCAATTAATATAAACACAATGCCGCTAATTAGGGCAAAGTAGCGTGCTCCCATAGTATTACTCCCCATTTATTAGAGATTTTGGGAAACCTCCGGGATTACTCATCCCGGAAACGACTCACTTTGTTTGTTGCTATTAGAACTGCTACTGTTGTTCAAGTTCTTAGCAGCCATGGCAACAATTTTCCTACTCTCAAGCTGGCTCAAACTCAAGCAGAAATTCCCCTATCTAAAGTAAGAATTTTGAAAATTTTGCGATGTCTGCAACAAGCCTCTGCTTCGCGCAGTGTCCCCCCTTGCTTTACGCCAGTCTTTTATCTGGACTTTAGACTAAAAAGCACAAAATGACTCAGGGAAGCTGAGTTGGGAAGAAGCAAAGAGAAATTGAACGAATGGCACTAAGATAACGCTAAATCCTTTACTTATAAAGCTTTTGGGTGTAGGGTGTGGGGTGTAGTGACGAAGAAGTTTATTAATGTTCGCACTTGTTTCTAATTTTTTTCATTTTTTCCTACACCCAATACCCTACACCCAGCCCTGACAAGGGTTTCATCTTTTCTTAGTGCCATTCGGCATTGAACAGCATTCTTCCTCTTCCCTTTGATGCTAAATCTGCATCGGTCAGGGAGACATTTGTAGCAAATAAGGTCTGGCCATCCCGGCTAAAAGTGGCTGGTTGAGTCTTGAAGTTCCTAAATCCCTTTTGATAAGCGTCAGGATCATCATTTATGCGGATGATTTCTCCAGTACGCCAATTCCACAACCTGATGATAGCTCCGAGATCGAGATTACTAACGAGAGTTTGTCCATCTGGGCTAAAGACTACACCAATCACTGGTTCTGAGTGTTTGAGTGTACGGATGAGTTTCCCGGTTTTAACATCCCACAAATTTATGCTGCCATCCTGAGAACCACTAACGAGAATCTGACCATCCGGGCTAAAGCTGACAGTCCAAGCTTGTGTCATAAAACTTTCCGGTGTTGAAAATTATTTTTTGTTCGATGCTTAAGGATGCTCTGCTTTGCTAGAGAGAGTCAAAACCAGTGTTTTGGATATGTCCTCTCTGCCGCTAAATTATTGAAGATCACAGCGCATAGCACTAAAATCATCGATCCCTCGAAAGCAGGTGTGAGCAGAAATTGCCAGTCTGGTTTCGTCATCATGACGACTAATGCAACAGCACCCGAAGGTGGGTGTAGGGTTCCGGTAAGCTGCATGATTCCAATTGCACTAGAAACAGCCATTCCCATTGCCAAGGGAGAAGAACCGAGAAAATGCAGAATTATCAGACTCACGATAGCAGCTAAAAGATTACCCCCAATGACATTGCGAGGTTGAGCCAAAGGACTTTCAGGGACACCAAATATCAAGACACTTGTAGCACCAAAAGGAGCCATCAGCAAAGGAGAATTAGTTTTTACAGCAAGGTAAGAAGTTGCAGTGATCGCCAAGAAACTACCAATCCAACTCCAAAAAACGTGCCGATGATGAGGTCTTTCTATTGGACAGGTCAGCGGACATGAACGCCATCTGCCAAAGGTTTTAAACCAATAATTTTCCCATTTCAACCGAATTTTTTTATAGTCGATCATGAACCACTTGATAATTATGACTCTCTGAATTGACTGAGCAAGACTTTATTAAAGTTACAATAACATGACATTTCTCAAGAAAACTGTAAAAAGTATCTAAAGATACAGATTTTTCTAATTTATTGGAAACCAGGTTAAATGGATAAATTTAATTCACATAAAATCAGGGCTAAAAATCTTACTGCAAGCTAATTACTCGGTAAAATAAATGACGATTAGCTGACGGGGTGATATTGGCTTACCCTCGGTTGGCCCCAGTCAAATTCTCACTAACTTAACTATTCTGCATCTTTTCGGTTCGGAACCCTGGGCGATGGGCATGGCAGTGGCGACAGCTATTGGGATGATGCAGTTTACTGGAACTTTACACCCGCCTTCGGGAGCAGTTGCATTAGTTGTGATGATGACAAAGGCTCAATGGCAATTTCTATTCACACCTACACTGGAAGGTTCGATAATTCTGGTACTCTGCGCTGTGGTTTTCAATAATCTGGCACATGAGAGGACTTATCCCAAGTACTGGCTGTAAGCCACATGATTAATGCTTTGATTGAGCAGCAATCGAATTTGCTGCTCGTAAAATTAGGAAATACTAACTATTTGTGCTGAAGATAGCTGTTTACTGCTTTGTAAATGTTGATAGCGACGCAAAACAGCTTGAATATTTTTTTTAGAGACTTCTTCCCCAACTACCAAAGAAAGCGATCGCCACAACTGGGAACCAACTTGCTTAATATAGTCGTGTTCATAACTCAACTGTTTTGCGATTTCTGCATAAGTGCGTCCCAGCCAACTTGCCACAAACACCGCAGATTGAATGTCATTGAGCCTTTGCCCAAACTGATTAGAGCATAGGAGAGTATCGGCTAGGTTTAGGGCCTCTTGTGCCTTCATTGTCAATCAGCTTCTGTATTACGTGAACTTCGTGAGATTTCACCTTTTCAAAAGCAGATTACGGTAAGCTTTACATTTTTTTACAGTAATTACTCACTTTTTCTCACCGCCGAGGCGATCGCTCTTGGATTACTATATGGAATTGCCCCTACAGATAAATTCCTTTTCCAGCTAATAACCAGGAGATAAATTATGAAATTTGGTATTGATATAGGACACAATTGCCCCCCAGACACAGGAGCATTAGGTATTAAGAAAGAAGATATTTTAACTAAAGCAGTTGGTACACTACTAATCCAGAAATTAACAGCCGCTGGTCATACCGTTATTGATTGTACTCCTAAGACAGCTAGTAGTGTAACTGATTCTCTACTTCAAAGAGCTAATAAAGCGAATGCAAATAATGTGAATCTTTTTGTTTCTATACATTTTAATGCCTTTAACAATAAAGTTAATGGTACAGAAGTTTTTGCTATTAGTAACGCTTCCAAAGGTATAGCACAATCAGTTCTCAAAGAAATAGTGAAACTTGGATTTAATAATAGAGGTGTTAAAAATACAAGTTTATCGGTCTTAAGAAATACACACATGCCAGCTATTCTAGTTGAGTGTTGCTTTTGTGACTCTCAAACAGATATGGATATCTTTGATGCTGAAAAAATGGCTGAAGCCATCAAAGATGGATTAATTGGTGAATCAGCAGAAGAGACAGTCAAATCTGATAAAGAACACTTTTTGGAGATTACAACACCAACTATTTTAAAACCATCCTCAGATCAATCATCAGAACTACCTAAAGAGTCTCTAATTGAGATTTCTCCAGGAAAGTACCCAGTGTTAGATGCTCGTTTTGAAGAACATCATTATTGGGTGAAGTGGCCTGACAAAACTAAAGGAAACCGAGATATACATTTTGTTTTTGCTGGACACGCCAAAATTCAATAAATTTACAGCGAATTTCAAGTTAGTGAAGTACAGAGCCTAAGCCTCAAACCCAAGCATAAAGACTGTTTTACTTCTGAATTCTGAATTCTAACTCC
>NZ_MTAV01000252.1 GCF_002154695.1 Nostoc sp. T09
ATCTTGGCTGCAAAATGGTTTAACTATTCTGCCAAATGTCAATTTAGTTTCTAACATTGGTTTTAGTGCTGATGCTACCAATACAAAAGATATTTACAGCCCGTTTGCCAATCATCCTACTCAACCAATGGAGTTTCCCATTAAACATCCAGAATTTATGGTTCGTGATGCACAGGCTGATAAATTTACACAGCAAACTCAGTTTCATCACAGTTTGGTATCTCGATTGAAAAGCAAAATTAGAAAGATACTTGACCATAGTCATTTTCGATAGCTTAAAACCAGTTAGTTGCTTGATTGAGATGTGTGTAACTGTTAGTAATTCTTAATCTAAACAGCTATGCAGATTTTTACATAGGACATTTTGTATCAATTACAGCATTAATAATTGAGCAAATTATTTTAGTCTTAGTTAAATAGAAAACATCAATTAAAATTACTTTCAGTGTAATCATTGAAAATCACTTATTTCTTTGCGCTAGGAATCCTTTAGACTAAAATGGCGTCTATAGTTTAATCAAAATTCACCTCAAAAAGATTTTTTCAAAATCTTCCTGATTTATTATTTCAAGATTAGAGGATTTTATAGTGACTAACACTAGTCTAAATCAAGGGCAAATGCTCAATAACTCTCCACAAAACGCAGTTGACATCAAACAACTCACTACAATTCTGTTTCACAGACGTTATCTGATATTGGGTATTTCCTGTGCAGTGATGTCAGTTGCAACCCTGTTGGCTATCTTTGCCAAACCGACTTACCAAAGCTCGATGCAGATACTGGTAAGTTCTAATTTATATGAAGGGGTACGCTCAAATAATGTTCAAGGAGGCACAGATAGCGACTTTACAGATCCTAACTTTCAAGTTGTGGACTATACAGCTCAGCTAAAACTGATGCTGAGTTCCAAGTTAATCCAGAAAGCTGTAGATGTGCTGCGTCCTAATTATCCAAATATTACTTTAGAAGATATTAAAGGAAAAAAAGAAAGGGGACAAAAATCACCTTTAGATGTAAATCAGATAGAAGGTGGAACGGGAATTAATAAAGTACCCAGTCAAGTATTTGAGGTTTCCTTCAAAGACAAAGATCCAGTTAAAGCTCAAAGAGTGCTGCAAGCACTACAAACTGTTTATCAAAACTACAACATAGAACAACAAAACGAGCGTTTACATAAAGGGCTTTCTTTTGTTAACGCTCGCTTACCAGAAATCAAAAAAGAAGTAAGTCAATCGGAAAAAAATTTAGAAGAATTCCGTAGCAAGCATAATTTACTTGACCCAGAAGTACAAAGCAAAATTTTGCTGGAATCTCTGGCAGATATTCAAAAACAGTTACAAACTACTCGCGCTCAACTTCAGGACATCCGAGCTCGCCAAGCTAACCTAGAGCAAAAAATGGCGTCTTCATCGCAGAACGCCATAGTTTCTTCTCGTTTGAGTCAGTCAACACGTTACCAAACGCTACTGAATGAGATTCAAAAGACTGAACTAGCGCTGGCTCAGCAGCGGCTACGGTATACAGATAATTCTCCAGTAATCCAAAATCTTAAGCAGCAACGCCAGAGTCAAGTGGCGCTACTCCGGCAAGAGGTAGGAAGATCCTTAGGAGATAAAATTACAATTACACCAAATCCCCGGCAACCGCTATTAACTCAAGGGCAGATGGTAGGCGTTGACTTGAAGCTAGTGGAAGAGGTAATTCAAGTACAAACAACTTCCTTAGGACTGCTGGCTAATGAAAAAAGTTTAGTTGAGTCGGAACAACGGCTGCGCTCTGAACTTAATAAATATCCTCGCCTCATAGCCGAGTATAATCGTCTGTTGCCAGATGTGGAAACAAATCGCAAAACACTTGAACAACTGCTCCAGGCGCAACAATCTTTAGGGCTAAAAATTGCTCAGGGAGGATTTGATTGGCAAGTATTGGAAGAACCAGATCGAGGAATTTATCTAGGTAGTGGCAGATTATTCCTATTAGCTGGGGGATTAATAATTGGGCCGATTTTAGGTATTGTGGCAGCCTTAATTTGGGAACTATTTCATGATGTCATCTATTCGCCACGACAATTACAAAGGCTGACGAACCTGCGGCTACTGGGAACAGTGCCTAACCTAGCCGAACGTGGTCTTAAGAAGCGGCTTTCGAGGCTGCCTTGGAATAAGCAGCCAAAATTAGCTTCTTTGGGAGTAGATACTAGCCCCAGTTTGCCATATCACGAAAATTTAGATATGGTCTACCAAAACATTCAAATATTAAAATATCCTCTGCCTTTTAAATCGCTAATGTTGACTTCGACACTAGCTGGTGAAGGAAAAACAACCTTGTCTTTGGGACTTGCGGCTAGCGCGGCTCACATGCATCGACGGGTACTTGTGATTGATGCCAATTTGCAGCATCCCAGCTTGCACAAAATTCTAGAACTTTCTAACGACTGGGGTTTATCTCTGTTATTGGTCGATGAAACTAATACTTCCATTGCAGATTACATTCAACCGATTCATCCTGACATTGATGTGTTAACTGCTGGGCCCACACCAGAAGATACAGTCAAGCTACTCAGTTCAGTGCGGATGAAAGAGCTAATTGAACTATTTGAGCAAACCTACGATTTAGTGCTAATAGATACTTCGGCAATTTTAGACACAGTTGATGCCAGAATCATCGCATCCTTATGTAATGGCATTGTATTGGTAGGGCGTATGGGTCAGATCACACAAAGTGAACTAATTCAAGCTAGAGACATTTTGAGCAAGTTGAATTTAATTGGCGCGATCGCTAATGATGTCAAAGATTCTCCCAAGGTGTAACTACTACGTGGTAAGCACTTTCATTATTTAGAGAGTTCGCTGAGGTCAAGTTAAACAACAAAGTCAACATAAGAATTCCCCGATTAATAAACAAAATGCCTTTTTGCTTTCTCATTTCAGTAGATTTTGCAAGCAAATGGCAGTTTGCTTTCTCCTGCAAGTAATACTAGTTTGAAAAAAAATGTGGGAAATACATAGGGACGCAAAGCTTTGCGTCCCTATACGCCTTTGTATAGCAGAGGGGAAAAATGCTCGTTTGAGCAACTGGCGATCGCACTGTGCGCTCGCTGCTTCTGTAACAAATAATAATTACAAAATTCCGATGATTTACCAAGTGTGTATTAATTACATTTGAGGCTATATCTACTCCAGTTAGTGGGCATCAAACTACACTAAATGAAAGCCAGCTTTAGATAGGTATATGACTCAACAGCAAGTAAGCGACTTTACAAGTCTAAGCTGGGAGAAAAATCTATTTAATATAAAATGTTAATCTGACCCAATTGCTTCAATAGCTTCTTTGAGGCGGAAATCGCGCATAGCAGCATTAATCAATTACATTTCTGCCGGACTCACAGAGATGTTGGCAGGGGCTAAATCCATGCCTCTTACCCCCTCATGGATTGGTAGGGGTTGTTTATCCACAATTGCATTTTTGACAGTTTGCTCCAAATATCTTGGAACCAAGCTCATGAAAAGTGCATCAGCAACAATAACCAAAACAATACAGATTGCTAAAAAAAAGAACGATGCGCTACTTTATGTTATCGGTAGGGACATAGTTGCAAGGTTGTCTATAAGGCGATGATATCAGTAATTGAAAAGGTTAGAAAATAAATCTCATTTAGCTCACATAACTAGGTTAATAGTTTCTATGAACAATAGTACTGCTCCAAAGTCAATTTTGCTGTTGGCTGCAAATCCTAAAGGTACAAGTAGTTTGCGTTTGCAGGAAGAAGAGCGGGAAATCAAGGAAAGATTACGTCTTGCAGGGTACGGTAAAGTGCCTGTTAATTCTACTGGAGCAACCCGACCACGAGATATCCAACAGGCAATGTTGGATTTCAAACCACAAATTGTACATTTCAGTGGTCATGGTACAGGAAAAAACGGTTTGGTATTTGAGGATGCCGTTGGTCAAGAGAAATTAGTTAGTTCGGAAGCATTGACGAACCTGTTTAAACTGTTCTCCAAACGAGTAGAATGCGTTGTTCTAAATGCTTGTTATTCAGAGTCCCAGGCTAAGGCGATTGTACAGCATATCAATTATGTTATTGGTATGAGTCAAGCTATTGGCGATCATGCTGCGATCGAATTTGCTGTTGGCTTCTACACTGCTCTGGGTGCTGGAGAGTCGATTGATTTTGCTTACGAGCTAGGCTGCAATGCCATTCATCTTGAAGGAATTCCAGAATATTTGACACCTGTACTTTATAAAAGAGATAAGTTGTCTCCCTTGGAATCTAAGGATCAAGTAGAGCAGCAGCAAAAGTCAATTGAATTGGGCAATGATTTTGCAACAGTTCTTCAGATTGGAAATCAAGACAAGGTGCAGAGGTATTTAACCTCGCATCTTCAAATTTTTCTTACAGCATTCGGTAATCGATGGGAAGTTAATGAATGTATTCCTGAATTTCACTTAGGTGCTGATTACATCAGTGACTTTATAGTCGTGACGGGACAATCTTTCCACTACGACATCATACTTGTCAAACTTGAGTCACCGTTTGATCTTCCCTTCACAAAAGACGGTAAGCGCACCCAAAGATTAAATAATGCACTTGAACAAGTTAATGACTGGTTTACATGGATACATGACAACGAGGATTACTTCCTACGCTCTTTAGCAAAAGGAATGCAAGATATTTATGGTGCTGGGCAAATTTCTAGCTCACATCGCAATAGGTTCCGTGATAACGGTCGTTACCGCGAGTTTATTTCTGCCAAGATAGTGATTGGTCGGCGAGGTATGTTGACAGAAGAAGACAACAAGCGTCGAGCAACAATTCTTGATCAAACATCAAAGAAGATTGAAATCTTACCGTATGATAGGTTGCTGGAAACTGAGACACGGCTTCGCAACCGATCTTAAATCTACAAATAGGGCTAGCCTAGAGAAGTTGCTACCTTGTGCCAATTAACTCAGGACTTACGCAACTGGCACAGGCGATCGCTAAATTTCAGTACATATGTATTGCATGA
>NZ_MTAV01000253.1 GCF_002154695.1 Nostoc sp. T09
CGATGAATCCGCCAGATTTGAGAAAACGATACCAATTTTCGAGAACCTTAGGAATGTTGGAGAAAAGTACGATCGCGAAAGAACAATAGATCGCGTCAAACTCATTCGATTCAGGCTGATCTGCTTTCTGCCCCACTCAAAGGGAGCGCTGACATCGGTTGTCACAGTGTTTTTGCCCTTAGCACTACTCTTGCACGAATCGAGAGAAAGTTTGATTGATAACTTCGCAGCTAATAGGGGGCTAAGAATTTGAAAAGAATCATGGAACAGCGTGTAGTTTAATCAGTCGAGTCAGATATCAAGCTTAAGGCATTCGCCGACAATGACTCTCAACCGTATTTTGTGGAACTACCTGATAGCACCGACAGTAATAACTATTGCTGTTTCCGGTTGCACTACAGAGACTCCTGACACTCAGGATTTAATTGCTCAGTCGCCAAAAAATAGCCAACTACTGCGTACTTTATCAACACAGTCTGATTCAGGTTATTCAGTTGCGTATTCTCCAGAGATATCTGGGGCAAACAGCCCTGTTGGTGTAATTATTGCTAGTGCTGGTGCTAAAAGTGTAAGGTTGTGGAATCCCACCACTGGTAAACTATTGCGTACTTTATCAGGACAAGCTTGGGCTGTCAGCTTTAGCCGGGATGGTCAGATTCTCGCTAGTGGTTCTCAAGACGGTAGCCTGAATTTGTGGGATGTTAAAACTGGGAAACTCATCCGTACACTCAAGCACTCACAACCAGTGATTGGTGTAGTCTTTAGTCCAGATGGGCAAACTCTGGTGAGTAGTCTCGATCTTGGATCTATCATCAGGTTGTGGAATTGGCGTACTGGAGAAATTATCCGCATAAATGATGACCCATTAGCTTATCAAAGGGGATTTTCTAACTTCAAGACTCAACCAGCCACTTTTAGCCAGGATGGTCAGACCTTATTTGCTACAAGTGGTTCTGGTTCTGTGTTTGAGTCGTGGAATGTGAAAACTGGTAAACGAACAGGCAGTTTCGATGCGAAATCATTAATTAATGCTGTCGCTATCAGCCCTGATGGAAACACTCTAGCTATCGGCATCCGGGACAATGCAATTAAGCTGTGGAATATTAATGATGGTCAACTCATTCACACTTTAACTGGTCATAAAGCTGAAGTCAAAACTGTTGGTTTTAGTCTAGATGGAAAGTTAATCGCTAGTGGTAGTCGGGATGGCACTGTCAAATTGTGGAATGCTACTACTGGTAAAAAAATCAGCACTTTTACGGCGCACAAGTTACAAGTTTGGTCTGTCGCTTTCAATCCCGATGGCAAGACACTTGCTAGTGCTGGGCAGGATGGCACTATTAAGATTTGGCGTGTATCTCCACAATAAACTTGTGAGCTTATCTTAGCTTTCTTTTGTCACTCCGGGAAGAGTAAAATCAGAAAGAAGGGCTGAAAGCCAGGAGGGGAGGATCACACAGCCAAGAAGCCCCAAACAAGCGCATCAAATTTGTGGATGAATATTGTGCAATCTACAGAAACATCTTTCCAGAAGTCAGGAGTTTTGAGAATTTCCGAGATTTACATTTGGGAATGATATCAGAAATCAAAAGGAAATCTTTACCAGAAATAGCCAAGGTCGTAGGGTTAGAGAATCAGCAGTTCATAAATCATTTTTTAACAGAATCACCGTGGTCAATAGAATCATTAAAGAAGCGAAGATTAGAATTAATCCTGCGAGTATTAAATAAGCGATGCCTGCGGCAACCCCTTCAGGGAATGCTAATTCTAATAATTGATGAAACAGGAGACAAAAAACAAGGTCGTACTACAGACTATGTAAAACGGCAGTATATTGGTAACTTAGGCAAAATAGAAAATGGCATAGTGGTAGTGACAGCCTATGGTGTGATTGAAGATAAGACCTTTCCTTTAACATTTCTTTCTTTATAAACCAAGGGAGAGATTACAGCCAGGAGATAAATATAAAACCAAGCCAGAAATCGCAGCAGAATTAATCAGAGAACTCCAAGTAATGGGGTTTAAGTTTGAATTGGTTTTGGCAGATAGCCTGTATGGGGAAAGTGATGGCAATTTTATTAGTGTATTAAATCAATTACAACTCTGTTTTATTGTAGCTATAGGTAGTAACCACGGAATTTGGCTACCAAAAGGGCAAAGCATCAGGTATAACAAATGGCGAATATTTAACCGTGTTTTCTCGAGTGGTAATCTGGAAGTTCGATATATTAGAGAGATTATTTTTGGCAAGCGGCGCTCCATTCGATATTGGCAAGTCACGACGGACACGGAGAAGCTACCTGAAAATTCAACGACTTACCCATTATTCTGACATTCAGAAATGGTGAGCCAGCGCGTTGCGGGGGTTCCCCCCGCTGTAGCGACTGGCGAACCCGAAGGGTGGGAAATAGTTTGTAGTACCTATCTCATGGTCAGCCTTCATTCAAGTGTCTTTTCCCAATCTCACAGCTACATTCTCAAAATATTTGCGGAACACCCTTTGTGGGATGAAAATCATGGTTGGAAGAATATCCTGAATAATTTACGTCTTATTGTTCAACCTTTTATCCTTTTCAATCTGATTAAACCTTGGCTCAAAGTATTTTCTATCCCTCAACTTTTTACAGGATTTTCTTACCTGATTAGCCTCATGAATACCTTGCACAATCATCTATTTTTATCACTTTGGGCAGACTTATTCGCTTTTTCCTCTGCCTAGAGTGACAAAAGAAAGTTAGGTGATTTCTGAGAAAGAATTTACCAATAAATGTAAAATACGTTCTTGATGACTAAGGA
>NZ_MTAV01000038.1 GCF_002154695.1 Nostoc sp. T09
AACGCTACCTTCAGTTCCTCTCAGTATTTTCTCATGAATCATTCCGGATTGCTATATCAAGAAAGTTGTCAGGATGTAAAGCAGTATATTGGGCTATTGCTCGAAAATGAACCATATCAACAAGGATTGAGTCGGTGGATTCAAAAGCAAAATCATCTAACTAATGCTGATTTTGTAGAAGAGATAGCGACAAAAAGCGAAAATAATTTTATGTATTTACGCTGTGTTTTGCCAGCACTAGCTGATGGATTTTATGATAATAAACCTCTAGATGAATTACCTATAGGTTTACAAGGTTATTATGAAAACCACTGGCAACTTATGGGCATGACAACCAAGCCTTTACCAAAAAATAAAATCAAGATTGTCTATGTGATGTGTGCGCTTAGAAGCGCAGCTTCACGTGGAGTAATTGCCAAATATTCTAAACAAAATGAGTTGACTGTGCAAGAAGTTCTGAATGATTGGGCACAGTTTTTACAGAAGCAAGAAAATTATCAACCACCACGTTATAGGTTTTATCACGAAAGTTTCCGCGATTTTTTACATCGCCAGGATGTTGTGCAAGCAGCAGGCATAAATTTACCTGATATCAGCGCCGAAGTTGCTGATATTATGACAGAAGGACTTCCTGGTTATGAGTAATATTCGCACCTGGTTAGCTGAATTATCATTAGAAGAAATAGAACATTTCTTAGGTGAAGTTCCACGTTTGTTGTTAGAAGGTGGGCGAATTAATAAATTCTGCCGTCTATTGGCTGATTTTAACTTTATAGAAGCAAAAATTAATCATCATAACTTTGGTATACAAGCACTCATTGAAGATTATGATTTAATTGATGATACAGAATTATTAACGCACCCAGAATATAACAACCAAACTACAAAAGTACTAAAATTAATTCAAGGGGCATTGCAACTATCGGCACATATTATATCGAAAGACAAGACACAGCTATTAACACAATTGTGGGCACGAATGCACTGCTTTAAAATTTTTGAGATTCAGGTAATGCTTCTACAGGCACAGCATTCTAAAGATAATTTTTGGTTACGTCCTTTGACAAGTAGCCTTGATGCTCCTGGTGGGAGGTTGTTACGCACTTTGCCTCATAAGCATATTGTAAATTCTGTAGCTATCACTCCTAATGGTAAGTATTTAATATCTGGTTTATTCGACGGTAGCATAATAGTCTGGAATCGATTAACTGGGGAAGAATTATATAACCTCATAATTTATAGTAGGGATGTAGACACACAAAATGTAGAAGAAGGATTTTATGTTGTAACTACTCTTGCTGTGACACCTGATAGCAAACATTTGATTTCAGGAGCGGATGATGGAACTCTTAAAATTTGGAATCTAGATACTGGCAAAGAAGAGTTTTGCCTTACTAGTGATAAATACTCTATAAAAACAGTCGCAATTACTCCTGATGGCAAGCATGTAATATCAGGCTCAAGTGACGGAAGTATCAAAATCTGGAATTTAGATACTAGGAAACAAGTACGTAACTTTATTGCTCATACCTCTGAGGTAAACGCTATTGCAGTCACTCCTGATGCTAAATGCTTAATTTCAGCTTCCGCTGACAGAAGCGTTAAAATCTGGAATCTGGATACTGGAAAACAAGAGCTTACCCTTAATCAGAGTGACGCAGTAATAACTATCGCAATTACACCTGATAGCAAACACTTAATTTCTGGTTTATTGGATGGTAATCTTACAATCTGGAATCTAAAGACTAGGAAAAAAAAATGTACTCTTACAGGCCATAATGACTGGGTTCTTGCTGTTGTTGTCACCCCCAATAGCAAGTATGTGATTTCTTGTTCATCTGACAGAGTTATTAGAATCTGGAATCGCTCAACAGGGGAAGAAGTATTTACTCTTAAAGAAGATAGCGATTTTCTATATGCACTTGCAGTGAGTCCGGACGGCAAACACTTAATTTCTGCTTCAGGTTTTAACCTTAAACTTTGGAATTTGAAAGTAGATATTGCGGAATGTGAGAAATCTAACGTCACTGTTCATGATGACTGTGTAGATACCATAGCCTTTACTACCGATGGTAAATACCTTATATCGGGTTCGTGGGATGGAACTCTCAAAATCTGGAATCCAGAAACGCCAGAGGCAAGATGTATCATTAAATTCCATAATTCCCAAGTATACGCACTCGCAGTTACTACTGATGGCAAACACCTGATTTCTGGTGCGTTGGATGGAACTCTCAAAATCTGGAATTTGCGGACAGCAGAAATGTGTACTCTCTATGGTCATAAAGACACTATAAGATCTGTTGTTTTAACTTCTGATAACAAGCTAATAATTTCTGCCTCAAACGATAAGACTATCAAAGTATGGAATTTGAAAACAAGAAAGGAACTATTTACGCTGAGTGGGCACAGTGCAGGTGTGCAAGCTATAGCAGTTACCCCTGATGGCAAACTGGTAATTTCTGGTTCAGCAGACAATACGCTCAAAATATGGAATTTAAAAACAAGGAAGATATTGTTTACTCTAACGGGTCATCTTGACTCAATAGAAGCTATAGTTATTACTGCTGATAGTAAATATTTTATTTCTGCTTCCAGAGACAATACTCTTAAACTCTGGAATTTGGAATTAGCAGAGGAAGTATATACCTTTACAGGTCATAGTCATGGCGTACTAGATGTTACTATTACCCCTAATGGCAAGTACTTGATTTCAGCTTCTTTTGACCATACTCTCAAAGTTTGGGATTTACAATCTAGGAAAGAAATTGCCACTTTCACTGGAGAGAGTGACATCAGATGCTGTGCCGTTGCTCCAGATGGCGTAACAATTGGAGCAGGCGAAGAATCCGGACGCTTGCATTTCCTCCGTTTAGAAGGTGTGGAGACGTAACTATGAATATCCCACCTTCCAAAATTCCCATAAATTCCGCCTCATACCAAACCAAATTTAAACCTCTCCTTCTTGAAAAAAGCCAAAATTTTGTAGGTCGCACTTTCATATTCACCTTTATCAACGATTTTCTCCACTATTACAATCGTGGTTACTTCACCATTGTTGGCACACCTGGTAGCGGTAAAAGTGCCATCCTTGCCAAGTATGCGATCGCAAATCCTGATGTTCTCTATTACAACGCCCAAATTGAAGGCAAAAGTCGCGCTGAAGAATTTCTGAAAGATGTTTGCACGCAATTAATCAAAAGAATTGCGAATGAGGGACATGAAATAGAGGTTCCTGATAACGCAACTGAGGGGAGTTGGTTTCTCTCGCTGCTACTCCAGAAAATTAGCGATGAATTAAAACCTAACCAAAAATTGATAATTGCTATTGATGCATTAGATGCTATTGAACGTCACAGCCAACCCCCAGGTTCAAATTTGTTTTATCTTCCTAGATATCTCCCTCAAGGTGTCTATTTTCTCCTTACCCGTCGTCCCTTTCCTAAAGAAAAATTTGGTTTATTAATTGAAACGCCTTCCCAAATACATGATTTAGCAGCATACCCAGAACAAACCCGCCAAGATGTGCAAGCATACATTCGGCAATACCTAATATCGAATCCAATTGAATACTTATCATTAGGACTGACGCAGAGACAGGGGGACGCGGAGACACAGAGAAATTTGAATGATGAGTCATTTGAAGGACTTGATATAGCCCATCACTTTGTAGAGAGTGATAAGTCACATGAAGAATTTATTGCACATCTCATTCCTGAAAGCGAAAACAATTTTATGTTTCTCAGCCAGATTCTACCCTCCATTGCTGAAGGTTTTTACTCTGAACCATTCCAGCGCCAACCACTTCCGCCGGGTTTACAGGCTTACTATCAACAGCATTGGCAGAAAATGACGTCTGAAGGTTTGTCTGATGTGGCGTTAAAGATACTTCGCGTCCTTACCCATCTTAAAAATGGTGAATGTTTATCAGCACAAGCGATTGCACAAACTATAAATGAAGATGCATACGATATCGCGGAAGTGCTAGAAAATTGGCTTGAGTTCTTGGTGTTACAACGAATAGACACAAAAACGCATTACAGTTTTTACCATTCCAGCTTTCGTAATTGGTTGGCACAAAGACTGAGTAGCAAAGAAATTGAGTAATTAAATTTTTCCTAGTGCTGATTTACGTAGCTTTTAACCCAAGTTTCTAGTTATGGAAAGTAAAGGCGATGTCTATGGACAAGCCGCTTTGCGTCTACGCACATCGCACATCTACATTGCAATTATTCTATAAGCTAAAAGTAGATTAAGTTATGTAACTATCCCATGCAGCAGTCAACTCAAGGCGATAACCGCGATTTTCTCCGCCAGCTTGCAACCCTGGCTGCAATTATCAGCGCTTTCGTTGTCAATGTGATATCGAACGTTTTTCCGCTGAATGGACTAAGTATTGGGGAAATTTCCAATACTTTGTTCAAAAATGTCTTGGTTATTCCTGCTAACTATGCATTCGCTATTTGGGGGCTGATTTACCTCGGTTTGTTTGCTTTTGGAATTTACCAATTCCTCCCCAGCCAGAAAGATGATTCAGATTTACGCAATACAGGATATCTCTTAGTAATTGCCTCTATTGCTCAAAGTATTTGGGTATATCTCTTCCTCTCTCGGCTGTTTGCTCTTTCTGTTGTCGCAATGTTGTTGATTTTGCTACCGCTAATTAGTGTTTATTTGCGGTTAGATATTGGCAACAAGCCTGTAACTCGGCAGAAAAAGTGGTGTATCTACAGGCCTATCAGTATTTATCTGAGTTGGATTAGTGTAGCAACTATTGTAAATGTAGCCTCTGCCTTATATTCCCAGGGTTGGAATGGTTGGGGTATTTCTGCTGAAGTGTGGACTGTGATTCTATTGTTGGTAGCAACTGCAATTGCTGTAGCCATTGTCATC
This sequence comes from Nostoc sp. T09, assembly GCF_002154695.1. GTDB lineage: Bacteria > Cyanobacteriota > Cyanobacteriia > Cyanobacteriales > Nostocaceae > Aulosira. The sequence continues at coordinate 4,894 of NZ_MTAV01000038.1, forward strand.
CAGCGCCGAGATATTGCTTATGCGGGAGTAACAGTGTGGGCAATCTTGGCGATCGCAATCAAGCACTGGAACAACCCTATACTGAGAAATACAGCGTTAGCTTTGGTAATTGTCCTTGTCTTAATCGCCATCATTAAAAATTCACGTACTCAACAAGAACACATTTAATATTGCCAGCACTTCAAATCCCAGCCAAAACCGCCTACAGCGACAGCAGCAGCATAATTGTCGGCAGGTTCTAGTTCTAGTAGACTCCAGTCTTTAAATGTCTGCAATTTAGCTGGTTCTGAAGGAGTTAGGGAGACTTCTATTTTCTCTAACTGCGCTATTCCCTCACCTGTGGCTTTTAAATAGGCTTCCTTGCAAGTCCAAAAGCGGAAAAATACTCCTGGTCTTTGCTCAGGAGGTAGCGATCGCACTAGATCATATTCTCTCGGTAAAAAGAACCTTTGAGCCAAGGATTCTAAATCGGACATCGGGCGGATGTATTCTAGGTCTATCCCAATTTGGCGATTTTTACTGACTGCGCACAAAGCTAAATCCTGGGAGTGAGATAAATTAAACGCTAACCCACTGTCGGCAAATTCATGCGCTAAGAATGGTTTGCCACGGGCTTCATAATCAAACTGCACCTCTTGCGGAGCAATAGCTAAATAACGACCCAATATAGCCCTTAGGCTACCACGTCCAGCAATGAAACGTTGGCGATGCTCTTGAAAATAAAATCTTTGAGCACGAGCAGATTCATCGTCAGAGAGAGTTGCTGCCAAGTTTTCCAGCGTTGGTTCTGGTAGGTCGAGGTGTATTCGCCAGATATGGACATCATTCGGCAACAAAGTTACATTTGTCGGCGCAGGGAGCCATAAATACTTAGGAGCAGTCATCAAGTTAGAACATTAAGGGTGTGGTAAACGAAGCCATTTTACTCTCTATTGCCCTGTTCGCTTTTGCTCAAGCCACTGCAAAACCCGATTCCATGCCCACCAAGGGTCTGGATCTTGTGCTTGGCGCTGACCCGCTTTACTATTTAAATAGCCAATATGTCCACCGTAACGGGTGAGTAGCAAATCTATCATAGGATTGCCATTACTGGCAGCTTTTAATTCCGGAATGAGGGCTGGGTGAAAAAATGGGTCATCAGCGGCATATATGATCAACGTGGGCTTTGACAGATGGGGCAGTAATGGTAAAGCACTGCTAGCTTGGTAATAGGCTTCTACAGTGGGAAAACCCAGCCTCTCAATTACCAGTTCCTTGTCGAAATTCCAAATACTGTTTGCCCGTTTAATTGCTTCTGGATCAATGCTACCGGGATGAGCATCATGTATCCGCCACGCTAGTTCTTTCAAATTCCGCGTTATTCCTGCCTCGAAATATTTGCCAAAGGGGTCTTTAACTAAATAAGATAGCGATCGCACAGAATCCAAGTTCGGACAAATCACTGCACCACCGCCAATGTCGCTAAATTGGATGCCTAAATCCTCATCACCCCCAGTTAGCTCTACAGCAGCTTTTAGCCCCCACAGCGCCAACTGTCCTCCTAAAGAAAACCCCACAAACCAAAATTGCTTCGGACACCCCATTGATGCTGCTGCTGCGGCAAGGCGGACAAAATCTTCTCCTTCGTACAAGCCATCGGATGTTAAAGTCGGTGACAACTCCGCTGTCTTACCGTGGGCACGCCAATCAAATAACACCACAGCATACCCTTGAGCATAGGCCTTACGTCCGAAGAGTCTCAAATTCCATTCCTGACCCAACTCTCCTGTAATACCATAGGTGCCAATAATCGTACCGTGAGCTTTTTCTGGGATTGCTACCCAACAAAAAATTGGTACACCTTGTCCACCAGTCAATACTGTTTTATGGTATGGCGGTTCTGGATGTTGAATTGTACTTTCCCAATAACGACTTCCCCACAAAGCGGTGTATACAGTCATTGCCACACCATTTTGCAGTAAACGAGCCGGATTGTAGGGAGCGTGACACATCATATAAGAAATTTCGTGTACTTTAGGATAGATTTCCAAATCCTGTTATCTTAAGGTTTATGTTAGATTTAAAATCTTTTTTATAATCAATACAGCAATCTTTGTATCTACCAAAGGTTCTTATTTATCCTTAATAAGTAGTAATAATTTTTTAAGAATGCCGAGGATTCTTGTCATAGACGATGACCCAGCAATTTCAGAACTCGTTGCCGTCAACTTGGAAATGGCTGGCTACGATGTTAGTCAAGCGGAAGACGGGATTAAAGGTCAGGCGCTAGCTCTCCAGCTACAACCGGACTTGATCATGCTCGATTTGATGTTGCCGAGGGTAGATGGATTTACCGTGTGCCAACGCTTGCGTCGGGATGACCGCACAGCCGAGATTCCGGTGTTAATGTTGACTGCTTTAAGCCAAACACAAAATAAAGTGGAAGGCTTCAATGCCGGAGCAGACGACTATCTGACCAAACCCTTTGAAGTAGAAGAAATGCTGGCACGAGTGCGGGCACTATTGCGGCGCACTGACCGTATTCCTCAAGCGGCAAAGCATAGTGAGATTCTTAATTATGGACCATTGACCCTCGTTCCCGAAAGATTTGAGGCAATATGGTTCCATGAGACAGTCAAACTGACTCACTTGGAATTTGAGTTACTTCATTGCTTGCTCCAACGCCACGGACAGACAGTTTCTCCTAGCGAAATCCTGCGGGAAGTTTGGGGCTACGATCCAGATGATGACATTGAAACGATTCGAGTACATATTCGCCACCTGAGAACCAAACTCGAACCAGACCCCCGTCATCCCCGTTACATCAAAACAGTGTACGGTGCTGGATATTGTCTTGAGTTACCCAGCTTACCTCCATCCGCTGAAGGAGCCTCAACATCAGTTGTTGAGTGAAATCAGGGTAAATTTCTTTACCTCAGCCATAAATTGGCACTCTGTTCTGTAAAACTTAGCGAGTGCCAATCAGGATGTTGTGTCTTAAATTGGTGTCAAATTAGCAAATACTGCTTGTAGTTAAGCTCTTCATTTGCTCAAACCTGACAATAACTCACAGTAAGTATTTCAACCTCTCCAGGCACTGAAATCCTTTGATACTTTGTGTGTAACTGACTTACTCTCTTCATCACCTAAGAAAGGCAGAGGGCAGAAGGCAGAAGGCAGAAGGCAGAAGGGAAGAATTTATTTTCCCTCTGCCAAAAGGGTCTCAAGCCCATAAATGCCCAATAAGGCCAGTTGCACGCCAGTTGCTTCAACGCGACGGGACTTCCTACAAGTCGGCAAAGCCGCCCAACGGAGTGCCTTGGGAACCCGCGCAACGCACTGGCTCCTCAAGTCGGGTAACCCGCTTACGGCGCTGGCTCCCCTATGCCAAATTCACTCACTTTTAGCTTTATTACTAAAAATTCGATAGTAAAGCCACGTGCTAGTTTCTTTCACAGGAAAAAGCAGGTATGTTAAAGGATTTATTGTCACAATAATATTGCGAAAGTCTCGCTGTGCTAAAAACAGAATGGCACGAGCTACTTGCTGTGCTGACATGACTCCGTAAGGATTGAGTGGACTTTTAAACGGTCCAAGAATTAACTTGCGAATTATACAATCCCCATCTAAACGCTTCAGCGTCACAATATCGCCTAGGGCGCGTTTGCTAAGTTCATAAAGGGGGCTTAATGCTGGAGACACTTCCGCCTCAGATGTATTAACCCAGATTTCTTTAGTTGCTTTTGATTGTGGCCCTGTCACAGTTGTCAAAAATATATCCATCAACCGCAACGCCGAAAAAGTATTTACTTCATAGGAGGAATTAATTGCCTCTGGTGTGCGACTAGTATAGACATTGACTCCGTGATTGAGAATCAAAATATCAACTTTCTCTAAACTATCTCTCAAATCTGCTTCCTTACCCAATTCCCAAGAAATTATTGCTAGCTTATCTTGCCCCTGTAATTTTTCTGGGTGAGTAGTTAATGCTACTACCTTAGCATTATGCTTGATCAGTTCAGCCGCCAATGCTTGCCCTAAAGCACCTGACGCGCCAGTTAAAGCTACGGTCTTACCCTTAAGGGAAAGTCCTGTGCCTAATATGGTATCTACTAAGGGAAATACACCGCTGTAGTAGGCGTTGACATCATCAAAATGATGTCGCCAGTGATAAGACCGATTCACCCACCACACCGATGGAATGGTTTCTAATGGCCCGGGAAGGTGGTTGAAGTCTGTGTCAATTTTCCCTTGGAAATACCGCAGGGACGCACCATACAAGAAGGTAAAAGCATAGGTTACTCCCAGCCAAAAACCCATTTGCTGGAGAAATAAAGCAATTACCGTCAATATCACTACCAGTAGACTTGACTCTAAAATGTCATGATATAGCTGAGACTCTTGGTAAGTTTTTAGAGAAACTATCGATAAATCTCGGCGATATGCCATGTGGTGCTTGTTGTGCAATTTACTCAGCCAACTCACTTGGTGACACAAGGCATGATATACATCTCTCAATACCTCAGCCAATAACAGCGAGAATAATCCCCAAATAGCAAACTGTAAGCAGGTATTTACTAAATCCCAATTAATTTGTAGTTGGCCCTCAATCTCAGGCAAGCCAAGAGCTAATATATTCATCGTGATTTTGCTGTACTCGTTTTTTGTAACCATTCTTCATAATCTAATAAGAGTAGTTTAAGGTCGAGTTTTAGAGCAAGCTAAAATCAAACTGCGTAAAAGTTTTTTCCCAAAGGCGATCGCTAATTGGCTGGACAATGGCTAAAACTATCCGCAAGCAATGCTTAATTGTGCCCTCCCTGTTGGGTTCAATATACTGGTTACGCAGCTGATAATGAGACACAGCAACACAGCTTTTGAAAGCCTTTGAGGCACATTAGCGACTAATATTTCAAAAAAAGTTGATGTGTAAAATAACAAAGTATAATAGGCGATCGCACTTTGTGAATTAGCTGAGTTGAGAGATTGCTGCTTGCATAGCTGTAGTCATCACACTTTCTGGCATGGCACTAGTAACTTGCTGACCTTGTTGCAGCAAAAACTGCTTGAAAAAAGGATCTTTATTGGCTTCAGCGAGAATCACTTGTTGAATTAGTTCTACTTGCTGATTCGATGTAGTAGCAACACTCTGTCCTTGGAGTTGATTTAAGAGATTTTGAGCTTTTGTATTGACTGCATCTAAATTACCACCATTAGCAACAATGCTGCGAACTTGACCAGCTGCTTCATCGTAATCAATTTGCCCAGAACCAGCAAGGTTGGTAATGGTACTACCACTAATGAAAAAACTATTACCAAAAGGTTGCTTACTATAACCTTTCAAGGCTTCTGCCTGATCTGCGGCAATACCTAATAGCTTATTAATTTGTTGTTCTTTGCTGGCAAGCAGATTCAGCATTTCGGGGTAAACACCATTGAGGCGCTGTTCAACAATTTCTTTGGGTGCGTTCTCATTATGAGTCACCTTAACAACCCACAAATCCCCACGTTTTTCAATACCCTTGAGTTCTAATCCTAGTCCATCATCTTCTATCTGTAGCTTTTGTAAAGTAAAGGCAAAAGCCCGCCAGTTGACTCCCTCTTTAAAAACTAGTTCAACAACATTACCAACTTCTTGATATAGTGATTCAAATTCTCTAGGTTCAAAATTCTGGCCTGCTAGGGGATAGCGATCGCTAGGCTCTCCTTTGTCATCCAATTTACGATATATATATTCACATTCAACATTAGTAAAGTTAGTCTGGCTATTCACACTCCAATCTTGAATACAAATCCCCGTTAAATTTGCGCCAGTAAAATCCACCCCTATGACTTGAGTACGAACTAAAATACTTCCTCGTAGATCAGCGTTTTGCAAATCTGCACCTGTTAAATCAGTATCAGTGAAATCAAGTTGGCGCAAATCTGCATTTTGGAGATAGGCCCCTCGCAAATTTAGTTGGCTCAAGTCCTTGGCTTCCGAATACCCATGAGTTAAAAGTTTTTGTACTCTGGGATTTTCTAAATCCAAGTAGCGACTATCAACTCTGGCTCTTTCAAGTCCGGTAACACCTTGGAAACAAGTGCGGTAGAGTTTTCTGGCTCGCAAGTCAGTGTTAGCTAACTTAGCTCCTCTAAAATTAACTCCACTCAGGTCTAAGTTCTGGAAAGAAGTAGCACGCCAAGAACCAATAGCTAGTGTCCAGGAACGTAGTAGATCAGGATACCGCCAAGGTACATCTTGGTAATAATTAACCCACCAGCTACTGAGTGTTAATATTAACGTTAATAAAATTCCACCAAAAATAGCAATTCTAGTGAGAGTTAATTGTTCTATATCAGTTAACGTCGGCAAAATATCCTTAAGCCAGATAGCATTTTTTTTAGCAGCAGAGAATGCGACATCAGAGCCAACCTTTGCTGCAAAGGTGTTAATTAAAGCGCTAGAAAGCCTAGAAGTAATCCATACCCAGCGATGTTTAGGTAATAAAATATCAAACAAGGCAGCAGTAAAACGTAGAAAGTAGAAGCAGATGTTACATATCACTAGCCCTACAATCATCAATACTGAAGTTGCGAAAAAAAACTGCTCAGGTAGTTCTAATAGACCCAATTCTGCCAGTAGACTGGTTCCTGTTATAGATATGAATACAGCTAAGATTGCTAATAGTATACCTCGACTCCAACCCTGATAAATTGTAGTTAAAAGCCAGCTAACTAAAACGAAAATCATCAGTGAATACCCTAAACGTAGTTGAGTATCTACACTGATATATAAACTTGTAATTCCGCCCAGATAGCCTGATACAATACTTAATAAAATGCAAATCAAAGTTACTAAAAAGATTAAGAGAATTTTGGTATGCGTGGTTTGCCCTGCTAGTGCACCACTCATATCGATTTCCAGATTTTCTTGTACATACAATCGACCTCGGATTTTTTTGATTTGAAAACTCTGTTTATTAATACCTTGCATACCAATGCCATTAATTCAATTATTTTGTATTAATATATACTATAAATATTAAATATAAACATTTTTAATCAAGAGAGGATATATGCAAATTAATTCCGATCTACCTACCTCGCTTCTTAAAGCAAATTGGATTAACCAAGGTGGACTAGGAGGTTGGGAATTCCTTTCTGGTATACCTGAAGAAAAAGATTTTTTAAACAACCTTGATTTAGAGGATGAAAAGAAAATTATTACAATTGTTAAGGAAAGATTACGATTCCTTACTACTCAAAAGTCATCAGTTTCCGTAGGAGCAGATTCTCGAGATATTTTACCAGCATCATCTTTACAAGTGGGGATGAAAAGAAGTTTAGCCGTATGTCGCATTTCGAGATTTTTTCCTCTCAAAGATTTTCAAAATTTTATAGAAGATATTGAGAAGGAAATCTTAAAGCGAAATGATGATAATAATTTCAATCAGCCTGAGAAAATCAAAGAGATATTTTTAATTCCTGACCATATATTTAATACAATTTTTTTAACTGATGAAGTGCCAAAGAATTTACCTTTAAAAGGAGTGGATTATTTAGAAAAGCTAAAAAATATTTCTGAAAGTCAACTATCCGTCCTAAATCCTATTCCCATAGGAACTGGCTTTCTAGTTGGTGTTGCTCATTTAATTACTAATAATCATGTAATTAGAAATAAGAAAATAGCTAGCCAGTGTGTTGCACAATTTAACTATATTGAAGATACTCTTGGTTATACACAGCAGACCATAGATTATGAGCTTGATCCAGAAATTTTATTCGTGAATGAGCCAAGTTTGGATTACACTCTTGTACAACTAAAATCTAGTATGTTTACAAGACAAGCTGGGTATTATTTTGATTGGATTCAGCTGATTGAAAACGATCTAAATATTTTTCCTGGGTTAACAGAAAGTATTAGAAATAATCTCAATGGACAAGAAGATAAAAAGCTTTTGTCTAATTTAAATAAAGAAATAAATACTGGCGATAATATATTTATTGTTCATCATCCAAAAGGTAAACAAAAAAAGATTGATATCAGTAATAACAAAGTTATTGAAAATGGCTTATACAAAAATTTTCTCAGATATAGAGTAGACTCTGATTATGGTTCATCTGGAGGTTTGGTTGTTAACAGTAAATGGGAGGCAGTAGCATTACATCATGCAGCTGTGCCTAAAGATGATAGTGACGATAATCAAGAGCATAAAGTTGAAATAGTTGCCCAACAAGGTATCAGAATTTGCAAAATTGTTGAAGATTTAAAGAAAAAGAGTTTTCATTATAGAAAATTAAGAAATTTTATCGAGGACTTTGTTATTACCTCGGAACAGTTAAATAATCCTCCTTTAGCATTTGCGATTGAATTGGATGGATTTAATGATTATGCACTTTTAAAAAATTTTGTTGATTGTCAATTTATTACTCAGCCTCAGGTTAGTAATGGATTTAGTATTGAGGCTTTTATATGCGCTTACTCTAATGAAATAGAAAGTACAATATTTAGTAAATTTTACCAGAATTTTTCTAATGATTGTATAGCAACTCTTGGTTATGATGCTCTACGAGTATATATAAACAAAGAAGGGAAAATAGTCTTTTCCAGAAAAATGTATACGCTTCCAACTCTCCCGTTAGAAATACCTCAAGAAGAGACGAAGCAAAAAGAATTTATATTTAATCTACAAAGTATTCTGAAGATTTTGATATACAGTGTTGTTGTTAATGGTATATATGATGATGAAACCAAAAGAGCATTACAAGAATTTGTAAAAAATCTCCAAGATAATATTGAATTTGATCCTACAAAAGATATTAGTGAGATAGATCCTCAAATATTAAATTATTTAAATTCACAAATTACTTTTTTAGGTTTATATGACCTTAATTATGAGGCTCTTGAGGAGTTATCTTATGAAAAAAAGGAGCTAAAAATCCCTGTTTCCGAAAATCCTAGCCAAGGACAAATAGTCAAAGGTCTTCAGAAATTGTTAAATAATCTTGGTTATTATAATTGTCAACCTAATGGTGTGTATAACAAAGAGACCTGCAATGCTGTAAAGAAGTTTCAAAAAACTTTTGGACTCAAACAAGATGGTGTTTGTGGGCCACTGACTCAGAAAATGATAACTCTAATCCAGTCTTATGAATATGAAACTGAAGAAATAATCAATTTTGGAGGATTTAATCAAATTACTATAACTTGTAGGAAAGAGGATGAAGAATTAAAAATAGATATTCAGATTAACGGAAATTCCAGCAACTTACAATTATGCCAAAAATCAACCAATCAAAATTTGCAAGAACTTCAACAAAAGATTAGAAATGCTGAAAGAAATGTTGATATCACTCAAGGTAGTCCTGTAATTATTGGTGCTTACTCTAACAAAAATCTTGCTATCCCAGATTTTCCATACAAAGGAAATTTGTGGAGTTTTTTTAGAGGAGCTATTGCTAAAGTTTGTCTGAAGAATCAGGAAAATGTAGTAATTAGTCATTGGCAATTTGAAGAAGGTAAAGGCAATAAATTAAATAATCTCATATCCACAAAAAATCACAATCAGATTTTAGAAATATATGGTGAACCAAAATGGTTGCGCCAATCAAACTTTCCTGCTCCACTATTACCCTCTGCTTTAAAATTTGATGATAAGAATAACTATGTAGATTGTGGAAATAATGAAAGTCTAAATGTCACTGATGCAATTACTGTTGAAGCATGGTTTAAACACAAGTTTGGTAATTGTTTGATTGTTGAGCGAGTTGATAGTGAAAAGAATGGTTACTCTCTATCCTGGTACAACGGAAAAATATGTGTAGTGTTGCAGCAGGATCGAGGTTCTATTGAAAAAACAGTCGTTTATACAAAAGAGAATGCTCCACAGGATGAGGTGTGGCATCATGTCGCTTTTAGTTGGGATAATAAATGCCATGAAATTTCGATTTATATCGACGGCAGAATACAGGACTGTGTAGTAGAAGGACGATGCAAGACTATTCTTTTTGCAGGGAAAGGCAAGAGTATTGGTTTGTTTACAGGGCCTTTGCCACAAGTTACAGAATCTCTAAAGATTGGTTGTAAGGAAGGAAAAGAGATTTATTATAGTGTTGCGATCGCTGATGTCCGGCTCTGGAAAGTAGCCCGTAATCAGGATGATATTAAAGCAAATATGTCTCGACGGTTGGCAGGCAAAGAGGAAGACTTGGCTGGTTATTGGCGACTGGATGATGACAAGAATGTACTTAATCTTGTCAACGGCAAGCCTGGTAAGATTATTGGAGAAGCAACCTGCTTTCCCTCACCATCTATTACCCTCCCCAAGCAACAGAAGTAACCGCAGAAAACTCAGATTTGACTTCCTGCGCAATAGTAAAATGGCGATGCGATCGCCACTAATCTTAAAAAGTCTCTTTGATAAATTTGTGATCAATTAAATGGCGAAGCTAGCACTGCTAATCGAGGTAAGTCAATATCAGCCTGGTTTAAATCCTCTACCTGCTGCTGAAAAGGATGTGCTGGAAATACAGCGAATTTTACAACACCCTCAAATAGGCAATTTTTCGGACATCCAAATACTGCATAATCCTGACCCACTGGAAATGCAAGATGCGATTGAGACTTTGTTCTCTGGCCGTGCTAAAGATGACCTAGTATTACTCTTTTTCTCTGGACATGGTATTAAGGATGATACTGGTAAGCTTTATTTTGCTACACGCTTGACTCGCAAAGACGAACGCAGCGCACTCCGCAAGTCAACAGCAGTTGCGGCTAGTTTTGTCCATGACATTATGAGCAACAGCCGCTCAAAACGCCAAGTAGTGATTCTTGACTGTTGCTTTAGTGGGGCTTTTGCTGAGGGTTTATTAGCTAAAGATGACGGTGCTATTGATGTCAAAGCTCAACTGGGCGGAGAAGGGCGAGTTATTCTCACCTCTTCTACCTCAACTCAGTATTCATTCGAGCAGCAAGGCTCAGACCTCTCAATTTACACTCGCTATCTAGTTGAAGGTATCGAAACTGGAATGGCGGATAAAGATGGTGATGGTGTAATTTCTGTAGATGAGTTGCATGAGTATGCTAAAAGCAAAGTTCAAGCAGCAGCACCAGCCATGAAACCGGAAATCTATGCTGTTAAAGAAGGGTACAAAATTATACTGGCTAAAGCACCCTTAGGTGATACAAAGTTGAGATACCGCAAAGAAGTTGAACTTTATGCTAGCCGAGGTGAGATTTCTTTTGTAGGGCGTAAAGCATTAGATGCATTCCGCGAAAGTTTGGGATTGCATCAGGAAGAAAGCAGCGCCATTGAAACGGAGGTTTTACAACCTTATCGGGAGTACAAAAAAAAATTACAGCATTATGAGCAGGTATTAGTTGAGGTAATTCAACAGGAGCGCATTTTGAGTGAGGATACTCGCAGCGATTTAAAACGGTTACAGCAAATTTTGGGTCTTGGTGACGAAGACATAGCACCAATAATTGAAGCACGCATCAACCCCCAAGAAAAACTAGCCACACCTCTGGCTGACGAGCAACAAGTAGATGCTCAATCAACTCAAGAAACTGAGGTTGTAAGTTCTCCATCGAATCAATACTTGAACACCTTCAATATATCAGGCAGCAATATTACAAATCTTAGTGGTTCCGGACAAATAAATTACCACGAGGCTCCCAAACAATCGGGAAACTGATACGATTTCCTCACGAACTAGAGACGATAGCTGAGGTGCGATCGCAACTGAAGTAGTCAAGTTTAGAGATTCACTATGCTTGTGGAAAAAGCTGGCAAGACCAAGGCTCCAAATCCTGATAATTTTGGTGGCAGCAGATTTGATGTTATTTGGGGCTTGATCTTCAACCGTATTCCTTCTAGTATTAGGGGCTATTTGCCGAAAGTGGATGCACTTATCTAAACAGTAGGCAAAAGTCAAGCTCGCATTTATTCTGAAGTAACACTGGGGTTACATTTGAATCACTAATTAGGAAAAATGAAGCTGTTATTTACTGCATTTGCTATTACTTCAACCATCTTCTTAACTCAAGGTTGCGCGTCACAAATTAAATCAACTCAAAAGTCAACCTCTGATTCTGCTATTGCTCAGGAAAATCATCATGCTGGTCATCATAATCATTCCAGCACATCACAGACTCACGAGCATCATGGATATCAATCAGCTTCCGAACCTGCTAGTGCTATTGCAAAGCTCACAGTTAAAGGAAAGATAGCTACAAACGTTCCTGTACCTTTAGTAATTGATGTCCAAGACAAAAATGGTCAAGCGATCGCTAATTTTGATAAATTCCAAGAACAATTAATGCATCTAATTCTTGTTAGTGATGGACTCCAAACTTTCAATCATATCCATCCTACTTACAAAGGAAATGGACGCTTTGAAGTCCAAGCTAATTTTCCCCATCCAGGCAAATACACATTTTTCAGTGATTATAAACCAGCAGGGAAAGCCGAACAAGTTTCTCTATTAAAATTACAAGTTCCTGGTGAAGCCCCTAATACACCAAAAATTGGCTTTTCTACCACTAACACTTTTGGTAATACTCAGGCTAATCTCAAGCTTTCTCAACCTACGCTTAAAGCTGGGCAAGAAGTCCATGTCATTTTTAACTTACAAGATGCTGCTACTAAGCAACCGATTAGTGATTTGCAACCTTATTTAGGTGAAAGAGGACATTTAGTGATCGTTAAACGGACATCACCATTGACACAAGCGGACTATATTCATGCTCATGCGTTGAAAGATACCCCAGTTGGAGAGGTTCATTTTATAACTAGTTTCCCAAAACCGGGTGATTATAAACTCTGGGGACAGTTTAATCGTAATGGCAAAATTGTCACTGCTGATTTTTGGCTGAATGTGCAATAGCAATGCGCAAATTTCTGTTTAATTTCTGATAGTAGGCATTGTGTTAAGTTTTGCAGTTTATCCCTCACGAGCGCTAACACCGCTCTGCGTCTACGCATTGGCTAGAAGATTTAAACTATCGGAATTAGGTTTGGTGACGGTGGGATTACGGAAATCACCATTGACTAGAAATCTCAGACACACAGCTTTTGATGGCAATAGCGGTAAATTATTCAAGAAATGTGTGTCTAGGTACAGCCATTAGGGAGATGTCAGCAGCTTAAGTTGTCATCTAGCTTGGGAAAGTCGGATAAATTAATTTAGACTTTCCATGATGAAACCCACTGCTATTTCTATACCCGAACCTGGAATTCCTAATCCTGTACCAAATCCTCTACCCAGTCCTGAACCTACACCAGGTCCAAGCATTCCCCAGCCTGTACCGGGGCCTGTACCCGAACCTGTACCTGCGCCTATTCCCCAGCCTGTACCAGGGCCGATTCCGCAAACAGTTCCAGGAACAATACCCCAAACAATTCCTGAACCTGTTTAAATTATCTTGGTAGTGTAAGCCAAAATCTAAAATCTAAAATGCTACGAGCCGGAATTGTCGGACTTCCCAACGTCGGAAAATCTACTTTATTTAATGCTGTAGTTGCTAACGCCAAAGCCGAAGCTGCTAACTTCCCTTTTTGCACCATTGAACCGAATGTCGGCGTTGTCGCAGTACCGGATGAGCGCTTAAATGTTCTCTCAAACATTGCCGGTTCAGCACAAATTATCCCAGCGCGTGTTGAGTTTGTCGATATTGCCGGTTTGGTTAAAGGTGCAAGCCAAGGTGAGGGATTAGGTAATCAATTTCTGTCCCACATCCGGGAAGTTGATGCCATAGTCCATGTAGTGCGTTGTTTTGAGAATGATGATATTATTCACGTCGCTGGTTCTGTTGACCCAGCACGAGATATTGAAATCATTAATTTGGAGCTTGGTTTATCAGATTTAGCACAAATTGAGCGCCGAATTGACCGCACCCGCAAACAAGCGCGTACTAGTAAAGACGCACAATTTGAAGTCACAGTTCTAGAAAAATTAGCTGCGGCTTTAAATGAAGGTAAATCTGTGAGACAGGTGAGTTTAACTGAAGAAGAAGCAGAGATTATCAAAGGACTAGGACTGCTGACAAATAAACCAATTATTTACGCCGCCAATGTCTCTGAGGATGACTTAGCAACGGGTAATGATTTTGTAGAGAAAGTGCGGCAAATTGCATCTGGTGAAAATGCTCAAGTTGTTATAGTTTCTGCTCAAGTAGAAGCCGAACTCGTAGAATTAGCAGAAGAAGATAAAGCTGATTTTCTCGCATCATTGGGTGTGGAAGAAGGCGGTTTAAAATCTTTGATTCGTGCTACATATACCTTGTTAGGCTTGCGGACATATTTCACCAGTGGACCCAAAGAAACCCGCGCTTGGACAATTCACGCAGGAATGTCTGCACCCCAAGCAGCAGGTGTAATTCACTCTGACTTTGAACGAGGATTTATTCGCGCTGAAACTGTTGCTTATAATGATTTAGTAACAACTGGTTCAATGAATGCTGCGAAAGAAAAAGGCTTAGTGAGAAGTGAAGGCAAAGAATATATTGTCAAAGAAGGCGATGTAATGTTATTCCGATTTAATGTGTAGTAGAAATGTAAGTATTTAACCGCCGATAAACGCAGATGATTTATCGGCGTTTATCTGGATTCATCGGCGGTTTTTCATTCTCCACCCATAATGTACACAGAAGAACCAAAATTTTCATCATCAGTACCAACAATTAAACCGCCTTTTGCACCAGGAACAAGTTCTATCCCTTCAATTTTATGGTATTCAGAACGGTAAAGCGGTACAAGTTGAAGATTTTGCTTGAATAGTATTTTGTTATTACGAAATCCTAGAGAACCAGCAATATATACAGCTGATTGAAATGGTCCATCATCTCCAGGGTCACTGGCTGCGCTAATAAATACAACTCCCGCCGGGTCTACTTTTATATCAGAAATATGGCGAACATTACCATAAGGAAATGGGACTTTTAAATTTGCAGAACTTGTAAGAATGATTTGATATTTTGTCAAATCCAGCAATCCCCAATAAATCGTTGCAGGCTGTTCTGCTTCACCTCGATGCGCCCAGACAGCAACTAATTTACCATCTATATCTTGTAGGGAAAATGCCTCAAAATTACTTCCTTGAGGAAATGCTGGTAGACTAAATTCTTTGATAACTGAGATAGTTTTTTTATCAGACTCTAATTTAATATAATAAGCTTTTCCTAAACTACTTAAGGCTATATAAGAAGTATTTTTAGTTCCGGGAATAGATGTTAAAGCCTCTAAATCATTTGGTAGTTCTGTCTTACTTGGCCAGTTCAATGCAAAATATTCAGGTTGATTCTTAGCTTTGATACGAATAATTGCTAGACGGCCTTGGTTAGGTTTTTTATTGTCATGAACAATAAGAAAATCTAGGGAATTGCTTTGTTTCTCAATAAAAGCAATTCCACTGATACCAAAAGGGATACCACCTCGAACTGGACGCCAATCTTGCGCCCAAACTCGCTGGGTGCAAAATAACAACGCTCCCAAAATTACTATATTTACAATTAACTTTAAAAATCGAGGCATATTGATTAATGCTGACAGACGCATAAATGAGTATCAGTAAGAGAGAGTATTAACCGATGCTCAATCTTATCAAATCTAAGCGATCGCGCCATGTTAGCAAAGCAACTTTTTGTACCTGTATATAAGCAGGCACTTACGTAACTACTCTACCTCTCACCCTAAAGAAAACTTTACTCAAAAATTTAATTAAATTAAATGCTTTATAGGAAGCTGTACTAACTTTTCTAGTTGGTGAGCAACCTCTGCTCGATGGCACCGATGCCAGTCTTTCTCAGCACATAGCAACAAAACAGTTCCAGTACGAGCAATTTCTGCAACTGCTTGTAATGATTTTTTCGCCTCCTCTTTATCAGGAGGCTCCCAATTTGCATTGCCAGAAGTATTTCCTAAATATACATGAGAAATGTAATTGATACCTTTAGCAATGCAAAGCTTTTCAATTTCGTTTCCATACCATTTCCGGCTCCAGGCACGAGGATGAAATCTTACATCTATAACGGATGAAACATTAAATTCTTTAAGGTATTCTATGAATTCTTCATAGTCCTTCCGATTGCCATAACCGAATGTAAGAATGTAGTGATTTGTACATTGTTGCCAGTTATCCATTTTAAAATTGTATAACTATTTTAGAAAAGACTCAGTTGCTCAAACTTAACTTTCGGTGGGTAAAATAACCCAATAATCATGAAAGTATTTTTATGATTTTTTAAATTGCCTACTATAAAGTATAAATCCTTTTTGACCAAAAAATCATCTACTAATTTTTGCCGAACTTTCTCTAATGCTTCTTGTTCTCTTAATTCCAGAGTTGATTTTTTAGAATTATTTCGGCAATTTCTATAAAGTTGCATTATTTCCCAATCATTTATAGAGTATTGATGACGTTTTCCATCTTGAGCGATAAAATCATAACAAAATTGGTAAGGTATTTTTTCTAGAGCTATCGAAGGTTCAAACAAATCAAGCTGATCCTGAATAGCTTGCTGTCTAGGACTCCATTCTCGCTCAGTCGTTTTATAAAAGTATCTGTTAAGTTTTTGAGGTTTAATAATACCTAAAGATTTACCTTGTTTCTTAAGTTCACTAATAGAACTAAACTCTAGCGGTAAAATTAATGACTTTCTCTCTGCCCAATTATCATCAGTACCAATTTGTCGAACAATCTCTAGAGATTCATCATTAACTCGAAAGCTTTCTTCTCTGTAGTCTTTTGGATTTCTCTCGATCTCTGCACTAATAATAGACCATCTAGGATAGCGTTGTTCAGTCTCTAAATAACGGAAGCGGATAGGATAAATACGAATCCACTGTAGTGGTTGCTCCAACTCATCTAGTAAAACTCCGGCTGTACACACTGTTTCCTTATACTTTCTACTAATTGAAGGATATGTTTTAGTGGCAATCAAAATTCTTCTTTTTTCCATCGATACTTCGCTCTATTTGAAATAGTTATAGTTGTAGATTTTCAATAAATATAAAATAACTAATTTAAGTACCCTATAATAAGTGTCTTAATCTTTTAGGAAAACTCCTCTGTGCTTTTGTGGTTTAGTAAAAAAAGGTAGCCATTACCAGTACTACCCATCGCTGTCCCATTATCTGCTTGTTTTATGGTAGGTGCACCGTTGGCACAATCTCTTATCATAACGATGACTTCATATTTTGATTGCAAGGCTGCAACTAAACGCAGCTTTTGTTCTAGGGCAACACAACACAGGCAAATACTATAGGCTCTTCAGCAACTTAAGTGAGTTCTGCACCCGTGAAAGTCAGAACTGAACAATTTTTGTTGATGCCCACCTGAAATTTATTAAGTAATATTAATTATAAATTATTCAAATAGAGTACGTACTGTGGCTAGCAATTTGGGATTCATCTCTCATTTGCAAGCAAGTCTTTTGAAATGAACAACTTTGCTCACAAAATCCTCACATAGTTATTGAATAATTACAGAGCAAGTTTGTAGACAGAAAATATTTGATAAAAAATTATCTTAATCTGGTAGATTTTCAACATCAAACTCTATATAGCCATAAAGCAGAGGAGGCGTTAAAACCATTTATAATCATTGCGACTGCATTTATTGAAGCATAAACTTCCCTATTAATTTAAAATTACTCTGCAATTATGCAACGCGTGCCAGGCTCTCATACTATTGCACCCATGCGACGATGGCTTGTTGTTTCGTTAGTAGGGTTATTAGCCTTAATTTTGGCTCATAAAATGGCCCTGATCTACCGAATTCAGCCAGGAGTATCTTTATGGTTTCCCCCATCAGGTGTGGCGATCGCTCTAACTTTTTGGTTGGGTCCCTATGGTATCGTCCTAACGGCGATCGCATCATTACTGATGTCGCAGTTTTGGGGGTTGGATGGTTGGGAGCAGCTAATTAGTTTACTCGATGGCATAGAACCTTTAGTTGCTTGGTTGCTCTATCGTCGTTTTTGGCAGGGTTCACTCAAATTTAATAGCCTCCGAGATGCTGCAATTTTTACATTAAGCGTACCGTTAGCAGCCTCGGCTACCTTAGCTGTAGTTGGTAATTTAGCCTTAGTAGCTGTAGAGAAAATGTCAGCTGATAGCTTGACTCAAAATATCCCTCATTGGTGGTTGGGCAATGCTATTGGAGTCATGGCAATTACGCCTACTGCTCTGCTGGTACTAACTCCCTTCCTACAATCTTGGGGCTGGTTACCCAATTCAACTACATCAGATTTCCGGCTTCATCCTGCCACTTTTAAGCATTGTCGTCGATTCTATGTAGAAATTAGCTTCATACTACTACTTTGTGTAGCGATCGCAGCGCTTACAGTTGCCGAAACTGACGCCAAAACTTTTAGATTCCAACAATTGTCATTTTTGAGCTTTATTCCGGTTTTGTGGGCAGCAAGTCGCTTTGGGGTTACTAGTGGGATGCTGATCTCTAGTTTCTGCGTACTAGTAACCTTATTCTTTTATCTAGTTGCCTATCCTAATGCTATCTTATTGCCTCACTTTCCTGTACCACCAGAAGTTTTACACGTTCACAAGCTGAGTTTACTAGTGCAGTGTGCTGTTGGCTTGCTAGTGGGAACTGCAATTACAGAAAGAGCAAAGATTCAAGTAGCGCTAGCTGTGGAAAGAGTCAGGCTTGGAGAATATCAAGCTCGTGCCGAACTATCAGAAAAACTTATTCAACTTAATAATTCACTTGTAGAAATCAATGCTCGTCTTGAAGAATCCAATCGTGACAAAGATGAATTGCTCTACCGCGAGCAAGCTTTGCGTCAAAGTCTGGCTAATATTCTAGAAAGCATGAGTGATGCTTTTATCGCCGTTAATCAAGATTGGCAAATTACTTACGTAAATCAACAAGCAGCAAAAATTACAGACTTTGAAGCACAAAAGCTCCTTGGTAAAAATTTTTGGGAACAGTGGCCAGCTACTAAAGATACAGAGTTTGAGAAAGAATATCGTCGAGCATCGACTGAGGGGATACC
Organism: Nostoc sp. T09; assembly: GCF_002154695.1. GTDB lineage: Bacteria > Cyanobacteriota > Cyanobacteriia > Cyanobacteriales > Nostocaceae > Aulosira. The sequence continues at coordinate 23,870 of NZ_MTAV01000038.1, forward strand.
TGTCCACTTTGAAGCATTCTACGAACCTTACAATAAGTGGTTTGAAATCCACGCTTACCCATCTGTAGATGGACTAGGCATCTTTTTTAGAAACATCACCGAGCGCAAACAAGCAGAAGCAGAGCGAGAACAAATACTAGCACGAGAGCAAGCTGCACGCACTGAAGCTGAAACTGCAAACCGACTTAAGGATGAATTTCTCGCAGTCCTTTCTCATGAATTGCGTACTCCACTCAATCCGATTTTAGGTTGGGCAACGTTACTAAAGTCCCCCAAATTTCAGGGAGAAAAACTGCTGCGGGGAATAGAAACTATCGAGCGCAATGCCAAGTTACAAATTCAACTAATTGAAGACTTGTTAGATGTCTCTCGTATTCAGCAAGGAAAAATGGTTTTAAATATCCAACCTGTCAATTTAGTTAACACTATTGAAGCGGCGTTGGAGACTATGCATTTAGCATTGGAAGCAAAAAATATTCAAATTAACACCTCATTTGCTCACAATATAGGGCTGGTTTCCGGAGATGTAGCGCGTCTTCAACAAATAGTTTGGAATCTACTTTCTAACGCAGTCAAATTTACTCCATCAGGAGGACAGATAAAAGTGCGGTTAGAACAAGTAGACAGTTACGCAGTAATTCATGTTCAAGATAATGGCAAGGGAATTAGCTCAGAATTTCTGCCCCACGTATTTGAATATTTTCGCCAAGCTGATGGCAAAAGCAATCGACAATTTGGTGGTTTGGGATTGGGACTAGCTATTGTGCGTCATCTGACAGAACTGCATGGTGGATCTGTCCAAGTCCAAAGCCAGGGAGAAGATATGGGAGCAACATTTACTGTCAAATTACCATTGATGTCCGAACTAGCAAAAATAAATCAAGATAGTATGGACTGTCATAATTCTTTTAACTTAGCAGGGCTACGGATTTTAGTTGTAGATGATGATATCGATACAGATGAATTGCTGACTGTGATGCTCGAAGATTTAGGAGCATCTGTAACGGCAGTAACTTCAGTCGGCGAAGGCTTAGAGATCATAGCAAAATCTCCCCCAGATTTACTATTAAGCGATATTGGAATGCCTGGAATAGATGGCTATATGTTCATACGTTTAATTCGTGCTATGCCACCAGAAAAGGGTGGGAAAATTCCTGCGATCGCTCTGACTGCGTATGCAGGTGAACTTAACCAAAAAAAGGCGCTTGCAGCCGGGTTTGAGATGCATTTAGCTAAACCTGTTGATCTGGAAGAATTATTAAAAGCAACAGCACAACTTTTGGCATCGAAATGAACATTTCTATCCGTTTATTACAAGCGAATGAATTAGCAGAAGCTGACCACATTTTTCGGTTGGCATTTGGTACTTTTGTGGGACTACCAGAACCAACTCAGTTTGCTGGGGATGCTGCATATATCCATCACCGTTGGCACACCGATCCAAATGCAGCATTTGCGGCTGAGGCGGATGGAAAATTAATCGGTTCTAACTTGGTGATAAATTGGGGAAGTTTTGGGTATTTTGGCCCGTTAACTGTTCATCCTGATTTTTGGCAGCAAAAAGTTGGTCAACAACTCATAGAACCTGCGATCGCTTGTTTTACACAATGGCATACTCGGTTAGCTGGACTACACACCTTTGCTACCAGTCCCAAGCATCATGCACTCTATCAAAAATTTGGTTTCCATTTACGTTTTCTGACTTCCATCATGGCAAAGTCAGTGCAGCCATCTCAGGTAATATCGCAAGGAATGAGATATTCCCAATTAAATAAAGATGAACGTGCGGAATCTCTCAAAGCCAGTTACCAACTCACTGATGCCATTTATGAAGGACTGGATTTAACCAGGGAAATTCTGACAGTTCAACAGCAAGCGCTGGGCGATACAGTTTTGTTTTGGGATGATATCGGCTTGGTAGGATTTGCAGTTTGTCACTACGGCGCAGGTACGGAAGCAGGTAGTAACACTTGCTTTGTCAAGTTTGGAGTAGTGCGATCGGGAACTAATGCTGGGGAACGTTTTGAGCAGTTATTAGATATATGTGAACACTTGACTGCAACCGAAGGAATGTCAAAGTTAGTTGCTGGAGTCAATACCAGTCGTGACGAAGCTTACCGCAGAATGCTCGCTCGTGGTTATCGTAGTCAAAGCATAGGCGTGGCAATGCATAGACCTAATGAACCAGGATATAATCGCCCAGATGTTTTTGCACTTGATGATTGGCGATAGGCAAAATTAATTTTCAACAAGAGTGCAACAAATACAGTAGACCTCTTGCAAAAATATATTTTTGCAAGAGGGGGAAAGGGAAAAGGTTAAAGGGAAAGGGTTTTGAGTTCCTTTCCCCTTTTCCCCTTTCCCTTTTACCGACTTCTGCAAGAAGTCTAGTTATAAGAGGTGCGTTTCCCCCTGCAATCGAATTGCATCGGACTGCAATCGAATTGTATCGACATGCAATCGAATTGCATCGACATGCAATTGAATTGTATCGACATGCAATTGAATTGTATCGACATGCAATTCAATTGTATCGACATGCAATCGAATTGTATCGACCTGCAATCGAATTGCATCGACATGCAATTGAATTGTATCGATCTGCAATTGAATTGCATCGACCTGCAATTGAGTTGCATCGACCTGCAAAAATTAACGTACTCAATAGCAGGGAAAAATATTTTGGTAAATACTAAGTAGGAAGGCAAAAAACAGAACTATGTAACAAAAAGTAAAGTTAACTAAAACCCTCTTCCCCTTCGGGTGACGCTCGTACCTCGCTCTAAGCGAAGCTATGCCGTAGGCTTTACGCTGCGCTAACGTCACTTGACGCCAGTCACCTCAAGTCGGGGAACCCGTCCACCGCAGTGACTCACCTTCTGGCTTCTGCCGTCTGCCCTCTGCCTTGACACCTACTTATAAATATTTCAAAAAACTTTTGTTATTTTCGCCCAGGAGAAATTTTATGAAGGCTTACCAACTTCAAAGTAATGGCGGAATTGATGCATTATCGTTAATCGATCGCCCTGAACCTCAACTTAATTCTGGACAAGTTTTAATTCGAGTCAGAGCCACATCCCTTAATTACCGTGACTTGCTGGTTGCTGAGGGAGCCTATGGTTCGGGAGTAAAATATCCCCTGATTCCTCTGTCTGACGGTGCGGGGGAAGTGGTGGCTGTGGGAGAAGGTGTCACACGAGTGAAAGTAGGCGATCGCGTAGCTAGTATTTTCTTTCAAGACTGGATTGCTGGCTCTTTAACTAGAGAGTCCATGAAATCAGATTTAGGCGGTGGTATCGATGGGATGCTCGCTGAGTATGTTGTTTTACACCAAGATGGGTTAGTAATATTACCTGACCATCTATCTTATGTCCAAGGTGCAACTTTGCCTTGTGCAGCAGTTACAGCTTGGCACGCGCTGGTGAGTAAAGGCAATATTACTGAGGGTAACAGTGTATTATTGCTCGGTACAGGAGGAGTATCTACTTTTGCGCTTTTGTTTGCTAAGTTATACGGTGCTAGAGTGATACTCACTTCCAGCAGTGATGAGAAATTGGCACGAGCTAAAAATTTAGGTGCAGACGAGACAATTAATTATAAATTAACGCCAGATTGGGAAAAGAAAGTCTACGAACTGACTAATCGCACAGGTGTAGATCATGTGGTGGAAGTAGGTGGTACAGGTACTCTACCCCAATCGCTACAAGCAGTCCGGGTTGGAGGACGTGTGAGTTTGATCGGTGTGCTATCAGGTAGAGGAAATGTGATTGACCCCATGCCAATACTCTTCAAGAGCGTAACACTTCAAGGCATTTATGTAGGCAGTCGCAAAATGTTTGAGGCGATGAATCACGCAATCCAAGAGTATAAATTGCAGCCAGTTATTGATCGAGTTTTTCCATTTTCGGAAGCCAAAGCAGCATACCATTACCTCAAAAGTGGTGCTCACTTTGGCAAAATTGTGATTGAGATTGATTGAGCGTTGCTCTACAAATAGAGTAATGGGGATGCTTGACTCAATACAATTCATTTGTACAGATAGGGAATTCTGCATCTCTAAAACTATTTTTATTCCCCAACCAGATCATTGTCAAACATCAATCTGGATTCATTTGTGCTAAATTACTCAAGAGCGATGATGGTATTAAAGTCACTGCGATCGCTCATTGGGAAAGCGCAGAACAGCTTGCTGCTATGAGATAAACTCAGGGTTTCAAAGATTTACACAATCAGGAATTCTATGATGCGATCGTTTCCAACGATGCTCATGTATACAGCAATAGTAATTCTATAGAAATCTCTAACAATTAGTAGCGTCTGTTGTTGCAGAGCACAACGCACCTTGAATTGTTAACTGACTCACTTTTTTCTGAAGCGATCGCCATCATGTATGTAATCAAATGATTGCTCGTATAATATCCGTATGGCAGACGAGTATATTGTCAATTTTATCAGTGGGCATCTTGACTTAACTCAGGCGGAATTTGATTTGCACTACCGCTTTTTGATTGATCGTGCACTAGAACAAAATCAAAGCTTTATTGTTGGAGATGCGCGAGGTGCAGACTTACTTGCACAGCAGTATCTCTTGACTAGAACAGCGGCGGTTATTGTCTACCATATGTTTACGAGTCCTCGGAATAACGTTGGATTTTCAACTCGCGGTGGATTTCAAAGTGACGCAGAGCGAGATGCACAAATGACGTTTGATTCTCATCAAGACATTGCTTGGGTAAGACCAGGTAGAGAACGGTCTGGAACACAGGCGAATCTAGACAGACGATTCACAGGTTAATGGCAAACATCTATATTCTCTGCGGTTTTTTTCTCCAAAATGCTCAATCAAAATCAAACGCCATTAATAGACGCTTTAAAAGCCTGTGCAACACGTCCCCACGCTCCTTTTTACACTCCCGGACATAAGCGGGGAAAGGGAATTGCTCAACCTTTGGCTGATTTGCTGGGTAAAGCTGTATTTGGCGCTGATTTAACAGAGTTAGCAGATTTAGATAATCTGTTTGCACCCCAAGGTGTGATTCTCCAAGCGCAACAACTAGCAGCTGATGCTTTTGGTGCATTACAAACATGGTTTTTGGTTAATGGTTCTACCTGTGGAATTGAGGCAGCTATTCTCGCTACTTGTGGCACAGGCGATAAAATTATTCTGCCGCGAAATGTGCATTCCTCTGCGATCGCCGGTTTAATTCTCTCTGGTGCAATGCCAATTTTTCTCAATCCTGAATATGACCCAGTTTTAGATATTGCTCATAGTATTACACCCACTGCCGTACAATGTGCACTACAACAGCATCCTGATGCGAAAGCTGTGTTCGCAGTTTACCCAACATATTACGGCGTTTGTGGAGAATTGGAAGCGATCGCCCAAATTACCCATCAATACAATATCCCTTTACTCGTGGATGAAGCCCACGGCGCACACTTTGCTTTTCATGCCGAATTACCTACCCCAGCCTTAGCCGCAGGTGCAGATTTAACTGTACAATCCATCCACAAAACTCTGAGCGCAATGACGCAAGCTTCCATGCTACACGTTCAAGGAAACCGGATAGACATTGACCGTGTAACTCAAGCTTTGCAATTAGTCCAGTCTACCAGCCCCAGTTATGTACTTTTAGCTTCCCTCGATGCGGCACGTCAGCAAATGGCATTGCATGGTAAACAGCTAATTTCTCGTAGTTTGCAACTCGCAGATGCAGCCAGAAGTAGAATTAGCCAAATTTCCGGAGTATCAGTTTTAGATATTTCCCAAACGAAATCACCTGGCTTTGCAGCTTTAGATCAAACTCGCCTCACTGTCACCGTTTCTAGCTTAGGCTTAACAGGATTTGCTGCCGAGGAAATCTTAGATGAAAAACTCGGCGTTACGGCTGAATTCTCGTCACTGCAACATCTCACATTTATTATTAGTCTCGGCAATACCCAAGCGGATATTGAGCAGTTGGTTCAGGGTATTACTACCTTGGCTCAGATAAACCCACTGCCACCAGAAAAAAAGGAGTTAATTTTCTGGGATAATATTTTTAAATTGGCTAATTCTGTGCGAATTTCTCCCCGCGAGGCTTTTTTTACCCCTACAGAAACTTTACCTCTGGAAGAAACGAGCGATCGCATCTGTGCAGAAATTGTCTGTCCCTATCCCCCAGGAATACCTGTATTAATGCCTGGAGAATTAATTACCAAACCTGCTATTGAATACTTGCGATACATCCAAGCAACAGGTGGCTTGATTACTGGTTGTCAAGATTTGAGTCTCACAAGCCTCAAAGTTCTCAAATCTTTAGCATAGAGGAGATTGGGGAGATTTAAACGCACCAAAGGCAGCTTACCGTAGGGTGGGGGATAAGGGAAATGAGGAGGCCAAGGGAGACATAAGATGCGTTCGCCCTGGGAACAGAATTGATTGCCGTCCTCAAAAAAGAAGGTTTAAACTCAACAAGTCTGACAACAGATATTCGATTTGTGTTTGCTTAATCACATCAGTATAGGTTGGATACAAAACAGCGAACTCAACATTAATAATGTATTTCTTGGGTTCTGTTTTTTAATTCAATATATGCTTGTTTATGTTTTGGTCTTTCACTAAAGGATATCTATGGCTGAGTTATAAATCTTATTTTTTAACTAACCGCAAAGCCAAGTAAGCCAAACTGGAGTAGACACAGCAGATTTTACAAATTATATACAACTGCTATAGTTATATTGACATACAACTTTTTTAAGTAGAACATATAAATATCTCTTTATTGCAAAAATATTCAAGATTTTTCTATTAATAACTTTACCCAAATAAATAATATGAAAATCAAACTTTTGATCTCGGCAATTGCTATTTCAATAGTAACTACTGTTAACGGAGTTGCTTTTGCCCAAACTCCTAATACTAGAACTACACCAAGTACAACTGCTCAAGATCCAGACAAAATCAATAACATCAAGAAATTATTAGAAATAACTGGTGCAAGAAATCTTTCACGACAAGTTATCAATCAAATGTTTGTTGCTTTAAAAGGGGAATATCCTCAAGTACCGCAAAAATTTTGGGATACTTTCCTAGCAGAGCTAAAACCCGAGGAAATGATCAATGATTTCATTCCTATTTATAATAAATACTTTACTAATGATGAGATAAAACAAATTATTGCATTTTATCAAACACCATTAGGTCAAAAAACACTTACGGTTCTCCCCCAACTTTCGAGGGAATCAGCCGCAATTGGGATAAGGTACGGAAAAGAAGCTGCTGCAAGAGCTATTAAGAAATTAGAAGCGGAAGGATATAGTCCTCGTCGTCAATAACAACAGTTTAGATAAATTAAATTCATCCCACCTCTTATATAGGTGGGATTTTACATTATTGGAAACTAGCTAGTCAAAAAGCAAGGGTATACTGCCGTTAGTTATAAACGTGGAATAAATAAAATCCAATTACCAAAATTAGATGGCTATTAAATCAAAGCAAAGTTCGATTCTGTATCTACTTCAAGTTCATAACCATTAGCTAATTTTTCAATTGCTCGATCAATCAAATCTAAACCTTGATTGACAGTTTCTACTAAACTTAGCTGTCCCCGCAAATCAGCAGCACCTACAAACCCTTTAGCGTACCAAGTCATATGCTTACGGGCTTGACGTACACCGCGATCGCCTTTATATTCCCATAAAGCCTGTAAATGTTCTCTGGCGCATTCCAACCGCTGAATGGGAGTTGGTGGCGGTAACAGTTCCCCAGTTTTTAAGAAGTAATCAACTTCTCCCACCAAAAACGGATAACCCAAAGTCCCTCGAGAACACATTACCCCGTCAGCGCCAGTCTGCTCTAAACATTTCACCGCTGCCTCAACTGAGAAAATATCCCCATTACCAATCACTGGGATAGAAAGTACTTCTTTTACACGAGCAATCCATTCCCAGCGAGCATTACCATTGTACCCTTGAGCACGTGTGCGCCCATGCACAGTGATCATTTTTGCCCCTGCATCTTCCATCCGCTTGGCAAAATCGAGGATAGTAATTTCTTTGTCGTTCCAACCAATACGGGTTTTTACGGTTACTGGTACATCAACAGCCTTCACCACTTCCCGAACAATGGCTTCTGCAACTTCTGGTTGACGTAATAGCGAAGATCCACCACCATTTTTGGTAATCTTATTTACTGGACACCCCATATTGATATCAACAGTATCAGCACCTTCCGCAACCGCTTTCACTGCTGCTTCTGCCAAAAAATCTGGACGACAATCAAATAACTGGATGCTAATTGGTCGTTCATTGGGGTCTACCTCCATGATTTTCGGCAACTCTTTAACATAGTGCAACCCCGTAGCATTCACCATTTCTGTGTACATCATCGACTCTGGTGCATAGCGACGTACCAAACGGCGAAACACCATATCCGTCACCCCAGATAAAGGCGACTGCAAAACCCGGCTGTTGACTTCAAACGATCCAATTTTTAGGGGTTGGGAGAGTCTAGCTTTTAGACTAGGAGATAGAGTAAGCATACAAAGAATTCAAAATGCAAAATTAATAATATTTCTTTAATCAAGATGCGTCTTGATTGAATTTACTTGTAATTGAAGCGATAAGCCTTCTCCTAGCGGAGACGCTGCGCGAACGGCATAGCTTCGCTTACCGCCAAATATAATTTTCGCACAATCAAACCTGGCCCTGGTATTGGAATGATTCCCACTTGTTGCATCAAGCCTAGCAAGTCACTTTGACCCCAGTGTTCCACGAGTTTACTATCTACGATGCGATCGATATGAAAAAATGGGATGGTAATTTGCTTACCTGTGGGAGGAATACCTTGTAATTCTCCACGATGAGTACCGCTAAAAGTGCCGCGCGTCACGACTTTATCATCCTCAGCAATTACATCTTCAAATCGGTGCATCCCATCAGGAAAGGCAGAACGAAAAGTCATCAGTACAGATTGCATGAACGCTTCACGATTCAGCAGTTCGCTAGCACCTGGTATGTGAGCAACAAAATTTGGGGCAAGAAATTCCTGCACTTTGTCTAAATTGCCTTGATCGAAGGAGTTGTACATTTGCAATACAATCGACTTATTTTGTTGAGCTGACATAGACATCCCGGACTAGCATCAAATAATTCAAAGCAAAAATATTCTCAATCTCCTCTCAATTGAGCAGCTTGTTCAACTTGCTCAATTTCCAAATCTAAAACTTGTGATATTTGTTCTATTGTCAAACCCAAAGCTAAAAGTCGACTTACAGCTTCTAATTTGGCTTCCAAGCGTCCTTCTTGCTTGCCTTCTTTCAAGCCTTCTTGCTTGCCTTCTTGTTTAGCTTCTTGATAGACTCTTGTCTGCTTCAACTCACTTAAACCAAACATACCTTCTATTTCCTCTCGACTCATAGTCGGAAACTTATAAACCAAGATTGTCTCTATCAATTCTAATAACTGCCGTTGTTTTGATTCTGTATTAATTTCTTGTTGGCTTCTGTCGATTAGCTCCCTGGCAGTGAGAATTGCTGTATCTTCATCTTCGACTATTAATTTAATCGTAGCAATACCAACTGGTAGCGATGCTGTTTCACCTAATTCATCAAGATAAATACGAGTAACACGCTGACTAGTAAATAATTCGCTGTAATTATTGATATCTGATATGTCTAGACTGCGCGTGGGAAAAATCACTACTCCTTGCCAGGAATTCTTCGGTTGATTTTGACGCAGGTATAAAAAAATTTCGGAAAATAAGCGTGAGTAGATTTCTGTGTCGGGTTGAAATTGGACTTCGACAAAGTAAATTGGGTTTTTTTCTCCATGTGTAGGCAGAAACACACCATCTATACGAAATGCAGTTTGCTTAATTTCGATCGAGGAGAATTGATAAGCCTCCGCAGTTTGGGATGGGTTGCCAATTAATTCAAAAAATATCTCTGGGAATTCTCGAAAAAGACGATAAAAAATGCTGTCAGTTTTCACACTCGATGCATAGCTTAAATTTGCGCTCTTGCGATTTTACCGCGTTGAGGATGGGGGGTGGAAAGTCAAATTTAAAGTGGCGATCGCTTTCTGAGTTGTTTCTACTAAAAAGAATGGCTTTGCCGATCCTCACAATCAGCAAAGCCATGTTTATGTGTCCCAGCTTGGTTGAAGATTAAACAAGTGTGTAAACTTTAGCTTCCCAAGGGAAGATTCCTTCTCTACCTACCCATTCTGATGGCACTATTCGTTCTTGAGTAATTTCTTTCCACTGCTTACCAGATGGGGTTGCAGGCCAATTAGGAACTTTGTATTCATAACCCCAAGGAGTGCCGTAGTCAGAGAAATTTGCCACCACAACTACTAAATTATCGGCTTGATTGCCACGCTGCCAAACTAGAACTCGTTTGCCGTCATTGAAGTCGCTATGAATAAACTGAGTATCATTCACAGCTAAAGCATCAGAAGATTTGCGCAAGTGAACCAACCTAGCAACATATTGGAAAATGCGTTGTCGCCAATCGTCTTTCACACGGCTGTAGTTAACTGGGTCAATTTGTTTATGGCTACCATGTTCGTCAGTGAGTCCCAAATCCTGCTGATCGGCGAATTCGTCTCCAGCGAGAATCATGGGAATGCCTACAGCAGTTAGTAAGCAGACAAAGGCTAGCTTAATGCGTGGTTCAGTATTATTAATGCCATTACTAGCCAAGTAATTAAAGAAACGTTCGTTACCATAACCACCAACATCATGGGAAGTTAGGTAATTCACAGCTTGAGAACCATCTGTAAAGCCTAAGTTCCGGCAATCAATGAGTTTGCGGACACTCCATTCAAAGCTAGGTTCATCCCAGGCATTTTTACCTAAAATTACCTGGCGGATAATTTGCTTGAATTTTTCGTTCCAAAGTCCATCTAATCGATTTTGATGCACCAGAGATAAAGGTACACTTAACTCTTCTCCAACTACAAGGAAGCGATCGCCTGTTCCTCCCCTTTTATCCCATAAGGTGCGGGCAAAGTCCTTAAACTCTTGCAAAAAGTCGTAATTGGCAACATTGTTTACACTATCCAACCGCAAACCATCAACCCGGTAATATTCCAACCAGTGAGCTATATGGGCCTTCAAGTATTCACGAGCCGGCACAAACCACGATTTTTGCCCGGTAATTGGGTGATAACCCTCCACCCAATAGTTGTACTTAAATAAATCTCCACCAAAGCCATCTCTATTACCTTGCTCTGGATCGCCACTACCCCATTTGAGGTAAAAATCCAAAAAATTAACGTTATGGTAAGGATTATTTCGCGAGAATGCCATCACAATGTCGATAAAAAACCGCAAACCATGTTGATGGCAAGCCTTAATCAGGTTAGCTAAATCAGTTGAAGCTGTAGGTGCTGACTGACTATCTGGGCGTCCTAAGTCGAAATCTGCTGCAAAATAATTTGCAGTACCGTAACCCCAATTCAAATTATCATCACTATCTTCAGGCGGTAGGAGTTCCAAAGCATTGACTCCTAGTTCCACAAGATGAGCACGGTTATTTAAAGTCCGAATTGCCGGAAATGTAGGAGCGATCGCTTCTGGGATCAACAGTGCTAAAACGTCGCGAAATGTACCATTTCCTTCTTCAATCGATCCATTGGAACTAATTTTTGTCCAACGAGTAGGTAATTCATAGATCACCAAACGATTATTGGTTGGTAGCGTATCTAAAGAGGTATCGCCTTCCCAATTCACAGTTTGTCCTTCGGGATCGCAAGGAATCAGCGTTCCATTTTGATATAGCACCACGCTTGCGGGATCAAAGCTAGCAACTCCCCCTGGTTCTGACGGTGTAGGTGCAGATTTCCGCCGATCTACAGTTGTAGCTGTGGGATCGGTGCAATAAAGAATTTGGCTAGCATTGGCGGGGTCATAAGGTTCTGTGTTGCGGACTTTAAACCAGTAAAAGTAAACTTGTCTTTCTTTGAGTCCACACTCTTGCGGTGAAACTTCCCACAGTTCTGGGAATTCGGGAGATTGATGAAGCGGAAATTCTCCTATTTTATTTATTTGACTGGAATCTTCGGGATTGCTGCTGCCAATGTAAAGAGAGGGAGCTGTCGCTAAATAATTGGGACGCCACAAGACAAAGTGAGTCTTTTTGCGGCTCAATAAATCAATAACCATTGCAGAAACCTCTGATTGATAAAAGTTAGCTAAAGGATGAAATGTAAACTATGAGCTTAGAAGTGGCGAAATGTTCATCCTTCCACCTTTTTTGGTCAGTTATGTAGTTCTTACAAAACCGTCGAGTGTTATTCCAGATCGGGCGTTAAATTTTTCCGACAAATGTCTCGTGGATAACTTGCAGAGATTGCTTATACAACTCTGCCCCTAATGAGCTAGCTTTTAATCTAGTTCATTAGAGAATGTAGCAGTAAAAATACTGAAGCACAACCCATAGTTTCTCAGTGTGCCAAATTATAGTTATTGGCAACTTTTGGTGCTCCTGTTGGGGTAACGCAGAAGGCAGATATTTACATTTCACAAGATGTTAGCGCAATGTATAACTCAAATTTATACTGATACAAATTTGCATATTTAGATACTATTACTCACCTCTAGTATTGCCTACATCCAGCCGCAGATACTCAACTTTGATACAAGCATCCATGATGACGTTTAACCCAGCATCTAAAGCTTTTTGTGCTGATGCTTGATCTGAGATACCTAATTGTGCCCACACAGTCTTAGCATTAATGGAAATTGCTGTTTCTATAATTTCTGGTAGATACTCAGAACGACGAAAGATATTAACAATATCTACACTATCTGGAATTTCCCTCAGGGAAGGATAGCAAGGCTGACCATCAATTTCTTTAACTAATGGGTTAACGGGATAGACGATGTAACCTACTCGCCTCAAAAATTGGGCGATCTGATAGCTGGTGCGATCGCGTTTATCCGAATGACCAACTACAGCGATCGCTTTGGCATGGGTTAACACTTCACGCAAGGCATTGTGATCATCTTTAAGGTTTGGCATAGTCAGTGAGCAGCGATCGCTTAACCAAAGTTACACTTTTTATGACAAATCAAACTCTGGGACTCGAACCACATCTTTATAATTATTTACTTTCTGTCTCTTTGCGAGAATCAGAAATCCTGGCTCAATTGCGCCAAGAAACAGCCCAGCATCCGATGGCTAGGATGCAAATTGCTCCTGAACAGGGACAATTTATGGCATTGTTGATGCAATTATTAGGTGCTAAAAAAACTTTAGAGTTAGGAGTATTTACGGGATATAGTACGCTGGTGGTGGCTTTAGCTTTACCCAATGATGGCAAGGTGGTAGCCTGTGATGTGAACGAAGAGTTTACAGCGATCGCTCGGCGTTATTGGCAGCAAGCAGGGGTGGCAAATAAAATTGACCTGCATATTGCCCCAGCTTTAGAGACTTTGGATAGTTTGCTAGCAGCAGGTGAAGCCGAAACCTTTGATTTTGCGTTTATTGACGCTGACAAAAGCAACTATGATGCTTATTATGAGCGATCACTGCAACTGGTACGTGCGGGTGGACTAATTGCGATTGATAATGTCTTCTGGTCGGGAAGAGTTGCCGATCCGCAAGTGCAGGATAACAGAACCCGCAAAATTCGCACCTTTAATCAAAAGTTACATCAAGACCAGCGGATTACTCTGAGTCTGATACCCATTGGGGATGGTTTGACACTGGCGCTAAAAAACTGAACTTTCCTTGGAGAGCATACTTCTAGTCTTAAGATTTACTGCTCAATGAATTTTTATTCTTTGCGTATCTAAATGATGGAACAAATTCCTGTATTTATATTGGTGTTTATTAATACTAAAGTTATAAGGATTAGATAAATAAAGGATGTTTTTAAAAGAAATTCTCAATTATCAAAAATTAGATTTATCAAAGATTATATGAAGTTTTCAATCTTGTTTAAAAGAAAGCTAAAATAGCCAATTTCCGATTAAAACTTTTAAGCAATAATGAAGAGAGCAAAACTCCGCCGCAACTTTGAAAAATATGCTGCAACGAAGAAGGAAGAAATTGAAACACCAAGATAGAGAAGGTAAAATGCTTGCGCCTCAAGCATACTAATGAACTAAAGATTAATCAGGACATTTACCTTTTACCTTGTCTCTCCCTCGGCGTTTCCTACTGTGCTAGATGTACACAATATATAGTTTTTCATTTTCAGTAAAAGTATTCTAACGATCAGTTTTTATGTATAATACTGAACCTGAAAGTATACAACTCATACAAAAAGGTTAATTCACGCTTATTCCTGGAATTTAGAGAAAAAATAAAAATTTTAAATTTAATTGGAGAGTAAGCTGATAGTGAATGAAAAAGTTTTTTGGGTAGGAATTGGTTGTCAGCGAGGTGCATCAACACAGTTGATTGAAAAGGCAATTCAGCAGGTGTTCAAAGAAAATCAACTCAACCAAAGTGCGATCGCAGGTATTGCTACCATCGACTATAAAGCTTTAGAAGTGGGTTTAGTAGAACTTTGTCGGTTACGCAATTTTTCTTTAAAAACTTTCCCAGCGGAAATGCTTCGTCTGGTTTGTGTGCCTAACCCATCCAAAATCATCGAGCAAGTAATGGGAACTTCTAGCGTAGCGGAAGCCGCTGCGATTCTTGCCGCTTCTGATGTCGAGTGGCAAACAAACATCGTAAATGAGATCAGTTCAACTCATCAGTCTTTTAAACTGAACGCAAGTTCATTTAACCTCACTCCGTCTTTAACATCTGTAGAAGTAAGGTGCTTAGTTCCTAAACAAATTTTTCGGTTACAGGGGGAACCAGGAGCAGTTACGATAGCCGTTGCTCAAGGCTCTGAAAAAATGGCGAGTGTTATTCAACCACTCTCAGAAAATAGTTAATTACGCTAGAAACAATCGCTAGCACAATCGATCCCAACAAAGCAGGTAAGAAACCTTTAATCTCAAAACCAGAACCAGGAGTGAGCGCACTAGCTAACCAAAGAGTTACAGCATTGATAATAAATGTAAATAAACCAAAGGTGAGTAAGGTAATTGGAAATGCTAGAACACGCAAAATTGGTCGAATAAAGGCATTAACTAGCCCGATAACAACAGCCGCGACAAGCGCCGCCACAAAACTCTTAATCTCGAATCCATCAACGATTTTAGAAGTGATCAATAAAGCTACGGCAGTACCGAGCCAAGTTAAGAAAAAGTGTTTCATAAGCAAGCTATTTTAGAGAAATTTGCAGGAAGTTTAAATTATCCCTCGGTTGTAGCTCTGTTTCTAGCTTTGTCAGAAGGCAGGCTCGATGAAAAATTATTTTCATCCCCCCAGCTTTTTCGAGCCTGTCAATCACAGGAAAATCCCACAACCAAGCATAAAAAAGGAATATTCCCTACACCCTTATTCAAGCTAGAAAGCAGAAAAGAAACTAAGCATGACAAGTATCACACCTACCCTCAGCTATGACTGCATATTAATCTAACGCTGACGCTGTAATCGCCCCAGAAGTACCTCCCATGTACCGCCACCAGCTACGCCATCAGCCTCCAGACCATAGCGGCTTTGTGCAGCTTTTACTGCTGCTTCTGTTGTTGGACCAAAGTCTCCATCTACATCACTGTCCAGGAAACCCAGTTTTTTCAAAACTTCTTGCAATTTGCCTACTTCAGACCCACGGTTCCCTAAACGCAAAATTGGTAATCCTTCTGTAGTGTATTGAATACCAGGAGTACGTTCAAAACGAGGGATTTGTGGAGTACTAGTTGGTGTAGTCCGAGTTGTTGTAGTCCGAACTGTAGTCTTTTGTGGCTTGGGATTTGTAGTCTGTCTTGGCTGGGCAGGTCTTGGCTCAGGTCTAGAAGCAGTCGTAGTTCTCCTAATGTTGTTCGGTTGGGCAGGAAGAATTACTGTCGGTTTTGAGTTAGAGGTTGGCTTAGGTGCAGGAACTGTCGATGCCGCTATTGGTTGGCTGGGGAATAATCTTTGCCAAGTAATCTGATCAACAATACCGTCTGGATTCAAACCAGCTGCCTGCTTAAACCGAGAAACGGCACTAGCGGTAGTGTTGTTATAAATCCCATCCACTGCACCTGTGTAAAAGCCCAACAATTTCAGCGCTGCCTGAAGTTCAGACACACGTTCTCCTTGACTACCAATACTTAGGGTAGGGCGGTTAATGTTCACTGCCGGACTTGCTTGGGAGATTATCTGTGGCGCTGCAATTGTTACCACGGCAGAGGTAGCAATAAACACAGGCACAGAAGCAAACAAAACTAACCAATTAAACTTGTTGGTACTTAAGAAGAGAAAAGGTTTTAGGAAATCTAAGTAGCTCAAGATACTTACTGATAAGCTGCCTTTCATGGTACATGCCACCGGAATCTTCTGATGCTAATAGTACAGCCGCTTGAGCATAGAAAAAAGCAGGTGCCTTTTTCTTACGAACAAACTAAGCAATTGCACTATTAATTGCTTCTTCCGGACCCACTAAAGACAAGTAAGGTTCCTGTAAATATCGGCAAGCTGCTGCCATCGCATCGGCTACATTCACAGCGGCAATTAGCTCCTGAAAATTGCGGTCAAAGTCAATTCCCAACCCCAAAGTTTCATACCAACCATATATCTGAGCAATTTGCCCGTTAGTTTGTTTACCCAGGGCGTATTGTCCTAATATCTTGTTCTTTGCAGCTTGGAGTGCGTCGGCGGATATCTCAGTACTACATAGTAAATCTACTTCTTTCCATAGCCCTTGGAGCGCAATACTGGTATTTTCTGGCGCTGTACCCATGTAAACTACAAACGATGCCGGATACAGCCTGGTGGGATAGAATGCAGATACTTCATAAGCTAAGCCTTGCTTTTCGCGCAATTCCACGAACAAGCGGCTAGAAAGCCCATTACCCAAGTAGGTAGACAGCAATTTCAAGGCGGCATAATCAGGAGAATTGACTGCTGGTCCCAAGTAACCGAGCATGACGATGGATTGCTGTGTCTGTAGAGGCTGAAGCTGGGGCTGGGGTTGCACTTGAATTTCAGGCAGATTCAATATTGGTGACTTTTCGGATGGAGATTGCCAATCACCAAACACTTCTTCTACCAGTTTCACAGCATCAACTGATGTAATTCGTCCAGCAATACTAATTACTACATTATCTGGACGAAAATGAGTCTGATGATAATTAACTAAGTCCGCACCAGTTAAGCGGTTCATAGTTGTTTCATCACCCAGTACCGACATTGCGTAGGGATGATTTTGGTACATTGCCTGGCGCAGTTGGTCGAAGGCAATGGTAAACGGTTGCTCTTTTTGAGAGCGAATATCTTGTAGTGCTAAACGCCGTTCAAGTTCGACTTGGGTTTCAGGAAATGTAGGCGATCGCAAAATCAATCCTGCCAATGCTAATATTTCCTGAAAATCTGAGGTGACAGTTTTCAGCGACAGCAAAAAATAATCATTGGCGGTATCAGTACTTAAACTTGCCCCGACTGATTCGACTCTTTCAGCAATTTCTAAGCTGGAGAGTCCATCGCATCCTTTTGTCATGACTGCTGAGAGTAGATGTGCCAGTCCGGCCTGTTCCCGGTTTTCGGCACAACTTCCAGCACGGACAAAAATTCGGGCTGCAATGATATCTGCCGCAGGATTTTCTGCTACCAATACGACAATGCCATTGTTCAATACAGTACGGTGGATCGGAGAATGAGATAGAGATGGGTTCACGGTTTGAGTCATTAGTCAAGAAATGAAGCAGTCAATAATCAACAGTCCTTAGCTAATGACCAATGACTAACAGGGTTTAAGGATAGTAACAGCGTAATTTTGGGGTGAAAGATACTGTTTAGCTAATTGTTGCAGTTCTTGGGCATCAAAAGATAAAACTTGTTGAGGATATGTAACTGCTAATTCTGCTTGGGCGATCGTATTGTAGTAGCCATAAAGCCCAGTGAGTTGATTTGGCGTCTCTGTGGAAAAAGCATACTCATTACATAGCAGCCTGCGCGTGCGGGCAAGTTCCTGCGGGCTGATTGGTGTATTCTGCAAATCTTCCAAGTGAGCGCGAATCAAAAACTCAACTTTCTCTAGATTTTCTGGTTCAACCCAAGCCGTAATCGTAAATAAACTCGATTCCCGTTGTAAGGCAAAATTGCTACAAATACCTTGTACTAATTGCCGTTCTTCCCGCAAATCACGCACTAAGCGTGAGGTTCTTCCTTCCGCTAGTAACACCGAGAGCAAATCTAAACCATAGGCAGTACGGAGTTGTTCTACTCCTGGTGCTAGCCATGCCATCAGCAACCGCCCTTGCTCTAATCTTGGTAAATGCAGTTCTTGACGGTGAATTCCTTGGATAACTGGCTCTTGGCTTTTTTGTGACAGAGGACAATCAAAGCGTTCGGCAAAATTTCCAAATGAGCAATTTACCAAATCGAAGGCTGAGTGTTGATTAATTCCCCCGACAATTACCACCGTCATATTTTCTGGTTGGTAATGGGCACGGTGAAAACAGCGCATAGCCTCTGGGGAGTGCTGCATGAGTTCTTGCTCTGTACCCAGCACTGAACGTCCGTAAGGGTGATCCTGATAAACGCTCTGAATTAGAGACTGAAATCCTAACCAATCTGGGTCGTCATGATAAGAGCGAATTTCCTCTAGCACCACATCCCGTTCGCGGCTAAATTCATCCTCTGGAATTGCTGCATTCAGCAACAGATCCCCTAAATGCGGTAAAGTCTCTTGCAGGTAAGGAGCAGCTGTGGTGAGGGAATAATGGGCATAATCATAGCTTGTAGCTGCATTACTCACTCCACCTTTATTTTCGATGTTATAATCAAAGACCCCAGGCGCTAATGTCGCTGTACCTTTAAAGATCATGTGTTCTAAAAAGTGAGCCATACCAAACCAAGGTTCTGGCTCTAGGGTCGCTCCAGCACGCACCCAAACATCAGCCACAACTACAGGTGTAGTTGGAATCTCTTGATGAATGAACGTTAAACCATTGTCTAGATGGAAAACCGAGGCTGGGAACACGGAATCAATAAGTTGTTGTTTTGACAATTTTTTGTAGCTTTAACCACAATTTAACGTAATTTTGCAATATTAACTCTGAAGAGTAGCTAATTCAGAATCAATTTATACAGATTTGGTTTTGATGGACGGCTATTGCTGATTCTTCATATAATTTGCGATTTGATGTGTGGATGATGAAATCTTGACGGTGAAGTTATTTAAAAAATTTATCTTTCTATATTAAATAATTAAAGCTCCCAAAGTTGAACTTAACTTTAGGAGCTAAAAATTTTTGAGTTCACCGCGACGCCGTTTTACCTAAGTTTATGACCTGGTTAAACCAGGTGGGTATCTAAATCTCTCGTTTAAAGTTTCCGGGTACTTGCCCGGTCTACTGCCACGAGAACTCTTGATTCCCTTTTCTTTAAAGACATAGATCAAAAAACTTGATGGCAGTCACCAACGTCGTAGTGCAACTAACTCATTATAGCCTTCAAAACTTGTTGTGTGCTCAATATAAAAATTTTCTAGCAAATTCAACCGGGATACCAGATAGATTCTATGGTACGAGCGATCGCAATTGCCGCATCTCGATTTTGGCTATCGAGTAAAACGGTGACGTGTCCTAGCTTACGCCCAGGGCGGGATTCTGTCTTGCCGTACCAGTGGATGTATGATTGGGGAATTTCTGCTATTTGTTGGCGTTTGCTTTGATAGTCGCTTTGAGAATTTTCGTAACCGAGAAGGTTAACCATCACAGCACTAGGAGTCTTGAAAGCAAGATTACCCAAAGGTAAACCACAAACTGCTCTTAGGTGCTGTTCAAACTGGGAGGTTTCGCAAGCGTCTAGGGAAAAGTGTCCAGAATTGTGGGTACGGGGGGCAATTTCATTGACTAAGACTCTACCATCTGTGGTCAGAAATAGCTCAATGCCAAAAACACCCACCACGTCTAGATTATTTAATAAAGTGTGTGCGATCGCGTCTATTTCTACCGCGTGATTGACTGTAATCTCTGCTGGTGCAATCACTCGTCGGCACACCTGTTGTTCTTGTTGAGTTTCGACAACTGGGTATGTAACTACCTCTCCATCCACAGAACGAGCTGCAATTACCGCCAACTCTCTTTCAAATGGTACAAATTCCTCTATTAAAAATAGTGGTTGATTGACAGTTTTTTGTGTACTAAAGCCAGCTAGCTTTTGTTGTAAACTAGCCCAATCCTTAACGATAAAAGTACCTTGGCCATCATAACCGTGGCGTCGGGCTTTGAGGACTACAGGAAAACCCAAATGTTCGATTTTAGATTGCAGTTCTTCCGGTTGGACAGTATTATCTAGCGCAAAAAAATGAGGAACTGGTAATCCCAATTCTTGTAAATAGCAACGCTGGTGATATTTATCTAACAGGGGAGCCAAAGCAGCTAATCTGGGGCGAAAACAAACACCTTGATTTTCTAAGACAGATAAAGCTTCTAAGTTGACAAACTCGTTTTCAAAGGTGATGACATCACATTTTTTGGCTAAAACCTCTGTAGCAGCAGCGTCATCAACGGGCGCAAAAACTGTTTCCTGAGCAATACTTACTGCTGGATCTTGGCTACTGGGAGTTTGTACTATTAATTCCAAGCCTAACTTCTTTGCCCCATCCCCCATCATCCAGGCCAGTTGCCCGCCACCAATTATACCAACACGCTTCATTGACATCCTAAAGAATCACGAGTTTGCACACCAGTCTTGGAATTGACACCGCTGGCTTTGTCGCACAGTTCTTTGATTTGGGCCTTATCCAAAACGGCATCAGTGAAATCTGCACTGCTGATGTTCACATTAGTAAAAATTGCACGTAATAAAAGGGTTTCTTTTAAAACAGCATCGCTTAAATCAGATCCAGTTAAATTTACCTGATCTACCATTGCATTGGTTAAGTCTGCTCCGTGCAAATTTGCTTGTGTCATCACCGAAGCACTCAAAACTGCTCCCCGCAAATCCGCACCTGCAAAGTTAACCAGTTCTAAATTGGCATTAGAAAACTCTGCTGCTTGTAAACTTTGTCCCGAAAAATCACGTCTTGTTAACTCTGCATTGCTAAATGACAGCGGATGAGTCCAATCTGCCAGTGCAGGGGAAGCAATGAAAAATACAATCATCCCCAAAATTAATGCCAACCCTTGCCGCCAAAACATATCCGCTAGCTCATTTGGTGTCTAGTCACTGAGTTGAAAGAGTGCTGAGTGCTGAGTAAAAAATATTAGCCTTTTGTCCCTGCTCTCTAGTCTCTGTTTCATACGCAGTGGTATACGCAGTTCATGCTTACTGCCTTTTAGCTTATCGCATTTCGACAAGAGTCATCTAGGCATAGCCAAGGAGACTAAAATATCTGACTACAAAATTGAATGGAGAGAGATTAACTAGCGCTCGCTTAATCTTTCGTTACAATCTTTAGGCATCACTAAAATACACCATTCAGCAGATAACTAAAATATTAAAATATTGCTTTAGTAACCGTTTTAAAATTATCGGGTTGAGATAATCGCTCACCTACAAGCAATCACCGATTTATTATTTACAATTCTTGACTTAAGAAATAGATTTTTAGAATATATATTTTTTTTTATAACTATTTTAGATTTCAGCAACCACCTATAGAGCTATTTACAATAGTTTACTTATTTAGCTCCTGGTTAAGATTATTGTATTTTGATTTAACCAGCCTCAATCGGCTGTTAGTCTTGTAATTAAGCTAAGCATTGTTTGAGTGTATTTATATATAAGTCGTAAATGCTTATAAAGCTTTGTTTATGTGGAGAGTCAGCCTTAAGTTTATAGCAGTTAGATAACTGCTGTTGATTCTTCTAGGTATTTATATTCACAGAACTACACAAATTCAACAAGTTACACTAGCAACCCGATGATGAATCATTACGCTATCGAATGGATTGAGGCATGGTGCCTAGAAAATGGCTGGACAGATTTATTTGTCGAGCGGCGCAATAACTACTGGGCTTTTCCTCCAGGCGGTGTAATGCCTGAACCAATTCCAATGCACGTGCTCAGATTGATTAAAGCTGAAAAAGGGCTAACTGTTGAAGAAAGATTTTGGTCTATGTCAGCAATAATTGGCACAATAATAGCTGTAATATCTACGGTCTTCTTTAAGTGCCCTATGCCATTAGTATTAGCTTTTGCTTTTAATGCGATTACCGTGGCCCAATTTGAACTTGAAGATGCCTAGATTTTTACTCGGGGTATCACTAATCATCAAGCATAATAACTTTAAAACTGCTCTTGACTCAACATTCAGCAAGAGCAGTTTCTAATTTAATAGATAGCAAATAAGCAGATAGAGAAAATTGATTATCAAAAATCTGGATTAAAAGTTAATAGGGAATAGTAAGGAACTTCCAACCAAAAAAATGCCCTATCGCCTTGGAAACAAGGGAAGAAGAATCTGATAGGTGTATTAGATGCAAGAATTGAATAATTTATTTTTTGGAAAGCTCTAACATATTAAAGCCGTTATTTAGCATGAATTGCTAATATAGAAAAGTTAAGTTAAAATTAACTCTTCCTTTGTACAGAATTAATGTCTACCCAGTAATTTTGGTCAAGCAAAGTAATATCTGACACATTAAAATTAGCAGGAAATCAGGTTGTTAAAGCCTGATTTAGCAAGGGTTTCTTTGATAGGATTTGCCTATCATTGCCCTGTTTTTATGGTGTCATATGTTTCTCTGCTTTCATTAGACCTATTTATTCAGGGATAAAGGAAGATGGTAAAGTACGAGAACTTTGAGCGGTTGCTACACAATCCCATCAAGCGACGCAACCTGATCATTGGGGCAGGAGCATTTACTGGTTTAGCGATCACTAGCCAATTTTCTCATCAACGTGCGATCGCCACAGGCAGATTTTCTGATTATCCTTTTAAATTGGGTGTGGCATCAGGCGATCCTGATGACACCAGCGTAGTTTTATGGACTCGTCTAGCGCCCGAACCGTTAAATGGAGGTGGAATGCGAGCTGTGAATGTGCCAATTCGCTGGGAAGTAGCAACCGACCCCAACATGAAGCGGATTTTGTCCAGAGGTACAGAACTGGCAACGCCAGAATTGGCTCACTCAGTTCGGGTAGTAGTTGAAGGACTCTCACCTGATACTTGGTACTGGTATCGGTTTATTGTAGGCAACGAAGCTAGTCCAATTGGCCGAACTCGTACTGCTCCAAAATTAGGTAGCAACTCAAATAGATTGAAGTTCGCACTAGCAAACTGCCAAAACTATCAACAGGGATACTATACTGCCTACAAATACATGGCTCAGGATGACCTTGACTTGGTAGTCCATGTTGGTGACTACATCTATGAGGGAGGAATCAGCCCTCTCAGTCCTACCATTCCCAGACAACATAATAGTTCAGAAATTCTGACCTTGGAAGATTACCGCAACCGTCACGCCCTCTATAAACTAGACACCAATCTCCAAGCTGCTCATGCAGCCTTTCCTTGGATTGTGACTTGGGATGACCACGAGGTTGAAAATAACTACGCCAACTTCATCTCAGAAGTTGATAACGAACCAGATCGAGATCCAGCAATTTTTCTACAACGGCGAGCAATTGCTTATCAGGTTTACTACGAACATATGCCACTGCGTCCCTTCTCGCGCCCAGTAGGCTCTGATATGCAACTTTATCGGCGATTGAATTTTGGTAATCTAGCAACATTCCATGTTTTAGATACTCGTCAATATCGTACCGATCAACCCTGTGACGATGGTACTAAAGAACGTTGTCCAGCAAATCTTGATCCACAAGCTACTATTACCGGCAAAGCTCAAGAGGATTGGTTATACGACGGTTTAGATAAGTCAGCCGCTACATGGAATATTCTGGCTCAACAGGTGATAGTTGCTCAAATCGACAGAACAGCAGGCGAAGGCAGCACTTACAGTATGGATAAGTGGGATGGGTATGTAGCTTCCCGCGATCGCCTGATGCGTTTCTTAGAACAGCGCAAACCATCTAATCCAGTAGTTTTAACAGGTGATGTCCATAACAATTGGGCAATGGATTTAAAGGCTAACTTTAATGACCCAAACTCCGCTACAGTTGGCAGTGAATTCGTTGGTACCTCAATTAGCTCTGGTGGTAATGGCTCAGACTCAAGCCCTGCTGTTGAAGCTTACCTACCAGAAAATCCCCATATTAAGTTCTTCAATAATCAACGCGGCTATGTCCGCTGTTCCCTAACTCCCACCACCTGGAAGTCGGACTACCTGGTGCTATCAAACGTCACAACTCCATTTGGTACAATTAGCAACCGTGCTTCATTCATAGTTGAAAACGGCCGCCCGGGAGTACAGCGCATTTAACTAGCTGCCTTGATTTTGGATTGTAGAGACTTTCTATGCAATGTTTCTACAATCCAACAAGTTGTTGCAGGAATCTCAATACGACTGATTAAACACTGAATCACGCCTGCTGTAAATAGTAATTAAAGCGCTCTTGGAGTTGTTCAATTGTGAGGTTTTGAGTCCAGTATTCAACTAAAGCATGACCAAAAGCCCAAGCGTTGCGATCGCTTGGGGTAGTATTTTCCAACAACAAGGGCCAGAGGGCTAGCAAATCAAAGTTGGGTTTGCTAGAGTCACCTGTATTTAATAAAGAAAAAAGCTCATAAGCCATTTGCAGCTTACCAATCACAACCGGCAACTGTTCCACGGGAATTTTTTCTGCTAGCAGATATGCCAGAGTAGGAGAGCCGGTTGATATGGTGGAAATAAACTGAAGGACGGGACTTTTGAGCAGTGATGTCAGTCCTTGAGTTGTCGCCATTTGGAAGGTGTAGTTGTCGATAATTTTCGCAGCCGCAACAGTACGGGCTTCCAGGTTACGTAAAAAACGAGCTAGGCGGAGTTGTTTAGCAGGCGCGATCGCATCTACTAATCCTAAAGATAAAGTTTCTATTCCCCAAGCAGATCGATGAGTTTTGCTATCAGCTGTTACTACAGGCAAAACTAACTTAGAAAAATCGCCTAACAATTGCACCCGATACTGTGTCGCTTCCCGAATCGAGATTTCCTTCGGGCGATCGCCCCATTCCCAGTTATAGGGAGGTTGCCATTCGCGGATAGGACGCAGACGATCTACTTGGGTAACTATAGTAATTACAGGCAGATCTTTAACTTCCGCCTTCATATCTTTGAGAAAGTCTACATCCATTTGCAGCGCCGGATCGAGCGCAGGTGTGACTAACAATAGTAAATCTGTTTTTGTGGCATAGTCTAAAACTAGTTCTCGAAAATCAGCACGGTTGACTTGCTCATAACCTGGAGTATCCCAAAGTGTCAGGCTTTCTTTACTGGAAGCCTGCCATTGGTAACTTTGAATTTGATCGGTACTAGGCAAAACATCAACCGCTGCTAGTTCTGACTGAAATAAAGTGTTAATTAAACTGCTTTTTCCCGAACCTGTGCGCCCTACAAGCAGAATATTCACCGGTTTTTGAGCAACTGCTGCCGCCGGTTCTGCTTGGGCTAAGATGTCTCGTAGGGTTTGGGTTTTAACTTTAGGTAGCGTCGGAGTTGGGGAAGAAAATTCAGCAGTTGGTAAAGTACTACCACTATAAAGAGCGATCGCTTGTCGGCACAAATTCCGCAAAGCAGCTTCCCGCAGCATTTGGCTTAAATTTATCAGCAATTCCTGATTAGCTTGGCTGGTGTAGCGTTGACTAGCTTTTTTTGCCACAGCCGCCGCCGGATTTAATAGCCATTGTGCCCAGTTCCAAGCTTTAAATAGTTTCCGAGCGGATGGTTCCAGTTTCCGGTAGACTTTGTATGCTTGGTAAGCTTGTCCAACTGTCACCTGATTGAGGGCTGGTGATAGCTTTTGTATCCATTGATCCAAGTCATCTACTGTTCCCCGGATTAACCCGTAGGCTTGGGTAACGTAAATATTTAATAGAGGATATTTAACCTCAGGATGGTAGATTTGAGCGATCGCCACAACCAGATTTTGACATCGCGTCCAGAAAGTTGCCCAATCTTCCCAAATCGGGCGATCGTTTTGTGCTGCTTGCAAAACTTCATTTAAGACTGTTTGGGCTTGAGTAGTAGCGTCATTTCCTGTTGGTAATTGGTTACTATCTCCAACTGATGCCAATTCTTCGCTGACTTGTGCTAATGCTGCTTCTAGTTGCTCTACCTCTGGTCGAGTCCATTTAACCAGCAACCAACGCCAGCCAACAAATATCAGCGTGAACACAGCCCAAATCCAATTAATCTTCCATGCATGGATCTGAGAACCTGCGGCTACCAGTAAAAAAGTGATGATAAAAGCGATCGGTGTTGCTAGTACAACCCATTGCCAAAGTTTTAAACGCACCATTACCCCATACCTACCTGGATTAGACTTTTTATGCAACCTGCAAAAATCCTTCTATAAGAAGTCTATCTTCTCCAATCGGGACAGGATGTTAGTGTTCATGAAGCGATCGCCAGCACAAATGAAGAGAGCGATCGCTATTTGAATTTTAAATTTTTTGGGGTGCTGTTCGGGGAAAGGCGGCACGACTAGCTAGGACGAGTTTACAATTCGGTTTCGGAAGTCACACCAGAGTCCCGCGAACAGCAAGACTGAGTTACTGAATAATCAAACGTAACATAATTGTTCTGTTTGTGAGAGTTGCTGAAGCAATAACTCCGCAGATTTGCTCAGTGAAGTGACGAAAATACCTGTTTCACTGTCTTGATGAGAAGTTATCCAAGTACCTTTGAGAATAACTTCCGTATTAGAAGCATCACAAGGGTAGATTTCTAAAATATTTTCTTGCTTTAGTTTTTCTAAATTTGCCAGACGGGATAATTCAGTAGGTAAAACAAAAGCAGCGTTACTAGATTCGATGTAAATATTAGTTGCAGAATGCAGAGCTAGTACAACTCTTTGATTTACCCAATCTACCAAAGATTCTTCCAGATATTCTAAGCTAAAGCTATTTTCGGTGTAGGTAAGTTTTAACATATTGGCTGAGCGATATTTAATTTTTAGTTGTTTCATCTATATGTTGAGAATATTTCAGGGAATTTCCCCTAAGCCAACAAAGTGTCAGAAAGTGGAAAAGCTTGTAAAATCTGGCTTAGACAGTAAGGGAAGTTATGAAACTTGGGGGAATCCCCGAACTTTGTTTAGCTGAATAGATGCATTTAATAATCGCTATAGGTAGCCATAAAGTCTAAAAACTCTTTTACTACCTGCAATTGGGCTTCGTTGACTAACCGCAAATGCTCACGATAATAACCATCAGAGTCAGTGAGAACAAAGACTGTATAGGTTGTGCAGCCTAAATTTGGAGACTGATAATGTTTTAACGCCCAAACCATGTAAGCGGGA
Organism: Nostoc sp. T09; assembly: GCF_002154695.1. GTDB lineage: Bacteria > Cyanobacteriota > Cyanobacteriia > Cyanobacteriales > Nostocaceae > Aulosira. The sequence goes on from NZ_MTAV01000038.1 coordinate 51,250, forward strand.
ATATAGTAGCGAAAGCCTTTAGGATCGAAGAACGGAAAAACATCACAAAACTCTGCAATCCACTGTTCGGGGACATCCTGCCATTTGCGATCGCAATCTATTTGACGACCAATCTTTTGCGCCTCTTCCATACTATGCCAGTCATCAAGCGCCCTGGCTGCGTGTAGCGAAATGCCATCTTCACGCTTGACACCATCAAAAGCAGCAGTAATCTTCTCAATAAGAGTTACACTGGCTTGTTTGCCTAAAGTCTCGATAGTTTGCCAATTAGGAACTCGTACATCATCAGTATTAGGACGACGTACATAGCCCAGCCATTCTTGCTCGCAAGCACCAAAAGCAATAAAGTTAAGTTGAGCTTGGCGTAAAGATACATGATTAGATCCGCCCCAGCCATACTCTGATTCATTATCATCATCTTCCCAAAAGCAAATTGGACAGATGAGGTACGTACCTGGTGGCTTTTCAGTTAGAGTCATGTAGCCACAACAAAGACAAGGATAAATTCGTTCACTGTCCATGTTTCTGTTGAGTTAGATTAATTAATTTTGGAGTTATAGCCCGAATCAACTCTGGCTATAAATTTAGAGTACTCTTACAAATTTCCCCTGAGCCAATAATATGTAAATCATCGAAAACGCTTGTAAAATCTGGCTCATATAGTTAAGGGAATTTGTTAAGCTTGGGGAATCCCCGAACTTTGTTTAACTGAATTAATCATATTATCTTAACTTTTTGCTAACAAAATATTTACTATTAATATTTTAAGACTATGGTAAGTTCTGCTATGTAATAAATACTTTCTTCTATTACCTACTTGTTAGAAAAATCTTTGTGTGTATAGAACAAAAGGTCTATCAAAGTAGAACTTATTTATTATTCAATAGCCACAAAGTTGCAGAAATACACAAAAAACTCTGCTTGTTATTTTGTTTTGGTGGTTCGTTGTAGAGCGATTCACTAATTCTTTTTAGCTTCAATAAAACTCATAAACTTTATGCAATCCCAACCTCCAGTTAAGTTCAACCGTCGCCAGTTTTTGCTCAGTTCCGCCCTCACAGGTGGCAGCATAATAGCTAGCAATCTGTTATCACAATCAAGAGTTTTCGCCCAAGCTACCTGCTATCATTACATCGGAAAAAATGCGTCCTGGCATACCCTATGGCATAGCCTGCGGGGATATCAGCAATGATAGCGCCCTGATTTGGAGTCGAAGCGATCGCCCTGCACGCATGATTGTAGAATACTCTACCAACGAATCTTTCCAACGTGGGCAGCGTGTTTTTGGGGCAAATACTTTAGAATAACGTCAGTTCGGGTTAATGTTTGGGCGCTTAACCCCCAGAGTTTGCAGGGCCGTTTCATTCGTAATGGTATGTATTTTGTCAATATGAATGGCGATAAATATCAGGGCAAAA
>NZ_MTAV01000004.1 GCF_002154695.1 Nostoc sp. T09
TGTTCTTAGATTACATCTTTTGCTTACTTTTTGCTTAAGTTGACACCAATGGGCAATGCCATGCCCCTACGGAAAATATTTGTGGTAGCGTAAGGTTGCAGGTTGGTAAAGATGGGATAGGAAGGGCTATATTTGTCTTTTTTTCACCATCATTCACCCTTGGATATCGGCTGTTGCACCTCAAAGCACGAAGTTCCGAGTTCAAAGCACGAGCGATCGCCTTTTTTTCACCATCATTTACCTTTGGATCTCGAATGTTGCTGTTCAGAACTTCAAGTTTCGTGTTCTGATCTTGAAATTCCGAGTTCTGAACTCGGAACGCCGAGTAATTTACTCCAACATCCGAGTTCCGATCTGCAACGTTGCACCTTTGAAGTGCAATTACCGAGTTAATTTCTACAACGCTGCTGTTTCAGGCTTGGGCTTCCGAGATTTACGGGCGAACCTTTGCCCCATTTCCTCAACTACTGTCTCTAAACCAGCGCCTTGCCCACTAGCTTTGGCATAAGTATACACCTGCAAGGCGGCTGCATAGGCTTCACTACCCACCGCCAGAAATGTATCATCCACCAATTCTTGTAATTGTGTCAAAGACAGCAATACTGGATACAAAGCCTCAAACAACTGTACATCTTTCCGCATTTCTTCGAGGTCAAACGATCGCGATAAGAAATCTGGGTTCTGCGCCGCTACCTCTAATGCTTTGCTAACAAAAGCGCGGCTTTTATCTCCCATCTTGGGTAAAGCTTTCCGCTCCTCGTTAGTTAAATCAATCAAAAATGGTAGCTTTTCTTTAATGGTGGCGATGGCTTGCAACACCTCATCTCTCTCAGATGGCGCTAGTGTTGCGCTAATTGGGGCTTTAGACATACATATTAATCTCCAGTATGTTTCTAAGATTTAGAGTGCCCATATATACAATTTAAATTACAATGACACTAATAAATATTGTTTTGCCTCGAACCCAATTGACACTCGGACAAACAACTTGAGAAAAATCGTACATCGCGCTAGTCTTCATTAGCAAAACTGCACGCTGTGACATTTGGCAATGACAAATCAAAACCCCCTGCAAATCCCCGCTTGCACTTGGAGTCGTCCCATTGGTTTAGGTTGGGACAAACCTTATACTGTTCGCTACGCTAGTAATATCGATGACGGCCCTTGGCATGGTATGCCTTTAGGTGGCTTTGGTGCAGGATGCATCGGCCGTTCTTCGCGGGGAGACTTTAATCTCTGGCACATTGACGGGGGAGAGCATACTTTCAAAAACATTCCCGCTTGTCAATTCAGTGTATTTGAATCTGATGGCACAACTTCCCAAGCTTACGCTTTGTCTACTCAACCGCCTGAAGATGGCAGTCTCAAAGCTTGGCAATGGTATCCAGGAAGTAGAGGTTTAGGGGGACAGGAAGAAATTTCTGGCGTTTCTAACACAGGTAAGTATCACGCGCTATATCCACGCAGTTGGTTTGTCTACGAAAATGTATTGCAAGCACAGTTAACCTGTGAGCAGTTTTCCCCCATCTGGGCAAATAACTATCAAGAAACTAGTTACCCAGTAGCTATATTTCTCTGGAATGCTCATAACCCAACGAATGCACCTATTACTCTTAGCATCATGCTCACCTGGCAAAATATGGTGGGCTGGTTTACGAATGCTTTAAAAGCGCCTGAAGTGAAGATTCGGGATGATGGCAGTCCGGTGTATGAGTATCAGCCACGCTGGGGCGAGAGTCAAGGTAATTACAATCAAATAGTGGAAAATGACCAATACTTTGGTTGTTTTTTATCGCGAGTTAATAGTGATGCACCTGTGCAAGAAGGGGATGGTAGCTGGTGTATCGCCACGCTAAAACATCCCCAGGTGGAAGTATTTCAGCATACGCGCTGGAATCCGGTTGGTACTGGCGAGGAGTTGTGGCAAAGCTTTGCGGCAGATGGTTCTCTGTCCAATGATGTTGATACAACTCCGGCAGCAGATAATACACAAATAGGAGCAGCGATCGCACTCCGCTTCACCCTACAACCAGGGGAATCTCTAGAAATTCCCTTCGTATTAGCTTGGGATTTTCCGGTAACAGAATTTGCCGCCGGAATTAACTATTACCGCAGATATACAGACTTTTTTGATAGAAGTGGTCAAAATGCTTGGACGATCGCATCTACTGCGTTAACAGAATATCAAAATTGGCGATCGCAGATTCAACGTTGGCAACAGCCCATTCTCGACCGGGAAGATTTACCGACTTGGTTTAAGATGGCTCTATTTAATGAGCTGTATGACCTCACCAGTGGTGGTACTCTCTGGAGTGCAGCCTCAGAAATCGATCCCATTGGTCAATTTGCGGTGGTGGAATGCTTAGATTATCGCTGGTACGAAAGTCTTGATGTGCGTTTGTATGGTTCTTTTGCCTTGCTGATGTTGTTTCCAGAACTAGAAAAGTCAGTGATGCGGGCTTTTGCAAGGGCGATTCCCCAAAGTGACGAGCACCAAAGGATTATTGGCTATTACTACACAATTGGTGCAGACACTACAACCGCTGTTCGGAAAGTCGCAGGCGCAACACCCCACGATTTAGGCGCACCCAATGAACACGTCTGGGAGAAAACCAACTACACCTGCTATCAAGACTGCAATTTATGGAAAGATTTAGGCAGTGATTTTGTACTGCAAGTATACCGAGATTTTCTTCTTACGGGCGCTGATGATGTCCAGTTCTTAGCAGACTGCTGGGATGCTATTGTCCAAACTCTCGACTACCTAAAAACTTTTGACCTAGATGGGGATGGGATTCCTGAAAATTCTGGTGCACCGGATCAAACTTTTGATGATTGGCGGTTGCAAGGCGTAAGCGCATATTGTGGTGGGTTGTGGTTGGCGGCTTTGGAAGCTGCGATCGCTATTAGTGATATTTTATTAACGAACCGCCAAGACGCAGAGAACGCCAAGAAAAACCTTGGCGAACTTGGCGACTTGGCGGTGCAAAAATCCATCTATGAAGCTTGGTTGCAACAATCTCGCCCGATCTACGAAGAAAAACTTTGGAATGGACAATATTACCGCCTAGATAGTGAAAGCGGTTCTGATGTAGTTATGGCAGATCAGTTGTGCGGACAATTTTATGCGCGATTGTTGGGATTACCGGATATTGTAGATAGCGATCGCGCCCTCTCTGCCTTGAAAACTGTATATGATGCTTGCTTCCTCAAGTTTCAAAATGGTCAGTTCGGTGCTGCGAACGGTGTTCTTCCCGACGGTTCGCCAGAAAACCCCAAAGCTACTCACCCTCTGGAAGTCTGGACAGGTATCAACTTTGGACTAGCAGCTTTTCTCGTACAGATGGGAATGCAGGATGAAGCATTGCGCTTAACACAAGCTGTAGTGCAGCAAGTTTACGAAAACGGGCTACAATTCCGCACACCCGAAGCCATCACAGCATCTGGTACTTTTCGTGCCAGCACTTATCTAAGGGCAATGGCTATTTGGGCAATTTACTTAGTCATTGCTCAGTAGGGCATTGAGAACTGGAAAAGACGTAAAGGGTTAGGAGGAAGTATGATCTCCCTAACCCCTAACCCTGCTTCCTTGCTGCTTATCCCAATTTCCAGCCTCTATGTATATTAATTTTTGATTAACTAATCTGAAAATTGCAACCAAATATACATAAAAATAAATTTATACGTTTTATTATTTGCGTTTCCCAGCCTAATTTACTTGTAGCTGAAGCAGTAAGTATTAATATATGTGTTTTTATTTTCCGGGTGTTTCCAAATTAAATGGAAAAGATAAGTAATACCAAGAAAGATGCTAAATATTAAAACTTCAAGACTACTGTTTTAACAAGATTCAGCATCACTATCTCTAGCCATCCAGATTACTAATCTCACCAATTTTATGTTCACAATTAACAATTTTTACTTGAGCAAAAAATTATTTTTACTATTCTTTTGTAAAAATAAATACAGTAAATACAACTTTTTACTATGAAAAATATTCACTTTTCATGTATGATAAAATTTTAACAATTTGTTTATATGTGGCTGTGATTACAAGAAGAAGACAGTAAAATCAATACCTACTGATTAAAGAGTCAGTCAAATTTGATAAAGCATGAAGTGCCTATTGATGACTTTAGTCCAAGTTGTATAGGCAGGTATCAGCAGTCAATGAGAACTCTGCTGAAAACATATATGGGTGTTGCTAGTAATTTTTTTTTCTAAACTTTCACTTACGAAAAGCTACCGGAAAATGAGAACTCAGCAATTGGTAATTAAAAACACAAATAATTGCATTTTGCAGAGGCTGTTGGAATGAGAAAATCCAAACAGTGAAGAAATTAATAGCTTTTTATACTGTAAGTATTCACCTCATTAAAGTTAATTAAATTACTCAAAAACCCAAAATATAGCCATGAACTCCTCTTCATCGTCAAGAGTTCAGGGAGATATGGTATATACAAATAGCCAGCAGTCTCCCACTCAAAAAGTGGCTATCCTCAACAAGTTGAGGGTAGTTGCAAGGGATACGAACCCAGTATCAAGCTTGAATCAAGTCTTGGTGTTACGGGAATCCCAACTAGATGAGGAACTGACTAGTTATGGTTTACATGGAGAAATTGAAGATGGCAAAATTCAGAATTTATGGCTAGGCGAAAGTTGGGGGGATATTAATGTCACATCACTAGACGCGATCGCCCAAACTGATTTAGTAGTTTACCACTTGTCTCTAGAACACTGGGAATTACTTAAGGATCTTGCGCCTCGGTTATTTACCCCTAGATGTAAGCAATTAGAAAAGTTACAGGGGGAAGCGGCTATTAATATCTCTAAGAAAAATTTTGAGAATCAATTGCAAGTATCCCCAACATGTTTGCTGCAAACTTCCGCTTTAGTGACTCTCTTATTGATCCAGGTTATTCTCAGCCGATTTATACACCTTAAAAGCTTGTTTACTCTCAATATCTTTACTGTTAGCTTCTTAATCTGGAATGCTTGCCGAATCGCCTTAACAGCATATTTTATTTTTCATCTCGTTTCCCAATATTTGCAAACTCAGCTGGGTTTGGTATCGCAACTGTGTTTTTCGTTTTCAGCAAACCCATATATCAAGCTAGCAGAAGCACACAACTTGATCGCAACGCTGGTTTTGGGTGAAAACAGCCAGGTAAGACCTAGATATCCAAGAATTTTGATTTTAAATGAAGCAACAAGTGGTCTATATGGGCAGTCAAAACAACAGTTTCAACAAAACTTAGCCTGCATTGGTCAGGAGGTTACCACCTTCATCATCTCCAACACTCTAGTATCTGCTATCCCGACTTTCATACTTGTTTTATACCGATGTATCATTTTAGGAAAAAGCACTTATAAGAAACTGTTAGGAATGAACAGTTTTGAATACCACTTATATCAACTACAATTCAATATGTAATCTCCCTTAAGTAAACTCGTTATTCATGAAGATAGCGGCAATGTTTTTTACTTAAGTTTAGCGCTTTCTACTGTAGAAATTAAGACTTTAATGTTTTACTCAAAGCTTAATCTTCTAAATTGAACTGCTAATTTTTTTGTGAAATATTATTTTATTTCTTAGTTTAGTAGACTATTTTAGCTTTATTTTTATGGTTTATCTATCATAGCATAAAACAGTAACAATTCCAATTTTATATCTTTAACTCATTACTAAAATTTAAGCTACATTGCTACGAAATCTAGTCTGATTCAACAAATCAATAAAGGCTATAACCTATGTTATGCAAGCAGTCTCGACAATAAAAGCGAACTAGCATCATACATAATTACTAAAAATAATTTTCAATAAATAGAATAAATTTAACTTTTTTTTAAAAATATCTAGACTGCTAATTTTTTTGCTTTTAAAGAACAGATTTAATGGTAAGATTTCTTAGTGAGCCTAGGTATATGAAAGCTCCAAATGAATTTTAAATGAGGGGTATTACCCCTCGGGATTTATGGAATAGATAAAAAATCCAAAGTTGTACAATACAAAACTAGATATCACAATGAACTCAGGAAATTTAACTTATAAAGCTACTATTTTGGTGGATGACATTAACGGCAAAAAATAGTATAAATAAAAATGTTGTTCTTGATCATCAAGGATACAGAACTTTTTTTTACTAACCTAAAATCTATGTAGTTTTCCTCAGTAACTTCTAATTTATTGGTATTATAAAATACGTTTATCTTATCAGGGAAAGTAATTGAATTAGGAGTTGGAAAATTTCAAGAGGACGAAACTGCATCTACCAAGAGCCATACAGAGACTTTTTTCTGCCAGTCATCTGAAATAACAAAGGGTAAATTTTTACCTGACGTTAACTGCCAAGCAAAAGCAGCCTCTTCCATAAGTGCTTAGTACCGCCTAGTGAGGACTGTGAAACTTGGGAAGGTATCTGAAGAATTAAGGCAAAGCGGTAAACAGGCTTGCTTCACAATAGTCAAGTTTCCGAACAAAGGTCAGCTCATGGAAAAAATAATCAAGCTAAATGCAGTCGAAACCTCAAGTCAAGGGAGCAGTTCTAAGATGAAGCTTTATGATTTGCACCCTCAATACCATCTTGCTCCTGAGAAAGTATCAATTTATGGCAGTGCTGTGCCTATAACAACGGCAACTGCACCAGAAACAGCTACAAACTATCACCATAGAAGATGCGGAGGAGAGCCACTGCGTTGCAGAGGTTCTGACAGAGGCAGGGTGAAACAACGCTACCTAGAGAAATCCCCAGGTGGGTTCTCAACCGCCAGGGTTGAGAACCTGTTCAGCGTACTCCAAAAGAGAACTCGCAGCGTAGTAGTTCTCGAATAGTGGGGTGATGCAGAGGGTTAGGGGTTTCTCCCCAGTAGAGCGAGTGGTCTCAAACAAGCGACTTGATTTGTCAGAAATGGCAAAATTTGCGCAAAACTTTTGATATTTCTGTTTGGACCTGTTAATAGAGTTGTGTTTTCCCACAGCATTCGCTACTACTGCATTGCCGATATCTTCCTTCAGCTAATTCAGCAAATGCAAATAGGCTAGAGCAGTTTGCTAACTTCAACTTAAATTTCAAAAACCGCCGCAACTAAATCGGTTTACTTCATCAAAAGACAAACAACACTATGAACCAAGATATTCCTAGCATTAGTAGCAAATTAAAAAACTCAATGCATCCTGAACAGTTTGACCAAGTGGTTGAAGCGATTCTTGCAGGAAAGTATTCATGGGCATGTGTTTTAATGCTACGCTTTGCTGGCTACAATCCTTTACATTACATTCCTTACCGCACATACAATCGATTACTCAAAGAAAACTCTCTGATGAGTCGGTCTAACCACCAGCAAAATTCGAGCATGAACCTTTCCAAACAATCTTCTGAGAAGAGGTCTGATACTAATATTTCTCCAAGCTGCTTAAGTAAAATTAAGGATGTGGCTTATCTTGAAGTTGTTGGCAAGCAAAAATCAGAAATTCGCGGTAGTAAGGAGCAGTGGCTGACAAAGCAAGTTCAATAACATTGAGCAATAAAATCAGAAGTAAAACTAGAAATTTCTCTAGATTCTTCTTTGTGCTTCTGCCGATTTAATTAAATAGATCTAGATTAGCAGTTCATTTAGTAGCTGTCTGTTTGCCATGCAGATTAATAATCTATAGCACGGCAGGTTTATTATGCTGTTTTGCTGTTAAATGGACTGCTTGTTAAAATCCAGCCTACAGATTGCTTTGTGATTACGACCTCAACAACCTCTAACTTTAGCGTCCTCCTCCTTGAGGCGGACTGCTCTTTGCTAGCTTTCAACATATATATTTAATTGGCTGCTAGTGTGATTCACAATTGTAAGTTATAAAGGATGATAATCAAACCGTATAAATTTTTCCACAAACAATATAAATTGCAACAAAGTTTCCTAGTAAACTGAGTGAGTACTCAGCAAATTTATATATAATTAAAGTTTCTTAAAATAAGTACCAATTTTTTTGATTTTTATAAAATCTGCCAATTTGGCAAATATTGCTCGAAAAAATCTTATAAATTATAGATGCCAACTGAAACAGAGATTATTGACAAGCTAATTTCATGATTGTAACAAAATCAATGATTAGTTCTAATCATCAAATATCAGTCAAAATCTCATAGAGTAAATAACTTTAGCACCAAGATCAACGCTCCAACTGTTGCTGCTGGTGGTTCTTTTTCCCAAACAGCTTGAGCTAACAAAAGTGAGAGTGGTGGCCTCCCCCAGTCCAGACTTTGAATTGCTCCTACCTAGTTTCGAGATGGTGGAAATGTGGTTAGTATGACTTTAGCCCAAAAAGATTATATTTAACACTATTAGCAAACGTGGAAATGGAAAAAGTAACAGTTAAATCGTAGTCGATGTTGATAGAACTTATAGCTCTTACACTTCTATAAACGACTATCGTAATCCTCGTCCTCCCAACCAGGATTATAGCGGTTTTAGAAATTAGCAATTTATCTCATCAATACTGGAAGCTAAAAAACTTAAATAGCTTCCAGTATTATTTATTAAAAAAATATAGGTTTTGAGGTCGCTAGGATTTATTAAAATTGGAAATGCTACAAATTCCTAATTCAACCATTTGTTAACAGCCTCTGCGATATGGAAATAGTGAGTTAGCAAGACAATATTATTAAATTTATAATTTTCTTACTTAAGATAGATGTATAAATAGCTAGGTTATGGGTCACTATCATATACATTTTACGTCTAAATCTATCCTAGCTATAACAGTGCTTTAAAATTTTAGGACTTATACATTGACAGCAAATCCCAAATATGGTTCATCCTTTTTCGCTATTCAAGGTTGGTTTGTTGATGAGCTTTAAGCGATGTATACTTATCAAATCATGATTGAGACAAGCCTAAAAAGACTTATTTTAGATAATGCACAAAATAATAAATTTGTACAGTTCCTAAATTTTAGGATTACATTTCTATATAAGTTTTTTTAAATAAAATTTAGTATTTATAGCTATTAATAAAACTTATTTAAATTAATTAAAGATTTGATGAAGTCAGTATGAATTTCTAGTAAAAATGTAAAATTTCTTGAATATAAGCTTGACTAAATCAGGAAAATCTAATATTTAAAGAAATAGTGTGTTCTTTGTCATGGTAAAGTATTAACTAGCTTTATCGTCATAAATCCTTTTTTAAACAGTTTTGGATTAAAAGAGAATCTACTTTCTCTGGGAAAAATTTTGTGAACGACGTACTCTAAAAGTAGCTTGTCAGAAAGATCTGGCTTTGCTTGTGACTGCTTCCAATTCATAACTGTCATAAATAATTTAAAAAAGGTTTTCAACAATCAAGCTCAAGGAAGCTAAATCTCTAGCGATTAATGGTATTTATCAGGGGAGCTAATAGCTATGCTTTCTAGAGATGTTGTCAAGGTATCTTTTTGCCAATTGCAAACTATATACCCTCGCAGATCCCTCAAAAAGAATTTAAGAGAAATTTTATATCATTTGCAAAAAGGAAAAATAACTAGATGTAATTCACTGGCCTATTTCTTATTATCTGACTTCATTAACGCCAGCAGTGCGAGTTATAAACAACGCTAACCGGGGATGAGTCCCTAGGCTTTGACAAACCTAGGGAGAAAACTCCCGGCTTAGTTGCACATCAAAGTTAAGTAATTAATTAGTCTTGCAGGACTAATTAACTACGCAATTGTGAAACCTTGGATGTCATGATTCAATCACAATTGCAGCAGATTGTTTTGCCCACATTTCTAACAGTTGAATGCAACTGGACAATGATTATGTCATACTATTCCAGTCAAGACAAGAGTTGTGATAGTGTCCCTACGCAAGAAAGCAGGTTTTTGACGCCTTTTCAACGAAAGGTGTTACTCAAGAATTTGCAAGCAGATTTACAACCAGAATATCGTCGTCGGATTGAAATTATGTTGCTAGCAGATAAAGGTACGTCTCAAACCCATATCTGCGAAATATTAAATTGTTCTCAAGAGATGGCACGATACTGGATTGCTGTAGCAGAAGCGGGTCTAGCGCACAAATGGAATGAGCGACCAATTGGTAGACCGAAGACTGTTAATCATCAATATCTTGAAAAGTTAAAAGAATTGGTGAGTCGGAGTCCGCGTGATTATGGTTATGCATTTAGTAGCTGGACAGCTCAATGGTTGAGCAAGCATCTTGCTCAGGAATTTAGGATTGAAATTAGCGATCGCCATATCAATCGGTTACTAAAGCAAATGGGGCTGTCAACCAAGCAAAAATCCTCAGACAAACAAGCAACTGACTGTTTAAAGGATGCTGGCATTAGAATTTGTGACTTGCAATCTAACAACGCCCAGCCGAATTTTCCTTGGTCATTTAATTTGAAACAGACCAATCACTAATTCAGTCTTGGAGATGAGGAAATGCCATCAGTATTTTCACAAGCGCAGCTTGGTGAACAGCTCACCGTTGCCTTGGGTGAGACGCTAGAAGATAGAGAACTGCAAAGCTGCTTGGCGGCGATGGAAATTGTGGAACCGCCGATAGCAAAACAGTTCTGGCAAGCAACAGAGGCAAAGGCGGGAATTTATTTAGTCTTAGCGGGTAAAGTCAGATTACTGGATAGTGCTGAGAACTTAATTACTACCCTCTCCCCAGGAGCATCATTTGGTGAATTGACTTTATTTGCGGAAGCGAGTTTGCAACCATACTCTGCCAGATCTTCTGTGAACTTAAAGCTTAGCTATCTCAAACAAGAGACATTGCAAGCTTTGATGAGCAAATATCCCAGCATTCGCGATCGCCTCTTCGCCCGTGCAGAACTTTGGGATTTACTCATGTTGTGTCGCCAGAACTCTATTGGAAAAGGCAATACATCTGTTGAAGATATGCTCAAAGCCTTAGCTTATTTCTCGCGACAGCATCTGGGCATTGGTTTAGTACCAGCCAAACTAGCCGCAGAAACTCAGTTATGGGTAGTGCGTCGAGGAGAATTACAGCATTCTGACGGTAGCAGATTAATATCTGGCAACATCTCTCCTATGAAACCGGGCAGTTGGCAAGCTACGCAACCAACGATTGCTTACACTCTCAAGCATACTGATTGGCAAATAGCGCTGCAACATTGGGAACAATTGGCAGAATTGGTTGATTTGCAAAAACCCCAAGCCGCCATTGCAGAACAACCTGTGGCACTATTTACTCGCACCAGTAGCAACGTTATTTCCTTCCCCTCCCAGACTCAGCCAAAAAAACCACAAAAAAAACGACGTGCATATTTTCCCAGCCCCAAAGTCAGATTAGGGCATTGGTGGGGACGCCTCAGCAAGCGTTATCCGTTCTATCAACAACAAAGTGCTTCAGACTGTGGGGCGGCTTGTTTGGTCATGATTAGTCGCTATTGGGGTAAGCGATTGAGTGTCAATCGCCTGCGGGAGCTAGCTAACGTTACCCGCGATGGTGCATCACTGCGGGGTTTAACAGCAGCAGCAGAAAGCGTCGGTTTTACTACCCGTCCGGTGAAAGCTAGTCTTGATAAATTAGCACAACAATCTTTGCCGGCGATCGCTCACTGGGAAGGCAAGCATTACATAGTCGTCTACGAAATTACTAAAAAACAAGTAATTGTAGGCGATCCCGCCATTGGTCAACGCCACCTTAGAGTTGCGGAATTTAAAGCCGGATGGACTGGTTATGCTTTATTATTACAACCTACAGCCTTATTAAAAGAAGCTCAGGAAGCGAATTCAGGATTCTGGCAGTTTTTTGATTTAGTCAAACCTCACACTACAGTGCTGCTAGAAGTGTTCATCGCTTCTGTGTTGATTCAGATATTGGGACTGGTAACGCCACTATTCACACAGTTACTTTTAGATAGAGTCATTGTTCAGGGTAGTACCCTAACTTTAAATACCGTTGGTTTCGGGTTGCTGATTTTTGGTTTGTTCAGCGTTGCCATAAATGGCCTGCGGCAATATCTGCTCGATCACACCGCCAACCGCATCGGCGTATCGCTGATGGTAGGTTTTATCAAACATACTTTCCGCTTGCCCTTGTCTTATTTTGAATCACGTTATGTTGGCGATATTGTTTCTCGCGTTCAAGAAAATCAGAAGATTCAACGCTTTCTTACCGGAGAAGCACTGTCTATTAGCTTGGATTTGCTGACAGTATTTATCTACGTTGGATTGATGTTTTGGTACAGTTGGCAATTAGCATTGCTGTGCTTGACAATTGTGCCACCATTCTTTTTACTAGCACTAATTGCAACGCCTTTTTTACGCCGCATTTCCCAAGAGGTGTTTACTGCCTTAGCCCAAGAAAACAGTTATTTGATTCAGAGTCTGACAGGAATTAGCTCGATTCGCTCAATGGCGATTGAACAGACGGTGCGCTGGCATTGGGAAGAACTTCTCAATAATTTGATCAAAAAAACATTTAAAGCCGAGGTAATTAGCAACCAACTACAAATTTTTAGTTCTACCATCCAAACTTTGGTAACTACAGGTTTACTGTGGTTTGGCGCGTCGTTGGTGATTCAAAACCAGCTGACCATTGGGCAATTAGTTGCTTTTAATATGTTGTTAGGTAACATCATCCGTCCTTTCCAGCGGCTCATAGTGTTGTGGAACCAATTGCAGGAAGTAATAGTTTCCACAGAACGGATTAATGATGTTTTAGAAGCAGAACCCGAAGAAGATTTAGAACATCAACCCCGGCAGTTATTGCCGAGGTTGCGTGGTCATATTCGCTTTGAGCAAGTCACTTTCCGCTATCATTCGGAAAGCGAGATTAACGTTCTTGAAAATCTTAGCTTTGAAATTAAGCCTGAGCAAACAGTGGCAGTTGTCGGGCGTAGCGGTTCGGGTAAAACAACTCTCTCTAAATTAGTTTTGGGTTTATACCCGGCGACAGATGGCAAAGTCTTGATTGACGGTCAAGATGTTACTAGTATTTCTCTGCGATCGCTCCGTTGCCAAATTGGTGTGGTGGATCAAGATACGTTTTTATTTGGCGGTACGATTCGCGAAAACATTAGCATTGCTCACCCAGAAGCCACTTTAGCAGAGATTATGGAAGCGGCAGATTTGGCAGGAGCAGATGAATTTATTAAACAATTACCAATGGGCTACGAAACCCAAATCGGCGAAGGTGGCGGAATGTTATCTGGTGGACAACGCCAAAGATTAGCGATCGCCCGTGCTTTGCTGGGTAATCCCCGTTTATTGCTTTTAGATGAAGCCACTAGTCATCTTGACTCTGAATCTGAACGTATCATCCAGAAAAATCTTAAAACCATACTTAAAGGGCGTACCAGCTTAATTATTGCTCATCGACTCTCCACGGTACGTAATGCTGACCTAATTTTGGTCTTAGATCGTGGCTTATTGGTTGAAAGTGGTACTCACAATCAATTAATTGCTAAAAAAGGTCATTACTTCTACCTTAATCAGCAACAGTTGGCGCAAGTTGAATCATAAGTAATTATCATCAACTGCGTACACCAACACGCATGAAAATTTTTTGTCATTGATCAATAGGCAAGAATCTAGTAGATTTCTGAATTTTGAATTGTTTTCCCCTCTCTTCACTATGGGTAACAAGCTATGCCTGATCCATCTTGGAATTCATCAACAGCATTAACTACATCTAATGAAGATGCAGCTAAAAACTACTACCAATCTGAAGTTGTAGAAGCTTCCACTGAGTTTAATCACACAGAAACAGCAAATCATACTAATGATTGGTCTCATAGCACTGAAGAACTGTTAGATGCTTTACCAAAGCGTTGGACACACTCTTTGCTATATTTTTTGATTGGCTTTGCGGCGATCGCTTTACCTTGGACGATGCTTTCTAAGGTTGATGAAACTGGAAGCGCTAGAGGACGTATAGAACCCAAAGGCGCAGCACAAAAATTAGATAGTGCAGTTGCTGGTAGCGTGACTGCGGTGAAGGTTAAAGAAGGCCAAACCGTAGCCACAGGACAGGTTTTAGTCGAACTTGAAACTGGTGTTCTGAAAACCGAACTCCAACAGGCGCGAGCGAAGTTAGAAGGACAACAAAATCGCCTGATGCAACTAGAGTTACTCAAAAACCAACTAGAACTGTCGATTCGTGTCCAAGAGCAACAAAACCAATCCCAAGAGTTAGAAAAGATTGCCCAAGTTAATCAAGCGCAGCAAAACCTTGATGGGAAACAGAGTACCTATAACTTACAAAAATTAGAAAAACAGGCATTAGTTAATCAGGCACAGCAGCAGATTAGTAGCGCTCAGAATGACGAAAAGTCGGCTCAAAGCCGTTTAAGTATAGATTCTAGGCAAGTTTCACGCTTTAACCAAATTGTCAAGGATGGCGCGGTTTCTGAAAACCAAGTCGATCAACTCAAAAAAGAAGAACAAGAAAGCAAAAGACTTTATGAAAAAGCCACATCCGATATCAAACAAGCCCAATTGCGTTTAGCTGAAGAACAAAGCCGCTATCAGACAACGATCAGTCAGCTTGAGTCTGATATCAAGCAAGCAAAACTCAGATTACAAGAAGTACAAAGTAGCTATAAGAGTTTACTGCAAGCTGGAAAACTCACTGTCCTCAAGAGTCAGGAACAACTCAAAGACTTACAAACACAAATTGGTGTACTGCGAGCAGATATCATGCAAAGCCGCAGTCAGATGATGTCCTTAAAGCTTCAGTTAGAGCAACGAACATTGCGATCGCCTGTTGATGGCACTGTTTTTGCATTACCCATCTCTAAACCCGGATCGGTGGTGCAATCTGGTCAGATGGTTGCTCAAATTGCACCTAAGAATACTGCTTATGTACTCAAAGCCCAGATGCCCAGCCAACAAAGCGGTTTTTTGAAGAAAGGTATGCCTGTAAAAATCAAGTTTGATGCTTATCCATTCCAAGATTATGGAGTTTTAGAAGGTCATGTCAGTTGGATTTCGCCTGATTCAAAAATTCAGGAAACAAACCAAGGAAAAATTGAAATTTATGAGCTAGAGATTACCCTTATTAAGCCTTATATAGAAGCAGGAAATAAACGTATTTCCTTGACACCTGGACAAACAGCAACAGCAGAAGTAATTATTCGACAACGTCGAGTTATTGACTTTGTTTTAGACCCGTTTAAGAAGTTGCAAAAGGGCGGATTAGAATTATAATATAACTATTCTTTAATTGTTTTATGCAAACAATTGGATAATAATTAATAGAGGTAAAATTTTTAGTTATATTACAAATATATATGCATAAATTAACATAACTAAAAATTAAGACGGCAAGGAAAATATGGTGTATTTACCAGAAAAATTAAAGATTTTCGTCACATAAGCTTGAATAGCTTGAGGAATGAGATTATGGCTAAAATTTTAGCTTTTTCTAGCACAGATATTTTTCATCATGTCAAAATCAGTTGTCAAATTCCCAGTCTGTTAGAAGCGATCGCTACTCGCAAAATCATTGCCGATGCTGCCTTAGAGGCGGGTATTGAAGTTGAGCAAGAAGAAATTCAACAAGCAGCAGATAGCCTGCGGTTAAGCAACCAACTTCTTAAGGCAGAAGATACTTGGGCATGGCTAGAAAAATATCATCTTTCACTCGATGACTTTGAAGAATTAGCTCAAACTAATTTAATTTCGTCAAAGTTAGTAACTCATCTATTTGGAGAAAAAGTAGAGCAGTTTTTTTATGAAAACCAACTTAACTATGCTGGTGCTGTTACCTATGAAGTAATTTTAGATGATGAAGGTTTAGCTTTAGAACTGTTTTATGCCTTGCAAGAAGGTGAAATAAATTTTCAGGAAATTGCCCGTCAATATATCCAAAATCCAGAGATTCGTCGTGCTGGAGGTTATCAGGGAATTAAACGCCGTAACGATTTTCGACCGGAAATAGCAGCAGCAGTATTTGCTACTAATCCGCCACAACTTCTCAAACCAATAATTACTGCTAAAGGAGTGCATTTAATTTGGGTAGAAGAAATTATCAAACCTGAATTAGATGAGCAACTGCGCGGTACGATTTTAGGAGAATTATTTACAGCTTGGGTAAAACAACAACTTGAGCAATTTGAAATTGTAGCGCAACTAGATGTGAATAGTAATTATCACAAAGAAATGATCAAGCCAAAATCATCACAAGCAGCGTAAGAAACATGAGGTAGGGACACACAGCTGTGCGTCCCTACAAATGATTGATGTGTTGCAAAGATTTTAGAGACATCAAGTCAATGTAAAGTCACCAGAAGAGAACAGAGCCAGGTTAGCAGGATCTGTTTGATTAGTTAAATTGCCAAGAACGCTGATTGCACCGCTGTCGCTCAGGTCTTGGGAAAAGACAACTCGGGAAAAACCTAGAGTAGTATTAAAGTAGACAAATAAACCGCGATCGCTTGTAATTGCATTATTATCTGCGATCGCTTGAGCCGCCGCCGCCGCATTCGGAAATGGGTCTAGCAGAATTAGTACATTACTATTACCAACTAAGTTACCGCTATTTCCTTTCTGGAAGTTGAATATATCAATACCTAACTGCTGCTTTTGAAATGCTAAATCATCTTCGCCAATTTGATAGTCGGTAAGAATATCAGGCTGATTCAAAACTGAGATACCGTTAGCAGCTAGCGTTGGAGAACCCGCAGAGAAGGGGTCATCAGAGAATAAGAAAGAATCTTTACCTTCCCCACCAGTCAACGTATCTATGCCACGACCACCTGTAAGCAGATCCCTACCAGAACCACCGTTAATACTGTCATTACCATCGCTACCATCGATGATGTCATCACCTCCCAGACCATTAATGATGTCGTTACCCCCTAAACCTACAAGGATATCGTTAGCATCTGTACCATTAATGGTCTCGTTAGCATCAGTAGCCAATAAAATTATGGTCATGATTTTCCCCTGATGATCTGCGTTGATTTTTTAAACTTGCTACCTACAAGGCAGTAAGTAAGACGCAAAGAGGAGAGACGCGGTGAGCTATAGCCAAGGGTTGAGCCGCAAAGCAGCATATTCCTATAGAAAAGAATTCACCCTAAAAACGAGGTGGAGAAATTGTTAGCGAGATTTTCCCTTTCATGTCTCCGTGTCCCCATCTCTCCGCGTTTAATCTGTATTAATCCTGATGGCTAGAATTTTTCAAATTTTCCAACCACACTTGGAACAACGAGTTTATAATTTGTTCTCTCACTGCTTGATTCAATTCTATAGGGAACCACTTTTCCACTCTCAGAACGTGATAACCCAGTTTTGATTCCACAGGACCAATAATTTCGCCTTCTTTCGCTTCGGTAAGAGGTTCAGCAATTTCTGGTATCAGGTCTGCCAAATAGCGAATTCCTACAAAGCCGCCATTTTCTTGAGACTGCTTACCCTTAGAATATTCCAAAGCCAAAGCACAGAAAGAAGCTTGTCCTTCACGTAGGATTTGCACAATTTTCCAAGCAGTTGCCAGGTCAGTAACCAGAATTTGCGATAGCGCCACCCGTCTGTAGTTGTCGCGGTTAGAGATATAAGCGCCATCGACTGTTGCACCGAACAGATGTTCTTTCAGCTTGTTCTCCAACACTGCCACTTTAATTCCTTGCGACCATTCGTCTACACTAATGCGCTGTTCCTCCAACCATGCAATAGTTTCTGCATTTCCCCATAACTTGCGTTCCAAGCGAAAAGCATCGCCAGCTGCTTGCCATTCATCATCAGTTATTTCAATTCCCAACTGGTTGCAGTTGGCTAAAACTAATGCCTCATGTTCAGCTGCAACGGCGATTTCTGCAAACTTAGCAGAACGACGCAGATATGCCAAGATTTCGGCATCACTTGCTGGACAGGCTTTTACTGGTTCTTTAGGTAAAACCTTTAGCGGTAGAGTTTGTTCTAATTGTTCTGTCATGGCTTGATGTTATGAAGATTGTTATTTTTATCTGCTAACAAGCAAACTTTCTGTGGGAATTTCGTGAGGTTTGATGCGGTTACGATGTAAGTCACCGTACAGGTTGAGGTAGTTGATTTCTTCCGGGGTAAGTTTGCCCTTTTGCACACCCTGAATCGCTGCATCTACATGTTCGCGAGTTTGCCAACCTGCTAGAGCAACATCAACAGAGTTTTGGCTTAACGAATAGCGATATAAATCTGGAACTGAAGGTTGCCAACATCCAGCTGGTAGACCAACCGGGGGTTGCCAAAGGGCACCAAGCATACCTGCTGACTTAAAGGTGACAATTCCTGGTCGATGGGGATCGTTGGCATCTAAATGGGGGAAAACCTTTCTTTGGGCGGTACGATGTGCCACGTTGTGCCTTACCATGACAACATCCAACAAAGGACTATTCAACCACTGTTTTGCTAAATCGTGGTCGTGAAAAGAAGCGCCAATATAACGCACCACACCCATTTTTTTCAGCTTTTCGGAGACACCAAACACTCTTTCTATTTGGCGCTGGCACACTGACCCTGGACCACGGATATCGTCAGAGGCGTTAATGCACTTCTCGAAAGCAGGATGATTATGCTCATCAATCCAGCCCCAGAAAAACACATCAATGTAGTCAATACCCAGGTCGATAAATTGATCGAATAAATAGGTGAATACTGTGTCTGGGGTTCTAATCATATAACTGACAGTTGCCAGAACCACCTTCTCACGTATTGAAGAACCGCGTCCGCATAATTGGCGGAGTGCGGGACGCATAGAACTATAAAGATATTGATGTAAATCGCTGGAGTAGAAAAAGTAGTTGATACCTTGGTCGAAGGCGTAAAGGGTATCTTCACTGGAGATATGGCCTCCACCTCCCAGCCCTAAACAACTAACAGTTAAATTAGTCCGCCCAAGTTTGCGGTAAAAAGGTAGATCTGATTGGGCAAATCTACTATTAGCCAGGGTAAGTTCATCTGCGGCGGTTAACTGTGGTTGAAAATCAGGAATCTGGATATCAGGAGCAAGATTAGTAATTTTCATAACTCTAAAGCTGGGTAAATATCTTTAGATTTGGCATTGAGATAAGGACGTTGCAAGTCAATTTCCATTAAGGAGAATTGTGCCAAAATTGACGCCATTCGACCTTCTGGCGAATCATCTTCTTGCTGCCAAGCTTCTATCAAACCATTGGCAACAATTTGACAGCGATTCATTCCAAAGCTTTCTTTTTCACCAAATTTTTGGTCTGGTTCTTCAGCGATCGCCAACCCTGGTGCGATAAGTTTAGTAAATAAAGGCACTTCTGGCAGAAAATGGGATTGGTGCTCTGCATACACCCTTTCTAGTATTGGGTGAACAGCTTCATAATTATTTTTGTCAAAGTAAAGCACGGCTGAGTCATAACGCCCATAATCTGAAGGGTTGTATAGCGCTTTAAAGTTGAAAGGCAGATCGATGGCATTTAGTTGGGTAGTCAAGCTTTCCATGACTGCAACCGCACCATCAGTAGTTAAGTTGAAATAAACTCGTACTATGTCTTCACCACTGTAAGAGCCTGCATTACTAACTGCCATGTAAAAGCCGTTTTGCACCAAATTTTTCGGCAGTTTGATAGCCACAGGGTTTCCCACAGTTATAGATTCGTCTTGCGATCGCAAATGTTTACTGCGTTCAATATGCAGAGTCAAACCACCCTTATGTACTGCTAAAGCCCCATCTGATTCTTCTTTCACCACCAGCCAATTAGGACTAAAATAACCTTCACCCTTGTTGCTTTGATGGAGGCGATTGTAAAACACCACATCCACGCCTAAAAAGGTATTATTTTCTAAATTTTGGTTAACTGCTAAATTTGTTGTCTCTCCATCAAGTGCTAAAGCACGTTTTAGAGAACCGTTGTAATAAATACCGTAGAGAAAATTAGATAATTGCGCGTTTAAATACTTATCTTGTACATCTGAGGGTAATTGCTGAAAGCGTGAGAGTGTCTCAGCAGGTACTTCTACAGGTTTATAGTCGGGGTGGCTAATACAAAATCTGGATTCTATCTGAATTTTATTAACGATATCTTGCAATGAATTCTGTAATGATTCTGGAATAGTTGCCAGTTGCATTGGTAGCGAATCTAATAATTGCATAGGTGCTGGCCTTTAACTAAGGGGAGATGATGAAAGGAAAAATACCCTTTTCTAAACGGGAGATAAGCTTGTAGAGGTAAGTTCTGATGCTTGCATCCCAAAAATTGTGGGAATCGATGCTTCTGGACGGCATAACAAAGACTTAGCCACTTGCAGCATACAGATACCCGTATTACCAAAAGATTTTTGATATTGCAGGGTTGATTGAATAGCGATAATCAAATTCCAACCAGCAAACTGTACGACTCGCTGTAAAAAATCAGGACGATGCTGTAAGATTTCTGGAAACTGATTTAAATATGCGATCGCTAAAGCAGCAATAGAAGGTTGTATTATCTCTAAGGGTGTTGTTGCCATCCGCAAGGATTCATCGATGCTCATGGTTTTGCCAGTAATCATGCTACTCAGCCAGATGTGCAGATAGCTACCAATGAGCGTACCTAAATCAAAAGCTGGATCTCCCCAACTGCACCTTTCCCAATCAATCAATCGTATCGTGCTATTGCCAACACCTTGTTCCCAATCATCAGCCAAAAGGATATTATTTAATTTCAGGTCATTGTGTGTTAAACAACTGGGTTTTAAAGAATTCCCCAGTTCGGCTATAGCTTGACCTAAACTGTCATATCGTTGATACAGGGAAAAGAATTTCAGTCCATCAGCGGGAACCGAACCAAAAATTTCTGGACCAATCCGTCCTAAATTTTTAACTAAATGAGGAAGGTTTTCAGAGCATTCATTTACCTGTTCTTGAGTAAAAAAAGCTTGATAATCTTTATGATTGAAAGTTAAGCTATGGATGCTGGCTAAGATTCTGCCTATAGCAGAGGCTATCTCTGTAGGAAAAATATTTTCCTTTATATGGAAAGCCATCACATCACGATAGTTCTCCAGGTAATTAAAAATAATAATGGAATCATCTGGATTAAAATGAAATCCTTCTGATATCCAGTCGCGCATTTGTCTTAATTCAGGAATTTTCTGAACAAATTCTTGAATTTGCCATTCTCGTAAAAATTCACCAGATGCTTTTCGTTCTTGGTTAAGAGGTTCTTGTTTTATCAGAAGTTTACGTTCGTTTACGAGAGTCAGCAATAAATTAAAATTTTTGGCGTATTTCGGTTCAATTTTGCTGTTATCTTGCTCTTCTGGTGTACAAAGACCATGCTTAATTAGATAATCAAAAATGTTTTGAGAACTCAAAGAAAATGCCATAATTCAATAATTAATATTTAATAATGTCTGTCAATTTTTCTAATTAAATCTACTGGTAAGTAGTATTTTAAGTAGCCATTTTAAATGAGGTATCAAGAACTCAGATAAATGAATTTGGTAGCTACATTTATGTTCCTCAAATCCTTATTTTCAAGATTGATACCTACTACTAAATGTGTCTAAGACGAGGGCATGAACATATTTACTATTTGTCTTCTTGTCCTCTGCCCTCTTTTTAAGCTAGATCCGCGTATTAATTATTAGCATCTAATTCCCCATGCACAATCCTCACTAGTTAAGTTGATTTATCTGAATTTATTTACATAAACATATATTGAGTTTAGTCATTACTCTCCTTGAACTCAATATAAATATATGCCTAATGATTTTATCAGTGGCTATGGAGATGTATTTATGTTACTAGCTGTGCGAGCATTAAAAGTCTGACCATTAACAGTTTGATCGTTACTGGCTATTGCATTTTGTTCACCAGGTATTGCTAATAAGTTTAAAAATTCGCTGGGAATTAATTCAAGAAATGTTCCTGTATTAATAACCCCTCCTTTTACAGAATTTATTTCATTCTCTGTTAAATCGTTGAGAAATGTTTCAGAATCTTGAAACAGAATAGAGCCATTGTTAGACAGGTTTTCAAGGTTTGGGATATCCATTGCTCGCTCCTAATGTAAAGCAAGTTGATATAATAACTCTCATTAAAATGATTTTCTCTAATTTATTTAATTGGAAAAATCTATACTTATGTTGAAAACATTAATTATTATTTTCATCTCTTATAAGCCTAAAAGTCAAATACCAGAGATTAAATTATTAGACATAATTACTGGAGTTATGTCTAATAATTTTTTACGTTCAGCGGCTCAAGTAAGCCTACACACTCTAAAAAATCTACGTTTATATTTGTAAAACTGAGCAATTACGTATTTCTAAATTATACGTGACTTTTACATTTCGTTACATAGATTAATCTTTTGGCGTCGACTTACTTCATTAAACTTGTGAAGTAGATAGGTAAGAAAGTAGCTTTTCTAAAGCGCTTATGCTTCAGATAAATATTGACAGATAAAGCCTTAAAACATTCAGGAAAAGCTACATTGTTTAGCATAAATGAAATTTCGATTTTACTATCTACTATTATAATTGCCTATTGTATTTGCATTAACTGTGTTGCTATTAGCGCTAAAGAGGGTATTTATATTAACCGTATTTACGTAGACACCTGTGATCACTAATCCTCCGCCTCTGAGACCCTCTATCTCATCATTGGTCATTTCATTGAGAAAACTTTCTGAATCTTGAAACAAATCAGAGCCAAGAGGATATAGTTCCGAAATTCTGATATTGGGCATTTGGTTTTCTCCTTATGATATTTAATCAATTACAATGCAGGGCAAACACATCTCAATTCCGTCCGCATTTCCCATTAAAGGTTTCAGAACTTCCAATTAAAATTCATGAGTGCAATCCTTAGATAGTAAGCATTTCAAAAATAAAATGTGTTTGTCCTTTAAGAATACTAAGCTAGAAAAAGTTGGCGAAATATCGGCATTTTTTAGCAGATTTTTCTTACATTAAAAAATTATCCAACTGTATTAACATTAAAGGCAGTATTAGCATTAATACTATTGCCATTAACACTAACAACAGTCTGAAAACTTAATGATGCGCCTATAATGGTGACTGCTCCTCCTAATAATGACAAGGTTTCCTTTTCATTTAGCTCATTCAGGAAGCTTTCAGAATCTTGGAACAATTCAGAACCAGCAGGACGTAGTTCAGATATTTTGATGACAGCCATGATCTTTCTCCTTCAGAAAAATTAAATGTTTTGAGGAATTTTAATAAGAGGATTAAGAATAAGCAAACTTAATCCTCTGTTTAATTTCAGAACAAAAGATTATCCAACTGTGTTAACGTTACCAATAGTATTAGCGTTAATACTATTACCATTAATGCTCACAACAGTCTGAGCACTTACAGATACACCTACAACTGTGAATGCTCCACCTACTAATGACAATGCTTCTTTTTCATTTAGCTCATTGAGAAAGCTTTCGGAATCTTGGAATAGTTCAGAACCAGCAGGACGTAGTTCAGATATTTTGATAACAGCCATGATTTTTCTCCTTCAATAAAGATGAATTGAGCAAGTTTTGTTCTAGAATTAAACAAAAAAGTTTAATTCTTGACTCGATTTTTGATTAAAAGACTATCCAACTGTGTTAACGTTACCAAAACTATTAGCATTGAAAGTATTGCCATTAATGCTCACAACAGTCTGAGCAGTTAATGATACACCTACAACGGTATATGCTCCGCCTACTAATGACAATGCTTCTTTTTCATTTAGCTCATTGAGGAAACTTTCGGAATCTTGGAACAGTTCAGAACCAGCAGGACGTAGTTCAGATATTTTGATAACAGCCATGATTTTTCTCCTTCAATAAAGATGAGTCGAGCAAGTTTCGTTAGAGAATTAAACTTTTTTGTTTAATCCTTGACTTGATTTCTGATAAAAAGATTATCCAACTGTATTAGCGTTAGTAAAAGTATTGGCATTAATAGTATTGCCATTCGCGGTAACAACAGTCTGAGCAGTTAATGACACACCTACAACGGTGAATGCTCCGCCTACTAATGACAATGCTTCTTTTTCATTTAGCTCATTGAGAAAGCTTTCGGAATCTTGGAACAGTTCAGAACCAACAGGACGTAGTTCAGAAATTTTGATAACAGCCATGATTTTTCTCCTTCAATAAAAATGATTTGAGGAACTTTTGTCAGAGGGTTAAACTTTGTTTTGTTTAATCCTTGATTTCATTTTTATTGACTAAACCTAGAAAATCAAGGTTTTTAAGTTGCTTTTATAGACACAACTAAAGGTTTTATGTCTTTCTACTAAAATATTGATTTGGAAGTTAATTATATTTAATAAATTTAATTAGTAGAGAGCTTTACTACCCCACGTTACTTTTTTATAGTTGGGCATTACATTGGAAAAATCAATCTTTTACGACTACTTTTACAGACTTTAGTACAGGAGTTTTGTCTTTTAATGTTGTCTCTGAGCGACTACATCTGTGAGAGGTTCAATATCTACAATTTCTTGAGAAGGGAGTTCTGGTAAACTTTGTATACCACCAGCTATTAAAATGAGCATGGGGTATGGGCCATTTGTTTTTCCTCCATCTGCCATGCCCCAAGTCGGTGAGCAACACTTAATCCCTTGCCTCGACAGATAAAAAATAGAGGCGCGAGGAAACGCGTCTCTATAGATAGTTTGGTTACAACTTAATCAGAAAAAAGTTATGTGATTAATTTTTTGCCTGTGGTTGTGCAGGGGGAATAGTCACATCTATAGGCGTTACTTGTGCTGCTAACTGAGTCAATGGGGGTTGAATCGCCGTTTGATTTCCCACCACCAGAGTTACGAGATTTTCTGGTTTGAGGTATTGTTTTGCTACCCGTTGTACATCGGCTGCTGTTGTGGCTGCTACAGCTTTTTGATAGCGAAATAAGAAATCAGCAGGATAGCCGTAATATTCATATCGCATCAACCGTGAGATAGTTTGGTTAGGATCTTCAAAATTGAAGACAAAGGAATTTAATGTAGACTCCTTAGCAAAAGCCAGTTCTTGTGGTGTGACTCTTTGAGCTTGGATACGTTTAATTTCAGCTTGTAAAGCTTTGACGAACTGCACAGTTGTTTGCGATCGCGTCTGTCCCCCAGCAATGAACACTCCTGGGTAATCGTAGCGGGGACTCCATTGACCGTATACTGAATAAGCTAAACCTTGACGCGATCGCACTTCATTAAATAAGCGTCCGCCAAATCCATTTAAGACGCCATTCAATACATCCAAGGCTGCATAGTCGGGACTGTCTAATTTTCCGCCTAAATGCCCGATGTAAATATTACTTTGAGTTAGTTGCGGCTGATTGACAAAAAAGACTCCACCAGTTTTGGCTTGAGATACTTGTGGTAACTGGGGTTTAGCAAGTTTGGGGTTAGGTTGCCAATCGCCTAACTTCGCTTGAATGAGCGATCGCATTTTCTTCGCATCAAAATCTCCCAAAATCCCCAAAATTATATTATTCGGGTAGAAATATTTTTGGTAAAACTCGATCAAATCTGCACGGGAAATCTGCTCCACAGAGGTATATTCTGTTGTGCGAGCATAGGGGCTATCTTTCCCATAGATTAATTTGCGAAATTCTCTACTGGCTATAGAATTAGGATTATCATTGCGACGAGCAATACTACCCTTCTCCTGCGTCTTTGCCAAATCCAACTTTTCTTGAGCAAATACTGGCTCTCGCAACACCTCAGCAAACAGCCCAAACACCGTTTCTAAATCTTCCGTGAGTGCCTCAAAGCTAGCACTACCAGATGTTTCACCGATACCAGTTTCTACCGAAGCTGCTCGTTGTTCCAACATCTCGTTGAGTTCATCAGGCGAATGCTTCTTAGTTCCGCCAGTCCGCATTACCTCACCCGTAAACTCAGCCAACCCAACTTTATCTGCTGGTTCCAGGCGACTTCCTGTCCTCAGCAACGCTGTACCACCCACCAACGGTAGCTCATGATCCTCCATCAAATAGACAACCATGCCATTTTGCAGCACAAATCGCTCATACTTGGGTAACTTAATCTCAGGTAACGGTGGTAACTGCAACTCTGTGTAATGTTTGGCTGCTGCTGTCGCCGCCTGAGAAAAGTTAAAAGTTAAAAGTAAAAAGGCAAAAGCAACAACCAAAGCATAAATCAGCCTCTGCCGATTTTGGATTTTAGATTTTGGATTTTGGATTTTGAATAACATCTGCCTTTTACTCTGATACTGTTGCATAGTCTCTTTCTTCGCGTCCTTTGCGTCTTTGCGGTTGGTTTCTTATCCCTTAGACAACAACTTGCCAATCGTGCGATTTTCTGCTGTAAACGATGCCTTTGCTACCCGTTGAATATCAGCAGTCGTCACCGCAGCTATTTCATCCAACTGCTTAAACAAATTCCGCCAAGAGCCAGTTTTCACCTCATATTCCAACAACTGCTGCGCCATCCCCATATTAGAATCGAGACTGCGTAACAAACCTGCCCGTGCTTGGGTTTTCACTCGCTGCAATTCCGCATCTGTCACAAGCTCAGTTTTCAATTTGTCAATTTCTTGGCGCAAAGCTACCGCCAATTCATCAACCGTATGACCGGGAGATGTCAGCGCATAGAATAGCATCAAGTTTGGGTACTTATCACCGGGAAAGCCGCTAAAACCTTGGGCACTCAGCGCCAAACGCTGCTGTTCCACCAAAGATTTATACAGCCGCGACGTGCGTCCATTACTCAATAAACTGCCAATGATTTCATAAACGGCATTATCTGGATGGGTAAGCGCCGGACGGTGATAACCTTCTAGATACCAAGGTTGTGAAGGTAGCTGCAAAGTAACTTCCCGCGTTTGGGACTGTTTTGGTTCTGTGGAGATTTGCTCAACAGCTTTTGGTTTGGCGCTAAAGCGTCCAAAGTAGTTTTGCGCTAGTTTTTTAACCTCAGTTGGGTTAACATCTCCCACAATAGCGATCGCTAAATTGCTGGGTACATAATAAGTGTTAAAAAACTTTTGTACATCTTCTGGTGTCAGATTACGGATATCTTGGTCATAACCAATCACCGGTCGCTTGTAGGGATGGACTTGGTAAGCTGCATCGATAAACTTTTCGATCATCAAGCCGATAGGTGAATTTTCTACCCGTAAACGGCGCTCTTCTAAAATCACCTCTTTTTCTTTATAAAACTCGCGAAATACAGGTTCTAAAAATCGTTCTGATTCCAGCGACATCCACAGTTCTAATTTATTGGCGGGAAAACTGTAAAAATAACGTGTCGCTTCCGTAGAAGTATTAGCATTTAAACCTACACCTCCTGCTTGTTCGACAATTCGCCCCATTTCATTTTGCTTGGCTAGCTTGGCTGCTTGCAATTCAACTTGTTCAAACTCTGCTTGCAGCTTGGCTATCTCATCTTTTTTGCCACTCGCTTTCGCGGCTTTGATTTGGGTATCTAACTGTTGCAGGCGTTCTAGTAATGGTTTTTCAGCATTGTAGTCTTTTGTACCAATACGCTTTGTACCTTTGAAAGCTAAATGCTCAAGAAAGTGGGCTACACCAGTTTTTCCATCTGGCTCATCCACACCTCCAACATCCGCATAAGTCAGGAAGGAAACTACTGGTGCTTGATGTCGTTCTAAAACAATAAATTTCAAACCATTGTCAAGGCGAAACTCCGTTAACTGCTTAACCACTCGATCGAGATAAGGTTGAATCGAAGTGGGAGTTTTGCTAGGTGGTAGCACTCTTAGAGCCGGAGGTGCCGTTTGAGTCTGCGCTAAAGCGACTTCTGGTAGTAAACCACACCAGAACATTGTCAACGCTAAGATAGTAACAAACAGCCGATAAAGTATCATAGATACCTTCTTTGAGTAAGAGAAAATTGCTGGGCAGCACCTGGGCTGATTCATAAGCGGCGATTAAAGTAAAGTTTCATTACCTAAGAGACAAGCTAATTGGGAAACAGAGCGTTAATCTTGTATTAAGCTTTCTGTGCTTTTTGTACTGGACGTTAGACAATAATGCTACAAGTCGTGTTCCGGAGATCTCCCAATAACTACTATGCGAGTTTTTAATTCTCCTCCCCCCTCAGAAGCGCAGACACGTACCCGCATTTTACAAGCGGCACAAAAATTGTTTGCCTCTCAAGGTTTTGATGGCACTACTACCCGCGACTTAGCACAGGCCGCAGGTGTGGCTGAGGGCACCTTGTTTCGTCATTTTCCCAATAAAAAGGCGATTTTGGTAGAAGTAGCAACTACTGGCTGGGTAGATATTCTCACAGATTTGCTCACAGAATTGAGCGAAATGGGTAGTTATAAGGCTGTAGCCCAGGTAATGCGCCGCCGCATGTGGAATTTGAGCAAAAATGTCGATTTGATGCGAGTTTGTTTTATGGAAGTGCAATTTCATCCAGACTTGCGCGATCGCATTCAATTAGATGTCATTACTAAAATGACCGATGTTGCTGAGGCTTTCTTTCAAACGGCTATGGATAAAGGCATTTATCGCCAGACAGATGCCAAATTAGTTGCCAAAGTATTCTTGGGAATGTTTGCGATCGCAGGTTTTTCCAACAATACTCTCATGGAACCCGACGCCTCCCCCCAAGAAATGCAGCAGATGGCAGAAGGACTTGCTGATATCTTTCTCAATGGTGTACTGGCCAAAGAATAAAAAATTCAAAATTCAAAAAATTAGACTTTTAACTTATTTGTCGCGCTTGGTAACTCCACTGCTGTACTAGCTCAATCGCTGGACACAAATCTCGCCGCTGCATTGTTGCTACTTGCAAACGTAAGATTTGTTGGTGTAATCGGTGAGAGGGAACCTGAGCCAATTGCGCTACAGAACCAATACCTGCATGTAATAATAAACCACAATATTGCGGTCCGACGCTGGGAATTCGTGCCAAATCTGCCAAAGCTATCCATTTGTTTACATATTGAAGGTGAACTTGTAATTTATTAGCTAGCGCCAGCCTCGCTTCTAGAGTCTTCCCTTGTTTAACTAGTGCGCCTGTGGTTGTAATTCCACAATTTTGCAGTTGGGATTGCTCTTCTTGACTCAATCCAGGTAATTGTTCAATCGGCCAGTCACACGCTTGAATCGTGTTTTTATTAGTTGTTTGTTTAGGGGACATTTCTTTAAATTAAATAAGAGCTTCTTTAACCATTGTGCCGCAGAATAATTATTTGTGAAATTGAATAACCGAGATTTCTGACTTTTTCAAGAAGTGGGGAATCTTAATTCAAAATAGTGTTACCTAATTTTTTTTCTGCGTTCTTCATTTTTTCTATCAAACCAAAACCAATCTTCATCACTCATGTGATTTGCATCTTTAATCCTTTGAATTGCTAACTCTAAATACTCATAATTAATCTCACATCCTAACCATCTTCTGCCTAATTGTTCAGCAGTTACAGCTGTAGTACCTGAACCTAAAAAAGGGTCAATGACGATATCGTGTCGTTTGGATGAAGCAAGAATAAATTTTCTAATCAGTTCTTCTGGTTTTTGTGTAGGATGTTTTGTTTTTTCATTCATTCCATTACAAGTTGTAGGAATTTCTATCACATCTCTTGGTTTAGCTCCCTTTAAGTTGGGATTCCATGTCTTGCCATTATTCTTACCATTATTGCCATACTGACTAGTTATCGCTTGCGGATGGGATGGATATTTTAAAGTATGTTCTCCATATAATATTCTGACATTATCGATATCCATGTAGAAATATTTTGATTTGCGAAAATGTAAAATGCTTTCATGGGAGCGTCCCCAATCATTTGACAAATTAGCTTTGTTCTTATAATGCCAAATTAGCCAGCGGCAGCCTTGAAAAAAACGAGAAGCAGGTAATTTTAGATCAGCTAATATTTCCGAGAAACCACAAATATAAAAACTTCCAGTAGGTTTAAGAACTCGGGATACTTGCTCAATCCACTCTAAAGACCATTCAATATAAGCTTCTTGAGATTCAAAAGTATCCCACTCTGCTTTTTTTATATTATATGGAGGGTCGGCAATAACTAAATCAACCGACTCTGTATCTAAAGTACGCAGCCACTCGATTGCATCTCCTTGCCAGAGTTGACCATTTTCATGAGAATAGAGTAATTTCATAGCTTCAATATTAATAATTAGTCTGTTACAAATAAAGAATAATCAAGATCCCCGACTTCTTTAAGAACTCGGGGATCTGTAGCTTTTAATTTTCACAAATAAGCTCGGATTTCTATACAACCTGAAGCTATTGCTTGTTTGTTGTAATTAATTCCCCACGCAACACAGTAACAGCTTGTCCAGCTAAAAAGACGCGATCGCCTCCGCTATAGCGCACCTTCACCACTCCCCCACGACTAGATGCTTGATAAGCCAAGAACTCATCTTTACCCAAGCGATCGCGCCAGAAGGGAGCAAGACAACAATGCGCCGCACCAGTTACCGGATCTTCATCAATGCCGAATCCTGGCGCAAAAAAGCGAGAAACAAAATCATACTTGGAATTAGAATCAGTGAGGCTAGTGATGAGCACATTAGACACAGGTAACGTTTTTAATTGTTGAAAATTGGGCTGCATTTGCCGCACCAAATCTTCAGATTCTACTTCCACCAAATAGCCCAAGGAATTCTGGAAAACAGATTTACACTCTACACCCAAGGCTTGGCCAAGTTCTTCTGGAGCAACAGTTGCTTGGGAGTGATTTACAGGAAAATCTAACTCAATCCAGTTAACTTGGCGTTTGGCAATCAACACACCGCTTTTCGTATAGAAACGGGCAATTTCATCCGGTAACAAATACGCCTCTGACCAGAGTACATGGGCACTAGCTAAGGTTGCATGACCACAAAGTGGTACTTCCACCGTCGGCGTAAACCAGCGCAGATTAAAGCCATCATCCTGTTTAACTAGAAAAGCCGTCTCCGATAAATTCATCTCCTGCGCTACATTCTGCATCCAGCGATCGCTTTGAGGAGCAGGTAAAACACAAACAGCAGCAGGATTCCCAGCAAATGGTGTATCAGTGAAAGCATCCACCTGTGTAATGATTTGTCCCATAGAATCACCGTTATATAAGACTTAGACAAAGTTGGATAATGTCAGCTTCTCACAACCTATGTATTTCTCTTAGCGAGCGCATGGTATTGCTCAATAATAGAAACTGAAGTAGTAGAAATATTATGATTGCTTATGACTCGTACTTTTTCAGCAATTGTGTATTGGGAAGATGATGTCTACGTAGCTGAGTGTCCAGAAGTAGGAACAGCTAGCCAAGGCGAAACAATTGAAGCAGCAATTGCTAATCTCAAAGAAGCAACTGAACTTTATCTAGAAGAATTTCCGCTTCCGCAATCAAGTCCCCGTTTGTTAACTACATTTGAGGTAATGAGTGCCTAAGCTACCACGAGTACCTGCTTCTGAAGTTATTCGTGCTTTGGAACGTTTAGGATTTATCCAAATGAGACAACGGGGAAGCCATATAATTTTGAAAAAGCAGATAATTGATGAAAATCAGGATGTTGTTGAAATAGGTTGTGTTGTTCCACTACACAAAAAGACTGTAGCAGTTGGGACACTCAAAAGTATTTTAAATCAGGCAGGTGTTTCAGTTGAAAAGTTTTTAGAGAGTTTGTAGTCATTCCTTAAAAAATACGTAGACGCGGAGCAGCTTGTCGTAGACATCGCATACTTTTCCAGCAGTTCCATCAATTCTTGAATCGATACACTAAAAGCACGGGCTATTTCAGGTTCTGATTTAGCTAGTATGTTTCTGAAATGAGCAAACCTAGCGTTTAAAGGTTTAGGTCAATGGTAAATCAAAACCAACACTTGAGGGTAAAAATCACTGGAGCTATTTTTGCTGCTCTTAACATAGTGATAATTTCTTTAGGATTAAGTAGCTGCGGTGCTGAAGTACAGAATCCACTGAATCAAACTGAGCAACAAAAAGAACAGTACAAAAATCAACCTAACCAAAAACCTCAATCGAGTCAGCAAAATGACGAAGATAACGACGACAAAAAAGATGACGACGACAAAGATGATAAAGACGATGACGATAAAGATTAAATAAAAGCGTTTGAGTTTCTATTTTATGGTTATCCTCAACACCTCCAGTTCTCTGGTTGATATCTTAAGCCAACGGCGGCAACGACTAGCTCAACTAATTGATTTTCCTGCAATTCTTTGGTCTGGAAGCAGCAGTCCGCGTAACTTTGCCGCTAATGTGTATCCATTTCGGGCTAACAGCCATTTTCTCTATTTTGCTGGGCTTCCCTTGCCCAACGCCGCAATTCGCTTGGAGGCGGGGAAGCTAGAACTCTTCATGGAAGATCCCCAACCCAGCAGCGCCTTGTGGCATGGAGAAATGCCTAAGCGTGAGGAAATTGCCCAAATCATTGGGGCAGATGCTGCTAAATCAATGGCAGAATTAGAGTTTTTAATGGCAGACGCAGCCACGATCGCAGTTCAGGATGCGGCTACTTGGACACAGCAATCCCAGCTATTAAATAGATGGGTTTTACCGCAAAATCCACCCCAAGGAATTGACTTAGAGTTAGCCAAAGCAGTTGTTTCCTTACGCCTTACCCACGACGAAGGAGCATTAGCTGAGTTACGTAAGGCGGCAGCTGTGAGTGTGGAAGCACATAAAGTGGGTATGGCAGCAACACCTCAAGCTAGAAGGGAGGCAGAGGTTCGTGGGGCAATGGAAGGTGTAATTATTGCCCATAACATGACTACTTCTTACAACAGTATTGTCACCGTCCACGGCGAAGTTTTGCACAACGAGCATTATCACCATCCACTGCAATCAGGCGATTTACTGCTGGCTGATGTTGGCGCTGAAACTGAAACGGGTTGGGCTGCTGATATTACCCGTACTTGGCCTGTTTCCGGTAAGTTTTCCTCTACCCAAAGAGATATTTATGATGTCGTGCTAGCAGCCCATGATGCTTGTATTGCCAAAATCAGTCCTGGTGTTGAGTATGGCGATATTCATCTTTTAGCTGCCACAGTTATTGCTGAGGGGCTAGTGGATTTAGGGATTTTACAAGGAAATGCCCAAGATTTAGTAGAACTAGATGCTCATGCTTTGTTTTTCCCCCACGGTATCGGGCATCTCCTAGGCTTGGATGTTCACGATATGGAGGATTTGGGCGATTTAGCAGGGTATGAAGAGGGGCGACAAAGGAGCGATCGCTTTGGCTTAGGCTACCTCCGTTTAAATCGTCCCCTGCGTCCAGGAATGCTAGTTACAATTGAGCCTGGGTTTTATCAAGTCCCAGCCATTTTAAATGATGCCAAACAAAGCTCAAAATATCATAATGTAGTTAATTGGGAGCGCTTATCGCAATTTGCCGATGTGCGAGGAATCCGCATCGAAGATGATGTTTTAGTTACAACAGATGGCAGCGAAGTTTTAACAGCCGCGTTACCCAATAAAGCTGATGCTGTCGAAGAACTGATTGCTTCCTAATTTTGAAACCACAGATAAACACAGATGCCCACCGATAATTTATCTGTGTTTATTTATGGTTTGATAGCCTTAGTCTCTGTGTTTGCAATCAGCTCATATATTTTGCTGAATTTGGCTTTTAACCCAGTTGCGAAATTCCCTGACCAAATCTAAATAATCCTTTTGTCCGACTTGCTGTAAAAAATTAGAAATTTCTGAAAGCTGCAAATTTGGGAAAGCTAAACTCCGATCAACAGCTATATATTTTTTATTTTGCAATATATTTATATTAAAATAATTGCCATCATATCGCCATATTTCAGGCACACCCATATCAGCATAAACTTCAAAACGATTTGTGGAACTGCTGGTAATATCAATTTCCACAACTAAATCGGGTGGTGGATCTTGCTCTAAATTTATTCTTTTTTTACCTCTAATTACATTGATATTTTCAATGTAAAAGCATTCATCTGGTTCTGCACCGCTAATGTCTGGACGCTTGAAAGTGGTAGAACCAAGAGGTTCAATCCTAACTTGTAGTTCTTCAGCTAAGGTTTCAACAAATCGACCCAAGATTTTTTTATAACTTTCATGTTCAGGTGAAGGAACCATAATTTCTAGAGTACCGCGATTATAGGTAAGCCTGAGGCGGCGACTAGCACTAAGTTCAGTTAGCAAATTCTCATAAGTTTGCCAACTAATACCTGACAGGTGAATAATTTCTGCGGGTTGGATTAGAGTGTTGCTAGCCATAGCGATAAGTCATCTATAGTCTCGCTGTACAATAGCCATTCTTACCTTCACTGTACTTGATTAATGAAAGCAATGCTTGCCAGGATAAGACCAGCGAAACAACCCAAACCCTAGAATTTTTCCTCAAAAATCAAAATTTACAACTAAAGGACGGTTAACCACCTCAACAGAGATAGGTATTAGGTTGCTCAAGTCGGTGGGAAAACTACTAAGCTGGTAAATAGCACGTTCAAACTCTACCCAAATTCCTACTGGCTTACTATCTGTAATCGAAATTATGTTTGATGCATTAGCTGACCGTTTAGAATCTGCCTGGAAGAAACTACGGGGGCAGGATAAAATTTCTCAATCCAACATTCAAGACGCTTTGCGAGAAGTTCGCCGCGCTTTGTTGGAAGCAGATGTCAACCTCCAGGTAGTCAAAGATTTTATTACCGAAGTCGAAGCCAAGGCACAGGGATCTGAGGTGATCGCTGGCGTGCGACCTGACCAACAGTTCATCAAAATTGTTTACGATGAACTGGTACAGGTGATGGGGGAGGAAAATGTTCCCCTGGCAGAAGTGCAGGGAGAGCCTACCATTGTGCTGATGGCTGGGTTGCAAGGTACTGGTAAAACTACGGCTACTGCTAAGTTAGCCTTGCATTTACGTAAATTAGACCGCAGCTGCTTGTTGGTGGCGACAGACGTGTATCGCCCAGCGGCTATCGATCAGCTCGTGACGTTAGGTAAACAAATTGACGTACCAGTATTTGAACTGGGAAGCGACGCAGATCCAGTAGAAATTGCTCGCCAAGGTGTAGAACGCGCCAGGGCAGAAGGTGTCAATACAGTAATCATTGATACGGCTGGTCGTCTGCAAATTGACGAAGACATGATGGCGGAACTGGCCCAGATTAAAGCCACAGTTCAACCCCAAGAAACCTTGCTAGTTGTGGACTCCATGACTGGTCAAGAAGCAGCAAATCTTACCCGCACCTTCCACGAGCAGATAGGAATTACTGGAGCAATTCTTACCAAGCTGGATGGTGATAGCCGTGGTGGTGCGGCACTATCGGTAAGACAAATCTCTGGTGCGCCAATTAAGTTTGTGGGCGTGGGTGAGAAAGTTGAGGCATTACAACCGTTTTACCCAGACCGGATGGCATCGCGGATTTTGGGTATGGGTGATGTCCTGACCTTGGTAGAAAAAGCCCAAGAAGAAATTGACTTGGCAGATGCCGAGAAAATGCAGGAGAAAATCCTGTCAGCCAAGTTTGACTTCACCGACTTTCTCAAGCAATTGCGCCTGCTGAAGAACATGGGATCGCTGGGAGGCATCATCAAGATGATTCCTGGCATGAACAAGCTCTCAGATGACCAGCTAAAGCATGGAGAAACCCAGCTAAAACGCTGTGAGTCCATGATTAACTCCATGACTCGCCAAGAACGCCAAGACCCCGATCTATTAGCCAGTTCTCCCAGCCGCAGACGGCGGATTGCTACTGGCGCTGGCTATAAAGAGTCTGATGTTAGTAAATTAGTGGCTGATTTCCAAAAAATGCGATCGCTCATGCAGCAAATGGGCCAAGGTCAATTTCCAGGTATGCCGGGAATGTTTGGCGGTGGTATGGGTAACGCCAACGCTTTTGCCGGCAATCGTCCCGCAGCCCCTGGATGGCGAGGTTACACTGACAACCCTGGCGCGAAAAAGAAAAAGAAGGAGAAAAAAAAGAAAGGCTTCGGCAATCTTTAGTCAATTGTCATTAGTGATTTACCTAGACAACTGACAAATGACTCTAGACTAATAGCAGTTAATGCACAGCAAGTGCTAAAATTAGCTTTCCAGTGTGGAAAATTGTGCCTAAAGAAAGTTAAGCCTTAATTAATAGGCAATACGTAGATTTAAGGTGCTTCCTCATTAAAGTCAAAAGCTTTAAGCAACAATGTCTTCTAACTTTTGACTTCTGCGAAACAGCATTTGCTGTCAAGTAATATCTACAAACAGGAGAACGATTCTTCAACCATGATCAAACTGCGCTTGAAGCGATACGGCAAAAAGCGGGAAGCGAGTTACCGCATTATAGCTATTAACAACCTCGCTCGCCGCGATGGTCGTCCCCTAGAAGAACTGGGATTCTATAACCCCAGAACGGATGAAGTACGATTGGACATTCCCGGAATCGTCAAGCGACTACAACAAGGCGCTCAACCCACTGACACCGTCCGTCGCATCCTAGTAAAAGCCAATGTTTTTGAACAGGTCAGTGCCACAACAGCCGCATCATAGTTCCGAAAAACAATCTTCCACAGCCAGCCCCAATTACGAGGGGTTGGTAAGGTTTTTAGTGCAGCCGTTTTTAGAATCTCCAGAGTCTTTAAGCGTCGATTGTGAAATTTCTCAGAGCCTCCAAAAGGCTTGGATTCGCATCGCCTTTGACAGCGCAGATAAAGGGAAAGTGTTTGGTCGGGGAGGACGCAATATTCAGGCGATTCGCACGGTAATTGCCGCAGCGGCCGAAGTTGCTGGACAATCAGTATATCTGGATATCTATGGCAGTAGCGCCTCACGAGAAGGCGCGGCTTTTGATGAAGACCGGGAAGAGCGAGTACCGCCACCCAAATCAAGAGAACGACGTGGAGACGGAAACGGAAACGGACCCATGCCGATCGCTAAACCCCGCACCCGCTAGGTTCAAACTTTACAGCCAGTCTGGGCGGTTTCTACTCCGCTCAGACATTCTAGTAAATAGCAATGGCTAAAAAACGTCCAAATTTGGTAATCTGGCATCAGTGGCGTTAGGCGTCGCGTCACTATAAAATGCTCGAAATCCTTTTGAGGATTGAACAGATGAGTGTTTCTCATCAAGAGAAGCGATCGCCATATTGCTTGTAGTTTAATGAAAATCATCTTGCAACTCTGAATAATCTCTGTCAGGAGGTGAAACCAAAGAGTGGCCGAAGTTCGTTTAGGTGAGAACGAGTCTATTGACTCGGCTCTTAGACGTTTTAAAAAGAAAATTCAAAAAGCCGGAATTTTGTCAGAAGTCAGACGCCGGGAAAGATACGAAAAGCCTAGTTTACGACGCAAGCGCAAAGAGGAAGCCGCACGCAAAGGTGTCCGCTACTAAATCAGAGTAGTGTCTTTGGTGAATGTGGTTAACCTGTATCAATTGTGCAAATTCAGGTTTGAAACTATTTTGAAAGCAAACCTACAGAAAGTAGAGATGTGAGTAATCGTGTCTCTACTTTTATTCCATAAGTCTTAGATAATTCAAAACTAGAATTTCCATTAAGTTTTGCCCAAACTATATAAATACTCCTCATCAATTAAGAAATACTATGGCAGAGTCCTTCAAAATTGAGCTGCCGAATATTCCCAGTGCGATCGCTTTAGCTGGAGATGGAGAAGAAAATCTCAAACTCCTATCCCAGCAAACAGGGGCCAGCTTGGTGCTACGCGGACAGGACTTACATATTTCCGGAACACCAAAGCAAATTGATTTAGCTTCGCGATTAGTGCGATCGCTTGAAGACCTCTGGATTAAAGGTAATAATATCTCCAGCGCCGATATTTCCACAGCCCGTCAAGCCCTAGATACTCATCGAGAAGGGGAACTGCAAGATTTACAGCGAGACATCCTCGCCAGAACTCGACGGGGTGAAGAAATTCGTGCCAAAACTTTTAAACAGCAAAAGTACATTGATGTCCTACGCAAGAGTGACCTCACCTTTTGCACTGGGCCTGCTGGGACTGGGAAGACTTTTCTCGCTGTTGTTGTCGCCGTTCAAGCACTCCTCGCCAACCAGTTTGAGAAGCTAATTTTAACTCGTCCTGCCGTCGAAGCTGGCGAAAAGCTCGGCTTTTTACCTGGAGATTTGCAACAGAAAGTGAATCCCTATCTCCGCCCACTTTACGATGCCATCAATGAATTTATCGATCCAGAGAAAGTCCCTAATTTAATGGAACGCGGTGTAATTGAAGTCGCGCCACTAGCCTATATGCGGGGACGTACCCTGAATAATGCTTTTGTGATTGTAGATGAAGCCCAAAATACCACACCTGCTCAAATAAAAATGGTTTTGACTCGTTTGGGCTTCCGTTCGCGTATGGTAATTACAGGTGACATGACACAAACTGATTTACCAATCAACCAACAATCAGGTTTAGCAGTGGCTTTGCACGTCTTAAAAAACGTTGAAGGCATTGCTTTTTGTGAATTCTCCCAAAAAGATGTCGTGCGTCATCCCCTAGTTCAGCGCATCGTCGCTGCTTACGAACAATATGAGAAATAGTCAAGAATCATTGGCTAATGTCCAAGAACAAATGACAAATGACAAATGACAAATGACCAATGACAAAGGACAAAGGACAAATGACCACAACATTAAATGAATTTTTAGCAGCTTGCGAAAACTTAGGAACTTTGCGTGTAATTGTCACTAGTAGCGCTGGTGTCTTAGAAGTAAGAAGCAAGCTAGAAAAGCTATTTTATGCAGAGTTACCCAAGGGTAAATATGCGAATATGCACACCGAAAATTTTGAGTTTCACTTGAATATGGACAAAATTACGCAAGTGAAATTT
This sequence comes from Nostoc sp. T09, assembly GCF_002154695.1. GTDB lineage: Bacteria > Cyanobacteriota > Cyanobacteriia > Cyanobacteriales > Nostocaceae > Aulosira. Next base: position 38,661 of record NZ_MTAV01000004.1, read on the forward strand.
GAAACAGGTGAAGCAAAAAGGGGTAACTTTACGACTTATGCTATCCGCTTTTTAGATGAGAAACAGGAGTCTGCTTTAAGTTTATTCTTGCAATGGGGGAAGCCAGGAGAATATGAACCAGGTCAGGTGGAGGCTTGGCAAGCCCTGAAAGATAAGTATGGAGAAGTTTGGCAACCTTTACCAGCCGAGATTTAATTGTGGGAATTGGGCAGAGAGCATAAATATTTATACCCTCTGCCTAATTTTTTATTTGCCACCAATCTTAAAATTCAGTAAACTCAAATACATCATGGCTGCCACCACGTAGCACAGATTCTATTTGTTTACCCATGAATCGTTTACCAATTGCCAGTTCTAGCGCTCCCCAAACAGCACCAAGGGTATAAGTACATTTACGGCTTGAACCTTGAGCTTCTCCAGCAGAGCATAAGGTTTCTGAGGTAAAAATTTTGATAGCATCGCCTTCTTGCTTGATTTGGTCAATGATACACAAGTGAGTACCATCTTTACCTAAGGCTAACCCTAGTTTATAGGCTACATCATCCAAGGATAAGGTTGTATTTACTAAGCCTAGTTCTTTTGCTAAGTGTTTACCACGACTACGACCTGCCGCAGTCAAAGCGATCGCAGTGGCTTTTTCTCCCAAAGCTTCTTCCATACCCGAAATTGCTGCTTTAAAGCAGACAATACTGCTAAAATCTCCCAAAGTAGGACGCAACATCACCAATTCTTCTCCCCAGTTCTCATAAATGCCTAGATTTCAAAATCCAAAACTTTATTGACCGAATTTTAAATTTTGGATTGGAGAATTTCCCAATTTAAAATCCGAAATCTAAAATCCAAAATTGATTGACTAAGCTACTAAAGGCGTAATTTGAGCAACAGCGCGTTTAATTTCTAGAAACAATAAACCTTGTTTAACAGCAGCGTTAGCTAAAACTAATAAAACAGCATCGGAACCACAACTAACTACAATCCCATAGCCTTTTTCGCCTTCAACAACAATCCGGTCAATAGTCCCGCGCACTAATTCGCTACCTATACGTTCACCTAAGGAAAGCATAGCCGCTGACATAGCAGCAGTACGGTCTTCATCCATCTCAGCAGGTAGTACAGAAGCCAAAGCCAGACCATCGGGACTTACCAAAGCTGCACCTTGAATGTTAGATGTACCGCTAACAAATTCTTGTAGAACCTGCTGTAACATTGAAATGTTTATCATGTTTTTTTCCTCAGTAATTGTTGGTAAAAGTTGCTGATTAGTTGTGTGTGAATTTATTGCCAAAGTAGAGGTTTTCCCATCCATGAACATTTGGCTAAATGTCCTTGGAAGTAGCTTGAGGATATTGCCCAAATGCATTGAGGCTCATCTGCTGACTACAATATTGAGGGTTTCATCATTTCTGAGATAAGTACCTTGAAAGCCTCTGTAATTGAAGCTTTTTGAGTAGGATTCACAACTATTACTGGTGGTTTTTTGGTTGCATTGTGCAATCCCAAAGCGATCGCAATATCTTCTGGTTTCCCCGCATTGGGACAGTCCATGTGAGTTAGCCCTATAAGTACAGGAATTTGCACCCTTTGGTTAACAAAGTTGAGAATCTGACTCCCATAGTGGAAATGTTCTGGGCGATGTGCATCTACAAGCACGATGCAAGCTTGAACCTGGCGAATGAGGATGTCCCACATAAAGTCAAATCGGGGTTGTCCTGGTGTGCCATAAAGGTAAAGTAATTGATTAGGTACTATGGTGAACAGCCCAAAGTCTAGCGCTACCGTAGTTTTAGCCTTTAATAGCGCTATTTCATCTGTGCTTCTTTTATCGGTATCAACGACTTCAATTTCACTGATACTGCGAATAAGGCTCGTTTTCCCTGCACCTACGCTACCTGCGATCGCAATGCGTAGGATTTCCATCTAAACCTCCGCAAGGATGATAGTTCTATAGCCGTTGAGATAATTGCAGAGCTGCTTTCTATATGGGTGAAGACAATCGGAATTGCCCACACTGATATCAGCAGTGCAAATATATTCTGGAAGCACATTAGTAGTTCTAGTCTGCTTTGAAAATTTTTACGTAACTATTTTTTCGCAATGATGCAATTCACAAAGCAATTGCACCAGGTATTACGCACCCGAAAATCAGTCAATCAGTATTTTACCGGATTTTACACTATTATTAATTTACTTTTCAAATAATAAACCATTACTTTTTTGTATATAACTTTGTGTATTACATAATACTAAACACAGGGCTTTTATATTTGCATATCGAGTGGGATTACAACTGATAAGTTATGTTTGCTTGCATTTTTGTCACTTGAGTCAACAAAATGCAACACAATTATTCTGTAGATAAATTTTTGCTTGAGGAAAAATCAATTGCTTGCTATGAGGGCGATTTGGAGTTTTTGCTTGGTTGCTTTGTTGGTATTTGGGTGGAATGGAAATGCTACTGCGGGGGAATTGTCTGAAAGATTGAGCAATTTTCCGCAATGGGAAAAATTAACTTCTGTGCAACCTGCTGCCGGCGATTTAGCTTATCCTGAGTGGATGGCAGGTTCTTGGCAGGTTACAAGTACATTAGTGGATTTGGTTGCGCCTTTAGCACCAAATATAGTAACACCTGGATTTGAAGCTAACCGTAAACAACTCAATCAGCCTATAAGTTTTTTAGTCAGATTTATTCCAGAGAAATCACCTATTTCCATACTAAAAATACTTCCAAAGATAGATAACAAATTATCACTATTAGTCGCAGATAGAGCGTTTAATAGCTTGAATTTAGCACGAGCTTATTTAGGAGATGAAGCGGTGCTATCGGTAAAAGTAGATCCAGATTCGCCTAATCGCCAGATTACGTTGTTGCGTGGAGAACGGCAACTAGTTTCTGTTGTTACAGCACGTGCTACAGAAACGACTTCTGATGGGAAATTCATTACTACAGAAGTGTTTCAACAACTTTTTAAAGGTGGTTCTCGTCCTTATTTCAACTCTGTAGAATCTACTACTGCCTACCATCAACTTTCTATATCTAATCCAGCCATAGAAGCAGATCAAGTTACTGCTGTTTACCTTTCACCTCAAGATCCAGATTACTTTGCCGCAGGCTCTAAACCTGTTGCGCTTTATCGCTATCGCCTAGAATTTTTTCCTTCTAAATTACCAACTACTCCCTAAGGATGATTTAGAGGTGTAGAGCTTGACTACATTGTATTACGTATGTAGTATAAAGATTCCAAGCTCAAGCTTACGCTCTTGGAAAGAGTGCATCATGGCCAAATTTCGAGATATTATACATTATTTTCGTCCCTACTGGGGGCTGAGTGTATTCAGTATTACAGCATCCAGCATTTACGAAATTACTGATTTGGTTGTACCTTATGCTATCGGACAAATTTTAAATGTCTTGTCTGGTCAACCATTGGACAAACCACTAGCAGGAGCGATCGCAAATTTTTCTCAACTTATTAATTACCCAGTTAATCAACAACTGTCCTTAGGTGTATTACTTAGCATCATTTTTGTTGTAACTGTTGTAAAAGCGCCAACACAACCTTGGTTAGCTAATTGGTTTCACTGGGATATACCATTAAGAGCACGTCGAGAAAAAAGTCAAACAGCCATAGCCAAAATTCTCACTCTCCCACTGGAATTTTATGATGAAAATAACCCTGGACGTATTGCTGGCAGAGTAGCAAGAGGCGTTTCTAACCATACATGGACATATCCTGAAATTGCCGGACAGTTAATTCCCAAACTAATGCGAGTCCTGGGAATTTTTGTGTTTATTTTGTTGATTGATTGGCGAATTGCGACTTTATATCTGATTTCTTTTGTAATTATTCTTAGCTTTAGCTTGAAAGAGTTAAAACGGCTTATTTGGTACGAAAGCCGTTTGGATAAGTACATGGAAAACACTGAAAGTCGCACTTCCGAACTGATCACTAATATCAAAACAGTGAAAGCATTTGCTACGGAAGCCAAAGAACTAAAGCGGCAAAAACAACGTTTAGATCGGGAATTCGCTGTAGTTGACTATCGCATCCACAAAGGTTATATTCACCTGCTGACTTGGCAGAAAACTGTAATTCAGTTTTGTGTGTTTAGCATACTGGGTTTAACTTTAGCAGCAACAGTAGGCGGTAAGATTTCCCTTGGTCATTTTGTGATGACCTTAACTCTTTCTAGTATGGCCTATGCTGAGTTGGAACCTATCAGCAACTTGGCAGAAGTTTTTGCGCGTCGCTATTCTTCAATGTTACGGTTTCATGAATTTTTGCAAGAGCCAATTGGCTCTGATGCAGATGGTTTACTAAATGTTGAATATCAGGCAGAATCACCTTATCAATTTACTGGCAAAATAGAACTATCTCACGTAAGTTTTGGGTATGATGCCAATCGTCTAGTTTTGCAAGATATCAACTTACTGATTGAGCCATACCAAACAGTGGCCTTAGTCGGGCGTTCTGGTTCTGGTAAATCTACTTTCGTGAAACTATTATTGCGATATTTTGAACCCCAATCTGGTCAAATTCTGATTGATGGCCAAGATATTCGCACATTAGATGTAGGTAATTACAGGCGGAGATTGGCGATCGTTCACCAAGAAGTCGATGTCTTCAACGGAACTTTGTTAGATAATCTCACCTATGGCAGACCAAACGCCAGTTTTGAGCAGGTTCAGGAAGCCTGCAAGATTGCCAGAGTTGATGAAGTGCTACAAAACCTACCCCAAGGTTATTACACCGTTGTGGGAGAACGTGGTGTGAGATTATCTGGTGGACAAAGACAACGCTTGGGAATTGCGAGGGCGTTGCTGGTAGAACCAGACGTACTAGTTTTTGACGAAGCTACCTCCAGCCTAGATTACGAGTCTGAGCGTTCCATTCAATTAGCGATGCGATCAATTCAAGGAACTCGCACCACAATCATCATTGCTCATCGTCTGAGTACAGTGCGAGAAGCCGACAAGATTGTCGTTCTAGATCAGGGAAGAATTGTGGAAGTCGGTAGCCACGATGAACTTTTGCGCCAACAAGGTATTTACCGCCGCTTGCATTCCTTGCAAGAAACAGGTGAACTCCTGAGTTAGTCTTGTGAACTGGGTTTCCTCACAAAACCCAGTTTAGCCAAAATAATTTTTCTAAAATCATTGCGATTTCTAAAACTTGGTGCTACTATTGTAAATCGTGAGACAAATGGGTCGGTGTCCGAGTGGTTAATGGAGACGGACTGTAAATCCGTTGGTTTACGCCTACGCTGGTTCAAATCCAGCCCGGCCCACCACTTCAGAGTTATGAGTTATAATTGCTGAGAGAATGGTAAAGTTCACAGCATTATAGCTCTTAACTAAAAATAAAAGTTAGATTTTGCCCGTGTGGCTCAGTGGTAGAGCACACCCTTGGTAAGGGTGAGGTCACGAGTTCAATCCTCGTCACGGGCTTTTTAAATCATAGAAAAAGCAAAGATTGCATAAATTGGCTGTACGCTACCAGTATCGCTTTGGGTCAATCTAGTTGCATAGAAGTTACATAATAGAATTAATTATTAGATTAAACTAAACAATAAGATATTTTTATTAAAAAACTGATTTTTGTGGATTTATTACTTCGTAATGTAATAGAGAAGAATTTCTGCTATGGCTGTCCATAATCCCCCACGCAATACACATTCGTAAGAGTGATTGTTACAAAGTGAATTCTCGATAGTTGATTTTTAACTATACTTCTACTTTTCCAAAAGCCTTCTTAACCCAATATCCCCTAGGTGGCTTTTCTATACCATAAGCTTTACACCACTTCTCTACAGCCTTATCAGATACACCAAAATCTCTACCGATTTGCGCTGTTGGTTTTTCCCATACCAATTTTTCTAATTCTTCTTTTGATGGTCTTTCTACTTTTCTGGTATTAATTCTAGAGTCTGGATTAACTTTTCTAGTTGTTAAATCAACTCCGAATTCCTTATAAGTTCGCTTAGGCGCTGCTTCTGTAAACTCTCTAAAATCTTCCCACCAGTAAAAAGGGCTGGGTGATTTTGGTGGTGTTATTCTGATGCGGCAACCACCAAATTTAATTGATGGATATATAACTCTATCTATGTCTGGTAAGTAAATAGCATAAAAGTCGAAATCATCCGATTTGTACTTTCTCTCATGACACCCATTCTTATCCGCCCAATTGGTTTTATTTTTAATTGTGCCGCTACTGTTATATTTGGCTTGAATTCTGTAACATTTGCCATATTTGTAGGCAATTAAATCAAAGGGTGCATGTTCAGTTACTACTGGGACAAAAACAGAATATTCTTTTTCAACTAAATCTGCTATGACTTTAGCCGCAGCTAAATCACCCTTGTCTTTTGTGTGGTGCATTGATATGGAATTTGCAGCCTATTGGTAAATTACCATAAAAACACTGCTTGAAGGTTCGTATTTAACTAAAACGAGCGCGGCAGGGTTCGAACCTGCGACCAACGGATTAGAAATCCGTGGCTCTATCCACTGAGCTACGCGCCCAATATAATACTATGGCTCTAAGAAGAGTCACTCATCTAATTATATCGTTTCCCTTACCAAGAAGCAATTGAAAATTGCAGATTTCCTAGTGGGAAGGCTAAGATGCTAGTCGCTAGTTAGTCAATGTACACTAAAAACGAAGTAAATGGACTATTTGTTAGATATATTGTGTGGTCAATGGCTTATTTGGGTGTTGATATAAATCAAGTTTGGGCGGGGTACTGTAGATTAGCCTCTTGCGATCGCGAGGTAATGGTCTACAGTATGCTAGGTAATCGCACTCTTGGCGATACTGTCAAATCGGATTATAGATCGCATATTGAGAACGCCCCTGTGAGGAGTTATTTGCTAGTGCCATGTTTATTCTCAAACGGCAGGATGTAGAAATATCAAGCATTCAGCACCCTAAGCGGGATCAGCCAATGCCAGTTCTCCACTATCAGGGGCAAACCTTTCGCTTGATTAGTGTTTTTAAAGCTAGCCAAGAGGAAGAAGCTAGAGCCTTGTGGAGAGAACTAACCGATCATCGAGGTAAAGCCTGTGTTTTGTTGGAAGAACCAGACCGCTATAGTGTCTGGGGTAAAATCCGTTTAGAGCAGCTAGGTAGTGACACAGGTGGTCACAGCAAAACAGGAATTTTTGTTCAAGGCTGTATTTTGCTGTTGCAAGCTGTGTATGTAGACATTGAAGATTTTTTAGGTGCTCGACAAGCGGCTTTATTTGAGAAAGATATTGCGGAAATGATGCGGCAAAAGCAACTTCCTCAAGCATCTTCTCCAGCAGGATTAAAATCTTTGCTCAAACAAGATCCACTCGATACAACCAGTCTGCCTCCCTGGCAAGAAAATCATATAGTTATCTTTTTACAAGAACTCCATAGGCTAGGCAAAACCTATTTTGGTAATGCTAAATTTGCCCATCCAGTGGTTGATCGGTTACAAGATATGCCAGAAGCAGAGCGATCGGTGTTTATCAGTTGGCTAAAACAATCTCCAATGAGTAAACTGTGGCAATAGCATAGACAAGGTGGGAAAAACTGTTGCCACTGATAGTTGCTCTTGGCATCTGATTATGTATTTTTTGGCAGAGCAATTGAGTAGTACAGCATGGCATAAATCAACAGACCGTTGAAAACAGCCTAAAAGCCTGAAATAAGAGTCTTTTGACTTTTAAGTTTTGACTTTTGGCTTCCGCACAATGGCACTAGTTGGTTTTCAGATAAATTGCTTCCCACACAGTCATGCACGTCAAAATACTGCCAAAGTGTGTTTACATAGTCAATCTCTATGAGTAGTTCTTACGAAAATTCTTACCGTTCTAAATCTATTTTCACCACAGGGAATATCGTCTTGCTTGGCGTTGGCTGGGCTGTACTGGCACTGCTATACTATCTATTGTTTAGCGCTAAAGTTCCAGGACCAGATGGCATAGAAAGTCGTGCCGAGTGGTATGTAATTGGTACAAATATTTTTGAAGCATTAGCTTACCTGGGTTCCAGTATCTTATGCTTGAGGAATTGGCGTAGTCCGCAAATTGTCAGTGGGCGAAATGTTTGGCTCGCTATTGGCATAGGTATGCTGTCTTATTTCCTAGGGGGGATATTTTTCGGTTATACGGAAATAATCTTAAAAGAAGAACCGGATGTTTCTATTGGCGATGTGTTTTTTGTAGTAACTTATCTGTTTGTTGGTGCAGGTATGATTTTGGCAGCGGCTCATAGGCGAATCAATCTAGAAAAATGGCAATGGCTAATTGTCTTAGCGATTGGCGTGTTTGGTAGTTTATTAGCCTGGTGGATTTCGCTGCAACAGACCAAACCCCTTGAGTTGCTAGGCACTATTTTGAATTGGTTTTACGTAGTTAGCGATGTGGCTATTTTAATTATCGCTACAACTTTGCTCTTAGCGTTTTGGGGAGGAAGAGTTGCCCAGTCTTGGAGAATGATTGCAGCCGCAGCGTTTTCACTCTACATTGCAGATATGTGGTTTAAATACGCCACCAATTCGATTCCTAATTATCAAAGTGGAGAAATATTAGAAGTGTTTTGGGTTTTTAGTGGAGTTTTATTTGGCATGGGCGCTGTTTTAGAATATGACGCATCATTGAGCCGATCGCGGCGGGAGCGAGGACGAAAACGAGCTTAGAAAAAGATTTTTGGTATCTACCGTGAGAAAATTAACCGATTCTGACAAACAAGAAATTCTGAAGTTATATCGAGAAACTGCCGAAACCACCTCAACTTTGGCGGAACACTATGGCGTTAGTAACTCGACAATTAGCCGCTTGCTTAAAAGTACCTTGCCAGAAGACGAGTACGAATACCTCGTTTCCTTAAAACGTGCTGCTAGAACTCCTGAAGGCAGGGCGCAGGTCAACTATGAGCAGTTACCGCTGTTGAGTCAGCCACAGCCAGAAAAAGAAATTCCAAGCAACGACAACCGTCCCTTAACGTTGCCTGAGGTTGAGCCAGAGGAAGTAGTAGCAGGGTCTCCAGAAGATGAAGATAGTAGAGAATCAACCCCTGCTATCAGACGGGTGCGGCGGCGCTCTTCAGCTGAGACAAAATCGAAGTCTCCAGCAGCAGAGCAGCTAGAAATTTTACCCAAAAAGTTACCCGACGTTGCAAGCATCCCCAGTCCTAAGCTGCCAGAAATAGTTAGTCTTCCCAGCCCCAAGCCACCGGAAGTGACCAGCATTCCCAGTCCCAAGCGGCCAGAAATTGCCAGTATTTCCAGTCCCTTGCTAGAAGATGATGAGCCTCCAGAAGCAAACGTCTTCGCCCAAATGCTAGGTGAAGACTTGCTAGATGAGTCAGAGGATTTGGACGATTTAGAGGACGATTTAGACGAAGACGATGACTTCGAGGAAGAGGATGAGGAAGATGACTTTGAGGAGCCAAGACCTCTAGTTACAAGACGCCGGCCTGGTGAAGCACCAGTTCAGGTATTGCCATTGTCTTCAGCGCACTTGCCCAAAACTTGCTATTTGGTCATCGACAGATCCTCAGAGTTAATTACCCGACCGCTGAGAGACTTTGGTGACTTGGGGCAAATTCCCAGCCTGGAAACGCAGCAAAGAACTCTCCCAGTGTTCGATAACCACCGCGTAGCCAAGCGCTTTTCTACCAAGCGCGATCGCGTGATTAAAGTGCCCGATAGTAAAATGCTGCACAAGGCTCGTACTCATCTCCAAGCTAAAGGCATCACGCGGCTGTTGATTGATGGTCAGGTATATTCCTTGTCTCCGGTTTAGATTTTATGGAAATACCTGCTGGCTATGGTGTGGTATTGACGACAGCTGCCAACGTCCAAGAGGCAAAAGCGATCGCAAATGCCCTTGTGGAAGCTAAACTCGCTGCTTGTGTGAGTATATTGCCCATCCACTCGGTTTATACCTGGGAAGGGGAGATAAACGCAGAAGATGAATGGCAGTTGTTAATCAAAACTGATTTGGCGCAATTTCCTACTGTTGAAGCCAAAATCCGGGAAATGCACTCCTATGTGGTGCCAGAAGTTATTGCTTTACCAATTCTTGCAGGTTCTCAACCCTACTTGCAATGGATATCTGAACAGATGAAGGTTGAGCAGTAGGCAATTTATCAAAATTACTTTCCCCATCTTTCTACTTTCCTAGGAGATGGGGTAATTTATTGAATAATTTTGTTACTGATTCACAATTGCCAATTAGCTGAACACAGCAGCCGCAAAACGCTTTGCCAGGTTAATAATGTCTTGTTTGCGGGCGATTTGGTTAATCCATTCTTGGGGAATATTCTCCACCCCGTAATAAATTCCTGCTAATCCACCAGTCACCGCAGCGGTAGTATCCGTATCTCCACCTAAGTTTACTGCTTTCAGTACTGTCTCAGAATAAGATGAGCTATTTAACAAACACCACAGCGAAGCCTCTAAGGTATCAATTACATAGCCACCAGAATTAATCTCTTCTACTGGCAGCTTGCCAATTTCACCACTGTAGATTCTGGCAAAATGCGGTTTTTCCAACAAATATTCCCGTACAGAATAAATTGACTGGATTTTGTCTAAACTTTGCAAATAAGCTGCTTGTAGATCAGCCCCTTCTAGCAAGGCAACGGCAATACTAATATAAATGCCACAAGCCATTTGCGATCGCGCATGGGCATGGGTAATTGCAGAAACATCATGTACTCGTGCAATCAATTCGCTGAAACTTAAGCTTTTGTGATAGTAAGCCATTGGCAGAATTCTCATCAACGAACCATTGCCATTGGTATTTTCAATTTTTCCCCCTGCTTCCCGAGGTAATATGCCTTGTTTCAAGCGCATAATCGCTGCATGGGTAGTATTGCCAATATCAAATAGTTCACCACGGGGAGTCCAGTAAGCGGCTTTGTACCAGCGCCAGAAGGAATTGGCTATAGCATCTAACGAATAGCCTCTACAAAGACTTTCTGCCAAGCAAAACGTCAACGAACTATCATCTGACCAAGTCCCTGGTGGTTGATTCCATGTGCCATAACCCAGCATCTTCGTGACTGGAGATTTAACTCGTTCAGCGCGGCTAGTAAACTCCACTGGTACACCCAACGCATCACCGATACATAAACCCATCAATCCAGACAACGTTTTTGCAGCGGTTAGCATTATTCAGTCTCCATAGAAGTCTCCAAAACTTAACTTTATAGATTCTGCCTAAAGCTTGTTGCCATAGCTGCTACAACCTACTGTTTTATCCAGGATAGAAATGTTCTCAGCATAAGATTCATAGATGATTTTCTCTTACCAATCTCCGCTAATTTTTCTTATTAATTATTGTGCCAGTTTGAAAAGCGTCTACTTTGAGCAAAAAATCCCGGATAACACAATAATAGGGTGTAATTATAGGGCTTTTATTTAAAGCTGCGATTGCTGTAGAAATTGTCATTTACAGGCATCAATAACATCAAATATTTAGTAACAATATTCACACACAAGGGAACTCTTGATTTGATTAGTAGTCAGTACCCATCAGCAAAGAAATCTATGACAAAAGTCATGATTCATTACACCAAAGCCTTGCAACAACTAACCAATAACAAATAACATAAAAATTGCAGTAAAAATTGTCAATCAAATAGGAACATTTTTTATGCATTTTCGACTAGTAATTTAACAGCAATAAAATACAATATTTGGTGAAGATTATGAAAGGTTTTCTCAAGTCTTTTCTTACAATTTCTGCATTGTCTTCTTTAGTAGTTGCTCCTCTTTTTCTAAATGCTGGTCAAGCTTCTGCGCAAACACAAAAAGGTACTGATGCTAGCTATATTGGTGCTGGTGTTGCATCTGGCGTGACTGATGGCGGTCAACTGGGTCAAGATTCTCAATTTGGTGGTAACATATCAGGCCGCTTAAAATTGGGACCTACCCCATTTTCTGCACGTACTCAAATCCTATTTGGCACCGGCGATAATCAGACGACTGCCATTATCCCCCAAATTTCTGTAGACGCGCCCATTGCTAAGGGAACCAACGTATTTTTAGGTGCTGGTTACTCATTGGTCGAGGCTGAGGGCAAACAATCTCCCCTAGGTGACAGAGATGGGGTAGCGCTAACCGCTGGTGTAGAATCTGAAGTCGCGAAAAACTTTCTTGTCTACAGCAATGCCACTGTTGGTATGAAAACATATCAAAATAGCCCTGCTTCTGCTGTTAGCATCCAAGGTGGTCTTGGTTATCGCTTTAAATAAAGCAACTCATTAACGAACCGCATAGACGCGCAGAGGATAGAAAATAAATATTCTTGTAGGGACAAGGGAAGTCAGTTGTTTGTTCTAAAGTTCAAAATGTCATAGTTTGGCACAACCATATATACTGGTATGCTGGTTTTGTTAAGTGTTGCATCACTAACAAAGCCGGCTTTTTGCCATGTTAAAATTAAAATATTCCTCATAATTCCGACCGGATTTCCGGGGATCATCTAGCCGAATAGGTGCTTTGAAATTTGCAGCTTCGGCGTCTACTGATGCCTTATTGAGAACAGTCTACAACTCTAATGGTTAAATCTCCTCCTTCCCCGATCGCCAGCCGTAAGCCTTCCAAAGTAGAAGGAATCAAGGAAAACAGTAATTTTTTGCGTGAACCCGTAGCAACAGAGATACTTCAGGACACTACTCACTTTAGCGAAAATGCAGTGCAACTGCTGAAGTTTCACGGATCTTATCAGCAAGATAACCGTGATAATCGCGCCAAGGGGCAGGAGAAAGATTACCAGTTTATGCTGCGGACGAAAAATCCGGGTGGATTAGTGCCGCCGCAGCTGTATCTTGCTTTAGATAAGCTGGCTGATGAATATGGGAACCACACGCTGCGGGCCACTACCCGTCAAGGATTTCAGCTACACGGGATTTTAAAGAAGAATCTCAAAGCTGCGATCGCTTCTATTGTGAATAATTTGGGTTCCACTTTGGGCGCTTGTGGCGATGTCAACCGCAATGTCATGGCTCCCCCAGTTCCTTGGAAGAATCGCCCAGAGTACCAGTACGCTTGGGAATATGCCCAGAATGTCGCTGACTTGTTGTCCCCGCAAACTGGTGCTTATTACGAAATCTGGCTAGATGGCGAAAAAGCAATTAGCGCTGAGGAAAGCCCAGAGGTGAAAGCAGCGCGACAAAGTGATGGTAATGGAACACTAATCAACAATTCCGAAGAACCCATCTATGGCACTTACTATATGCCACGCAAATTCAAGGTTTGCGTCACAGTGCCAGGGGATAATTCAATTGATTTATATTCCCAAGACCTCACCTTAGTAGTAATTACCAATAAGAAAGGCAAACTAGAAGGATTTAACGTGTTTGCTGGTGGTGGCTTAGGGCGGACACACAATAAAGAAGAAACATTCGCTAGGCTAGCAGATCCCATTGGCTATGTAGCAAAGGATGATGTTTACGACATCGTAAAAGCAATTGTTGCCACCCAAAGAGATTATGGCGATCGCTCTGACCGCCGTCACTCCAGATTAAAATATTTAATTCACGATTGGGGCGTAGATAAGTTCCGCGCTAAGGTCGAGGAATATTTTGGGAAATCCATTGCTCCTTTCAAACCCCTGCCAGAATTTAAATACCAAGATTTCCTGGGATGGCATGAACAAGGCGATGGCAAGCTATTCTTAGGTATTTCCATTGATAATGGTCGAGTTAAGGACGAAGGTTCGTTTCAACTAAAAACTGCCTTACGGGAAATTGTTGAGCAATTTAACTTGCCCATCCGCCTCACACCCCACCAAAACCTGATTTTTTGCGAAATTGCACCAGAAGATAAACCCACGATTCAAGAAATTCTCGACCGTCGTGGTGTTGTCTCTGATCCCAGCCAAATTGCACCTTTAGAACGGTTGTCAATGGCTTGTCCGGCTTTGCCAACTTGCGCTTTAGCAATCACTGAATCAGAACGGGCAATCCCAGGCATTTTAGAACGGATTACCACAGTTTTGAATAAAGTGGGTTTACAAAACGAACAGTTTGTGGTAAGGATGACAGGCTGTCCCAATGGCTGCGCTCGTCCTTACATGGCTGAATTGGGTTTTGTTGGAAGTGCGCCGGAAAGTTACCAACTATGGTTGGGCGGTTCGCCAAATCAGACGCGGCTAGCACAGCCTTACATGGAACGGCTACACCATAATGACCTGGAAACTCAACTAGAACCGATTTTTGTCTACTTTAAGCAATCGAGAAAGCCTGAAGAAAACTTTGGGGATTTTTGCGATCGCCTCGGTTTTGATGCCATCCGCGAATTTGCTGCTAATTACGAAACTCAAACTGTTGCATCGCTTGAAATTACAGACGATAGCGATGGTTTGATAGAGACAATGGCAGACTCAATAACCGTAGAAAGTGAAGGACAAGAAGTGGCGATCGCGAATACTACAATTGCCACTTATAAAACGCGGCGTCGTGTTAGCCTGCAACATGAGATTTATGACAAGCTCAAAGCTGCCGCAGCTAGCCAAGGTAAGCCGATGACTGAGCTAGTTAACGAGGCGCTGGAGGCTTATTTACAGAATCTCTAGTTAGCAATTTTATTCTTAACCCCCTCATCACGAATGGTGAGGGGTAGAACAGAAGACGACGAAGATGAATTTTCATCAACTTTTTGAAAGTGATATCCACCTCCTTGGGCACCAACGCAATCATCACCGCTACCAGGAACTACTTTAACAAGGACTGGTTTTTTATCCCGTTCACCATTTTGAAAAGTAAGTGCATCTCCTGAAGTTTTCTCAGGTGGCAGTATAATCGATTTGAGCTTTTCAACTATAGTTTGTCGAGTGGGATTTTTTAACTCAGAAATAGCTTTAATAAAAGCCTGAGTTGCATCATAACTAGCAGCAGTACGCCAACTAATACCTCCTCCCCATTGCGTACAAGCTTGTTTAGCAAATTTTTTTGAGTAAGATTCTTCAGTGGAATTGGATTCTTCAGGAAACCAGGGAATCGGCAGAACTAAACTTTCAAGAGCCTTTTGACCTTGTGTTAAAGTATCTGCACCATACAAAGCATCTCCTCCCAATAACGGGATATTTTTCCCAAAAATTTTTTGTATTTTTGGTTGTTGGCGAGCTCGAGCCATGTTGATTACGGTAGAAATTAGCTCTATATTTGGGAAAAAGACAACTGCATTAGCTTCATCTTCAACTACGCTGCGATACACTTCATAAGATGCATTCAAATTTCGATCTGCCAAATTTCTAATTCGGACAACTTTGCCACCTTTGTTTTCAAACGCTGTTTGAAAAGCTTGCTTTAAGCTTTCACTATATGTATCCTCAGCTTTATAAAAAATAACAACTTTGTTAATGGCATTTTTGATAGCATATTCGGCTAATTGTTCACCAGCTTTTGCATCAGAAGGAACGGTTCTAAAAAAAACTTTATATTTTTCCATACTTAATTCTGTACTAGTGCTTGTTGGAGATATCATCCCTAAATTAGCATCTTTATATTTAGCAAGTGCCACCTCACTAACCGAGCTTCCACTGTGTCCAATTACGCCTAAAACATTTGCATCTTTAATGAATTGTTGGGCAACTCTTTCACCTAAGCTTCTATCATTTTTATCATCAGCAATTACAATATTCAATAATTGATTATTTAGTCCATGCCCAGCATTATTATTAAATTCGTCTTGTGCTTGTGCCACTCCTCTCAATATTTCTTTTGCCATGTCTCTTCTAGCGTTAATGGGTACAGCAACCGCTAAAGTTAAATAATTACCATTTCGATGCGCTAAGGCATTATTATAGTAAATCAATCCTTCTGGATCATTTTTATCAATTTCTTTTGCTTTGGCGAATTGGTTAATTGCTTCTGTATAATTGCCTCGTTTGAAAGCATCGACACCCTGATTTTGGTAATAATTACCATTTCCTAAAAAGAAAGACTTTTCTCCTTGGCTAAATAGTTCTGGCTCTTCAATATATGGAATGAAGACTGATTGAATTTTTTCCTTCAATTGAAATGTAATTACCCCAGTAAAAATCATCAGACTTGCAGTTATTCCTGCAAATAAGCGCTGAAAGCGCTTAGATTCTATAATTTGATTTTTTAAATCAGCGATTTGTAAATTTTGGCTAGTTCTGAGATTATTTATTTCTAACTCTTGGCTAGCATTAATAAATTGATAATCTTCTATTGTCAAATTTTTATCATTACACCATTTAATTGCTTTTTGTAATTCGTGACCCTGTAATAGCCAGGATTTATCTTGACTATTAGAAGATAACCATCCTAGTAATTCTTCTTCATAAGGTCGCATATCGGCAAGCATTTCAGCAACCCAGTTAGAATCAAAAACAGATTTATAAATGGGGTTATAAACGTTTAATTTTCCAGCTGTCTCTTCTAGCAAACCGGATAAAACTAGTTCACTCTGTTCTGGACTGTTATTACTGGGTAAATCATGGTATTGCAAAATTTCTAAATAGAACTTAAGCAACTTAATCATAGGTTCTTTACTATTAATAATCCTGTCACGTATAGTTCTTAAATGTTGCGGTTCATCTTGAAATTCCCAGTTATCAATTATCCGTGATTTTACTAATTCTTCTATCCATTTAGATAGTAGCTTTGCCTCACTAGGAATCACATTTTCATCATCTACAATAATTTCACATATCTTTTGTGTGAGAAATGGTTGTCCACTAGTCCATTTCAGTACTTCCTGGAGAATTTCTTCGGCAATTTTCAAGTCATTTACTTTGCTTTCTAAGCCTTGAGTTAAAGGTCGAGCTTCTTGAAAGGAAAAACCATTTAATTGAATTGCTTCGCCAATATTAAAAGGTGTGCGTCGCGTATCTTT
This sequence comes from Nostoc sp. T09, assembly GCF_002154695.1. Taxonomy (GTDB): domain Bacteria; phylum Cyanobacteriota; class Cyanobacteriia; order Cyanobacteriales; family Nostocaceae; genus Aulosira. The sequence continues at coordinate 55,503 of NZ_MTAV01000004.1, forward strand.
TATCAATTGAGATGGCGTAGCTACTCCTAATAATGCAAAGGTAATTCGTTCATATTTTCGGTTATTAGCACGTTGATTATAGCAATAACGGATAAAGCTAAAAAAATCATCAGTTGGAAAATCTAAACTGAGAACCTTATCAATTTCATCTATAAAAATAACAATATTATTATTAACTTTTGCTAATAAAATTTTCTCAAAAAAATCAACTAATTTATTTAAAGGAGTGAGCCGTTTGTTATCTTGAAATAAAGTTGACAATTGCTCTCTTTGTAAATCCAGTTTATCTACTATATTTTTGATTAAAGTATCATACCACTGCTCTTGGTTAAATCCTTTAGTCCCAAGAATTTCTAGGCTGATTACAACACATCTAAAGTCTTCGGCTTCTAACCTTTTACACACTCTTACCTGTAAGCTGGACTTACCCATTTGTCGAGAGTTGAATACATAGCAAAAATTTCCGTTTTTCAGCATCTCATAAAGATCTTTATCAGCTTGTCTTTCTATATAACTAGGAACATCAGGTTTTAAAGTTCCACCAACTTGATAATATTTTTCTGGTTGATTCATTGTTAATTTTTACCTATCTGCTATTTGTTAAAGGTACATTTGGAAATAAAGCCGATATAATTTACAACGCGGCTTGGCAAAAATTACGTCTAACTTTATCAATCCCAAACGCTGTAAAGATTTTGCAATTCTTGGATGTAACTTAACCTGAGTTTCTGCATCAGCCGATATAACTTGACTAAATGCTGTTCTCAAATCTGAATTATTTTCAAGTTGTTCCAAAAGTTCGCGCAGATGGTCACTGAATGCTCCAGATAGGGTAGGTGCTTCTTTTAAAAATTGCTCAAATGTCTTGTTATTAAACTTAATTTCATCAATGCTAATTTTTAGCAGATAAGGATGTCCGCCCACCATAGCCATCAGTTGCTCAATCTTTTGGCTTTTCCAATTCATCTGATAAGACTTGAGTAACAGTTGTACTTGCTCCCGACTAAATTCAGGTAAATCTACCACTAAACCCACATTAGCAAGTGGTGAGTTATTGATATCTAAAGATGTATAAAATTCCGTAGAATGGACAATTATCAAACGAAGTTTTTCCCAAATCTTGCTATTTGCATCGCCGCGTCTTGCCATATCGTGAAAACTGCGGAGCAGATTACAAAAGTCTTGGGCAAGTTCATGGTGTTCAAAAATTAAATCAACGTCATTCAACGCTAGTACGAAATCACGAGATGTGTTGGGTAATAGGTATTTTTTAAAGTATTCGCTACTGTTATAAATAGGAGTCAGTTGATTATCCCAATACTCATTTACCTTATTAGTTAACCCTAGCTCGTTACTAATAACAGCACAGAATGACTGTAAGAATCTCTCTATATCAGTCGCAACTTGACGATTTACTAAGCGCCGACAACTCAAAGTTACGGTTTGAAAGTTATTCGCTCTTGCATAAGTGAGAATCCTGTTCATCAGGGATGTTTTCCCCATCTTGTCAGGCGCTTTAATTCGGATTAGGGCACCTAGCTGCCTAATCGCTTCATAACAGCGCTGCTCAGTGGGAGGGCGTTCTACATAGAAATCATCAGGAGATTGGCTTACTATCTTTTTACGCAGGATTGGGGTTAATTGTTCGGGAATGTTTTCTAGTTGAATCTCTACACACCCAAACTTAAAAGCCTCCTCAGGTGAGCGATTTGCACCTAGCGCTTTATAAAAACCAACAGAAAAAGCGATCGCAGCTTGATCGCCAATTGCTGTATTCATGCCAATTACAAACGGGATATGCTGGGCAATAGCTTTGGCTTGAATATCTGAATAACAAGCATTTAGAACCACGCACTGAACTTGATTGGCTACTAATTCAAACAACGCAGCTAAAGCTTCAGGCTTTACGGGCTGCATTTTACCCAATTTATCTTCAAAGCAAAGCTCACCAGTACTTGTGCCATGTCCAGAAAAATGCACAATATGAGGCTGAAAATGCAGTAGTTCTTGGCTGACATCTTCTGAACGTGCAGAAAATCCGAACTCTAGCTGAAATCTTTCTCGCTGATTGGCTAGTAGCAGCCTTTGTTTGATTTCTCGTAACTCTTCTTGTAAACGCAGCCTAGCAGTATTAGTAGGTTCAGCTATCAAAAACAGAATTCTAATCTGGCTATCGTTGCTCATCCAGAATCGTTCTCCAAGCTCAATTAATTACCTGCATCGTTTCTCACTCCTAGCTTTGATTCCGCATACTTACGAGAAACTACTGAAGTGGTTTTATCTGATTTTAATGTTTTTATGAACATATAGGCAGATACTTCATTTCGAGCCGAAGTTACTCTGGAAAGCAAACAAATCATTCCTACTCCCACAGTGCGGAAAATCCCATGTCTCAACTACAACGAATTGCGATCGCACCTTCTCAACTCCAACAAGGGCAAATTTTACTCACTAAAGAGCAACAACATTACCTAGCGCGGGTGTTACGGTTGCGTGAAGGCGATCGTTTTATTGCTATGGATGGTAGGGGTAAATGGTGGTTGACGCAGCTAGTAGGGGAGCAAGGGCAGGTATTAGAACCTCTGCTGGTGGAAACTGAATTACCTGTATCAATTACCCTGATGGTAGCTTTACCAAAAGGTAATGGGTTTGATGAAGTAGTAAGGTGTTGTACAGAGTTGGGAGTAACAACTATTGCCCCAGTATTGAGCGATCGGACTTTGCTGCAACCCAGCCCCCAAAAACTCGAACGCTGGCGGCGGATTGCGGCGGAAGCTGCGGAACAATCAGAGCGCGCTTTTGTACCGACAATTTTAGAACCTGTGGCTTTTAGCAGTAGTTTGTCATTTGAAAATAGCCAGCAATATATCTGTGAGGCTCGTGGTAACTTACCACACATAAAAAATTGCTTACAGCACCAAGGACAAGGAACAATTGTGATCGCCACTGGACCAGAAGGTGGATGGACACAACAAGAAATAGAAAGTGCGATCGCGGCAGGATTTCAAGCAGTTTCCCTTGGCCGTCGGATCTTAAGAGCCGTAACTGCGCCAGTAGTGGCTTTATCACTAGTTTCCGCAGCTTGTGAAGTATAAAGGATGTATATCTCACGCATAGACGCGAAGCGGCTTCCCGCAGGGTAGGCGCATAGACGCAAAGGCGCGGGACATCCTTGTGTTGTGGATGTAAACAAAGTGATGATTGAGCAAGTTGCTACTGCCTTTGAGCGTAAAGACTATCACACAGCTGCTAAATTACTCAAACAGCTGTTAAAAGAATCACCAGAAAATCCTTGGGTGCAATTTTATCTGGGACGGCTGCATGAAGTATCAAAAAAGTTCCAAGATGCAGAAAAAATTTACCGACAACTGCTGCAAAGTACAACCAATACCAAAATCTTGGCGCAAGCACGTCAAGGTTTGCAGCGACTTAAAGAAATAGAACAAGAGGCAAGACAAAGAGCGATCGCCCAAGCAACAACTGAACCTAGTAATACAGAATTAGGCGTACTCGTCTTAGAACCTCTAAATAATGAACTAAAAGCCCAAGCAGCTCCCAAATTTGCCCAAATATTACAAATTGACGCCTACACTGCAAGGTTAACTTTACCCAGTCGCGGCTGGAAGTTATATCGCACTGGACAAATAGGAGAACTTAAGTTTTACGGTACCCAACTACAGAAAGCTGGGATTCCTTGCTTTTGGGCAACAATCGCTGCAATTCAACAAATTCAAGTTTTCCAAGTCAATTATTTTGTAGAATCTGCCGCTAATACTACTGTTGTTTGCCAAAACCAGGCAAATCAAGTCGGTTCTCTGACATTTAACTTGTCAGAAGTCAAAGCACGGGTGGCGGGACTATTGCCCATTTTTGAGCAAGTTGTAGATGTTGATGCGCACCGTAAACTAGAACGCAAAACTCAAACCCAAGACTATGCGCAATTTTGTGATTTACACTTACCAGGTAGGCGTTGTATTTTAAGAATTTCTGATAAAGGCTATGAATTCCAGCAAGGATTAGAAATCACTCCTCAAACTAGCCAAAATACCATCAGAATTAATTGGAATCTTTTAGGTGAATGGCTTGAACAGCAACTACCTCACGTTAAAGTCTGGTCAGATTTCACACCCTTTGCAGAGACAATATTAGATCAAACAGAAATGCTGGGTAACATCCAGTCTCACATTCACCTCTTTCGTAGAGATAAGACTAATTGGGACCCAGCATTTCATTTATATAGTGGACTTGTATTTTCAAACCTTACCCAGCACATAGATGGGGATAATTAGCAACGCCTAATGCGTCAATCTAGCCAGGAGTTTTGACTTGACGAGCCATGTCTAAGTAAGCACTCATATTAGCTCCTGGACGGCGGCGACCGTTAGTGCTAGCAACGGAAGCAGCAACATATTTGGGTGCGAAGGTGGTTTCTTTTGGTGCTTCTTTGACTACTTTGGCTGATGCGGCTTTTTCATTATTGCCTGGTTCAATCGTCAGACCTTCAGCAGTCTGGACTAGCTTCACATCAGCTGGTTTTGGCTCTTTATCTGATTTTTTCTTAGATTTAGATGCAGCAGCTTTTGTGCCGTTCAATGACGCTGGCTTGGATGGCGCAGCAGCATCTGATTTAACGGTTTCTGGTACTTTCTTAGCATTATCTGCTACTGTCTCCGTTGCTTTCTTAGCACTCTCGGCAACGCTTTCTGTTGCTTTCTTAGCGCTCTGTGTAACGGTTTCTGCTGCTTTCTTTGCATTATCTGCTACTTCTTTAGCAGCCTCTTTAACCGCAGCTAGAGGGTTTGCATCCTTGGATTCATCGAGTTCCAAGTAGTAACCATTGCTTTTCTTATTTTTTCCTGGTAATAGTCCAGTCAGAAAACTGACAATACCTGAAATCAACTTTTTGATAAAATCCATTACAATCTCTCCTGCCTTTTATATCTAGGATTTTGACCGCAATTGTTAAAAATTACGACATTATGTTACATTTTTTTACTTCGTGTGATCCAAAATTAGGATGACAACCATTATTGAGTTTGTACTTAATTAACATTGTAGTAATAATACAGCGCAAGTCTTTTCAACTCATTTTTGCAAGCACCTGCAACCTGCATACAATGCATACACCAAGAATTAATTATTAAATTTTACTGTAACTCAGGGCAAGATTCTGAAAGGTAGCGTAATAAAAATTAACAATTATTTATTTGCTAAATAGCGATTGTTAGTTAAAAACATTAGCTTGCGTTTAACCAGCCAAACGAGTGTCATAGGTTATTTGTAAGTAACAATGGGACTCAGTTAAATTTTCTACAGAAGCGATCGGCAGAGATTTGGAAATGAACACTAACAATCAGCAGCGAAATCCCGTGTTGTTAGTACATGGCATTGATGACACAGGGGCAGTTTTCTATAGATTGGGGAAATATTTAAAACAACTAGGTTGGTCTGTATATGCCTTAGATCTAGTGCCCAATAATGGTGCTGTAGGTTTGGATGAGTTGGCAAAACAGGTAGCCAATTATGTAGCCAAAGAATTTCCACCAGAACAACCACTGGATCTAGTTGCTTTCAGCATGGGAGGAATTGTCAGTCGTTACTATATCCAGCGACTTGAGGGAATTAAGCGTGTACAGCGGTTTATTACGATTTCTTCGCCCCACAATGGCACTGTAATTGCTTATGGTTCCCAACGACCAGGTTGTGTGCAAATGCGCCCCAACAGTGCTTTTCTCAAAGATTTGAATTCTGATGTGGCGATGTTGAAAGAGCTAAATTTCACATCAATCTGGACTCCTTATGATTTGATGATAGTTCCAGCCAAGAGTTCACAAATACCATTGGGAAAAGAGGTAATATTGCCTGTGGCATTACACCCTTGGATGCTGTCAGATTCTAGGTGTTTGTCAGTAGTAGCAGAAACATTGGCAGAGCCGATTAAACCCTATCCCCAATTTGCGAATACTCAGAACTTCCAAAAATTGCCTCTGGGTGACGGTAATATTTGAACTCCATTAAGTTGTAAAAGGGATCTTCTAAAAAGAAAGTGTGATGCTCTAGAGGTAAACCAACAAAGCGGTTTTTGGGTTCTTCTCGAAAAAGTAGCTTTTGCTGTTGTGCTCTTTCTAGTAAATCTTGCCAGTCTTTTTCGGTAGTAAAAACTAGCCCAAAGTGTCTGGGATAGATACCGCGTTGCGGTGTCAAAGGTTCTTTGGTGACGTGAGCTACCAACTGATGACCGTATAAATTGAGAATTAAGGCGTGAGGGTTTTCACGGCCAGAAATACAGCCCAAGCCATCGACATAATATGCTTTTGTCTCGGCAATGTTGGTTACAGGAAAGGCAAGATGAAAAAAAGTTTTGTTCATAGCTTTTGCCTAGAACACTAGTAGTTATTGGTACTATAGCAATCTGATTTGATTCCTCAACTTACAAAGTAGAGGTAGGAGACAGGGAACAAAAAAGGTAGAAGTGTACCTAGCTTCGCAAAAGTCAAATACGAGTCCTATATATATAAATTTATCTATAAATTTATTCTTAACCGCCCAATTATACTAATTTTGACGAAGGGTCAAAAGTCCTACGTTCAATAACAAATGCCCAATGCCTAATAGACGATTCAATTTTGAATTGCATAATGGGGTACTAGCTTTATCCGGAGAGAGGAGAAAAAATCTGTAATTCTTGAATTATGGGGTCGAGAGGATTAAGCATCAAAGTCATAAATTCGCTATTGTGTTGATATTCGGGACAAACTAATTGTGATGTGTTGCTGATGCTCTCTTTCTTTGATTCTGCAAATCCTTGGTTGTTGGGAGTCGGATTAAACGCAATTTTGTTAGGTTTAGTTTGGATTGCTCCCAAAAAGCTGCTTACCCCAGCTGGCTTATTCCACGCCTGGGTATTGGGTGTAATTATTTGGGGAACATTGGGTTGGCGAGGGTATCTAGTAGTAGCATTTTATTTTCTTGTTGGTTCCGGGGTGACGCGTATAGGAATAGCACAAAAAGAAGCGGAAGGCATTGCTGAAAAGCGTTCTGGTGCAAGAGGTCCGGAGAATGTTTGGGGTTCGGCGTTGATTGCAGCGCTGTGTGCTTTGGGAATCGGAATTTTAAATGCAAGATTATTTGCTTCCATTCCCCAATCTCTATCTCTTAGTCTCCAATCTCTACTTTTGTTAGGCTATGTAGCGAGTTTCAGTACCAAACTTTCTGATACCTGTGCTAGTGAAGTGGGTAAAGCATACGGTAAGCGAACCTTTTTAATTACCACAATGCAACCAGTACCTCGCGGGACAGAAGGAGCAGTTAGTTTAGAAGGAACTTTAGCTGGTGTGGTGGCTTCAATTGCGATCGCTTTTCTGGGTTGGGGAGTAGGTTTAATTGACCTTTTGGGGGTGGTTTGGTGTGCGATCGCTGCTTTGATTGCTACCAGTTTAGAAAGTGTGATTGGCGCAACGCTGCAATCTAAATACACCTGGCTGACTAATGAAGTGGTCAATATTCTCAATACATTCATCGGTGCGATCGCTGCTATGTTACTTGCCTTCACATCGGCTAGTCTGATTGCTTAATTAAGTAGATTGGCATAAATAAAGTTAATTTTTAAGGGTTGTCATTTATCATTGCTCATTGATCGTTTGTAAAAGTCTCAGGTACTTTTACAGTTTTGAGTGTAAATAGAATGATTCCCGTCCACATACTTATCTGTAAAAGATATAAATATATGCAAGATTTTTCAGTAGGTAAAAGCTGAGTTTGGCAATTCCTTTCTGATTAGATAATATTAGTAAATATTAAAAATAATTTTATAAATAAATTTATAAAATTATTTTTGGTAACAGATTTAACCAATAATATTAGCTATCTCTAGATTGTTACAAATATGTTTGTATAAAATATTATACATTTTTCTACGTAATAGGTTTATGGAATCTTTATCATTTTTAACTGTTGATAACCGACCGATTTCTATTGAACAAGCAGTAAAATATCTGCAAGCCTCTGGCAAATTGACGCAATTTATTGGCGATATTATCCGCCAGTACATAATTGAGCAAGAAATCAGTATGCGAGACGATATTGATATCAGTTCGGCTTTAACAGAACAGACAATTATTGATTTTCGTCTCAAAAATCAACTAACTGAACCTCAAATTTTCCAAGAATGGTTAAAGAAAAATGGCACAGATTACGCTACATTTCACTCATCAATTGCCTTTGGCTTTAAGTTAGAAAAACTGAAAGCTTTAATTACAGAACCAAAACTCCCTGAGTATTTTATTGAACGCAAAATTTATCTGGACAGGGTGGTACTTTCGAGGATTTTTGTTGATAATCGCGAACTCAGTGAAGAACTACAAACTCAAATCGAAGAAGGAGGTAGTTTTGAGCAACTAGCTAAAGAGTATTCACTAGCAGACGATCGCATTGTCAATGGCATGATGGGACCAATCAGCCGGGGAACATTGCCAGATATATTGAGGGCTGCGATTGATGCAGCAATTCCCGGACAATTGATTGGACCAATAGAACTCGACGGACGTTATGGTTTGTTTCGATTAGAACAATTTCTGCCAGCCTCTTTAGAAGATACTCAACTAAAGCAAGCACTACAAAATGAATTGTTTGAGAAATGGTTAGCAGAGAAAATTCAAAAGCTGACAGTCAAATTACAAGTGAAATAAAACTTCTGGATACTCAATCTCTACGAATAAACGTGCTAGCTTCTGTACCGTGGAATCAACCGCCGCTATGCTGGCTTACTCCTGAACAACAATCCCGATTACAAAATCAATCAGAAATTCGTCGGTATCGTTTAGGAGAAAAAATCTGGTCAACCAAAACCGGAGGCCACCATTTTTTTATTGTCACTGGTAAAGTTCGCTTGCGAGAAGAAGATGTTGGCAAGCCGCTAGCAGCTTTACAACCAGGAGACTGGTTTGGGGACTTACAAAAGTTATCTGTAGAGTGCAAAGCTGTAGCTGCTAGTAAAGAAGTAATAGTAGTGTCTTGGGATGCAGCACTGTGGATAGAAGTTTTAACGCCAGAAATGGAAAGCTTCTGGCAAGGTTCACAAGTTGAGGGGGAAGAGGAAGTAGGAGGAGACAACAGACAGGGGGAAGACAAGGGAGCATTATCCCCCTTACCCCCCTTGTCCCCCAGTTCCCAATCTTCACTCCCCAGTCCCCAGCCACCCACACCAACAATCTTTAATTATCCTTTCGTTGCTAGCTGGAATACAGCAGCCGCTTGTTTAACAATGGTGGCGCAACATTTGGATAATGCTGTGAAACTGGAATGGGTACAACGTCAACTTAGAGGACAACGCCCAAAAAATGTTGTCGAAGCAGCAGAAAAGTTAGGGTTGGTGTTGCAGCGGTTGCAAATTAGTTGGAGCGATTTGCGACAGTTGTCATTTCCAGCTTTAATGCAGTGGAATTCTGGCTCTCAATCGACTCCTACCTGGGTAGTCGCCTATGGAGTTAAAGGCGATCGCTTGATTATAGCCAATCCCTTAAATGGCGATCGCACTTGCGAAAGCCTGCCCCAATCAGTGGTTGAAGCGGCTTGGGATGGGCAGATGTGGCAAGTAGAACTCATCTCCCAGCAAGAGAAATTTAACCTCAGTTGGTTTACTCCCGCAGTTTGGAAATACCGGAAATTACTAGGCGAAGTATTGCTAGCGTCCTTGACATTGCAGCTTTTGGGGTTAGCAACACCGCTAATTACTCAAGTCGTCATCGATAAAGTCATGGTGCAGGAGAGTTTACCGACTCTCGATGTCATGGCGATCGCACTGTTACTGGTAGCAATATTTGAAGCTGTACTCGGCATTCTGCGTCTATTTATCTTCACCCATACAGCGCGACGTTTAGATTTAAGTTTATCGGCACAGCTATTTCGCCACTTAATGCGTTTGCCTTTAGCTTATTTTGAGTCGCGGCGTGTCGGAGACACAGTAGCCAGAGTTCAAGAACTAGAACAAATCCGCCAGTTTCTCACAGGTACAGCCTTAACGGTGATTTTGGATAGCATCTTTGCTGTGGTGTATTTAGCATTGATGTTTTATTACAATATCCCCCTTACCTTTGTGGCGTTGGCAGTACTGCCGCTATTTGCGACGTTAACGATAGTTTCTACACCAATTCTTCGCAATTGGCTCAACGAAACCTTTAACCGCAGTGCTGATAGTCAATCATTTTTAGTCGAGACAGTTACCGGAATCCACTCAGTTAAAGCCCATGCAGCCGAACCAGTTGCACGCGATCGCTGGGAAGGTTTATTTGCTCGCTTCATTCGCACCAGTTTTAAAGCCTCGACTACCTCCAACATCAGCAGTAATCTCGGTGACTTTCTCACCAATTTGTCCACCTTGCTAATTCTCTGGTTTGGAGCCAAATTAGTCATCGACCAGAAACTCACCATTGGTCAACTTGTAGCTTTTCAAATGTTATCGGGAAGAGTCACCGGACCATTGTTGCGCTTAGTGCAGTTGTGGCAAAATCTGCAACAAGTCTTACTTTCAGTGGACCGGATTGGTGATATTCTGAACGTTGCTCCAGAAGCAGAACCAGGAACAGGTTTAGTTTTACCTGCGTTGAACGGACAAATCACTTTTGAGCAAGTTTTTTTCCGCTATCAAGCAAGTACTGAACCAGTTCTACGCGGCATTTCTTTCAATGTTGAACCAGGGCAATTTGTGGGTATTGTTGGACGCAGTGGTTCTGGTAAAAGTACCCTGTCTAAATTATTGCAACGCCTTTATCAAATTGAATCAGGACGTATCCTCATAGATGGTTTTGATATTAAAAGTGCTGATTTAGCTTCACTAAGACAACAAATTGGTGTAGTTCTCCAAGAAGACTTTTTATTCAACGGTTCAATCTTAGAAAATATCACCCTGGGTAGCTCTGATATTACCGCAGAGCAAGTAGTAGAAGCTGCAAGACTAGCTGTAGCCCACGACTTCATTAGTCAATTACCTTATGGTTACGAAACCAACGTTGGTGAACGCGGTACGGCTTTATCTGGTGGACAAAGACAACGGATAGCCTTAGCGCGATTGTTCCTCTCCTCAGCCCCGATTCTAATTTTGGATGAAGCCACCAGTGCTTTAGATAGTGAAACCGAGCAGCAAGTATTACAAAACCTGCAAAAAATTTCCGCCAACCGCACCGTATTTCTAATTGCACACCGTTTTGCTCCCCTCAAACGTGCGGATTTGATTTTGGTGATGGAGCAAGGTGTCATTGCAGAACGTGGTACCCACCCACAATTGTTACAACAAAAGGGGTTGTACTGGTCACTTTATCAAAGGCAGCAGGCAAACATTTAGGGTAAGCAGTGACGCAAATAAAGCTGTATATTCACTCATCAGGGTCATCTTCTATCCTTTGATGGTCTTTACGAAAAATTGCTTGATTTAGGCACGCATTAGCTTAGCAAATTTGGGAATTAGGAAAGTAGGCGTTGCTGAAATTGAGAAGCTTTGCCAGGATCGGGAATTTCTGCTGCCAATATTTTTATCAGTTCTTTGCGGGAAATGTTTAGGGAAGATTTGACAGCTTTTTGAACAAGGAAAACAGCGATCGGTCCAATGAATTCGGCCAAGTCTCGCTCGCATTGGTGTACAAAGCTTTCAGAGATTGCTAGAACATCTGTTGTACCCAATAAATTCATAGGTAGATCTTCTGGCTTTGACTTTACTTCTGGTTGACTCAAAGATGCGCTTACTAAAGAACTTGATTGCTGCTTAACAGCAATTGTTTCATGAGAAGCAAAGTGAACGGACAATTTATCTATGACTTCTTGGTAGTTGAAAGCTTGTGGTACTTTTTTTGGATCGGAAATTTCTAATGCTAGTGTTTTTATTAGTTCTGCATGAGAAATATTGGGAGAAGATTGCCGTACTTTTTGGACTAGGTAATGAGCTATTGGACCAATTAACTCAGCCAACTTTTGCTCACATTGACTGATAAAGCAATCATCGCTAGCTAAATTATCTAAATTCTTTTCCGTATTCTTTTCTGTTTCAGGGTTTGATTCCCTAAACAACATTCTTGTGTTTTCTAACTCAGGGTGTTGCCGATCAGCCAAGTTTAACTGCAAATTATCAACTAACTTTTTGCTGTCAGCAACTTGAGTCGCAACTTGTTTTAATAATGTAGGAGCTATCGTCTCGACAAATTGCAGAAGAGTATTATCCAAATGGTTATACTCTTCTGGAGTAAGAACTAACTGTGGCTGAAACTCAGATGGTGAAAGTTTATCACAAATCTCTTCGAGTGGATTTTTATCAGCTATTTTTAAACTAAAATCTATTCCTAAAGTCTCTTCAACAGGACTTTTATCAACAATTTTTAAATTAAAGTCTTTTGTAGAAGTTAGTTCAACAGGAGTTTTATCAAGATTTTCTAAACTAGAATCTGTTGTGGAAGTTTTTGTCAGTGGAGTTTTATTAAGATTTTCTAAACTAGAATCTGTTCCGGAAGTTTGTGCAAGTGGAGTTTTATCAACAATTTTTAAATTTAAATCTTCTTCTGATATTGTTTGTTCCCAAACTGTCCGCTGCTCCAACGGCAGATTAACAGTAATTCGACAGCCATATCCTGGCTCAGTGTCAATATTAAAATTACCTTTTAAGGCTAAAACCCGTTCTTGCATTCCTTGGAGTCCAAATCCAGTTTTGTTTTGCAACAGCCTGAATCCTTTGCCATTGTCTTGAATGGTGAGGCACAAATTGCTGGAAGTGTGACTGAGATTAATCTCGACTTTTGTTGCCCCTGCATATTTACATATATTTGTCAATCCTTCTTGAATAATTCTGTAAAGAGTTTTGACTACTTCGGTAGATAAAGAAACAGGTAGGTTAATGCTGGTAGAAGGTAAGATACCTGTAACTTGAGAAAAATTTTGTACTAAAGAATCGATCAGATCTGTTAATGTCTGCTCTATGGGCGCAATCTCCCGCATACTGCTGACAGATTGGCGAACCTCTTGAATAGCGATCGCTCCTAGACGTTGGGCTTCTGCTAAAAACTTTTCAGCTAGGGTGGGGTCAAGATTCCAAAGTTTGTGTGCTGTTTGCAGCTGAATATTGAGAGTTGTCAGAGCGTTTCCCAAAGAATCATGGATGTCGCGAGCAATACGTTTGCGTTCTTGCAGGGCTGCCAAGTCTTCAATTTGAAGGATATGTTGCAGCATCTGCTCGCGGGCTATTGATAGATCTATATGATGCTCAGCTACCACGGTGTTCACCCACTGCAATATTAAATGGTGACAAGCTACATAATTGCATCACTGGCAACAGACGATTTTCCTGATTTTACGATTATTATTTATTTGCTGTTACTAAATGCAAGATAAATAGCTAATACTATTATTGAACAATACTTTAAGTAAGTCTGTGTAAATATTTGTTGCTGAAGCCTGGCAGAAGGCAGATATTGGTATCCAATTTAGCGCAGTCATCATAGGCATCTGCTTGCAGTATCAAACCTGACTAGATTAGATACTGCTGCCGACTTCCAAAATAAAGAATGGGAAAGTTATTTTTGCAGATAGAATGTTAACTTTACACCCTGTCTTCTCAAAAACTACAAATTAAATGGGTAACAGCTGATTAACCCGTAGATAGAGGATACTGCTAAGTTCTGCATAGAAACTAAATTTAATATGAGTTTGATGAGAATGGTGTACTTAAGAAATAATTAAGAATACAACCAGCAAAATAGCTTTATTCAACCTCCATCAAATTCATTTAATTGAAGAAGCATTTTGGAGGATTTGGTTTGTGCAACCTATATATGATGAATCCTTTGAGAGGATAGTCGAGGGCGTTGAAGTCGAACCTCAAAAAGAAGACTATTATCCTGTGAAGTTGATAACTAGTCGAGGTTCAATTCATTGTCGCTATTATCCTGTAATAAATGCTGAAAAGGCAGTGATTTGGGTTGGCGGTGTAGGCGGTGGCTGGGATACACCTGCACGTGGGCTTTATCCCTTGTTGTGTGAAAAGCTCAGATCAAACGCGATCGCTTCCTTGAGAGTACGCTACCGCAACCCCACACAGTTAGAGGAAGCTGTTTTAGATGTAATTGCAGGTATTACGTATTTACAGGATGAGGGTATAAAAGATTTAGCATTAGTGGGACACTCTCTTGGAGGTGCGGTAGTCATTCAAGCTGCTGCTCAATCCCCAAATGTTTGTACTATTGTCACCCTTGCGACTCAAGCCTACGGTACAGATTCCGCACCAGAACTAGCAACACGATGCTCGCTTCTGCTACTGCATGGCACGAATGACGAGGTATTATCACCTGACTGCTCGCAAAATGTTTATCAGCGGGCCCTACAACCCAAGCAGATAATTTTTTATCCAAATGCCAGTCATGGTTTAGATGAAGTTGCTGATGAAGTTTACCAAGTGGTTCAAGATTGGATTGTTAAACAGTTAAATAGTCTTAATACTAGGTTGCTTTAGCAATTCACTGGAGAAGACAGCCAAAATTTTAGATGCGTTTGTCTTGACTGATAGATAAACTCTCTGAGAGTACTGCACCAGAAGCAGCTGTCTTTTCTGGCTGCGTGGAAGGTGATTTCGCTGGTATGGCGTTAAATTTGATTTCCCATCCTAAATATTTTTTAATGAACGAATTAGACCATTCGTATGCGCGTTCAAAGGGCCACAGGAGAAACTTCAGAAAAGCAGATGTGGTTTGTTCGATAGTAGGTTGTTCAACTTCCAGCCACGCCCGAAAATAAGAACCACTTTGAAAAGCAATGCCCCACACCCAGATAATCAAGGCAATTAATAAGAAAAATAAAAACGATATGAGAGCGATCGCTTGCTTGAACAAATTCCAAGTTTTAGCGGCAGCTTGTTGGTAAATAACTACAGTATCCTTTTGAGAAATAGTTTCCCATAGTTGTATAGCTTCTTGAATGGGATTGTACTTTATAGGCTGGGAATCCTCACTTTTATAGAGAACTGGAAGGCTACTAACTGATTCTTGACTTTGTTTAATCACAGTTTCTTGCATAAATTTAGTCAATCTCTTGGTTTGATACCACTACGCTAAATTCGCACTTATCGATTAATGACATTTGATACTATAGCAATCCGATTTGATTACTAAAATTATTTACTTAGGGAGGGAACAGGGAACGGGGAAGAAGGAATAGAACTGTACTGAGTTTTTTTCAAAAATCAAATATGAGTCCTATAGCTGCCCAAAGAGTAGGAAAAACAATCATGTCTAGTCTTGTAAACGCTAAAAATAGAGCCTTATTACTTGAAATAAGCGTCTTTACTGGCTCTTGCGGCTCAACTATGCTCGTTATTGCCCAACAAATTTAACCTATTATGAGATGACATTCTCAAAAATAGATATTGATACACTAATTAAAAATTACATATCTTGGCAAGCATTTCTTTTAAGATTTTTTACTTCGGGCATTGCAAGAATACGCATAAGTATAATGATTATTTCTATTCTGCAAGCCTAAAGCAGATTTGCGTATGCTCTGTCTCTAGAGAATCAGGCGATCGCGTTGTCAAATCTAAAAAAATCAACAAAAGCCATTAAGATTACCACCTAGTGCAATGAGTCAAATCCCCTAAACTGCATAAATCATAATGCATTTGCCTGATATTCAAACCCTACAAATAGCACTCGACTACCTAGCTCAAGTAATCCAGTGGCGGATGGGCTGTTACTTCAGCGATAACGGCCAGGAATGGGAACCAATGCCCAATCCACCAGATGAATGGATGACCTCACAGACGCCACTACTCGGATTTATTCGCAAGCACCAATTAGATAATGCTGCGCAACTCACCCTACTCATGGCCTTAGCCCCTTATCTGCAACCCGATTTTTTTGATCGGCTGATTGCGGCTCAGTTGCCCCAAGCTGGTGATTATCCCGAAATTGGTGGATGGAGAGGCAAAACCCATCGTGGCTTTCTACCGACTGGTGAAACGGTGCTGTTTATTCTGGGTGGTAATCAATTTGGCGATACTCCTTCGGAGTCACTTCGTGAACGCCTGCGTCTACAGCAGCTTTTCAGCGTAGAACATCCCTTTTCCCGCGAGGGCGTACTCTACCTCGATTCGCCAGCCGAGGGTGAACCCCTGATGAGTGGAAAACTTGTCATGACTCAGGACTACATCGACCTCTTTATTCAAGGTTACTTTTCCCGCCCCCATTTTAGTACGCGTTTTCCCGCGCAGCACATCACTACTGAAATGGAGTGGGAGGATTTGGTTCTCAATGCCCAAACCTTACAACAAATTCGCGATCTAGAAGCCTGGATTACCTATGGGCCAACCATTCTCTATGAATGGGGCATGAAAAAGAAACTCAAGCTGGGCTATCGGGCCCTATTTTATGGCCCACCTGGTACAGGCAAGACCCTCACAGCCAGTCTTTTGGGCAAATATACTGGCAAAGATGTTTACAAGGTTGACATCTCAATGATGGTGTCAAAATTTATTGGTGAGACCGAAAAGAACCTAGCTAACCTCTTCGCCCGAGCCGAAAGTAAAGATTGGATTCTTTTCTTCGATGAGGCTGATGCTCTTTTTGGCAAGCGCACCAATGTGCGTGACGCTCATGATAAATATGCTAATCAAGAAGTAAGCTACCTGCTACAACGGGTAGAAAATTATGACGGGCTGGTAATCCTCTCGTCCAACTTCAAAAGTAATATTGACGAGGCCTTCATCCGCAGATTTCAATCAATTATTCAATTCCCTATGCCCAACGCCAAAGAACGGTTGCAACTGTGGCAAATGGCGTTTCCATCCCAGGTTAGGTTGGCTGATGTCGTAGACTTACCTCAACTTTCAGCTACTTATGAACTGACTGGATCAGACATCATGAATGTGGTGCAGTACTCTTGTCTGCAAGCATTACAGCAAGGTGATACAGTCATTCATCATGAGGATCTGCTTTACGCTATCAAGCGGGAGTTTAGCAAAGCTGGAAAGATGATGTAAATAGCGATCGCAAACTCCAAAGGCTCTTGAGGAGGGGAAAGGGGGCAGGGGAAGGAAGAAACAACTATGTGGCTATTGACCATTGACTCTTGACTCTTGACCAAGGACAAATGATTGTCGATCTAACTTGACCCAAAAATATAATTTTGGTATTGTCTTAGATTTTGGTAACAAAACCTAGGGGGTGAAAATACATAGAATACAAATAATTATTACATTCAGCGAAAGAAAACTCAAAGAAAAGATATTGTCTTTATTGGGTAATAATACGGTTGTAGATAAAATGGCGGGCTAGATATTTTCATTTTTAACTAGTAAAGTCGCAAAATTAGGCTAAAGCCCTATAAAGTTCAAATAAGCTTGCAGACTAGGGAGAACCAATTCAAAAAATACCCAAGTAACTAAATCATCTCGGAGCTTTGCCGCAAAAAATTAATGTTGCAACAATTACCTTGATCCGGGCATTTTTTTAGACAAGTGCCCTCAGTTTTTTGTGCCATTACTACTTCTGGATATAGATGAAAAAATCTAAGTCTCTGGCTGATTCCTTGAGCGACTTTTTATGATATTTGATGCAATGAGGTTGATACAGATTGGTTTGCAGCGCTACATCCTAGAGCTTGAGCCAGAACTTGAGCCTGGACAGGTTGTGCTGATAGATAACATTGGCATGGCTGAAGAACTCGGTGGACCAAACAATCAGCTGAATGGCCATGTGGTGATGAGCTTGGTCAACCTCCAAGAAGAGGCTACCCTCAAAAATGCTAGTCACTATCGCTTGGATAATGGGCGCACTGTTTACCAAAACCCTCCTGTAAACCTCAATCTATTTATTCTTTTTTCCTCACTACACAATCAGTACGAAACAGCCCTCAGACTGCTTTCGCGGGTGGTGGAGTTTTTTCAGTCGCAACAGGAAATCTCATTTACCTCTACGCCTGGAAATGGCGGTATCTCGCGCAATGTGCGAGTCATACCAGACCTTTATTCCCTCAGCTTCGAGCAACTTAACCAACTATGGGGATCTCTGGGTGGTAAACAAGTACCCTTCGTGATGTATCGTGCCCGCCTGATAGCTATAGAGGCACAAAAACGGCAGGCCGAAAGCGAAGTCATCTCTGGAGTCTCTATTAATGAGTGAGGAGTAACCAGTCATGAAAGTTTTATATAAAAAAATCCTCGATCTAGAGATTTGGCACGACTATTATCTAGGCCAGCCCAATCCACCTAAACCACCACCAACTGGTTATGACATCTCCGATATGTTGGCTCTGGTGCCCACCCCAGAATGTCTGCGGGTACTGCGAAATCTCCGTTGGCTCTTTCGTCCACAGCCACGAGGAGCAAGTATCTTTGCCCATGTAGAACAAGCATCGTCGGGTGATTTTGCGACTTTACTACCAGTTAATCGACCTGAGCAACTGACATTCTGGCTGATAGTGCGCGATCGCTATTTTGCCAATTTCACGAATCTGCCTCTAACTACGAACCGCCATCAAATTTATTATTTCTCGAACCTCTCGCTTAATCAGGGTCATGCTTTATTCTTGACTCAACCCTTGCCAAATTACGCTGCCAACAGCGAATATCATCTAGGACAATTAGTCCATCACGATGGCAAAACTCTAGAAGCGTTGCTTTACCAGGCTTCTGCCAGTAAGAACCCGAACGCCAATGATTGGGATATCTTGCCTAATAGTCAATATGTCTCAGAACTAGACAGGTTACCTCAACAGGGACTTTCCCGAATATATACGATTCCTAAAGCTAACCCTGGTGATATCTGGCGTTTAACTTTAGTCAATGTGCATGAGCAGGAAACCTTTGTTTTGGATGTCACAACTCCAATTACTCATACTCCTGGTGATGCGATCGCTTGTAGCTTAAATTTTTCTGGACAAATCCCCGGTTGCTACAAGCTATGCCTAAATAATATCCAAGTTGATCGGTTTGTTCTGTGTGACCCTATTGCTTCCAAAGATGCATTTGCTCTGGTCGAAATCGTTCTGAATCAGAGCCTAGTTCCATCAGCTTTCTCCCTCTTGCAACCTCAGGATGGAAACACCCTAATTAAACCAAAAACTTATGTTATTCGCTGCAAAAATCGGGCAACTCGCTGGCGCTATCGCTACGAAAAACCTCATGGCTTCAGTGCCGCCAGTCTACCTAACTTTGAATTAATAGATGCCAAAACTTATGCCACCAAAAGGCCCCTAGGTCTGCGTTTGCAACCAGATAGTTTACTCACCGATGGTAAAGACCAGCTGCTACCAGCTCCTGCGATCGCGCTGATCAAGCCCGAAACTGATACTCAGGCGCACGTCACCACCATCTTTTCTGATATTCACCTGTAACGTACCAGCTATTACACACAAGAATTATGCCAAGCACTTACAAAACGCCAGGGGTTTACATCGAGGAAATATCTAAGTTTCCCCCTTCTGTCGCCGAAGTGGCAACTGCCATTCCCGCCTTTATTGGGTATACCGAGAAAGCTGTAGTTAGAGGCATTGATTACCATAAAGTCGCGGCAGATGCAAAAGCAGCAGCTGATGCAGCAGCAGATCCAGAAAAAGCAGCTGATGACACCAAAAAGGCAGCTGCTGACGCCAAAAAGGCAGATGATGACGCTCAAAAGGCAGCTGCTGACGCCAAAAAGGCAGCTGATGACGCACCAACAGATGCGGTAAAAGCCAAAACAGCAGATGATGCCGCCAAAGCAGCCAATGCCGCCAAAAAGGCAGCTGATGACGCTCAAAAGGCAGCCGATGCCGCCAAAAAGGCAGCCGATGACGCCAAAGCAGACCCAGACAAAGCAAAAGCAGTAGCTGCTGCTTTGGCAGCAGCAGCCGATGCCGCCAAAGTGCCTGTGCCTGTGAGGATTACATCACTACTGGAATATGAGCAATTTTTCGGGACTGCCGTACCTGAAACCAGCATTACCGTAAAAGTGACAGATACAGATGTCAATGCTGCTATTACTACACCTTCACCCCACATCCTGTACTATTCGCTGCAAGCCTACTTTGCTAATGGTGGTGGCCCTTGCTATATCGTATCCGTAGGTAAAGCTCCTAGCACAATTCAAAAAGCAGACTTGAAAGCAGGTCTAGATGCGATTGAAAAAGAAGATGAAGTAACACTAATTGTATTTCCAGAGAGTCTGAGTCTGGTAACAGATGACTTGAGTCAGGCATCTGCTTATGCAGACTATGCAGCAGTTTATGATGCCGCATTGGCACAAGCTGCCAAACTCCAGGATCGTTTTGTGGTCATGGATACTCTTTTGGATCCCAGCAATGCATCCCTGACTGACGCAGCTAATGCCTTTAGGAGTCATGGCATTGGGATAAATAATCTGAAGTATGGTGCAGCTTATGGGCCTCGTTTAGAGACGATTTTCAACTATTTCTACGAGGAAACCGGAGTTAACGTCACGTTGCCGGATAATTCCACTGTTACACTAGATAAACTTAACCCTACGACTACACCCACCACTACCAACGGCCAATTTTATCCCCTAGTTAAAAGCGCCATCGATCGCCTACCAGTAGTACTACCAGCAGCACCGATTGTCGTAGGAGTTTATGCCGCAGTTGATAATAGCCGTGGGGTTTGGAAAGCCCCAGCCAATGTCAGTTTAAACTCAGTTATCCAACCTACTATCAAAATCAGCAACGCAGAGCAGGAAGACCTTAACGTCCACACTACAGGCAAATCAATCAACGCCATTCGCGCTTTTATTGGTAAAGGAACCTTGATTTGGGGTGCGCGTACCTTAGCAGGTAATGATAATGAGTGGCGTTATGTTCCAGTCCGTCGCTTTTTCAACATGGCAGAGGAATCGATCAAGAAAGCTACCGAGGCATTTGTTTTCGAGCCTAACGATGCCAACACTTGGGTGAAAGTGCGAGCCATGATCGAAAACTTCCTGATTCTGCAATGGCGGGCTGGGGCATTAGCTGGAGCCAAGCCAGAACAAGCCTTCTATGTGAGAGTAGGGCTGAACGAAACCATGACCGCCCTAGATATTCTTGAAGGTCGGATGATTATCGAGATTGGGATGGCGGTGGTGCGTCCTGCGGAATTTATTATCCTGAAGTTCTCTCACAAGATGCAGGAAAGTTAAGTCGAGCGATCGCAAATTATTGAGTTCCTAAATTAACCCATCAACACATTAAGCATTTATGGCTGATTATCCTTTACCAAAGTTTCATTTCCAAGTAGAGTGGGGCGGCACTCGCCTAGGATTCACCGAAGTATCCGGACTAGATGTAGAAACCGACATGATCGAATACCGAGAAGGTAATATGCCGGAATATCACAAACTCAATATGCCCGGAATGCAGAAATTGAGCAAAATCACCATGAAACGAGGTACTGTCAAAGCCGACAACGATTTTTATAAGTGGTGGAATACTGTGGCTTTGAACACCATTGAGCGTCGTGATTTGACCATCAGCTTACTCAATGAAAAACATGAACCTGTGGTGGTTTGGAAGATTAAACACGCCTGGCCTACCAAAGTACAATCCACCGATCTCAAAAGCGACGGTAACGACGTAGCGATCGAAAGTATTGAGATTGCCCATGAAGGACTAACTATTCAGAACGGGTAGTGGTCTGTTCTATTAATTCTGATGAATTAAGGCGATCAGATCCCCGACTTCTTCAAGAAGTCGGGGATCTCCAAACCGCATACTGCAAAGCAGAACCCGCAGGTAGGCGCGTTCGCGTTGGCGCAGCCTCTCGTAGAGAAGCGTCTCGAAGAGAAGGGCGCAAAGGAAGAGGAAAGAAGAACAATATGGCATATACTTATCCCCCGGTCAGTTTCTTTTTTGATGTCAGTTTTCAAGGCGAGTTTCAGGGCGAGAGACTGGATAAAAACGTAGTGGAAACCCGCTTTCAGAGCGTTACTGGTCTGAGTGTAGATATGGCGACCGAAACCCTGAAAGAAGGTGGTGAAAATCGCTTTGAGCATATCTTGCCAGTGCGTACCAAGTACGATCCACTAGTACTAAAGCGAGGTCTAGTCAAAAACTCTAAGATGGTGCAGTGGTGCATGGATGCCATTCTCAACTTTGACATCCAACCCATGAACCTACTGGTGAGCCTGTTGCATGTCAAGTCCGCCGCTGCTAATCAGCAACCTCAAGATACCGCACCGCTGGTTACTTGGAAGGTGATTAATGCCTGGCCTAAGAAATGGTCAGTCTCGGAATTTGACGCTGAAAAGAACTCTATTGCGATCGAATCGTTGGAGTTGAATTACAGCTACTTCGAGATGCTTACCTAATCTTAAAGAATAGTAGGTAGGGCGAGGTTCCTTACAAAACCCTGATATGGTGGGCAATGCCCACCCTACAAACTTATGCCAATAGAAATTAGAGAATTGGTAATCAAGACCTCGGTCAACGAAGGCCAGCAAGAGCAAAATCTAGGTCAAGGGGTAGGCAATTTCGATGCTGATATGCAGGCTGCGATTATTGCCGCTTGTGTGGAGCAGGTTCTAGCCATCCTCAAGGAAAAGTCAGAGCGGTAAACCATGACAGGCGAACTCACCAAAGTTAAAATCCAGGCCTACAAGGATAAGCGATTTGAGAATAAGCATGGAGAATTTGATCTGCCGATCAATCCGGAGCAGTTTTCCCAAGCGTTTAAGGTGGAATACGACTCAGCACAAGACATAGGCTCCCAAGGCAACGATCCGCAGTATAAATTTACCAGACCCGAAGAACTCAAGCTCGACTTTACCTTCGATGGCACTGGTGTAGTACCAATCAAAGGAAAGGCTAACGCATTTCATCAAGACGTAGGTAAACAGGTGCAGGAGTTTCTCAATGTGGTTTATACCATGAAGAATGAGACTCACCGACCCAACTTTCTGCGTCTGTTGTGGGGAAACTTTTCCTTTGGCACTAAAAATAGCTTTGATTGTATCCTCAAAGATCTACAGATCAACTACACCCTGTTTGCCCCAGATGGTAAGCCCTTGAGGGCAAAGCTTAACGCTACCTTTGTCAGCTATATTGAGCCGCAGCGTCGTATTCGCGAAGAAGGAAAGCAATCGCCAGATGTTACCCATGTACGCAAGGTGACAGCTGGTGATACCCTACCCCTGATGACTCACCGCATTTACGGCGATCCATCTTATTATTTGCAGGTTGCTAAAGTGAATGGTCTGGTGAATTTTCGCCGTCTGGGCACTAACAAGGATTTGAGATTTCCGCCGCTAGAGAAAACAGAACTATGACTGACCTCATCGTTCCCCAAAATGCGATCTATGATGTCGCCACTTTCGAGTTGTTCTCCGATGGTAAGGAGATCACTAACACTTATACGGTGTTGTCCTTGACAGTTAACCGCATAGTCAACCGCGTACCAACGGCTCGGATAGTGCTGCGTGATGGTGCGGCGGACGAAGAAATCTTTGCCGCTAGCGAGGGGCCTAACCTAATTCCGGGTAAAGAACTGGAAATTGCGCTGGGCTACGATGGCCATAACAAAACTGTCTTTAAAGGGCTAATTGTCAAGCATTGCTTAAAGGTTGGTGCTAATGGCGACTCGATACTTGTGCTTGAGTGTAAGGATGTGGCAACTAAATTAACCGTCGGTCGCCACAGCCGATACTTTAGTGAAGTTAAAGACAGCGATGCGATCGCAGAAATTATCAGTAATTACGGCGGCATTAGCCAAGATATAGAAAGTACTAAAGGTACGCATCCAGAGATTGTCCAGTACTACGCTACCGATTGGGATTTTATTCTGTCGCGGGCAGAAATCAATGGGCAGATTGTCTTAGCGGAAAACGGCAAGCTCAAAATTAAAGCCCCAACTACCAGTGGTAGCCCCTTAGTTACCCTAACCTATGGCGTTAACCTGCTGGAATTTGAAGCCGAAATGGACGCCAGATCCCAGTACAAAGCTGTCAAGGCAACAGCTTGGAGCTACAAAGATCAAAAATTGCTGGAGATTGAGGGGACTGAGCCGACGGTGAATAAACAGGGCAATTTGTCAGGGAAAAATTTAGCTGATGCGATCGCTCTCAGTGCTTGGGAACTCAATCACGGCGGTCGGATACAAGAACCGGAACTCCAAGCCTGGGCTGATGCGCAATTTCTGAAAAGTCGGTTAGCTAAGATACAGGGGCGAGTCAAGATCACAGGCTACCCCGATGCCAAACCCGATACTTTGATCGAGTTAAAAGGCTTAGGAAAACGCTTTAACGGATTAGCCTACGTCTCTGGCATTCGTCACGAGATGAATAGTGGCGCATGGTATACACATATACAGCTTGGACTTGCACCCCAGTGGTTTTACCAAGAAACAGACATCGTAGACAAACCAGCCTCAGGACTAATTCCTGGTGTCAACGGCTTGCAAATCGGAGTAGTGGTGCAGTTGCAGGAAGATCCTAACGGCGAAGACAGGATTTTAGTCAAAGTCCCCACAATCAACTTTCAAAGTCAGGGAATTTGGTCACGGATTGCCACCTTAGACGCTGGTAATAATCGCGGTTCTTTCTTTCGCCCTGAAATTGGCGATGAAGTGATCCTAGGTTTTCTCAACGACGATCCTCGCGACCCGATTGTGCTGGGAATGCTCAACAGCAGCGCCAAACCAGCACCCCTAAAAGCATCTGATGAAAACCATCACAAAGGCTTTTTTACCCGTTCCCAAATGAAGGTGAGCTTCGATGACGAAAAGAAAATTATCACCCTCGAAACCCCAGGCGGCAACAAAATTATCATCTCCGATGAGGACAAAGGCATTGCCTTAAAAGACCAAAACAGCAATAGCCTGATCATGAACGATAGCGGCATCACCATGAAAAGTCCTAAAGACATCATCATAGAAGCCACTGGTAAGTTAACACTCAAAGCCACCCAAGATACCAGCATCGAAGGTTTAAACGTCAATGTCAAAGCCAACGCTCAATTCAAAGCCGAAGGTAGTGCAGGAGCCGAAGTTTCTACAAGTGCGATCGCTATTCTCAAAGGATCGTTGGTGCAGATTAATTGAGCAGGGAAGGGGGCAAGGGAGTGTGGGGAGGGTGGGAAGTGTGGGAAGAAATGCTCAATGACTAATGACCAATGACAAATGACCAATGACAAATTATGGGAAAACCTGCTGCTCGGATTAATGATATGCACGTCTGCCCGATGCAGACTCCTGGTGTTCCGCCTGTGCCTCATGTTGGGGGCCCGGTGGTGGGGCCGGGAGCGCCCCTGGTGATGATTGGGGGTATGCCGGCTGCTGTATTGGGTGATACCTGCACCTGCTCTGGACCGCCAGATACCATCGTCATGGGATCGGCAACTGTGATGATTGGGGGAAAACCTGCTGTTCGGCTGGGTGATAGCACGGCTCACGGAGGCTCGATTGTGTTAGGAGATTTTACTGTTTTGATTGGAGGGTGATATGAGCAATATCGATCGACAAGCCGCTTCTCTACGAGACGCTACGCGAACGTGGCAACGTAGCAAGGCATACTTGGGTACTGGTTGGGGATTTCCACCAACCTTTGAGCGCGGTAGCAAAGGTGTACGGCTGGTCAACGCTGAGGATGATATATGTGAGAGTTTACAAATTCTGTTGTCTACTAGTTTGGGCGAACGGGTGATGCAACCAACTTACGGCTGTAACCTTCAGGATTTGCTCTTTGAACCCTTTAGCCCCACAGTCGCTAGTAGTATCAAAGAACTGATACGCATTGCTATCCTGTATCACGAACCCCGTATCTTGCTTAACCAATTGGATTTCAACCTTGATGAACAGTTGCAAGGTGTCGTCAATATTACCGTAGACTACACCATCATCAGCACTAATTCTCGCTTCAATTTTGTCTATCCTTTCTACTTGCAAGAAGGTAGCGGCAACCTGCTTTCGGTTGCACCGGGAACAGCAAAGTTTCCAGGGCAAGATTTGGAAGTTATTACTGAGTCTAGTTTATAACTTGTTCATTTTTAAACGCAGAGGAGCGCAGAGGTTCACGCAGAGGGGCGCAGAGGTTTTATTAAGGTTATTCGTGTTGTTGGTTTAAACAATTGGTATGTTCTTTCAAATCTGCGGCTGAGAATGTCTTTAATTTTGAATTTTGAATTGTTAACCTGATGTCCTACTTTACGTTGGTAATCTAGAAATCCATGAGCATCCGCCCCGATCTACCTAAAAATCCATTAATCCGCGATGGGGTAAGCCAGCGCCAGCGACAGGTTTTAGCTTTGTCGCCCGATTACGTCAAGATTGACGAACACGACCTGGCTGATTTTCTGGTGTTTGCTCACAAACTCAGTAAACAGGTTAATTACTACAACTACAAGAACCAAAAAGAAGGTAACTGGCAAGAATTTTTTGCTAGTAGTACACCTGTGCAAATCGCTTTGATTAGCAAAACTCGCCCTCAAAAAGTTAAAGATAACTATACGCAGAATTTGAAAGTGTTTCTCAAAGACCAGTCGGCGGCGACTCTTGCACCTATTCTGGAACTGTGGAAAACCGAGTTGTTGAGTCCGATCGCACAGTGGTATGAGGTGCTAGAATCCTACACTCCGCTGAAATCGATCGTTAAAGGACTGGTTAAGACTAATCTGAGAGAGCCTTTAAGAAGGATGCAGTTGTTTGAGCGTAATCAAGGTATAGGGACGGATTTTTATCAAAAATTTGTAGGAGTATTTGGGCTGGATCTCAGTTCGGAGCAAATAAGCGAACGCACTCGTGTAAACAGGACATCGGAACCGCGTGCTGAAGTAGATGCTGTTTTTCAGATGTTGTATCAAACTTACCGTCAGATTATCAAGGAAGCACCGAAGTATTTAAAAGATAGTTTGACAGCCCGACAGGATCATCCACCGCATCTATCGTTGTATTTTGCCTTTTGGGAGGTGATGCAACCAGCTAGAGATGATCTCAATCGCATGACTCAGCGTCATCTTGACTTTTTTTACCGTCAAGTGCTGCTTCTTGGCGATCGCCCAGCCCAACCAGACCACGCTCATTTAATATTTGAACTAGCCAAGGCTCAAAAAGAATACAAACTCAACGCCGAAACTCGCTTCAAAGCTGGTAAAGATGCCAGTGGTGTTGAAATGTTTTACAAACTTGATGCCGAAACTGTCTTTCATAGAGCGACGATAGCCAGCTTGCAAGGGCTGTTTTTGGATTCACAAGAAATCGCAACTGGCAATATCCCCAACAATCTTTTGGGTTTGTATGCTTCACCGATAGCAAACTCTTTTGATGGTCAAGGTGGAGATTTCCCTAAGGAACAAGCGATAAAGACCTGGCTACCTTTTGGGAATCGCACACGCAACCATGCTCGTTTAGGGCTAGCGATCGCCTCAAATATTTTTTATCTTCAAGAAGGGATACGCACCCTCATTTTTACTCTGACCTTTGATCGGGCAATTGCTGGAGTGTTAGCCAGCGATTTACCGAATATTTTCACTGTTGATTTTAGCGGCAAAAAAGATTGGGTAGTAGGGAAGATTGGTGATTCAGAGATTAACAGCGAAACTAGCCTAGAAACCCTAAAATTAGAAGTCAGCCTAACAGCCGATCAAGAGCCAATCGGTGTTTACCATAGCGAACTACCTGGTGCTGTACTCACTACAAATTTGCCTGTCGCCAGACTGCACTTAAAAGATGAGGCGCAAGTGAATGGCTTGTCACCTTACAGTTATTTCCGTGACCTCAAACTTACCAAACTCACGATCAGTACCAAGGAAATAGAGATCCACGACTTGGTACTGCAAAATGATTTATCCCCCATCAACCCAAGCAAACCCTTCCCACCCTTTGGCCCCAGACCAGCCGTAGGCGCAACCTTTTATGTAGGGAGTAAAGAAATTTTTCTAAAAAATCTTTCTGTTCTCAAGATGAAGGTTGCATGGCAAGGATTACCTGCTGATTTAGCAAACTATTATCGTGGGTATTATGTAGACGGCGATAGCAATCAGCCAGACTTTAACAATTTCTCAGCCGAGGTAAAGCGACTCACGCAACATACTTGGTCAGCAGAAGGCTTACCTAATGACTACAATCTCTTCAATCCAGAAGGCGAGCGCATTCTTGTAGATAGGACATCCCAAACACCTCTACCTGGGGAAGAAATCGACAACTTAACCAGCTTTAATCTGCAAACCAATAGCGGTTTCTTGCGCTTTGTACTCAAGCAGAACTTCCTGCACGACGAGTTCCCCCGTAAATATGCCCTCCAAACATTAGCCTCAGCTAAAAATTTTGCGGTTGGGGAATATGTTAATGGTGCTGTTTATGAACTGAGTACTGGCACCTTAACACGATGGCATCCGAGCGTGGAATTTCCCACAGAAGTAAAAGTAGCACCAATTACGCTCAACGAGCCTTATACCCCTGTCATTCAGTCAATGACGCTCAGTTACATCGCTGTCGCAGATCAACAAGATTGCAAACTGTTCCACCTCCACCCGTTTGATAGGTTTGCCGAGTTAGTATCAAAGGACACGCCAGATTTCTTACCGCAGTTTACTAATGAGGGTGAATTGCTGATTGGACTGAGCGACCTTGACCCACCCACAGCTTTACCCTTACTGTTTCAGGTAGCAGAAGAGACAGCAGACACAGCTTTGGAAAAAGCCGATATCCAGTGGCATTATCTCAAAGACAATACTTGGATATCTCTGAGCGATCGCATTGTCAGCGACAGTACTAATGGGCTAATTACTTCAGGTATTGTCAATCTAGGGATTCCGGAGGACATTAGCAAGGATAAAACCACCATCCTTGACCCAACTCTGTACTGGATCAAAGCCAGCGTACCAGCCCGGAGTGGGGCAATCTGCCAAATCCTTGGTGTCCATACCCAAGCTGCGCGGGTGACTTTCACCGACGAAGGTAACGATCCGAATCATTTAGCTGCGCCTCTACCTGCTGGGGCGATCGCCAAACTGGCTGTACCAACACCGGAAGTCAAAAAAGTAGAGCAACCCTATGATTCTTTTGGTGGGCAAATCAAAGAGCAGCCAGAGCATTTTTATACCCGGATTAGCGAATATCTACGCCATAAAGGACGGGCTGTTACCATCTTTGACTATGAGCGATTGGTATTAGAAAAATTTCCCCAAATCTATAAAGTTCGCTGCATTAATCACGGACAGGTGGGGCAAGGCAAGCAGTTTCATGAACTAGTACCTGGGGCTGTAACTTTGGTTGTGATTCCTGACTTGTCGCAGCGTAGCAGCACCAATGACCTAGAACCCAAGGTCAACATTAACTTACTAGAGAAAATCGAGAAATATTTGGCTAGTCTTAGCTCATCTTGGGTAGATATCAAGGTTGTTAATCCCGCATACGAGCATATCCAAGTGGAGTGTGAGGTGAAATTTAAATCCCCATACGACGCTAATTTTGGCTATTATCGCCGGGATTTGGAACAAGCGATTACCCAGTTTCTCACGCCTTGGACAGTCGATAAAGGAGATGAGATTCATTTTGGCGGCACAGTTTACCGTTCTTCTATCCTCAATTTCATTGAACAGCAATACTACGTTGATTATGTCGTTGATTTTAAGATGCATCATGATAACCAGCGCAATGTTCGAGAAGCGATCGCCTCAACTGCGCGATCTGTTCTCACCTCGGTTTCGGCTGAAACTACAGGTCAAACCCACATTATTCAAGAAGCAACTACTATTGCTGCTAATGAAAAATTTGTATCCGGCATTTTGGGTTATGAGTCGCTGGATGCGTTGGAGTTGGGCGAATGAATTTTGGATTTTAGATTACACCCATGCATGATGCTCTTTCTTCGATCAAGAATTTTTGATTTTTGTTTTATTCCACGAATAAATTCGCTCACTCTCAGACCTTTTTAAAATTTAGGTTTTGCATTATTCAATCCAAAATTTAAAAACTAATATTCGGTGAGGTAGAGGAAGAAGTAATTAACCACAGATGAACACAGATATGATTTATTTGAGGAATCAAAAATAAAAATCTAAAATATAAAATTGTTTGACATATAGCGTTTACCAAGCCAGTGAGGTACAAAAAGAAGTAATTAACCACAGATGAACACAGATGAACACAGATAAATTCGTACCTCAGCAGGCTGAGAAACACTATATCGATAGTTCAAAAGTTTATCCAGTAAATATTTCAAAATCTAAAATCCAAAATCTAAAATCCAAAATTGTATAACTTATGTTGACTTTATCTACTATTGCTATGACTTTGAGAAATCGCACTGAACTTAAGAGTTTATTCAAAAATAAAAGTCGTCTATCAGAATCCCAATTTGCTGAGTTGATTGATTCGACTTTAAACAAACACGATGATAAATTTTACGGACTTTGGCAAGACGGGCAGACATATCAGAAAGGCGATATAGTCTATTACCAAGGTGCCCTCTGGGAAATGCAAGCTGAAAAAGAAATCTGCGCTAAAAAAGATGCGCCACCAGGGATAGGTTCGGATTGGAAATCGTTGCTCAAAGAATTAGAGCAGAAAGTAAACACCATCGAGCAGAATTTAGAAAAACTAGGCAAGGAATTTGCTGAGTATAAGCAGCAGATGGAATTACGTCTGGAAAAACTGCTCAAATATCTGACATTCCTGACCTTGGGAATTGCGATCGCTCTTGTGTGGTTGTTTGGTGGTGCCATCTATCAGCTGTTCAGTGGTGCAGGATGAAAAATCAGTACTAAAAACTTCTTCTTTTCTATTCCCTGTTCCCTGTTCCCTGTCCCCTTGCTCCTTCAAAGTACCTGAATTCCATGCTGGAATACCTAAGCATCTCGAAGCGTCAGCCTGAATTTCCTGATTATTTAAATTTTCAAGTATTAAGGGACATTGGCATCACACACCTACAGGCTCTGTCTGGTAAACTTTGGACAGATTACAACCTGCACGATCCTGGCGTGACTATCTTGGAAGTGCTGTGCTACGCCGTTACGGATTTGGGCTACCGCAACAATCTGGATATTCAGGATTTGCTAGCCTTGAATCCGGCTAACCGTGATAGCCAAGAGAACAACTTTTTTACCGTTGATGAAATACTCACTTGTAATCCAGTCACAGAGTTGGATTTACGCAAGCGCCTGATCGACATTCCTGGTGTCCGTAACGCTTGGCTGGAAAAACTGACAACCTATAATCCAGCCATTTACGTAGACTATGCTCACAACCGCCTGCAATCCACTCTGCCAAATGGTCAATCGGCGGAAAATGCCCTACGTCTTCATCCACGAGGACTTTACACCGTTTATATTGACCTCGATCTCGGATACCGCAAAAATGCCTGTGGGCAGCTTTCCCGTTCCTGGTCTGATACCCTAGATCAAGTGAAAGCTGTGCTGTGTAAGTATCGCAATCTCTGCGAAGATTTTCACGATGTTGTCGTTTTAGGTGAAGAAGAAATTGGTATTTGTTGCGATATTGAACTAGTCGCTGATGCTGATGCTGAGGATGTATTAGTAAATATATATACACGATTAGAGGCATTGATTTCGCCTCATTTGCGGTTCTACACCATACAAGAATTGCTAGATAAAGGCAAGAGCATAGCCGAAATTTTTGCTGGCAGACCTGCGGTTCTTCATGATGAACCTTACGACAGTCATGGCTTTATTGATACTGACGAACTGGAAGCCCTGACTCCACCTAAGATCATCTACACATCAGATTTATACCAAGAAATATTAAAAGTGCCAGGTGTAGCAGCAGTTAGGCAACTGAGCATCACTAACTATATCAATGGTTTACCGCAGTCGCAGCACCCCTGGTATCTACACCTGACGCAAGGATATAGTCCAATGTTGGGGGTTGAATACTCCAAAGTCACTCTTTTTAAGGGTGTTCTGCCGATCGCCGCAGATGTGAATGAGGTTAAGCGCCGCTATTATGAACAACAAACTGCATATATCAAAGCCCTGCGGGAAGATTATGAATTAAATCTGCCTGTACCACAAGGTAGTTATTACAACCTTGCCGATCACTATTCGATTCAGCACGATTTTCCCCTCACCTATGGCATTAGTGAAGACGGTTTGCCAGAAACAGCTTCAGCATTGCGTAAGGCCCAAGCCCGTCAATTGAAGGGATATTTAGTATTTTTCGATCAGTTTTTAGCCAACTACCTTTCCCAACTCGCCCATGTGCGCGACCTATTTTCCTGGGAAATTGATCGAGCGAAGGATCGGCAAATTGAGTATAAAACCCAACAACCGCTCAGACGGCAGACTTATTTTATCCAGGCTGTTGATTTCCCAGACCGTCCCGCCATCATTGGCGATCATTATCTTGACTCGCTGCAAGAGGAATTAGATACAGATACCTACCGCGATCGCCGGAATCGTTTTCTTGACCATCTGCTAGGTCGCTTTGCCGAGTCCTTTAGCGATTATGTATTGCTCAACTACCGGATGACCAAAGAACACCGCGATCAAGACAAGCATCAAACCGAGATTATTCACGACAAAGCCCACTTTTTAAAAGACTATCCTTCTTTAAGCCGCGATCGCTTCCGCGCCTTCAATTACTCCAAACAGGTATGGGACACCAACAATGTATCGGGCTTTAAAAAACGGGTTTCTCGCTTGCTGGGCATTGAAGATGTGCGGCGGCGTGACCTCTGCCATTATCGAATTCATCAAGATACTGGTGGTTTTACCTTTTCTGTTAGCTATAGTTCAGAGAAACAGCCATTAACTAGCCAGCAAAGTTACGCTACCCAGAAAGATGCTCAGGCTGCTCTAGAGAAGTTTTTGCTGTTTGCCCTACATGACGATTTTTACAAACGCCTTGCTTATAGCTATGACCCTACCACCGCAGAAGAAGTTGGTGCTGCGGTAGGATTAACCACCTACGGCTACGCCATAGTAGATACTGAAGGCAAAGTTTTAGCTGCAACTACCGAGCATTTACCCACGCCCCAACACCGAGAGATATCTCTACAAAGTTGGTTTAATAACATTCAAGTTAACCAAAATCAATTTAGATTTACGGTAGAAAAATCTAACGCAGCCTATTTGTTTACGCTAAAAAGTAACACTACTGAGCAAATCCTGCTGCAAAGTGTGGACTCCTATGCCTCAGAACTTGATGCTTGGAAGTCTGCTGGTAAGTTTGCAGAACACCTACGTTACTTGAGCCGCTACATCAGCCCCGCTAAAGATCAAACAGGTCAAAGCTATAGCTTGGGTATTACCGATCAATCCGGTAAGGTAGTGGCGATTGCACCAACAGAGGTTAATGCCTTTGAAACCTTTAAGCTGTTGAACTCGGTTGAGTCATTGTTGCAGATTGAAGCTGTGACAGGAACAACCTCCGGCTATCGCTTTCAGTTACTAGATTGGCAGGAAGCCACCTTATTACAGGGCACAGAGTTATTAGAAAATGAAAATGCTGCCCGCGATCGCTTTTATCGCGACGTGTTAGGTATCTTAGAGCCGACAACCATCTTCCCTACAGAAACTAAAGACGGTTTCGGCTTTCGGGTACTGAGCCGACCACGCGATCAAAAAAGTGAAGTTGCTATCCACCCACAAAACTATGCAACAGCATCCGAGCGTGATGCTGCGATTAACCGTTTGTTTCTCCTGGTACGCACTGCTCGCCTGACTACGGAGATAACGCAACAATCGTCTGCTTATGTCGGCCAGATTTATGACAAACAAGGGCAAACCCTACTACAGAGCCAGCAACGCCACAATAATATAGAAGACGCATGGCAGCACGGCAATATACTGCTAGAACTTGCTCAAAAACGAGATAATTTCCGTTTGATTGATGGTGACAATGGCCCCTATGGCTGGGAATTGACCAACAAGGGCAAAGGCTCAATCCTCTCTACCCATTATTACGCTAGTAAATCTGAGCGAGATCAAGCTATTACAGCAATACAGACGCGCATCAATGATGAAGGATTTCATTTACTAGAGCATATTCTCCTTCGTCCGCAAAAGAATTTACCTGTGTCTATCTCTGGGGAACTCGCAACTAAAGAAAACTTTTTGCCCATTTTTGTGACTGCGGATGATGCCACAACCCTTGGAGAACAACCGACTTTAACCTGCCAAGACCCCTACTCTTTCTGGATCAGCGTCATTCTTCCTTACTGGCCAGAGCGCTTTGGTGAGATGGATTTCCGCAGTTTTGTCGAACGTACCTTGCGACTGGAAGCACCAGCCCACGTTGCGCTGAAAATTGCTTGGCTAGATGTGCGCCAGATGAGGGAGTTTGAAGTTGCCTATCACGACTGGCTGGAGGAACTAGCCCAGGATACTTGCTCTGGTAATGCTTGCGATTTAACTGGGGCGCGCAACCGTCTCGTGGCAATTCTACCCCAACTGCGAAGTGTTTATCCCCAAGGCATCCTGTACGACTCCCAGACAAGTAGCCCTGACGATCAACCAATTATTCTCAACCAGACTGCTCTAGGAACTGCCAATGATTAAGGCTATAAACACCATCATCAATCGAAGCGGCTACCCCGTCTTTACACCGAACCAGGTGTTGACCAAGGATGATCTGAATCATCTTGTCAATTACCTCGATGAGCAGAATCGCCTCACCCGTGCCTACCTGATTGGTGTGGGAATTGTTTGTGGGCTGGAGGTGAGCAGCACCTATGAAACAGAACAGGCGCAGATTCAGATCTCAGCTGGATGCGGCATTACTTCCGAAGGTTATGCGATCGCTCTTGCAGACACGACGCTCACCCATTATCAACCTGAACAGCTAGTTTCTGCTGCTTTGTTTACGCCGAGTCAAAAACAAGAGCCAGAAGTCAGCACTGCGCCACCTGTAAATTACAAAGTTATAGAACTATTCGAGCAAAGCGGGGATAAGGATAAACGCATACCTCTGCATCAAGCTGCGGACGGTAGTTCACGAGATAAAACAGCATTTAAAGACTTCCTGAGCAATCGCGTACTGGTGGTTGTGTGTGAACTTCAAGATGTACAGCGCGACAACTGCCGACTTGATTACAATAACCTCAGCCAAGAGCGTAGTCTGCTTTATCGCTTTTTTCTGCTCCCGCGTACTCAAAAGCCGGACACAGACAAGGAGGCGATCGCGGCAGAAACCCTACTGAAAACAGGGTTTCAGATAGAGCAGTTGCCCTCATATTGGCAAGGCTTTGACACTGAGGCATTGTTTACCGCACGCAATAACTATTTCCTAGAGAGAGATTTTGCCCCGAAGGTGCAACGCTTCGGATATGTACAAACCAAGGAAGATGGTAATAGTGTAGACCTAACTAAAATCAGTAACTACAAGTCATTCCGGGATAACTACTCTGATATTTGTCAAAATGCGATTGAGGCGATTGGCACAGCGTTTCCAAAACTTTTTCGGCTTTTCTCGCCATTTTTCAGTTCTTTTCAACCTAATTCAGCAGATGATTTTAGTAACCTGAAGGCAAGGTTGGAATTGATATTAAAAGGTATTAAGCCACAAATTCCCGAACAAACTGTACCACCAGAAAAGGTTGAACCAACCTACACTCTGCAATATTTTTATGATTACCTCAGTCAACTAGTCGCTGCTTATAATGAATTAGCTGAAGCAGCCTTTGACTTGATGGATGATTGCGCCCCTGACACACAGCGCTTTCCGAAATTTCTGATGCTGGGGATAGTTCCGTCTCCCGACCAAGAGATCAAAGTGTATGAACCAGCTTCCGCCTATCGTAGCCATTTCACCCAGCCCCCAATTTACAACGGTAATCAGCTGCGCGTTAAACAGGTGCGTCATCTGTGCGATCGCCTGCTCAACCTATGTCAGGAAAATAGCTTTTACCTGCTACCTTTTTCTGCCACTCCCCTGAAAATCACGCCCAGTAAAGATAGTTCCGTTCAGCTGAGCGAACAAGCCATTCCTTATTACTTAAACTACTCGGAAGTTTATCGTTACTGGAGTTATGATGCTTACCGTAAAGGTAGAAGTCACCTACTACCTGCTTATTTCACCCTTAAGGTAGATGACAAAACAGCATCTATTCCCGAACGCGATGATTTAGTCTATCGGTTGGATGGTCAGAATTTCTACCGCATTGAGGGACATATCGGCAAAGCTAACGGCGACGCACTCAAACGCATCCAGGAATATCAGCGGCGCTACAATTTAGCGTTTGATGTCATCACCCTCAAGCTTGGTAGTGAAGCTAGTCTCCAAGATTTGAACATTTCTGGTCAGTTTGATGACCTGGAATCAGATTTTAGGCGGATGAAAGAGACTTTCGATAAACTTTGGATTAAGTATGCAACAGAGTCAAAAAATGTCTTTCTGCAAACACTGAAGCAGGTTTTCTTTGACCAACCTAGCCTGACTGTCATCAATAGCAGCCAATTATTTAATCCTATTCTGGAGATGGCTCGGAAACCAGAAGCCTACGAATTTGTCCAAGAAAATGCAACTCAGCGTTATCGGCTATTCGTGTGCGACAAAACCAATCAGCAAATTGCACGCTACGTTACTCAAGCTGCCAACATTGAGGGCAATAGCCTCAACGACTTTAACACCCTGAGCATTGATTTTTCCGGACTTACTGATGATGACATTAACAAAGAAAAGCAACGCATTATCAAAGAGATAGCGGACTGCTTATCCTTGGGCAAAATTACTTATGGAATAGTAAGTGATTCGTCCCAAAATTATCACCTAAAGCTTTCAACAGAGTATCAAGTAAACTTGCCGCCAGGCGATTCTTCCAGGACGTATTCCATTGTTTTACTTTCGTTAAATCATTTTGCTGTTAGCTTTGATAAAAACAATTCACCAATCATTCAACAACCGGAGTTTCAAGACGTTGAGACTCTTTACAGTTTGTTGCGAGATGTGCCTGCAACATTTAATACCGACACCTACCAAATGGGTAACTCCCAGGCAGCTGAGGAACTAAACTATTTTGAACTCATAGGACTGATAGAAGCTTATCAGCGGCGACTTGAGCAACTGATGAAGTTGCATTTGTTCAACAAATTTGCCGAACAACATCCTGGTGTGGAACACTTAGGTGGAGTACCCAAAGGTGGCACATTTATTTTGGTATACGTAGATGGTCAAGAAGTTGATGAACTTCTAGCTGCTGACAAAGACCCGGCTATTTATAAATTACTTAGCTTACGCACCGCAGCTATTGAAAAAACTGCTGCTTTCCCACCTGCTGCGCCTCAAGAAGTCATCAGCAGTTGGGAGAAACTATTCCCAGAATTGCAAAAGCGTAAGGATGTAGTCGTGGGGGATTTTTGCTTACCTTATCGCTGTAGTAGCGACGCACCCGCCGTCAGTTATGTATTAGCTAGACCACGCCCGATCATTTTGCTGGAGAAAACAGTCTTTTGTGAAGATGATAGCAATAAGTATCAATTTACCCTGGAACCGGAAGGTGGCACAGTTCGGGGAGAGGGAATTTTGTTTGAGGGAATCAAACAACTCTTCCAGCCAAGTAGTATTGGCCAAGCTAGTAAAGACGAGCTGGCTAAGGGTTCGGAAATAGCTACCACTTTCGCCTATGCGGTAGACGATACATACGATACGCTGACTGTAACCATCTATCCTAAGCCACAAGCTAATCTTTCAATTACTCAAGGTCAACACTTCTGTCACAATGCTGGAGCATTCGAGATTACCCTGGCTGAAGGAACACCTGAGAATGTCGAGTTAATTCAGGTGAGCATTGACGGTACAGAAACCAGGATTTTGGATACCAGCCAATATGCAACTACAAGTCAACCACAGCAAGTTACTATTACTGCACTGAT
The DNA here is from genome assembly GCF_002154695.1 of Nostoc sp. T09. Lineage (GTDB taxonomy): Bacteria > Cyanobacteriota > Cyanobacteriia > Cyanobacteriales > Nostocaceae > Aulosira. The sequence continues at coordinate 93,255 of NZ_MTAV01000004.1, forward strand.
CCGCGATCGCCGAACTCAGTGTGAAAATACTGTGACTCGTACTGTTACAGTCAACTCCTTACCTGAAGCTGAATTGTCAATCACTCAAGGTCAAACCTTCTGCCACAATGCCGAGGTGGTAGAAATTACCTTGGCTGCGGGAACACCTAAGAATATCGAGTTAATTCAGGTCAGCATCAATGGCACAGATACCAGAATTTTGGATATCAGCCAATATGCAACAGGTAGTCAACCACAGCAAGTTACGATCGCCGCACAGATTCGCGATCGCCAAACCCAATGCGAAAATACCCTCACCCGTATCATCACAGTCAACCCCCTACCTGCGGCTGAGTTGTCAATCACTGAAGATCAAACCTTCTGTCAAAATGCCGGGGTAGTAGAAATTACCCTAGCTGCGGGAACACCTGAGAATGTCGAGTTAATTCAGGTTAGCATCGACGGCACAGAAACGCGGATTTTGGATACCAGCCAATATGCAACAGTTACTCAGCCACAGGAAGTTACTATTACTGCACTGATTCGCGATCGCCAAACCCAATGCGAAAATACCCTCACCCGCAACATCACGGTCAATCCCCTACCCGTAGCTGAGTTGTCCATCACGGAAGGTGACAACTTCTGTCACAATAGCGGGGTAGCAGAAATTACCCTGGCGGAGGGAACGCCTGAGAATGTTGAGTTAATTCAGGTCAGTATCAATGGGACAGAAACGAGGATTTTGGACACTAGCCAATATGCAACAGCTAGTCAGCCACAGCAAGTTACTATTACTGCACTGATTCGCGATCGCCAAACTCAATGCGGAAATACCCTCACCCGCACCATCACAGTCCACCCCCTACCCGCGGCTGAGTTGTCCATCACTGAAGGCGACAACTTCTGTCACAATAGCGGGGTAGCAGAAATTACCCTAGCTGAGGGAACGCCTGAGAATGTCGAGTTAATTCAGGTCAGTATCAACGGCACAGAAACAAGGATTTTAGATACTAGCCAATATGCTACAGGCAGTCAGCCTGAGACTTTGACGGTCGTGGCACTGATTCGCGATCGCCAAACCCAATGCGGAAATACCCTCACCCGCACCATTACAGTCAGCCCCCTACCCACGGCTGAGTTGTCAATCAATGAAGGTGAGAACTTCTGCCACAATGCCGGCGTAGTAGAAATTACCCTGGCTGAAGGAACACCTGAGAATATCGAGTTAACTCAGGTCAGTATCGACGGCAAAGAAACCAGGATTTTAGATCTCAAGCAATTTGCAACAGGTAGTCAACAGCAGCAAGTTACTATTACTGCATTGATTCGCAATCGCCAAACTCAATGCGAAAATACCTTGAGCCGTACTGTCACAGTTAATCCTTTACCTGAGGCAGACTTTCAGGCAGAGATTGCCAACATCAACGCACAAGGCTTTTCTGTTCGGGTATTCAATATTCAACCAACAGACACATCTTTTAGCTTTGTCTGGGAACACCCCGGCGGTAGCCCTAACACCAGCAATCCTGGTAATAGTGAGTTCATCATCAGCTATAACTATGATTTCAATAATTGGGTAGCTGATGCTGAGGTATCTATTACCTTGCGGGTTAACACGCCGCCTACCCTCGGTAGCTGTAGCAGTGAACCAATCACCAAAAAGATTGCCATACCCTCTAGTAATATGGTGGGGTTTAATTTGTTAACCATCAGCAATAGTCAAGTGCTTAAAAGCGCTTTATTGGAAAGCGATAACACTTTCAGACTATCTGAATTTAACCCAAACAATGAATACGCGATCGAAGTTGTGACTGTCCCAGCAACCGTAGACCGCATAGTATTTACTTATACTGCTCCTGGTGATGACGCGAAGATTAGCACACAAGTTAATCCACTTTATCGCCTACCCGATGGCTGGCAAACGATTGTAGGCGTCCATACAATCACAGCAAAATTCTTTAAGGAACTTAACAGCACTCAGATCGAAAGTGTAGCTTCAACCGTGATTATTCGCATCACTGACAGTGAAGCCGACACTCCCACCGCCACCCCATCCACACCCTCAGCTACATTGCTCAATCGCCTGCGGGTTTTATTTCAGATGAGGGATGGGCATATTACTGATATCAAACCAGTTAACCGTTATGGAGAACCTAGCAATATGGCATAAAAATATCTCTTCTCTCTGTGTCTCTGTGGTTTCAGATTTCCTACCACAAAGGCACGGAGACACAAAGTATTTTTAAAACAGTCAATCACGCCAGGTTTTGGCACAACCAAGCATGAAAATCTGTCTTCCCATGCCCAATGCCTAATGCCCCATGCCCAATCATCACCAGCCTATGACCAAACAACGCCACATCATTGGAAGGACTGTATTAGAACTCGATACCGGGCGAATAGCTGATGTATGGAGTTTACAGGAAGATGTGAGTCGCTTGTTTCAGCAGCAGGGTGTGCAGGAAATCGAGCGTCTCTTCGATGAATTGGTGGGGGATGAAGAGGTGATTCGGCTGGATCGGGTGGTGGTGGAGGTAGGTTCTGTTGACCGCCGATTTTTAGCGGATGAATTTATTGGCAACTTACTGGACGCCCTCAGACAGACTTTGGGAGATCATCTGGCAGATCGGGTGGTGGCTAGTGCGAAAACCGAAAAAACTACCCGCGATGCCTTCGGCAAACCCCTTTGGAGCGATCGCAGTGCTTCAGAGTGGGAGGTGTTACTTTACTTTTTGCGCTATGGGCGATTGCCTTGGTGGTGTCCATCTGGGGATTGGCAAGCTTGGTTCCCGCGCTGGGAAGCGGTGATGCAAAGTGATACCGCTTGGCAGCAATCTCTGCGGGAATTACTGACAAGCAACCAAGCAGCACGGCAACGCCTAATTGAGCAGTTACCAGAATCCTTCTTGCACCAGTTGATATTGCAGCTACAGCCAGCCTGGACGGTCTGGCCTGCGCTGCTGGCGCAAGCTAGGCAACTGATGCAGTGCTGGGAATTAAATAGTAGTGCTATTCGATACCTGGATAGGCAAACCTGGCTATTACTACTAGGAGAAATTGGTGCAGATAACGCACCGACAAGACCTTTTCCTGCAAGTTGGACTGGCAAATGGTTAGCCCAACTTTTGGAAAACTGGCAGCAACGCCCAAGCTATAATCAAATTCGTCGAAGATTACTCCCTATTCTAGAAGCAGTTCCCAGCGACGAGCAGACACTTTGGCTGACAGCGCTAGATCGGGTTACAGTGCGATCGCTCAATCAACCCCAGCAAGCAGCAGAATTTTCACCCAATCTGCAATCCAGCCCCAAGACCGATTGGGAAGTTTTACTGTACTTTTTACAATCTGGTCGTTTGCCCAGGGAACAAGCATTAGCGAATTGGCAAGACTGGCTACCACGGTGGGAAAATGCCATCCAGAATGAAACAGCGTGGCAGATGCCTTTACGGGAATTACTGAGAAATAATGTAGCAGCACGACAGCGATTAATCGCTCAGTTACCGGAAGCTTTGCGGCATCAACTACTATTGCAGTTACAGCCAGCTTGGACGAGTTGGCATATCTTGCTGGCTCAAGCCAAACAATTAATGCAGTCTTTGAGCTTAAGTAGCGATAGCTTCGAGGAATTGTCAATACAGGCTTGGGAACTACTGCTAGCTGAAATTGGTGCAGATAATACATCCGTAAGTCGTTTACCCGCCGCAACTTGGACTCGTAACTGGCTAGCCCAACTCGTGCAAAATTGGCGCTGGTCTTCAGAACCCAATTCACAGCCAGAAGTTCGGCTTGCAGATGAAAACCTTAATCAAATTGCTCAGGAACGACTACGCACTAGTATTGATGCTGTATCTCCTGCCCAAAGATCCCTTTGGCTGAATGCATACAAGCAGGTGCTAGAGACGAAAAAGCGATCGCCTCAGCTTCCTGAAACGCGCCCTCAGCCAGATTGGCAAGTGTTACTATACTTTTTACAATATGGTCGTTTGCCCAGCGAGCAAGCATCAGAGAATTGGCTACCCCGCTGGGAAACAGTCATCCAGAATGAAACCGCTTGGCAGATGCCGTTACGGGAATTACTGAGTAATAATGTAGCAGCACGACAGCGATTAATCGCTCAGTTACCGGAAGCTTTGCGGCATCAACTACTATTGCAATTACAGCCAGCTTGGACGACTTGGCATATCTTGCTAGCTCAAGCCAAACAACTCATGCAATCTCTGAGCTTAAATAGTGATAGCTTCGAGGAATTGTCAATACAGGCTTGGGAACTACTCCTAGCCGAAATCAAAGCAGATAACACATCCGTAAGTCCCTTACCTGCCGCAACTTGGACTCGTAACTGGCTAGCCCAACTCGTGCAAAATTGGCGCTGGTCATCAGAACCCGATTCACAGCCAGAAGATCGGCGTCCAGATGACAACCTCAATCAAATTGCTCAGGAACGACTACGCACTAGTATTGATGCTGTATCTTCTGCCCAAATATCTCTGTGGCTGAATGCATACAAGCAGGTGCTAGAGGGTAAAGAGCGATCGCCCCAAAATCCTGAAGTTAGTCCTAAGCCAGAATGGGAAGTGTTGCTATACTTTTTATCTTCTGGTCATTTGCCTAAGCAGCCAAAATCAGAGAACTTGCTGGCTTGGCTAGCCCGCTGGGAAACTGTCATCCAAACTGAAACAGGGTGGCAGATGCCGTTACGGGAATTACTGAGAAATAATGTAGTAGCACGACAGCGATTAATCACTCAGTTCCCAGAAAGCTGGCGGCATCAGCTAGTATTGCAGTTACAGCCAGCTTGGATAAATTGGCACACCCTGGTGGCACAAGCTAGAGAACTGATGCAAACTTTGAACCTGAGCAATGATATCTGTGAGCAATTGAATCAGCAAGCTTGGCTGCTGCTGTTAGCTGAAATTAGCTCAGATAATGCATCAGCAAGACCCTTACCAGCAGCTACCTGGACTCGCAATTGGCTGACCCAACTCGTGCAAAGCTGGCAGGTAGCACCGAACTTTAATCAAATAAGCGGACCTTCTCCCCCTGTAGAAGCAGCAGAAGCGAGACAGAACAGAGCCAATCAGAACTCGCGCCAACAGCTACGTAATATCATCGCAGCATTACCAATTACCGAAAGCAGTCTTTGGCTAAATGCCCTCGACCAAGTGCTAGCTGCTACATCTGCACCCAGCATTCCCTCATCACAGAATGAAACGGATACAGTTAGCGACAGAACTACAACGCCCACAGACGAGCCAACCCCATCGGTTGAACAGGTAGAAATCGGTACTCAAGAACTTAACAACCCGCAGAGGATACCTCCCCGACGGGCTAGGGGTTCTACATTATCAACCGAAGAAGAAACGGCGGGGCTGTATGTCAACCAAGCAGGACTCGTACTGTTGCATCCGTTTTTACGCATCTATTTAGATGAGGTGGGGTTGTTAGATGGCGAATCTTTCCGGGATGAATCGGCGCAGCAAACAGCGATTTACCTGTTGCATTACCTAGCTACCAAGCAAACCGACGCCCCCGAATACGAACTGGTGCTGCCCAAACTGCTTTGTGGCTGGCCATTAGACGAGCCAGTTTCTCGTGGGCTAGATTTACCCGCAACCGCCCTAACTGAAGGCGAACACCTGTTACAAACTGTAATCAATTATTGGGAAGTCCTCAAAAGCACCAGCCCCGACGGTCTGCGAGATGGCTTTTTACAACGTGCGGGCAAACTCACCCGTAGCGAGGATGGTAACTGGAAGCTTCAGGTTGAGCAACAGGCGATCGATATTTTGCTGAGTCGCCTACCTTGGGGACTCAGTATGGTGAAGTTGCCCTGGATGGATGACATTCTCATTGTGGAATGGCATTAGCCAGCAGTATAACCAACAGGAACTCACAACTACTTTTTCTGCACAAAGGTAAACCCATGAAAAGCAGCGAACCCCAAAAAAGCACAAATCATCAGCCAACAGCGCAAAAGTCTTTTTTCGGGGCGGAGCCGGATAGGGCATTCTTTAAGGCAGAAGGAGAACAGTCTACACCTTTTTTCCAACTCAAAACGTCCTCGCCGCCATCCCTACCAGCCAAATCTGCTATCAGTAACACAGAGGGCATCAATCAGCCAGAGGTGCAGCAAATGTCCGCGTTTGATAACGAAATCAACGGCAAGGCGGTTGACACTATACAATACCAGGCTGACCTGAGGCGTGAACCGGAAGAAAAAGAACCCGTTCAGCGACTGGTTGAGGAAAAAGAAAAGGAACCTGTGAAACGACAGGTTGAACAAGAGGAGCAGCCGCTGCAAACAAAAATGGATGGTAGCCAGCCTGCCAGTATCAATTCATCAGAGATGCAGAAGCCAAACCAAACTGGATTGCCGGATAACCTGAAAGCTGGGATTGAAAGCCTATCCGGCATGGCAATGGACGATGTGAACGTCCACTACAATTCCGACAAACCCGCCCAGTTACAAGCGTTGGCATACACACAGGGCACGGATATCCATGTGGCATCAGGCCAAGAGCAGCATCTGCCCCATGAGGCGTGGCATGTGGTGCAACAACAGCAGGGGCGCGTGCAGCCGACCATGCAAGCCAAGGGAGTAGCAATTAATGACGCTTCCTCCTTAGAGCAGGAAGCAGATGTCATGGGCACGAAAGCATTGCAGATGAAACAGAGCGATCGCAGCCAAATTGGTTCTACTACTCAAACGTCGGCTGTGCAGCCAAAGGGAGAGACAAGAGATATCCCAGATACTGCTATCGAGGCTTCTGAGGAGGAAGTAGGTTTCACACAAGAGAAATTGCCGCCCAGCAAAGTTGATAACCCAGAAAGATTCGTGATTCAACGAGTTCAAAGGTTCGACGCAAATGGTAATCTTCTACCCGAAATCGACGATAACCAGCAATTTTTTGACCAGTTGCATCCAACCGTGCAGCAGCAGATTCTGGCTTTACCAGCCAGGGCTAGGCAATTCTTAATGGCACGTCCTGCTGAAGTTAAACAATTTCTAATACAGTTACCCTGGCCGATTCAATTACAATTGATTAGATTTTTAGATGTCATATTCCGTCTGCATGATGACATAGTACGGCATGGGTTTGCTGATGCCTCTGGCTTGCCTGCCTCTGCTGGACAGAGTAAAGGCGATATGGCAATGGTTGTACATGGCCAACAACAAGCACAGCAACAAATGCCGCCAAATATGGTGGAGATTTTGCAGAATTTGTGGCAACAACAGCAGCAGAATCCTGAAATCCGGCGGATATTTGGCTTCGCAGACTCCACACAGTTCTTCAGAAATTTCAATATTAATATTCCCAGCAGCTTTTTCCAGCAACCTCTCGTGAATAACAACGTGCTGTTGTTAGAGTATCCACGCGACCCCGAACTCCGTCCTCAACCAGAAATTGAGCAAGATATCGCCGTTTTTGCTAGCATGACTCTAGAACTTGCGGCTCAAATGACCCCTGCACAATCTGGTAATCTTCGACCGCAGGAATTGGCTGCGATTCCAGCCAATGCATTCGCCCAGATACCCCCTCTCGCATTTAATAATATCCGGCCGGAAACTCTGGCAGCTATTACCAACGAGCAAGTCGATTTACTTCAACCTCAACAACTAGCTGTAATACAGCTGGCACAATTTTCCGCCCTAGGAGTGACGAAATTTAGTCGCATTCCTCCCCTGGCTTTCCAAGCGCTTCCCGCTACGGTCTTCAGAGCCTTGACAGAAGCACATGCTGCTGCCATGCAGGCAGATCAGGCTGCCGAACTTGGCATTAGACAATTGTTTAAATTTTCCTCTAGGTGTTTCAGTTGTTTAACTCCTAATGCATTTGCCAGAATCAACGCTGCACATTTTTCGCGTCTACCTCTTCTTTTAGTGAATGCCATTACACCTGGCCAAGCTGCTCAGATGACGATCGCTCAATTCCAACAACTGCCAATTGGGATGTTGAAAAGAATCCCAGTGAACACATTTGCAAATCTTCCGCTTACTTGCTTTGCACAAATTAATATGAAGCGTTACCAGAATTTGCCGGATACTCATCTGTTAAAAATTGATGCTGCTCGCTTTAATCAGATTCCGCTGCTCAGTATTGATATCAACAGTACTTCCGTAGAAGTTTTTCCACGCTTATCACCCAACCACCATTTCGCCAATTTTACACGGCTCCAAACTAGAGCCATTCGAGATATTCACCTTAGTGTGTTGACTCAAAATCAGCTGGTGGCACTACCAGATGCAGAAATGAGTAATATCTCAGAAAAAATCTTTGCAATTATCAATCATAACTATTTCAGCCATTTAAATGCTGGCAAAGTGGCAGCTATTACCCAGGCACAAGCCCAAGTCATCACCCAAAACCAATTTTTGGCACTACAAGATGCACGAATAGGTGATCTCTCCCAGGCCAGCTTTGCAATTATCAATCATAACTATTTCAGCCATTTAAATGCTGGCAAAGTGGCAGCTATTACCCAGGCACAAGCCCAAGTCATCACCCAAGACCAATTTTTGGCACTACAAGATGCACTCATCAGTCATATCTCACCAGCCAGTTTTGCAAGTATTGATTCTGACTATTTCAGCCATTTAAATGACCGCAAGGTGGCAGCTATTACCCAGGCACAAGCCCAAGTCATCACCCAAGACCAATTTTTGAAACTACAAGATGCACTCATCAGTCATATCTCGGCGGTAAGCTTTGCCAAGATCAATGCTAACTATTTCAGCCATTTAACTGCCGATAAGGTAGCAGCGATCGCCCTGGAACAAGTGAAAGCCATTACCAAAGACCAATTTGCGGCTTTGCCAGATGCACTCATAACTCAGATATCGCCGAGCATCTTTGCCAGTATTAATACTGTGTGTTTTAGGCGTTTTAATGCTGGCAAGGCTACGGCTATGACGCTGCTTCAGATGGCAGTAATGATCAAAAACCAATTAAATAAAATTCCGCCAGGTGTGTTTGGCAACTTGCATGAGGGCGTTTTTAGCTTTATTTCTGAAGATTGCTTCTCTGGAATCACAGAAGACCAAGTTGCCAACATCAGTGCAAATCAAATAGCGCGAATTACGCCAGCACAATTCCTCAATTGGGTACCCGATCAACTGAAAAAGGTACAAGCAGCCGTCTTTGCTAAACTTTCTCCTGATTGTATTGCTGAGATCACAGGCAACATGGTTGCTGATATCACTCAAGGACAGGCGCAAAACATGTCATCTGTGCAGATTGCTGCACTTAAACCACAAAGATTGCCGCAGATTCCAAATAACATCTTTGCAGAATTTAGTGAAATCGATGTGATTCCAGCTTTGTCTTTAGCACAAGCACAAGAAATCACCACCGGGCAAGCTGGAGCAATGAAGCCAATTCAATTCCAGGCTTTGGCACCTGTAATCTTGGCAGCATTGAAACCTGCCGTTTTCAAGGAACTCCGGGCAAATGAATGTATTGCGAATATTACAAATGCACAGGCACAGGCGATCGCACCAGATCAAGCTGGACAATTACAACAAGCGCAATTTACACAATTTCCACATCTGGTTTTGTCTGATATCACCCCACAAAGCTTTGCCAAATTGAGTGACATAAACTGTATTGCCCACATGGATGCCAATCAGGTTGCTGCTATGACACAGGGACAAATTGCCGCCATGACAGGGCAACAAGTTCAGCGCCTACCTGTTGCCCATGTAGCTAGTATTACTGTCAACCAGATTGTCGCTTTTCAACCAGCGCAAATGTCGCAGCTTAATAATGCGCTAATTGCGGCATTAAATCTTGGTCAGATCCAGGCTCTTACCTTACCCCAGTTGGCAGGAATGGGACAAGCTAAAGTTGCGGCTTTTCAAGTTGGGCAAATGGCACACCTCAGGCTCGACCAAAGAGTGTTTTTGAGACCTTTGCTAACCAATGCACAAACTGCTGCTTTACCAAGAGTCATAGTCGCTACTGATACAAGGGCACGCGTTGGGGCTGGTATTCATGGTCGCGTCGCTGGCATTTCTGAACAAGAGGTTTCAGGACTGGATGATACCCAAATCCAAAGTCTAGATGCTGCTGACACTGGTGCGATGACTCCCGCCCAAATCCGCAGCTTGCAGCCTGCTAAAGTTGCTCTGCTGACTCAGGCGGCAATTCAGGGATTGAATAATGCAGCCAGAATTTCCGCCTTAATCCAACCACAAATTGCATCGTTAACGTCTACGCAAATCCAACATTTTGCTAATAATATTCAACACTTCACACCACGACAAATCAAAGGCTTTTCCCATCCACAAGTGGCGGCAATTCAGCAGGCGAATTTGCCGAGTTTGCAACAAATTCAGATTCAGGCTTTGACGACAAAGCAAATACAGGCTTTAACCACCCAGCAGTTGGAATGGTTAACAAATAACCAAACCCAATGGATCACAGCAACTCAGTTGCCAGATTTCACACCGCTACAAATTAATAGTTGGAAGAAAGAAAAGCTCGCTCTAATTGCACCTGCCGAGATCCCCATGCTGCACGCTGCACAAATAGCTGCTCTGAATGCGGATCATCTAAAAGTTAATGGTCTGACGGTCAATCAACTACAAGCACTCACTCTGCCACAAATTCGGGCTTTGCATCCCGCACAAATTCCGGATTTGCGAATCAACGATTTGACGGTAGCGCAAATTCCGGTATTGACTACTGCCCAGATCCAAGCCTTAAGCAATACACAACTCGCGGGTATTGCACTCAATCTTATTCAAGCCTTTACCGCAGTGCAAATCCGTGCTTTACTCCCCGCTCAGGTTCTCCATATCCTTGTGCCAAGCCTGAATGCACTGAGTGATGAACAAAAGGCTGCGTTTACTGTTGAACAGCGTCAAGTAATGCCTGCTAATTTCGCAACAGCAATCAATCGTGACGCAATACCCATACCAAATGCAACTGTAGATTTGCCCAGTAAGGATTTTGTTAATATTGCGACTTTAGGAGCGAATGGATTCGAGACAGTGCCTCTGGATGTATTAATTGGCCTTGATATAAATAAAGTTGGGCAATTTACCGATCAGCAAATCCAACAACTTAGCCCACTTCAGATTCAGGCTTTGACACCCCAGCAAATCGCAGCTTTACATCGTGCCCGCATCAATGCCATGACGGATGCACAACTCCAGGCACTGACAATTCCCCAAGTCAGGGCAATCACTCCCGAGCAATCGGCCTATTTGACAGCTGATAAATTAAAACAATTTAGTGCCAATCAAATCGCCGCACTGTCAGTGACTGCTAATGGGTTTCCCCAGAACCACCATGTGGCAAACAACGCCATGACAAATGAGCAGATCAAAGCACTGACAATTAGCCAATTGCGTGCCATTCCAGATGCAAGATTTGCTCATGTCGGTGAAGGCTGGTTAGATAAACTCTCACCCGCACAAATTTATTGCCTGTCTGGAACACAGTTGAACAGCTTGGACAACGCAACATTTAGGCAGTTTAGTCAAAACCTCATCCCGCATATCCACTTGTCAGCTTTGCCCCTGATTGCTCATGCGAAACTAGATCTCTGGGCTGGGCTGCGAATTCGCGCGCTAACATCGGCGCAAATTCAGGTACTCACCACCGCTCAAGTGAGCAATCTCCAGTCGGCGACAATTGGGCAGTTAAACGATTCTCCGGTTAGCGTCCTGACAGTTCCGCAAATGCGATCGCTGACAAATTCTCAGTTGCAGGCATTTTCGGGTGCAATGGTTGCTGCCATTAGTCCCGCAGGTGTGGCAGCACTGACTGGGGTGAAAATTGCACTATTTGCAGCACACATTAATCAGCTAACCAATCCCCAATTAGCTGCCTTAACCCAAGACCAATTAGACTATTTGATTCAACATCAATTGAGCAGGTTTACAGATGCACAATTAGGCTTTCTCTTACACCGGATCAACCCAGATAAAGTTGTTGCTAATGCCGCACCACCAGTCACTCATCCTACGGGGGAAAATCCGGTAAGAGGTCATTTACCTGCTCCAGTGCAGGGAGATGTCCCTGGTATTATAGGTGGGGTGGGTAATGCTGGTCGTCGAGCAATGTTATTGTCAGTACTGCCTCCAACGACGACAACAGACACGCTCAGAGGACAGACTCAAAATACTTTTGCAACAGCAATTTTAGCTCAGGGAGGAGTGGCAGTACCTCACCTCCTGGCTGCGGTTACTGCTCTACGCTCACGTTATGCCGTACCGAATTTGGGGCAGGGTGTAGCACAGCCTGTTGATGAATTTCTGAGCATTCCCCCAATTAAATTGGCAGAACTTGTGGTAGCTGAATTTTATAGAACTCACAATTTTAATTGTCTGCACCCCACCATCCGGCGTACCTATTATTTTGAGAATCGTCCTAACGCCGCACTAGGCTGGAACGCTGCACTAGGAACCAACAATCGCCCACTTCCCCTTTTAGATGCTTTGGCTCCACGTCCGCTAAACCAGCGTTATGTCGAGTCCGATATTTATCCCTTCTATAGTGGTGGTCTTCGAGGAATTCATCGCATCATTATCGCTTGGGATTTCTCAGCAGCTTATTACACCCCTGACCACTACAACACGTTTTTGCAAATTCTTTAAGGCTCATTTTTGACCAAACATATGAAACAAATCAAAAATATATTTGATTTCAACAGTAAGGCTATCTTAGTCTTAACTGCACGCGAAAGCCAGTTAGAACAGCTGAGTTACGATTTGGCTCAGGAAGAACCTACTGCTAGAATCTGCTGGATTCGGGGATGGAAATGCCGCACAGAAGCTGATTTTCATAATGAAATCGCTGCTGCCATCCAATTTCCATTATCATATGGTGAAAATTGGGCAGCCTTCAGCGATTTTCTTGGAGATATGCGAATGCAGAGTGTCAATCCACTTGTGCTGATTGTGGCTAGGTCTGGGCAGTTATTTGAAAATGAATCTTACCCAGTGATCCGTGATTTGGTAGAAATTATCTCCGGGATGGCCGAGAAGTGGTCGCAACCTGAGCCGGATTTTGGGCTAGCACCAAAGGTACTCAAACTCGTCTTGCAAGAAGATTATGGGAATCTAGTGATTTTGAAAGAGCAACTGAGCGCCAATGAGTGTGAATTTGAAGAAATCTCTGTTTGAAACTGAAAAATTTGATCGCTCATCTGTGGTTCATGTTATTAGTTCTGATTGATTAATTTGTAATCCAAACCCTTTATTTACAGTATCTTCCTCTCTAATTTTCTAAACTAATAAATAGCAGAGAAAGCCAAAAAAGCACACCTAAGCAGCGAGCAGCGCGATCGCAATTTGCTGTAGAGTTTTCCGTCAGGCGATCGCCCATATTACAACATAAGAAGAAATGCGATCGCCATCTTGTTGCGAATGTTTTAAAATTTAAGCGATCGCCTTCTCCATGCTCACCTAAAATGTCTATAGCAGTCCTAAATCATTTGTGAAATTATTTTTCTTCTCCTTCTTCGTGCCCTTTGCGCCCTACCCTGCGGGAAGCCGCTCCGCGTCTATGCCGTTAAAAAGAATATTTTTCACAACTTAGATTAGGATTGCCATATAAGCTCTGCTTCTTGTAGCCAGACATCGCACCTGTGTGCTTAATCGCAGTGCGACAAAGTTTGAAGTACGCCAACACGACTCTGAAGTACCTCAACACGACTCTGAAGTACTTCAACACGACTTTGAAGTACCTCAACACGATTCTGAAGTACTTCAACACGACTTTGAAGTACCTGTTACTCTGTCAGCATATTTTTAGTGCGATCGCTATTTCCCAACCGCGGATCATAAAAACCTGCTGCTCAAACTGCGATAATCTGAGCTAGATATTGTTTGCAGTGCGATCGCTTTTGTAGCTTGTTGCGACTGTCTTAAAAATCAAGCGATCGCAAACAGAAAACTTATATGCAACTTGCTCCACTTGGCTTTTACCCAAATGGAGTAAGTCTCTGTTCTGCTTTTGTTCGTAAATTAATCAAATTCACTACTTACTATTCATCACAATAATTTCCCCTTTTTTATTAAACTTCACCGGATTCTTGGGAAAATCTTGATTATTCAAATAACGCAGAAGTCCCACAGTCCGGAAACGCTGATCGACTCTGGGAATTCCCTGACGATCTAGATGAATAGGAATAACTTTACCAGATACTAAATTTCCTTTAGAGTTGAGTTTAGCTTCTAAAATCATTGAGTAACCTGTCTCAGCAGCTGTAGATAAAGTCCGATAGCCCAAAAAGTTGCCTAAAGAATAAGCAATCAGTTTTCCTTTATACATTTCTAATGCTCTAGGAACATGAGGACCGTGTCCTATAACTAAGTCTGCGCCCATATCAATCATTGCCCGAGCAAACTGCATAGAATTGCCTCGGTTTTCTCCATAGAAAAACTCTGTTTCATTCTTAATATGTAATGCTCCTGTGCCTTCAGCGCCTACCTGCATTGACACAACTACAATGTTTGCATTATTTTTAGCCTCTAATACCAAAGCTTTTGCTGCTGCTAAATTGTGAACAGAATTATAAAAATCATAAGTAGTAAATCCGATCATTGCTACCGGAATATTATTAGCTTCTAAATAAAGAATTTGATTTTTATGCCCTAATGTTTCAATGCCAACAGATGCAAGATTCTTAACTGTATCTTGAAAGCCTACAGAGCCAAAGTCCATTGCATGGTTATTCGCTAAATTGAGTACATCAAAGCCAACATCAGCAAATAGCTTGGCATAATCAGGTGGAGAGCGAAAGGCAAAAATTTGTCCTTTACTCATATCCTTAGAACTATAAGGATAGGTAGTTAAACTACTCTCAAAATTCCCAAACAAAATATCAGCCCCTTGCAAATAACCTCTTACTGATTTTGGCAGTAGTTCATCGCGAAAGCGAGGCAGTCTGTAGTTAGGAAAATTGGTTCCTGGGATGACGTCTCCAACAGCTTTAATAGTAATAGTGTCTGAAGGTATTTGCTTATTTTCAGGGATAACAAAGGGAAATGGTAGGTTTTCACTAGGTGTCGTTGCGGCATTTGAACGCTGAATCTGTCCAAAACGAATAATAATTCCTATACCAATACCAAGACAAAAACAAAAACTAATAAATCCCACTGAGAATAAACGTCCCAGCTTTTGATTAACCATTGTTCACTCCTCACACAATGGCATCAGTCTATCCCAAGAATCAAAAATCTTTGTATATTTTCTTCGGTTGTTTTGGCAAAATTTAATATAAAATAGAAACCCAACACTAGAAACTATGCGTTGGGTTTATTGCTGCAATTGATTTTAATAAATTTACGCTAACTATTGTGTTTAGGACTTACGCAATCGTGACGGAAAACTAGGCTTTTGCGATTACTTCGCTTCGCTCGTAATGACGTAAAATTGTAGTGCGTAAGTCCTGGTGGTATTACTTACCAAATCTCCGGTCTATATCATCTGCTTGTGAACCACCACGAGTTGAGTTAATTCGTAAGGAGGTTTGATCTTTAGAAAGGTTATAGGTTAGAGGCTTGGTTTTAGATATTCTTGCTTCACCTTCTTTCGCCAAAGTTTGAGGTGGATACTTAATCATTAAAGCTTTAATCGCCTCAATTCGTTTGGGTACAGCTGGATGATCTGTATCAGTTTCAGAACCCGGAATTTGAGATAGAACTTGCATGACTCTCAGACAGCCTTCAGGCTCAAATCCAGCTTTTACAGAAGCTATATAGCCAATTTCATCAGCTTCAAATTCGTGCTGTCTTTCTTGCGCTGCTAGACGTTCCTCTAGCTCTTGTTTCTTTTTCTCAATAATTTGATTAATACGTTTTTGTGAATCTGCTTGGCGTTGCACACCTTGATTGCCAAGTACCGAGCCTAACAAACCGCCAATAGTTCCCCCGACTACACGATTTACAACCGCACCACCAACAACAGCAGCAGTTGACTCGTTATTTGCAGCTTCTTGTTCTCCTAGAACTTCTCTCTTGGCTTCTTCCTCAATTTTGGCAATCAACTCAGTTTTTTGAGTTACACCAGTAGCAATGTGACGTTTAGCATGGTGGCCCATCTCATGGGCGACTACACAAGCCAACGCTGAAGAGTCGCCTGCTAATTGGTCAAGTATGCCATCATACACAGCAATGAGATTGACATCAGTGGCAAATGCATTGACATTGTATTTGGGAATAGCCACAATCCGCCAAGGTCGATTATCAAATTCATTGGCACGTGCAATCCGATCTACGACTCGGTAAAGAGCATAAAAATCTTCAGGTAGTTGCTTTTTAGCCTGCTCGTAAATTGTTGCAGATGTAGATGCTGGCTTTCTTTGTGGGGTTGGTTTAGCCAAGACTGGTAGGGTTGCAGAGCACAAAAATAAGCACAAAGAGCTGGTAGTCAGAAGTGTTCTTTTCCAGTTGGGCATTCTTTTCAGTATTATCTTATGGGTAAATTATTTTTATACAATAAACTAATTACGCACTGAATTCTATATCTGATGAGATCTTTTATTGAAACTAGTACGAAATTACTCTTGTGCTCTTGTATCAGCAGCTACTTTTAGCTTGAACAGGCAGCGCTATGGTAAACTCTGAACCTTCTCCCAGAACGGAATCAACGTGTATCGTTCCCTGATGGCGCTCGATGATAATTTGACGAGCGATCGCTAATCCCAAACCTGTGCCTTTGCCAACTGCTTTTGTAGTAAATAGGTGCTCAAAGATTCTCGTCTTGACTTCTTCGCTCATGCCGATACCGTTATCTTTGATCCGAATTACGACATGGGGAGTCGTGAAAGTTTGACCATCTTGAACAAGTTCAGTGTGAATTGCAATCTGATGAGAATGAGGGCGAAATTTACCCTGTCTGCGTTGCTGATTGAATTCCTCTAAACTATCGATGGCATTTGCCAAGATGTTCATAAACACTTGGTTGATTTGTCCGGGAAAGCATTCCACCGCAGGTAAATTACCATAGTTTGTAATTACCTCAATCGCGGGGCGTTGTCCGTTAGCTTTGAGGCGATGTTTAAGAATCAGGATTGTACTGTTAATACCTTCGTGAATATTAAAAGGAATTTTGTAATCTTGATCGGCTCGCGAAAAGGTGCGCAAACTAGTACTGATACCGCGAATCCGCTCAATGCCAAGTTTCATGGAGTCAATGAGCTTAGGTAAGTCTTCACGCAGATATTCCAAGTCGATCGCTTCAGCTGCATCTACAATTGCCTGACCAGGATCGGGAAACTGCTGCTGATAAAGGTCGAGTATTCCCAAGAGATCTTGAATGTAATTTTTGGCGGGTTGTAAGTTACCTGCTAAAAACCCCACTGGATTATTGATTTCATGAGCAACGCCTGCAACGAGATTACCCAAGGCAGACATTTTTTCATTCTGCACTAGCTGTAATTGAGTTTGTTGCAAGTCTTGCAAAGCTGTTTCTAACTCTTGAGTTTTTTGCTGCGCTTGAGCTTCGGCACGTTTGCGTAAGCGAAGCTCGTCGTAGACATCGCTGATATTAATTGCTGTCCCAATTAGTTGATGAATTCTACCGGTGCGATCGCGCAGGGGATGAAAGGTTGTCAGCCACCAAGTTGGCTCATGATTAAGGGAGAGACACTGCTCAACAGCAATGCTAGTTCCGGCGGTAATGCAACTGAGATATTGCTGCTTGACTACAGCACCTTCTACTTCACCATGTATCTGTTCTGGAGTTTTGCCGATGACTTCATGAGCAGATACACCTGTAACTTTAGCTGCTGCTGGGTTCCAGCCTGCATAAAGAAATTCTTGGTTTGCCGTGACATTAATCATAAATATCGGATGATCGACACCATCGTAGATACTGCGGAGGAATATTTCTTGTTCGCGAATTTTTTCTTCTGCAAGCTTGCGATCGCTGATATCTATAACTATGCCATCCCAGATGAGCGAGTCATCTTTTTGCTGCTGCGGTTGCGCCGCAGATTGAATCCATTTAATTTTTCCTGAAGGTGTAATAATCCGCCATTCGTGTTTAAATGGCGTTAAGGTTTGGGCAGAGTAGCTAATTAACTGTTCAATCTGGGAATTATCATCAGGATGATTCATCGAATAAAGATTATATATCCCCGCCATAACTTCCTCTGGTGCCAATTCATACAGTTCGTAGCAACCACAACTTACATAGGGTGTTGATGTAGTACCATCGCTAGCTAAACGAAACTGGTAAATCATGCCAGGAATGTTATCAGCAAAGTTCTGGAAGCGGGTATCACTGGCTCGCAGTTCTTCTAAAGATTGCTCCAACTGCTGACTGTAAATCTGAGAACGCTGGTAGAGGCGGGCATTTTCTAAAGAAATGGCA
Source organism: Nostoc sp. T09 (assembly GCF_002154695.1). Classification (GTDB taxonomy): domain Bacteria; phylum Cyanobacteriota; class Cyanobacteriia; order Cyanobacteriales; family Nostocaceae; genus Aulosira. The sequence continues at coordinate 111,563 of NZ_MTAV01000004.1, forward strand.
GCTTGAGTACAGATAAGATTGAGAATTTCGACGCGATCGCTCGTAAATGCTCCCGTCGTCAAATTGTTTTCTAGATACAGAATCCCCAACAGTTTACCCTGATGCATAATTGGGGTACATAAAATACTCTTGGGTTGCTGGTGCAGAATGTAGGGATCAGCTAGCAGTAAAGGATCGGTGGCGGCGTCAATTAACACTGATGATTGCAGTGTTCTTTTGACAGAGTTAATTAATAAGCTTGGAAGTTCCTGACTTTTTTCTAGGGGAACAGATTGCAGCACTATCGGTTTTTCAGTTGTGATCGTAGCCTCAATTACTAACCTATCTTCTTTGTTCAACAACAACGCACATTTATCTGCGCCGGCATTTTCTAACACTACCTGAAGCAGGGTAGAAAGTAATTTTTCTAGATGAATTTCGCTAGAGAGCATCTGAAACGATTTCAGAACAGTAGCTAAATCTAATACCGCAGAGATGCCATTGCTACTATATTTAGTAGTTTCGTTAGTGCTTTCATTGTCAGTAGTGACGCTCTCCACCACTGGAATCGTCAAATCACAGGAAAACAGAATGCTATCTGGTTGCAGGATGGGGATGAGAAACTGTGGATAGCATTGCTCAAGCTGCTTAACTTTGGCAGATGCACCCCAACGAGCATAACAATAGTAAGCATTAATTAAATACTCTTGAACAATACTATTTTTCCCCCATGCTAAATAGAATTTAGCTGCAAGTTCGTTGGCTAGAGCTTCTTCGTGAGGGTAATCGTTAGCTTTGGCTGTGGTAATTGCCAGATCATAAAAATCAAGTGCTTCAGCTTTGTGGTTGAAAACGCGATGGCGTTCCGCTTCCACTAAATAAAATCTGTGCAGGTGATTTGCTGGCGCAGAATCAGCCCACTTTTTGATTTTTTCTTGGTTGATAGTGACTCGCTGCTGAATGCGTTGTTGTTCCTCAAGGGAAACTTGAGGATAAATTGCCAGATGTGCCAGAGAATCATAGGTGTAGAAACTAGGGATGATAAATAATCCTGTCGCCGCACCCAGATAATTTTCTGTGGCGATCGCATCTGCAACTGCTGACTCAAACTCCCCAAATAAATAATTAAGGACTAGTTTATTGCAATGGAAATAGCACAGTACTGTTTGATCTCCTCCTTGCTGAAGCATCGGCAGCATTTGCTCTTCATTAAAAGCATCCCCAACAAACTGCCAAGGTTCAATGCTATCCCCCAATAAATTTAAAACCGCTTGCTGAAAAATTAGAATCTGATTCACTAATGCTGCTTGTTTAAGTTGAGTTAATTGGGTGCAAAAAGCAGCAGCCTCGCGATTTACATCAATTAAATCTTGCCCAGCAAACCAAGAATGCATGATGTAAACGATCGCACAAATACTAGCCCAAAGTAAGTCTCCAGTTTCCAATCCACTTTGGTAGCCTTCTGTTAACAAAGGCAAGGTATTTCTCACAGGTTCTTGCCAATGCAAAGTCCCAAGGCTAACTTCTCCATAGGTTTTGGCTTTTTGTTCTTTCTCATTGAACTGTTCGAGTAACTTTAGTGCCAACTGCCCAAATTGATAGCCAAAGTTGAGTTCTCCTTGTACCCCACATAACAACTGTCCATAGCAGCCATAGCCATAGGTAGAAGATGGAGTATTGCCATATTCAATAGATAAGTTGACTTGCGCCAAAATAATTAAAGGAAATAATGTCGGCACTGCAATATAGGCAGAAGAAGAGACAGCCGGCAGAATCCGCATCGCAGCTAATTTTTCTGGGTTGGTCATCTGAGGTAGAGTTACTAAATCCAGTGGTTGCCTGTCAGCTAACATGGATGTAGTTCTCTCCATTGCCCGTGCAATATCTAATTCATTAGGTTGTTCTGGAAAAGTTACTCCTAAGGAATGAAGAATCTTGAGCGCAATTTGCAATGCTTCTAAGGGTTGGTGCTGTGCTTGCGCAGATTGGATTTGAATTTCATAAATTTTTACTATATCTAACAGACAGGTGACGTTTTCCTGAATCACATCTACCAACTTTGCCATCTGCTCTAAATTGCCGTTCAAATAAGCAGCCTTGGTTGCAGCTGTGTAAAGTGCTAGGGTAAGCTCATACTGAGTTTGCCAACTATCTTTTGTCAGTAAGCTCATACCCGCGATCAAATATTCTAAAGCTGCTGCATGGGCTGTGGCAGTTCTGGCTTTATGTCCGGCTTGAAGATTAAGTTGGGCGAGTTGCGTTTGCTGGGCTTGTTCAACAATCAGATTTTTACCGATATTAAATTGATTGACAATCTCAAATAGTTTTTCTTCTTGTTCTGCAACTGACGTATTACTTAGCAATAGTTGCCCAATTTTTAGGTGAGTCGCTGGTTTCTGCTCCTCTGGAATCAAAGAATAAGCAGCTTGCTGGACGCGATCGTGTAAAAATTTGTAATCAGGTAAGCGGTTAGCAATAATAGATAATTGACACGCGTCGTTGTCATCACCACAGTCTTGAAAAAATTTATAAACTTCACTTGTGGGTAAAATCAGTCCCTCTTGCAGTGCCTTCCACAAATCGGTGGCTGTTTCTATCTGAGATTTTTCGTAAATAATAGCTAGAGTTGCTAAGTCAAAAGAGTTACCAATGCTAGCAGCAAGTTTTAATACTGTTTGTGTGGCGGTGGGCAACTTCTGAATCTGATCCGCCATAAATTCAACAACATCGTCAGTCAGTGCTAGCGATCGAATTTGGGCAATATTTCCTTGCCAGCAACCAGTATTGATATTAAAAGTTATACATTCCTCTGCATACAATACCTTGAGAAATTGCGTAGCAAAAAAAGGATTGCCGTTGGTTTTTTGATAAACTAATTCTGCTAAAGGTACTGCTAGTTCTGAAGCACAACTCAGAGTATCAGCAATCAAGTTATTCAGGTCGCATAGCTTCAGTGGAGTTAAGGTGATGGTGTTGACGATCGCTTTGGCTTTGCTAATCTTATCCAGTGCCGACATGAGTGGATGAACAGAAGAGACTTCGCGATCTCGGTAAGCACCAATGAGTAGGAGATAGCCTGTTTCTGCCTCACTCATTAATAATTGCATCAATCTTAGTGAAGCCGAGTCTGCCCATTGCAAATCATCTAAGAAAATTACTAGGGGATGGGCTGGCGTGGTAAAAATTTGAATAAATTTTTGAAACAGCAGATTGAAGCGATTTTGCTCTGCACTTGCAGACAGTCGCGGCGCAGGAGGTTGTTTACCAATAATTAGTTCAAGTTCCGGAATCACCTCAACAATTACCTGCCCGTTATCACCCAAAATAGAAAGAATTTGAGTTCGCCATTGCGCTAATTGAATGTCTGTTTCTGTTAGCAGTTGTCCCATCAAGTCGCGTAATGCTTGCACAAACGCCGAAAAAGGAATATTGCGCTGAAACTGGTCAAACTTACCTTTGATGAAGTAACCCCTTTGCCGGACAATCGGCTTGTGGACTTCATTAACGATGGCTGTTTTGCCGATACCGGACAAGCCTGCAACTAGCATCACTTCGCTGCGGGAATTAGTATTGCTGGCTACTCGCTCGAATGCATCCAGCAAAGTTTGTACTTCTGCTTGGCGACCATAGAGTTTTTCTGGGATCAAGAAGCGATCGCACACATCCCGCTGTCCGATCTCGAAAGGTTCAATCTTTCCTGTTTTTTGCCATTGAGTCATACAAAGTTCTAAATCATGCTTCAGTCCTAATGCACTCTGATAGCGGTCTTCCGCATTTTTTGCCATCAATTTCACAATGATGTCTGAAACTGGTTTGGGAATTGCCTCAATTTTGTAATTTAAATTTGGCGAACAGTTGAGCCAATCGCTTACGGGAGTTACTTCTGTAGTCAACTGTTCAAAACGAATTTTGAATTGCTCTAAAGGCGTTGGTTGTTTGGCAATATGACAGTGAATCAGCTCCATTGGATCGTGGGATTGAAAGGGAGGCTGACCTGTAAGCAGTTCAAAAAAAGCGATTCCCAAGGAATAGAAATCACTGCGATAGTCAATTCCCCGGTTCATCCGTCCAGTTTGCTCTGGAGAAATGTAAGTGAGGGTTCCTTCTAGAACATTGGGACTTTTAATTTCCTGAGTTTCTCTGGGCAGCAGAGAAGCTATGCTCAGGTCAATTAGTTTAACTTCTTTTGTCTGGGGATTGATGACAATATTATCCGGTTTAATATCTTTGTGAATTACCCGGTGCTGATGCAGTTCCTGAAGAATATCTACTATTTGCAGAGCGATCGCCAGAAATTCAGTGATTTCTAGTGGCTGTGTTTTGGTGTAATCCCGCAACGAAATACCACCAAAGTCTTCCATTACTAGCACATAGCTATTGCCATAAGGTTCTAGGCTGTAATGTCGAACTACACCAGGGAAATCAAGATTTTTGGCGATCGCGTACTGATTGCGAAACTGCAAAAGTTCATTAAAGGTTGGATAATTAGATTTTAGGGATTTGATGATTACAGGTTGCTGGTCAATCTCTCGGATACCTCGGTAAACAATAGTTCTAGAACTCACGTGCAGTTGTTCAACAACTTGGTATCCTAAAATTCCCCATCCTAATTCCAGCCCTGCGATCATACCTAGTTACCTCATCTGCACAATGGCTTTTTCTTAATGGCTTTAACAATACAATATAAGTATTCCCATTAGTTAGTTTTTTCTAACTGGAATATGATTAGACTAATAAGAAGATCAGCGTAAATAATTCTCCACTCTTGCTCAAAAATTAAAGAGTATTTACGTTCTCTTGCTGCACTTTCACGGGAGCTACTCGATACCGCCCTCGCTTCGTTAGCGATAAATGTTGTAATACTTAAAAATATTCGCAATTGGTTTGCACACTGCTGTTAATGTACCTCATCCGATTAAAATCTCCTACTATATAATGCGGCGATCGCATCGCTGATTTCACCGCCATATATAGAACTGCTATTTGATTTTTGAAAAAATTCTGTCTACTTTAACATCCTTTCTTTCCTGTTCCCTACCTCTACAAGTGATTTCACTGAATCAAATCGGATTGCTATATATCGATTCACTTGCAAGTTTTTTTTGAGCTTAATTACCAACTTGTTTGCAAACTTTGAGTTGAACCTAATTATCGGATTTACGCACTGTACAAATAGCTAATTATATGCATTGACTAGACTGCAACTTTAGCGGTTTTTTGTAAATCAAAATTAATACAATCCTCATAATTTCCTCACTTTTTATAGATATTCTGAACATAAAGGCTCTGATAAAAGCGAACTCATGCATTCCGAAACAGCCACAGCCAAAACTTGGACTTAATACAGATAAACAAATTTTTGACAATTATTAATAATAATTGTGTATATTATCACATTTTATTGTAATTTTTTTTATTTCTTTTAGTAGAAGCCTGCTGCCTATAAAAATAGTTAATCTCTTAAGACCTTTGCTTCAATGATTAATAGTTATAGCAGAATTCAGAACTAAAATACTCTTTATGCTTGGGTTTGAGGCTGAGAATCTGTACTTCACCGACTTGAAACTTCTGGTTTTATCACATGTAAAATTGTGATCGATTAAGAAATATTGGGATTGTAATGATGTGACAAACTGGATTAGGTCATAAAGTATTTATCATCAATATGTCACAAAAAGCTATAGATTATATCAAATGCTTGGTATTTTACTAATAATTTATCCTTGGAATATCAACGAGTCTTTTGAGAAATTACTCAACGACAATTCTAATGCCAAAAAAATTAAAAAACTGTTAATGAAGATTTAAATTTTGTTAGGAAGAAAACAATTTAGAGCAAGCTTTCTATTTATACTGTAAGAAAGTGAGAAAAAATCATAAAAAATCAGATAAAAATTAAAAAATGGTTGTTTTTAAGAAATCAAGCTTAAAATCAGCTTTATAAATCAAATTTAATAGTTAATACTGCCATAAACTTTTTCTTATAGCCTGTGGGAGCAATAGATTTGACGTTTGAGCAAGCAATGCTGGTTTTAGATCAAGTGTTACAGCAAAAGCATTTAAGTAACATTCAAGAGCTAGTGCTGCGTCAGTCTTGGGAAGGTTACACTTATGCACAGATTGCTGAAAGCTCCGGCTATGACGATGATTATATCCGAGATGTGGGGTATCGTTTATGGCAGACTCTTTCAAAAGCATTAGGAGAAAGTGTCAACAAAAGTAATATTAAATCTGTATTGAGACGGCGCTATTCAAGTCTCCCACAAGCAGAGTTACAAATACTGACCCCTGTAATAGACGCAACTCCTAAGACACAACCGCACCAAGACTGGGGAGAAGCAATAGATGTATCTATCTTCTATGGTCGCACGGCAGAACAAGCAAAACTACAAGGATGGATTGTTAAGGAAAAATGCCGTTTGGTAGCGCTACTAGGTATGGGAGGAATTGGTAAAACAGCTTTGTCTGTAAAGTTAGCAGAACAACTACAGGACAATTTTGATTATGTAATTTGGCGCAGTCTGCGGAATGCTCCACCTATAGTTGAGCTACTCAAGGGAATAATTTTATTTGTTTCCGATCAGCAGGAAGTAAATTTGCCAGACGCTGTAGATAGTCAAATTTCTTGCCTGATGAATTATCTGTCCTCCCAACGTTGTCTGATAGTCCTAGATAATGTTGAATCGATTTTGGAAAGTGGCAAAAGATCCGGTTCCTATCGTTCTGGATATGAAGGATACGGGCAACTTTTTCGACGGGTAGCAGATGAACGCCATCAAAGTTGTTTGGTATTTACAAGTCGGGAAAAACCAATTGGTTTCGCAGTTAGAGAAGGGGAAAGCTTACCAGTGCGATCGCTGCAACTTACTGGGTTGTTACAAACAGAAGCACAGCAAATTCTGGCAACCAAAGGACTAGTGACTTCAGCGGCTGAATGTAAAAAATTAATTCAAAGCTATACAGGTAATCCTCTAGTTTTGAAAATTGTTGCTACCACAATTCAACGCTTATTTGATGGAAATGTTAGGCAATTTCTCCAGCAGGCTCCTATAGTTTTTGGTGATATTGGGCAGATATTAGAGCAACAGTTTAATCGTCTATCTGCCAACGAAAAGCAAGTCATGTATTGGCTAGCAATCAAACGACAATGGGTAAAGCTCACAGAATTAGAAGAAGATATTGTACCAACCATCTCTAAACGAGAATTACTAGAAGTGCTGTTATCTTTGCAAGGGCGATCGCTCATCGAACAGCAATCAGGCAGCTATACCCAACAACCTGTGGTCATGGAATACATGACTGACAAACTGATTCAACAAGTTTGTAGTGAAATCGTCACTGGAGAAATTGAATTATTCAATGCCTACGCCTTGATGGAAGCTACGGCTAAAGATTATGTCAGTGAAAGTCAGAAACGGGTGATTTTGGCACCGATATTGAGTCGGTTAAAAACTACCTTGAAAAACCGAGCAGCAATTGAGAGGCGACTTAAAGAGATTATTTCCATATTGCAAACCAAATTTTCAGCAATACCTGGATATGCTGGCGGCAATACAATCAATCTACTGCGTCAGCTAAAAGTTGATTTTACAGGCTGGGATTTTTCTGGTTTGACAATCTGGCAAGCTTGTTTTCAAAGTATAAATCTGTATCAGGTAAATTTAAGCAATACAGATCTGAAAAAATCAGCTTTTAATGAGGCTTTGGTCAACATTCTTACCGTCAAATTCAGTCCTGATGGTAAGCTGCTGGCGACTGGTGATGCCAATGGCGGAGTACGCCTGTGGAATATAGAAGATGGTCAACAACTGCGACATCTTGAGAGACATCCTGGCTGGGTTTGGCAAGTAAACTTCAGCCCAGATGGCAAAACTCTAGCAAGTTGCTGTGAGAATGGCATTATTAAACTCTGGGATGTAAACACAGGGCAATGCTTGCATACCTTACATCAGGATACAGTACGAAGTTGGTTATCGAGCTTCAGCCCGGATGGTAACCTACTAGCTAGTGGCAGAACAGACCAAACAATCAAAATCTGGGATGTCCGTGAAGGTAAGTGCGTAAAAACACTCGAAAGGCAGACTAATATCATTGGTCCGGTTGTGTTCAGTCCGAATGGAAAAATTCTCGCCAGTGGAAGTGAAGACAAAACGGTGAAACTCTGGGATATCAACACTGGTGAATGTCTACATACTTTGGCAGGACACAATCAAGCAATTTGGTCAGTTACCTTCAGTCCGAATGGAAAAATTCTCGCCAGTGGAAGTGAAGACAAAACGGTAAAACTTTGGGATGTTAGCACGGGTAGATGCTGGAAGACTTTACAAGGACCGCACATCGAATTAGCTTGGTCAATTGCTTTTAGTCCCGATGCTCAAACTTTGGCGATCGCAGGCGAAGCCTCTGTAATTAGTTTATGGGACCTTAACACAGGAAAATGCATTAAAACTTTGTCAGGTCATACCACTCGTGTATGGTCAGTTGCCTTTAGTCCAGATGGCAAAACTCTCGCTAGCGGTACTGAAGACCAAAGTATAAGATTATGGCAAGTGTCTACAGGACGATGCATCAAGACTTTACAAGGATATCCAGTTTTTATTGGCTCAGTAACTTTCAGCCCAGATGGTCAGTTCTTAGCTGGTACTACAGGCCATATAGTGAGATTGTGCGATATTGCTAATGGAAATTCCCTAAAAAGCTTGTATGGTCATACTCGCGACGTTATGGCCCTGGCTTACAGTGCTGATGGGCAGACATTAGTAAGTGGTAGCCTAGACAGCACAATTCGTTTCTGGAATGTCGATACAGGCGAATGTCTCAAAACCTTAAGGGAGCATAGTAGTTTTATCTTTTCACTGACCTATAGCCCAGATGGTCAAACCCTGGCGAGTGGAGGTGCAGACAAGACTATCAAAATCTGGGATGTAACAACTGGACAATGCCTGAAAACTTTAGAAGGACATACAGGTTGGATATTTTCAGTAGCTTGGAGTGTTGATGGCAAATTTTTAGCTAGTATGAGCGAAAATAGCATTCATTTATGGGATGCAAGCACAGGGCAACGTCTTCAGATCCTAGAAGGATACTATTGCTTTATTGGGTCAATTGCCTTTAGTCTCAACAGTCAAGTCTTAGCTACTGGCGATAGAGAATACAAAATTAAGTTTTGGGATATTACCACAGGGAACTGTTGGCAAACATTGCAGGGACACAGAACCACTGTAACTGATGTCAAGTTTAGTCCCAACGGCGAGATCGTTGCTAGTGCGAGTCACGATCAAACTATTAAGCTTTGGAATAGCCAAACGGGGGAATGTCTGAAAATACTAGAAGGACACAGTAATTGGATCTGGGCGATCGCCTTTCATCCTAACGGTAATATCCTTGCTAGTGGCTCTCAAGACGAGACAATTCGGCTTTGGGATATTGCAACAGGAGAATGTTTGCAGATTTTGCGATCGCCTCGTCCTTATGAAGGTATGAACATTCAAGGCGTTACAGGTTTAAGTTCAGCCCAGAAAGCGACTTTAAAAACTCTCGGAGCCGTTGAAGAAATTGCGCACACTCTTAACCATGAAAACCGTTTTTTTTGTGTGTCTTAGTGGTTCGATATCTGGCGTTGCATAATAAAGGGATGAATTGAGGTGTTCTACTAGACTCGTCCGGAATATGATTTGGGTACAAAAAAATGGTAGAAAGTAAAATTGACTTTCTACCATTACTTGATTAAATGATTAGTACCTTCGATTATATACAAAAGTATCCCTCGCGTGCCAAGCAACTTTTGGGAATTAGTTATGACCAATTTATTGACCTGGTCAAATGTGCAAAAAAATGTCATGAAGAAGAACAGTTTAAACTTGAACAAAGCAAAGTTAGAATACATCGTCGTGGAGGTGGACGTAAGGAATTATTATCCATCCCAGAACAAGTATGTTTGTGCTTGTTTTATCTGAGACAAATACCTACATTTGAAGTTTTGGGAATGATGTTTGGTATATCAAAAACTGAAGCGAACGATACTTTTCATTATTGGAGACAAATATTCCGGAAGATTCTCCCTTCTACTTTACTGGAACAAGTCGAAAATCAAAAAGGAGATTTAATGATTGTACAAGAAATATTAACGAATTTTAAGTTGTTGGTTGATAGTCTAGAACAGCCGATTGATAGACCATCTGACAACGAAGAACAAAAAAAGTTCTTCTCGGGCAAGAAAAAACAGCATACTGTAAAAAACCTGCGGAGTTTCCTTGCCAAAGGGAAAAGACATAATTGATGTGAAAGTAAGATTCCCAGGTTCAACGGCAGATATAAAATTATTTCGAGAACAACTTACTAAATTTGATGAACAGCAAGAATTTGAAGGTGATAAAGCGTACCAGGGTGGGAAAAATATTACTACCCCTGACAAAAGGAAAAGGAAACAAAATTTAAACGAGCAACAAAAAGAAGAAAATAAAACTTTATCTAGTAAGCGTATATTTGTAGAGCATTTAATACGTGTTGTGAAAATTTTTCAAATTGCATCACAAAGATTTAGACTGAGTTCTGATGTTTATAATGAAATAATTTTGTTAGTTTGTGGTCTGGTAAGACTGCGAATTGGAACTTTGGTTTTACCTAGATAATTTATATTAACTAAAAATTATGTCTGCGTGAGACAAGATTATGTATTTTTCTGCTCTAAACTATCAGTAACTATATTAAATCCTGATTTCTACGTTGAAACAGAATCTGCAAGGACTGGTCTCAAAGCCTTGTAAATATCGGCTTGCGAGTTTTCGGATGGGTCTAATGGAGTTTCGTTACTATAAGAAGACATCCCTATAAAATACTGTAGATAAGGGTTCTCCTTAATTTGTTCTACTGTTTCTCTGTCGCTTATCCCTAGTTTTTCTTTAATTATTAATGCTCCTAATGCCATCCTCAATGGCTTTGCTGGCGCTCCCATCTCTCTAGAGAATTCGTCAGAATATTCGTCTTCAAATTCTGCCCAGGGTACTAAAGATGCCAGAACTACCCAACGATTATCTGATGATAACTTGCTTGAAATTTTCGGTACATGGTTACAAACAGCACGCTTTAGTACTGATGGTCACGGTGATGCAAGGATTTTGGACTATCCTACCCTTAAGTCTTGCACCTGAATATACTTCTTTGGTCAGATAATCTATATATTGTCAGCTTCTTTTTCTTTTTCAGCAACCCCTAAATAGTCTGTTTGGTATGGTCTTTTGACAGTTGTAGCCGTTGAACGTTAATTTATTG
>NZ_MTAV01000039.1 GCF_002154695.1 Nostoc sp. T09
ATGATTTTTTCCCCTCAACACTTGCAATTTTACCTGTTTTAGGGAATGAAACAGCCCTGCTTTTCAAGGGGGGTAGGGGGGATCTAAATGTGCTTAAAAACACTACAAACCACTTTTCAAACAACCTCTAATCTCTGCCAGCATTATGAGCGAATGACGCAGCTATTTTTTGGCGATACTGAGTTTCATAATGGCAGCGCTTGATTACCCATTTCTTAGCGCTTCAGCAAGTATTTGTATAGTTTACTACCAATAACCTGATATTACTTTCCAAGTTACGATCAATAAAGAAGTAATAATTTTCTAAGGCAACACTAGGAGAATTTTAATGTTCATTGATGAATTGTCACCAATCTTTAAGGAATTTACTCAACATCCAGTCTCATTTTTGGGTGGATTGTTTTCGGGTGTGTTTCGACTCAACCTTGCAGACGATCCCGTAAAAAGCTGGCTAGATAAACAAACAGGTTCAACCAGTTATACTTCGGCTGCAACTGAGGCCAATAATGGTAAAGCTGCTGGCCCTCAACAAATTGCGATTGAGTAATAGTTAGATAGGTTTTAGTAACTTGAAGGTCTGCCGCTCATGGGCAGACCTTTATTTTTAAAATAAATGTACCAATAATCCTAAGTAGATTTGCTCAAATGTATTACCGTAACTTGGCGATTACCCTAGGCATAACAGCCATAAAATATTCATTTCTTTAGTTTATCTAAAAACACATCTAGGTTATCAAATTACCTTTCTAAGATAGAGGCAGCGACCATCATAAATTGCCATAAACGGCATCAGCAGAACCAACACACAGTCCTAGGGAGAACAACACAATGACTCAAGCGCCTGAATCTTTAAATTTGTCTAACAACTACGCTGGAGATAAGACTTTAGATAGAGATTGTACAACGTTATCCCGTCACGTCTTACAGCAATGTCAAAGTTTTTCCTCTGAGGCACAGGATCTGAGTGCCCTCATGAATCGAATTGGTTTGGCAGGCAAACTCATTGCACGTCGCCTTAGCCGTGCTGGATTAATGGAAGGTGTTCTGGGTTTTACAGGGGAAGTGAATGTGCAGGGAGAATCCGTCAAAAAGATGGATGTTTACGCCAATGACGTATTTATTGCTGTTTTTAAGCAAAGCGGCTTAGTTTGTCGCTTAGCTTCTGAGGAAATGGATAAACCTTACTACATTCCAGAAAACTGTCCCATTGGCCGCTATACCTTGCTGTATGACCCAATTGATGGCTCCTCCAACACCGATAACAATCTCAGTTTGGGTTCGATTTTTGCCATTCGGCAGCAGGAAGGCAACGATACCGATGGCAAGGCTGTTGACCTGCTCACTAATGGACGCAAGCAACTTGCCGCAGGATACATACTCTATGGTCCTAGCACAATGCTGGTCTATACTATAGGTAAGGGCGTTCACTCATTTACCCTTGATCCCAGCTTGGGTGAGTTTATTCTCACAGAAGAAAATATAAAAATTCCCAATCACGGCTCGGTGTATAGCGTGAACGAAGGAAATTTTTGGCAGTGGGAAGAATCGATTCGGGAATATATCCGCTATGTCCATCGCACAGAAGGCTATACAGCTCGCTATAGTGGGGCAATGGTGAGCGATATCCATAGAATTTTGATTCAAGGCGGAGTGTTTCTCTATCCAGGTACAATTCAAAAACCAGAAGGTAAATTGCGCCTGCTTTATGAAACTGCTCCCCTAGCCTTTTTGATTGAGCAAGCAGGGGGTCGTGCCACCACAGGATTGGTAGATATCTTGGACGTAGTACCGAAAAAACTGCATCAGCGCACACCTCTAATTATTGGTAGCAAAGAGGATGTAGCTAAGGTGGAGTCTTTTATTCAGAACGGTCACTAGTACCGCTGTGCGGAGTCAAAAAGCCTATTTCATCAGCTTTTCATGGATTTTGAATAGGAGCTTTATTTCCGCTCTGCTGCACTAGTAAGAGTCACAAAGGTATCAAAAACGCTGTGAGCATCCGCCACTAAGTAAGTAAAAGTTAATTACGGCGATTGGGAATGCAGAATAGCTCTTTTGGAAAGTGAAATAAACATTATCTCAGCTGGTCGATGCAATAAGTGATTGGCAACGCCACAATTCAAAAGTCACCATCAACATTTGATGGGTTTTGCCAACTTCACTTAGAAACATCATTAACAGGAGTGAAATAAACTTAGCTATGGCAACCAATCATCTATTAGAGATTAAACAATACGGTCAAAGTATCTGGATGGATAATTTGAGCCGTGACATTATTCAATCAGGCGAACTCAAAAATCTAGTTGAGAATCAAGGAATCTGTGGGATTACTTCCAACCCAGCCATTTTTGAAAAAGCGATCGCTGGTAATGTGATTTATGATGCCGATATAGAAGCTGGAGTTCGCGCTGGCTTACCCACATACAAAATTTATGAATCCCTAGCTTTTGCAGATATCCGCACTGCTTGTGATATTTTACGCCCTGTATATGAAGCCTCGAATAGACTAGATGGTTATGTGAGTATCGAAGTCCCACCAACCATTGCCCATGATACTGAAGCCACAATCAACGAAGCCCGCCGCTATTTCCAAGAAGTTGGGCGGGAAAATTTGATGATTAAAATTCCTGGTACAGAAGCTGGATTGCCAGCAGTGGAACAGGTGATAGCTGAAGGCATGAATGTCAATATCACACTGCTGTTCTCAGTAGAAAGCTACATTAACACAGCTTGGGCTTATATTCGCGGCTTAGAAAAACGGGTCACAGCAGGTGAAGACATCAGCAAAATAGCTTCAGTAGCTAGCTTCTTCCTCAGCCGAATTGACAGCAACATTGACGCTAAGATTGATGCTAAGTTGAAAAAAGGCGTTGATGATATTGCCGTAGAGGCAAAACTAAAAGCTGTGAAAGGGAAAGTAGCGATCGCTAATGCCAAGATTGCTTACCAAGAATACAAGAAAATTATCAACAGTGAGCGTTGGCAAGCCTTAGCCGCAAAAGGAGCTAAAGTACAGCGCTTACTTTGGGCTAGCACTAGCACCAAAGACCCCAGCTACAGCGACGTTATGTATGTCGATGAGTTGGTTGGCCCAGATACTGTCAATACCCTACCACCAGCAACAATTACCGCCTGTGCAGATCACTGCGATGTCGCTAATCGTGTGGAAACAGGTGTAGAAGAAGCTTACACGCTGATAGAAAACCTCAAAGATCCTGACATCAATATTGATATCGATACCGTGATGGACGAACTGCTAGTTGAAGGAATTGATAAATTTGTCCAGCCCTTCCAGTCATTAATGAACTCTTTAGAAGACAAAGTCAAGCTATTGTCACCAGTGTAGGGATTAAGGATTGGGGGCTAAGGACTAGGAACTTGTGAAGAGTTTTCTCAATACCTAATACCCAGTACCCAATCCTCGATCTTCAGTCCAAAATCCAACATCTCAAATCCAACATTGTTATGGTCAGTCTGCTAGAAAATCCCCTGCGCGTTGGTCTACAACAGCAAGGGATGCCCGAACCCCAAATTATAGTTATCTTTGGCGCTTCTGGTGACCTTACCTGGCGCAAACTAGTACCAGCACTGTACAAATTGCGACGAGAACGCCGCATTCCACCAGAAACTACTATTGTCGGTGTGGCACGTCGGGAGTGGAGCCACGACTACTTCCGCGAGCAGATGCAGAAGGGCATGGAAGAGGCTCATAGTAGTGTCGAGCTAGGCGAACTCTGGGAAGACTTCTCTCAAGGTCTGTTCTATTGTCCTGGGGACATAGACAACCCTGAAAGCTACCGGAAACTGAAAGACTTATTGAGCGAACTCGACCAGAAACGTGGCACAAGGGGAAACCGGATGTTCTACCTTTCTGTCGCTCCTAACTTCTTCCCAGAAGCTATTAGGCAGCTAGGGGGAGCGGGAATGCTAGACGACCCATACAAGCACCGTTTGGTGATTGAAAAGCCTTTTGGTAGAGACTTAGCTTCTGCCAAGAGCCTTAATAAAGTCGTACAGAAATACTGCAAAGAAAACCAAGTTTATCGCATTGACCACTACTTGGGTAAAGAGACTGTTCAGAATTTGCTAGTGTTTCGCTTTGCCAATGCGATTTTTGAGCCTTTGTGGAATCGTCAATTTGTTGACCATGTCCAAATTACTGTGGCAGAAACCGTAGGAGTTGAAGACAGGGCTGGGTACTACGAAAAAGCCGGGGCACTGCGGGATATGTTGCAAAACCACCTGATGCAACTTTATTGTTTGACCGCAATGGAAGCACCGAACTCAATGGATGCCGACAGTATCCGTACCGAAAAAGTAAAAGTGCTTCAAGCTACTAGACTTGCAGATGTGAATAATTTGTCCCGTTCCTGTGTGCGCGGTCAATATAGCTCTGGTTGGATGAAAGGGCAACCAGTTCCAGGGTATCACCAAGAACCAGGAGTTGATCCTAACTCGACAACACCCACCTATGTGGCGATGAAGTTTTTGGTAGATAACTGGCGCTGGCAAGGTGTGCCATTCTACCTGCGAACTGGTAAGCGGATGCCCAAGAAAGTTAGTGAGATTTCCATCCACTTCCGCGAAGTCCCATCTCGGATGTTCCAATCTGCCGCACAACAGCGGAATGCCAACATTTTAGCGATGCGAATTCAACCGAATGAAGGGATCTCCCTGCGTTTTGATGTCAAAATGCCTGGGGCAGAATTCCGCACCCGTTCCGTTGATATGGACTTTAGTTATGGTTCCTTTGGCATCCAAGCAACTTCCGATGCTTACGATCGCCTATTTCTCGATTGTATGATGGGCGACCAAACATTATTTACACGGGCAGATGAAGTGGAAGCCGCTTGGCAGGTAGTAACACCAGCCCTTTCCGTTTGGGACGCACCCACAGATCCAACTACCATTCCCCGGTACGAAGCAGGTACTTGGGAACCAGCAGAAGCGGAACTCTTGATTAATCAGGATGGTCGTCGCTGGCGCAGACTGTAAGTATTAGTCATTAGTCATTAGTCATTAGTCATTAGTCATTAGTAAAAACCTCAATGACAAATGACAAAGGACAAATGACAAAGGACAAAGCGCAAAGTCTGAGCGGAGGCGTCCTCCGATCAGAACTTTGTAAGAGAGGACAAATGACAAAATCCAAAATTGACTATGACTTCCCAAGCTCCTACGATTTTCTCACTGCAAGCACCAAAGGATATTTCGCTGACAGAGATAGAAGCGGAACTTAATCAAATTTGGCAAAGCTACGGCATTGCCGGTGATGATGGTGCGCTTCCCGCGGCAACTCGCGCCACTACTTTTACCTTAGTGGTTTACGAGCCAGAACAAACCCAGTCTTTATTGGCGGCTTTAGGCTTTTACAAGGGACCGATTGACGGAATTTTAGGACCGCAAACGAAAGCGGCACTACGGGAAGCACAGAAAAAATATGAACTGCCTCAAACCGGAACCGCGACTCCAGAAACCCTCGCTATCTTGCGAGAAAAATTTGCCAAAGGTCAACGAAACGGATCTATTGCGGAAAGTAGTGCTAGTAGTATGCCCTATGGTGTAGATGCGGCTAGCCCCCGGATTGCTGATGAGATTGCTATCCGCAACCCGTGCCGCATTATTGCTCTGTGTCCTATTGTCGGTGAAGATGAAGGTGTTAAAGCTCAAGTTTCTGCTTATTGCCCCATCCAAAAGCAATCTTCAAGTACACTCATCTGCTGTGAATACATAACCCTGTCTGGAACTCCCAGCGCCTTAGAACGGATAGGAGGAATGATTCCAGCATTGTTGATTGGTGGCTTGCCAAAGTTTCTCTGGTGGAAGGCAACACCAGACCCCAACAACTCTTTATTCAAGAGACTGGCTGCTGTTTGCAATAATGTCATCGTAGATTCTTGCAACTTTAACAAGCCAGAACACGATCTACTAAGCCTACAAGAGTTAGTAGAAAATGGTATACCTTTAGCTGATTTGAACTGGCGACGCTTGGCCGCGTGGCAAGAATTGACAGCTCAAGCCTACGACTCACCTCATCGTTGTGGTGCCCTTAAAGAGATTGATCGAGTTAACATTGATTACGAAAAAGGCAACCCCACACAAGCGTTGCTGTTTTTAGGTTGGCTGGCAAGTCGATTGCAATGGCTACCAATTGCCTATGAAAAAGAAAGCGGAGATTACGAAATCGCTAAAATTCGCTTTGTTTCCCAAGATCAAAAGCAAGTAGAAGCTGAATTAGCAGGAGTTCCAGTTGCTGACGCGGGTGAAGTGGCTGGCGATTTAATTGCTCTACGCCTGAGTTCTACCAATCTCAACGCAGACTGCGGTACAGTGATTTGTACTGAGACTGGTGGTTGTATGCGGATGGAAACACATGGTGGTGCCCAGTCCGCAGGTTTGTTTCAACAAGTAAGTTCTCTTTCGGAACAAAAGGCAGAAGCATTGTTGAGCCAACAGGTGCAGCGTTGGGGTCATGAGGCACTTTTTGAAGACACCTTGGCAATCACAGCGCAATTATTAAAGTTAGGAGAGAAGAGTTAGCTCAAGCTAGCAACAAGAAAATTTTCCTAGACCAAGAAAATACTTCAATCGCCTCCAGATTTTAAGATATTGTTATCTCAAGTCTGGAGGCATTTATCTAAACTGTTATTTTTTAAATAAAACAATTCTAGTGCTTCTAGCGAAACTAGAAATTTGCAGATGTTGTTGAACATTCAATAATTTTACTAATTCAGACTTTTTCAAGACCTGTCTTTTTTTATGGCTTTAGTAATTGCCGGAGAACGTAGTGGGGTGGGCAAGACAACAGTTACGCTCACCCTTTTAGCATCTTTATGTCGTCGCGGTATCGCGGTGCAATCTTTTAAGGTTGGCCCGGACTATATCGATCCGATGTTCCATCAGCATGTAACTGGTCGTGCTTGTCGGAATTTAGACCCAGTGCTAACTTCTGAAGCTTATATCCAGCAATGTTTTGCTAAACATAGCCAACAGAGTGAATATGCTCTGGTAGAAGGAGTAATGGGCTTATTTGATGGAGTATCGTCATTGGTCATTGGTCATCAGTCATTTGCAAAGCACAAAGGACAAATGACAAATGACAAAATACCAATAACTGACTTTGCTAGTACAGCACACATTGCGCGATCGCTAGATTTACCTGTGGTGTTGGTAATTGATTGCAGTCGTTTGTCTGGTTCTGTGGCAGCGATCGCTCATGGTTATTGCTCTTTTGATCAGAGAATTAAAATAGCTGGTTTAGTACTCAACCGTGTAGGCAGCGATCGCCATCTTTCTTTACTGAAAAATTCTCTAGAACCATTAGAATTAACCATTCTCGGCGTGTTGCGGCGTCAGGATAACATTACAATTCCCGATCGCCATTTGGGTTTAGTACCCACAGCAGAACTCCCGGAACTGGATGCTGTCATCAATCGCCTTGCCGATTTAGGTGATGCTTGCTTCCACTGGGAACGCTTATTACCTCTGTTGCAGAGTCGAGATGAGGGGGACAGAGGAGAGAAGGGGGATAGAGGAGACAAGGGAGACAAGGGAGACAAGGGGGACAAGGGGGAGAGAAAAGAATGTTTTAATTTATCTACTACCTCTGTAGTCAGGATTGCAGTAGCTCGCGATCGCGCTTTTAATTTTTACTATCAAGATAATTTAGACTTGTTGCAACAGTTGGGTGCAGAACTGGTTTTCTGGAGTCCTCTAGCTGATAGTGAATTACCAGAAAATGTGCAGGGAATTTATTTTGGCGGAGGTTTTCCAGAAGTTTTTGCCCAGCAACTTGCAGACAATATCAGCGTCCGTAACGCAGTGAAAACAGCAATTTTGCAGGGAATGCCAACAATTGCTGAGTGTGGCGGATTGATGTATTTGTGTGAGCAAATTATCGATTTTGCAGGTAAATCTTGGTCGATGGTAGGAGTGTTACCCACATCTACTCAGATGGGAGGACGCTTAACTTTAGGTTATCGTCGTGCAATCGCTTTACAAGATAATCTACTAGTATCAGCAGGTACAAATGTTTACGGGCATGAGTTTCATCGTTCGCGTTTAATATCAGCACCCAAGCAGCCGTTGTTTGATACTTACCGTTACGATTGTGAGGAAAATATGGGATATGAAGGATGGGATTTACCTGCGAATCTTCACGCCTCTTATATTCATTTACACTGGGGAGCAAGTGTAGAGATCCCGCAGCAGTTTATTAAGAAATGTCTGGAATTTCAAATAGATTCACGATGATCGGTAGAACGCAGATGGCAGAAGGGAAAAACTGTGAATTCTATCCACCTACTTAAAAGCCTATAGCAATCTATATTATTTGTAAAAATCCCGCTAACCTCAAAGAACTAACAACGCCTAAAATCCTTACCAATGACAAATGACAAAAGACTAATGACTCTGAGAAGTACCGACATTAATGTTTTCATTTAGTCTGCGAATTAGACGCGATAGCTCACGAATGATATTGACTGCAATTTCGGGAGTTTCTTCAATGGCGTCATAAAGTTGCTCTTGTGTTAGTTCCAAACAATCACAAGGTTCCAAAGTTGTTGCGGAAGCAGAACGGGGCTGTGTATCAAAAACTGCCATTTCGCCAAAGTACTTTCCCTTATCTACCTCTGCCAACTTTTTATCGCCAATGTGAACTTTGACGCGACCAGACACAACAATATAAAGCGATCGCCCTTCTTCTCCTTGCCTAAAGATGGCATGATTAGAGGGAAATGACAGCTCATTCATCACAGAAGCAAGGCGCACGATAAAATCATCCCGCAATTCCTTAAAAATGGGGACTCGCCGCACAAATAATAAACGGTCAACGCTGGTTAGCATGATTGCAAGTTAAAAATCAAACATTATTTTAGGTCATGTTTAACAGTTAGTTAGTAGGATAGCACCTGTGAAACCCTGCAACGCTGCCAAGATGTACTGTAAACAAAATATATCTTTGGATGATGGTTTACTTATACATACTCTGGGAGCAGTAGAAATGCGATCGCTCTGCCGCTAAAAATGGTTAGCTAGGAGCAGGGGAAAATAATTTATAGCTGTAATTTAGCGAAAAGGTTGGCTACCAAGGAATGTTCTGGAAATGGTGCTTGAGACTATTAATAGTATTCCTAGGGCTGTGGCTACTCTTGGATATAACTTCCCGTTTAGGAGTAGAAATTTTCTGGTTTCAGGAAGTCGGCTATTTGCAAGTATTTCTGTTAAGACTGGTAACTCGGGGCGGTTTATGGGTAGCCGTGGTAGGCATAAGTGCTGCCTATCTATTGGGAAACCTGCGATTAGCACAACGGTTAAAGTATCCTCGGCTTCTGAAAATTGCGCCAGTTAGACGTGAGGAAGCAGAACTTAGTAGTGAGTTAAAAAACTTTCTCAGTCCTCAGTATCCCAGAGGCGATCAAACCCAGGCACCTAATACGCAACGCTTCATACAATTAAGATTGCGCTGGCTGCTACCGTTAGCTTTGGGATTGAGTTTGTTGGTAGGGTTGATGCTGGCTCATTACGCTGAGATTATTTGGTCGTATTGGTCTGCTGACGTTAACAAGGCTAATCTACCTGTTAGCGCTGTGTTCCAACTAGAGAACATTTGGCATTTAGGAAGAAAAATCATTTCCCAAGTCTGGTATCTCGGTTTAGTTGGAGCAATAGCGATCGCTCTATTAATTTATCCGCAATTTTTGCTCACGGCGATCGCTATTTTGTTCAGTTTCCTATTTGGACTAATAGGTTACCAAAATTGGGCAAAGGTGTTGGAATATTTCCATCCCACTTCCTTCAACAGCAGCGATCCGCTATTTGGTCGAGATATTAGCTTTTATGTATTTTCCCTACCAATCTGGGAACTTTTAGAACTCTGGCTGATGGGATTATTTTTGTATAGCTTCCTTGCTGTTACCCTTACCTATCTCCTATCAGCAGACAGTCTCAGCCAGGGAATTTTTCCTGGGTTTTCACCACCACAGCAGCGTCATTTATATGCTTTGGGTGGTGGATTCATGCTAGCTGTTGCCTTCAGTTATTTGTTGAGTCGTTATGAATTAGTATATTCATCCCGTGGAGTAAGTTACGGTGCTAGCTATACCGACGTGATGGCACAGTTGCCAGCTGACAACGTTTTGTTTGTTCTGGCGGTGGCGATCGCCTTCTACCTATTGTGGCAAACGATTTTCTGGAAACCAAAATCCCCACATCGCCGATTCGTGTTTTATGGATTAGGAATTTATCTGGCGCTGACGGTAGTAGGTGGTTTTCTCATCCCCACTGTGGTGCAATATTTAGTGGTTGAGCCTAATGAATTGCAACGAGAGCAACCCTACATTCAGCGTACTATTGCTTCGACGCGGCAAGCATTCGATTTAGAAGCGATCGATGCTAGAACGTTCAACCCTCAAGGTCAATTAACTGAAGCTGATCTGAAAGCAAATGACCTAACAATTCGTAATATTCGCCTTTGGGATCAGCGGCCATTGTTAGACACTAACCGTCAGTTGCAGCAAATTCGACCTTATTATCGGTTTCCTGATGCTGATATTGACCGCTACACTCTGCAAACAGACGTAACTACCAGCCGACCAGCCGCGCCACCACCAAATCCTCAACAAAAACCCGTAGTTAGAACAGAACAGCGGCAAGTACTTATTGCTGCACGCGAGTTAGACTACAGTGCCGTACCACAGCAGGCTCAGACCTGGGTTAACCGCCATCTAATTTATACCCACGGTTTTGGTTTTACCCTTAGCCCAGTTAATACAGTTGGGCCAGGTGGTTTACCTGAGTATTTTGTCAAAGATATTAGCGGTGATAGCAGCGCCCTCACCACTTCGAGTAAAGCCATTCGCGACAGTATTCCTATTGGCCAGCCACGAATTTATTACGGTGAAATTGCTAATAATTATGTAATGACTGGTACAAGAGTTAGAGAACTGGACTATCCCAGTGGTAGCGACAATGTTTACCACAGCTACGATGGACGAGGTGGAATTACTATTGGTGCAACCTGGCGGAAGTGGCTATTTGCCAGGTATTTGAAGGATTGGCAGATGGCGCTAACCAGAGATTTTTTACCAGATACAAAGGTTTTGTTGCGGCGAAATGTGAAGCAACGAATTCGAGCGATCGCACCTTTTTTAAGGTATGACAGCGATCCTTATTTAGTTGTTGCTAATGCCAATCTTGACAATACTAATCCAGATTTCCCAACTAATCAAAACTATCTTTACTGGATTGTTGATGCCTACACAACAAGTCATCATTATCCTTACTCAGACACTGATAGCGATGGCATTAACTATATCCGCAATTCCGTCAAGGTCGTAATTGATGCTTACAATGGCACTGTTAACTTCTACATTGCCGATGCCACTGACCCGATAATTGCTACTTGGCAGAATATCTTCCCTCAACTATTTAAACCTTTGAGTGCGATGCCTGCAACTCTCAGCAGCCATCTTCGCTATCCGGTAGACTTTTTCAAGATTCAATCTGAACGTTTGATGACATACCACATGACCGATAGTCAGGTATTTTACAATCGGGAAGACCAATGGCAGATCCCTAACGAAATTTATGGCAGTGAAGCCCGTCCCCTAGAACCGTATTATTTGATTACCAGCCTACCCAACGTATCCTTAGAAGAATTTGTCCTATTACTGCCCTACACTCCTAAACAACGGACTAACTTAATCGCTTGGCTAGCAGCGCGATCGGATGGTAAAAACTACGGTAAGTTGTTACTGTATGTCTTTCCTAAAGAACGCTTAGTTTACGGACCAGAGCAAATTGAGGCGAGAATTAACCAAGATCCAATAATTTCTCAGCAAATTTCTTTATGGAATCGCCAAGGTTCAAGAGCTATTCAGGGTAATCTCTTGGTGATACCGATAGAACAATCCCTGCTTTACGTCGAGCCAATTTATTTAGAAGCCACACAAAATAGCTTGCCCACCTTAGTGCGGGTAGTCGTCGCTTATGAAAACCGAATTGTCATGGCACAAACCTTAGAACAGGCATTACAAGCAATCTTTCAACCACAAGTGACACCAGCCCCTGCAATTATCCGTCCGCTTGAGGAAGCAACTCCACCCAGTTAGTAGCAGATTTGACGAAAAAGTAAGGTTTCCTCAGGTTCAGGAAGCAGGACGATAGTTAAAAATATTGCTTGGCAATTTTGAAATTTGGCATATAATCTTTAAAAAATTAGGCTTTGCCCCGGTTTTCTGAGTTTATTTTCATATTTCAAAATCTCCCAAAAATGAAAAACTTCATCCCATTGTTACTAAGTGTGGCTTTAGTTAGTAACACTGTTGCTTGTAGTAAGCCAAACGATCAAGTTGCGACTAGTACTAATTCTACTAAAACTAGTAATCCTCAAAATTCACAAGTATCCATACCAGCAGGAACAAGTTTTGATACTACCCTTCAACAAGGGTTGTCGACGGGTAAAAATAGTAATGATGAGGGCTTTAGTCTCCGAGTAAAAGACTCTGTAAAGGGCGTAAAACCTGACTTAAAAGATGCTCAAATTCAGGGACATTTAGAAAATGTAGTCAAAGCAGCTAAAGGTAAAAAAGCTACTTTACGTCTAGTTTTTGATGAAATTACGTTCAAAAATGGTGAAACTTATCCCATTGATGCTGCTTTAGTAAATACTCAGGTAGAATCAAAAACCAAAGGGAAATTTATCCAGAATGCTGGACTGATTTTAGGCGGAGCAGTTGCAGGTCATTTTGTCGGCAAGAAAACTAATGTGAAACATGGTGGTTTAGCAGGTGCTGCTGCTGCGACTGCTTATGTTCTATCTAGTCCTGGGGGTGAAGTAGTCCTCAAAAAAGGCACAAAAATTAAACTAAAACTCAAATCTGCTCTTGGTAGTACACAATAAAATGCATTGAGTAGTTACTGCTGGCATAAAATTATGGTTTCTCTAACAAACTTTTGGTAGTAAAATGATTTAATATTTATTAATAACTACCAAAATTGCCAGCAGTTAGAAAATAAACTAATTATCGAAATTTTATATTTGCTCGAATTCTATTGATATTTGGATTCTATTAGTGCTAATTCTAAGTTGCTTCCTAAGTTAATAAAGTTCGCACCAGAGTAATAGCAACCTACCTATTTTGGAATAATTTTGTGAACAGTCCGATCGCATTAGTTTAGTTTTGTTACATTTGAGTTTGAGATTGGACATCAAGCAGCAAAAATAATTCAGTGACTAAGCACCTTTACCAGCCAACGCTGTTCCATTGGATAAATTGGAGAGGCAAACGCCACTTATCTAAGATAATTGGGGCAGGATGGGCAGCGATCGCACTTTGCTTAACAGGATGTGAGCAAGTGATGGAGTATTTGCCACCGTTGCCGAGAATTGAAATACCATCAAATCAGCCGCCACAACCGCTACAACTTGCCCAAACTCCACAAACTGCCCAAATTGAGGCACAAGTTCGCCAACAAATCAACCAAGTGCGCCAAAAAAATGGACTTCAACCCTTACAAAACAATGAAAAATTGGCGCAAGTTGCTCGGAAATACAGTCGGCAAATGATCGAAAAAAACTTTTTCAGTCACACTGGATCGGATGGTAGTACTCTCAGCGATAGAGTTCGCGCTGGCGGAATCATATATTGGATGGTAGGAGAAAACTTATTTAGAAGCAAAAATATTCCCCAGCCTGTATCAGCAGCAGTTGCGGGTTGGTTAGCAAGTCCTGGACATCGAGAAAATCTTCTCCGTCCGGTATTTAGAGAAACGGGTGTCGGAGTGTGGCGCAAAGGCAATACCTACATCATTACTCAGTTGTTTTTGCGGGGTTAACAACTTCGCTGAAATATTGGAATTGGTTTTTACAATCCGAAATCCAAAATAGGAATTAGTATCTGCTACTAGGTAAAACTAGAATGTCTACCATTTCACCTATTACTAATCCCAATACTGCTAAAACGGTTAAAACTAAAAATGAATCAAATTTACTCAAGCCTGCAAAACGCATTTCTAAATCAGCTAAAAATGTGGTTGCTACTGGTATAAGAAACAGACTGAATAGTAGCGACCAAGTTGCGACTAGAGCAATTGATAGACTTAAAAATAAAATAATTATTACGGTTTGAGAGCCAAAACTAAACAATTGCTCTAACCAAGTGATACTTTTTCTAGCTATAGCTAGAGCCACAGCAGTTATAAAACCTCCCGCTAACCAAATAATGTGATGAGCAGCGAGATACCATCCTAGCAGAGTATAAGCTAGCCAGAGTAATGCCAAAGGCATCCAAGGAATCCTGTTGTGAAAATCTATATTCATAATTTTCAAAAATCCAACGTAACTAGGTTTTGATTTAATCAAACATTGGGATTCTATGGCGCAATTTAATCTAGCTATAGAAATCCTATAGGAATCCGATTTGATTAAAAAATTTCAGTATCTGTAGGAGTGGGCAGTGCCCACCCTACGTCCTATAGACCATTTATCAAAAACCTTAAGCAGTGTAAAGTGGGACGTAGCCACTAAAACCCAGATATGATGGGTATTGCCCACCCTACGATCTATTAAAATTCTAGCTTTTAAATATAAAAATAATTATTGTGAAAGGACATATTTAAAGTTTATAAAAAAATACTGATTTTTTATAATAGGTGAACTTTATTATGAAATGAACTTTTAAAATTAATTTTTAACTAACGTAAATACTATTAATATTTAATTTTAAGTCTGTAGCTGTCGCTATTTAATATGCGCATATATTTTATCATAAAGACTTTTTTTTGCAAGGTAAATCATTAATTTACTCCTTTAGATATATAACTGTAATTAACAAGCAAAACTCTCGGCAGATATACGATAACTTTTCTTTTGCTAAACCTATAATTGAAGCTTTACATTTCTGAATTTCACACAAGCCAGTACAAGATTTATAAAAATTATTTTCACTTGCCAGACAATTTTAACTGGTTGCCAAAAATATGCTGGTCAAAATGTACTGTCTGTTGACATGTCAGCGCTTCGCATATGTAATGCTATTTACCATGTATCAAATATTACAGATGCCAAAAGTTAATATAATAGCCAAAGGTAAAGAATATGTCTATTGAGTTAATACTGCAAAAGGATCTGGTTGCAGATGAAAATATTCCTCAAGTAACGCGGCATGAGGTCAAATATGAACAAGCAAAATCCGATCAATTTACCATACCTGATGTTGCTATATCTTTAACTCCTCTGGCGTTGCTCATCAGTTGGATCGTTTTCTTTCTAATTTTACGCAAGAACCAAACATCTGTAGACAATAAAAGAATTTTTATCATCAATAGTCTACATAAAGTTCCTTGTAAAAACTGTAAGTATTATTCAAATAATCATTATGTTAAATGTGCAGTACAACCTTCTATCGTGATGACAGAAGAAGCTAAAAACTGCTCTGAATACTCAGCACATAAGAGCAAATTTTCCCCTAGAAATATGTTTGACAGGGATGAGAATTCTTAGTAATTTTTTAGTTTTGTGGCTACAGCATAATTCAGAGATCAAACAGGCTATATGCCTAGCTTTAAACCCTGGTTTGTGTACTTTACCAAATTGCAATCGGCTGTAAATACAGTTGTAGGTGAATTTGGCGATCGCGCTTGCTGCTTCTCTAGGTTGATCGCCTGGTAGCCTACTTTCTAGCTGTTTGCTACCTCTGAGTCCAAAATATTTGTGGCAATTTTGCAAAAATTATTATATTGAATTTAAATTATTTCGCTACTTTCTGGTATAATCTTCGCAACCATTCGCATAAAAAGCTAGATTCTAGCTTTTGCAGTCGTAATTGTTAGCACAATGAAAATTTATCCTTTTTGAATTAAGACCCTTTTAGCTAAGGGGAACTGTCAAGCAATTTATACTTATGATTATTACCCTAATTTTAGCTTGGATCGTATTTGCAGTATTGTGGAAAATTTTGAAAACGACTGTAAAAACTGCATTGACTATAGCTGCGATCCTAGTTTTATTACAAATAGGTTTTGGCATTACTCTCCAGGATATTTTGTATCAAATAATTCATTTGCCTGACACCTTATCTCAGATACGTAGCGGCAAATAATCAGAATGAAGGATGAAGTGACAAAATTTTCATCCTTCATCCTTTTTCAATCAATTATTGTGTAATGTTGAAAACTTTGCTAAAGCATCCTTGACAGTTGCAGGTAGCTGACGCATGATTTTACCTCGCTCACGATCTAATGCTACTAAAGTCACTTTGGCAGTTACATACAATTGTTGTCCATCGGTTGAGACAATAGCGTAATCCCAATTGATCCGCACACCAGTCACATCAGCCATGCGGGTTTTAACTACTACTGCCATACCTAATTGGATAGAACGATGGTAGCGTACAGAAAGTTCTACAACTGGTAAGTCGCAACCTAATGCCACTAAATCGGCATATTCAATGCCAATAGAGCGCAAGCATTCTATCCGTGCTTCTTCCATCCAAGCTATATAGGAACCATGCCAAACAACGCCTATATAATCGGTATGGTGAGGTTGTACTCTGACAGGATAGGCAAACCAATTGTCAAATGCATGATTTAATGGTCTGTCAATGGCACTAGTTGGTGGGAGTTCAGGTTGACTTGGTTTTCCTGGTGACATCTTGCAATTTCTGGGTAACTATAAATTTCTTCCTTTGAAATAGCATAAAAATTAGTTACCGAGAATTGGGAGTGCTCATCCAAGAATCCTATAACTTCTCATAAAACCAAGCGCAGCTATGGTTTCATAGTTGTGGGGAGTGTCAAATTGTAGAATTTACAAATTTTGCATTGACGCTGCCAAAAATAGGAGGTGTTTTGTTATGCTGTTTTATATTCAGCGTTTCAGTGTTTTTTTTATTACCAACCTTGTTTTTTTTGTTTCTGGGTGTAGCCAGCTAGAGAATCAACAGGTAAATCCAAATGTCAGGGCACAGCAAAACTCCCTAGAAACAACTCAGCCATCACCTGATAACCAAAAAGACTCTAAAATCAGAATCCTCAACGAAGAGGCTATTAAAATATCTGAGCAAGGTCAATTAAAAGAAGCTTTGCAGAGATTAGAACAAGCTTTAGCCACTAGCAGAGATTTGGGAGACCGTTATTGGGAAGCTGTAACTTTAAACAACATTGGCAGGATCTACCAAAAACAAGCCAATTACTCCCAAGCACTCCAATCTTATCAGCAAGCTTTATTAATTAATAAAGAACTTGGCGATCGCGTCCAAACTGGTAAAACCTACAGTAATATCGGTTACTTGTTTGATATCCAGAACCAACCAGAGTTAGCAGTTTTTTTCTACAAGCATTGTTTGATTAATCGTGAGATTGCGCGGCTGAATCCATCAGTGCTTTCAGCATCGCAACCAGAGGCCTACAGCATCACTGTTGCCCAAACATATCGCATTTTAGGTGACAAACTGCTGAAACAAGGACGTGTGGCAGAAGCACAACGAAGTATAGATCTGCTCAAAGTTGAAGAAGTACAGGGATATCTTCAGGGGGTGCGTGGTAATGAACGGACTGCTAAAGGCATTGATATCATCCCTGAAGAAAAAGCCACTAAACAAAAATTAGATCAAACGCTAAACAATGCTGTAGAACTGGGTAAAGAATTAACAAAACTACGTCAAATTTCACCCGAACAGCGATCGCCACAACAGAAACAACGTATCGAGCAACTAGTAGTAAGTCAACAGCAACTCTTACAACAATTTAACGATTTTATTACCAGTCCGCCAGTTAGGTCACAGTTGGAGCAAATTAGCCGCACAGCAAAGCGGCAAAGTCTGGACTTGGAAAGTATTAACGAACTTCGGGATAATTTAGCAAAGTTACCTCAAAAAGCTATCTTAATCTATCCATTAGTTTTACAAGATAGCTTGGAATTGGTAGTAGTAAGTCCGGAATCTGTGCCAATTCATCGCACAGTTGCAGTAACGCGAGAACAGCTAAACCAGGCAATTGCGGCTTTTCGCCAAGACCTACAAAATCCCCGTAGTAATAATGCCAAAAAAGCTGGCAGCCAGTTGTATGACTGGCTGATCAAACCAATAGAAAATGACATTAAAGCTTCAGGTGTCAAGCATCTGATTTACGCACCAGATGACCAGTTACGCTATATTCCTCTAACCGCTTTGTATGATGGCAAGCAATGGCTACTCGAGCGCTTTAGTGTCAATTACATTACTGCTGCTAGCTTGAGTAACTTTAACACCCAACCAGCATCGAAGTTGAAAGTTTTAGCTGGTGCTTTTATCAAGGGTAACTATCAAGTCGAGGTAGGTAATCAACGGCTGGCTTTTGCTGGGTTACCATTTGCAGGCCAAGAAGTAGAGAGTTTAGCCGCTACTATTCCCGGAACTCAAAAACTGATCGACGAAGCCTTCAGCCCCCAAGGTACTATACCGCAAATGGATGATTATACAATTGTTCATTTAGCGACCCATGCAGCCTTTGTGGTGGGTAAACCAGAAGATTCATTTATTTTATTTGGCAACGGCGATCGCGTTAATCTTAGAGATGTAGCTACTTGGTCTTTAACCCATGTAGATTTGGTAGTGTTAAGTGCCTGTGAAACTGGTTTGGGAGGTCAATTAGGTAACGGTGAGGAAATTTTAGGGTTTGGCTACCAAATGCAAAAAACAGGCGCTAGAGCAACTATTGCTTCCTTGTGGTCTGTGGATGATGGTGGTACTCAAGCATTGATGAGTGCTTTTTACACCCTGTTATCTTCAGGAAAACTAACAAAAGTTGAAGCTCTGCGACAAGCACAAATCGCATTAATTACTGGGGACTCGAAGGTCAAAAATAACAATATTCCCATAGCAACCAGCAGTGGTCTCAGCCATCCCTACTATTGGGCCCCCTTTATTCTGATTGGTAATGGGTTGTGATGATTTATGGCTAGAGATTCAACAATTTACTGCTTAAAGCAATTGCCAGATTTCTAAATTATTTTTTCAGAGCAAAATTTAGATGGCAAGCCTATTTTACTTCTGATACCAAATTGGAATAGGAATTATTGTTGAAGATTTTTGGAACTGTTTAATGATAAAAATTTTTCATCCAAAATCTAAAATCCATCTAAAATCCAGATTTGGTATGACTTATGACTTCTGCTGTAAATCACTGCATCAAGCAGCATCAAATGTAGCTTCCGTGGAGAAAATTTTCTCAAAAGATATGGTCAGCCAGTCATAGAGAAATCAATTAATGGGAATGGTGAATAGGTAATAAATGAGTGAAAACTAACTCATAATTACCAATTCCCAATTACCCAATAGCCCTTTGGTACTTGTTTTGGAATACCCCATTAGATGCAAGAATCCTTAAAACTTCTTGGCGAGGGTTTTATTCGCTGTACAGGCTGGTGCGGGTTGCTTGACAATATTAGCAAGCTCTTGTAACTGATTAATCGCCTCCGCACCTTCTAACTTCATTAATTCGCGGTCATCCCGCATTTCTGTCCAAGTAATTCCGTAGTCGGATACTAAAAACCGAATTAAGTGATTATCTCCCAAGCTCACCATAAATGAAGCACTATTCATTTGGTCGCCGCAGGTATAACAGGACGCAGGATATCCGCGTCGCTCCAGTACAATTGCTAAGGCTTGCAGGTTCATTACCAAGTCTTGAACGAATTGCCGATGTTGATGCGCTAGTCTCAGAAACACTTTTGTCCTCCAGACACCACAGTCGTTTGAGTTTCTTTTATATTTTCTTTAGATTTTCTCATCCACTGGTATTGTAAACTATTCATTACAATAACCAAATGTTTACGTAGACTTTTGTTGACTACCTTGCTTAGGGTAGTGGATAACGGTTTTGAGTACCGTATCAAATTATTCAGTTTGTAAAGTCAAAATATCAGACAGAATTGCTAAATTTAAGATTGTCTTTATGCGCTTCTGTCTGTTTAGATGCTTGCGAGAAGCGATCCGCTTTAAGAGTAACTCAAATTTGTCACTAGTCAACCATATAAAAGATACAGATTGGGTTTTTATTGACTAATGCAGCAAATATGTTGTCAGTAAAGGATTTCGGACTACTTTTTGTAGCCTAAACAACATTGGCTGGCTTAATGAGCCAGTTTATTCTTTAACATCTGCTTGGTAGTGCCCAATTACTTGATACTCCGAGTCACATTCTCCCCAATCTATGGCGTTTGGCAGATGACCTTACAACTTTGAGATTTGGTATTTCCCACGGCTAGCTTATCTAGCCGATTTTCATTATACATTCGGTGTACCGTTAACCCGATGCCAAATGTAAAACCTCAAATCAAGAGATTTAATACTGAGAATAACTTGACGAAGAAAACCTATGTTGCCATTTAGGCAAGATTTTCAGACCTTTTGAAATCATAGCGAAAATGTTGCATAAGCTACTAAAAATTTATTGGTAATGACAGTGAAAAGTTACATAAAATACAGA
The DNA here is from genome assembly GCF_002154695.1 of Nostoc sp. T09. Taxonomy (GTDB): domain Bacteria; phylum Cyanobacteriota; class Cyanobacteriia; order Cyanobacteriales; family Nostocaceae; genus Aulosira. The sequence goes on from NZ_MTAV01000039.1 coordinate 20,470, forward strand.
AAAGTTCATACTCGGTCGTAATTATGCTGTTTATCGACCATATTAGTTTTCGTTTTGATACATACAGATGAGGGGCACAATGTGATTGTGCCCCTCATCTGCAATTCAATATTCACTCGGCTTGAGTCTCCGTATGGGTTTCAAAATTAGTGAAACCCACCTAAGCAACGATCGTAGCGGTTGGCAGTGTCAAGAGACGATTTGCCACCAACCAAAAGCTGGACCGATAAAACGGATAGTTACCCAGGCAACAACCATAGCTCCAATACCAATCCACGCACCGCGAGTAGTCCAACGGATAAATAGTTCAGATTGGGTTTTTGTAATAGGAACCCAGGGTAAGATCCGAGCCTCTTGACCGTATTGTTCTCCCAATGTCTTTTTACGACGCTTTGCTTCACCCATAATCAGCAATTTAAAATTCTAATTTCATTTAAGTTCTTAGTTTAGATTGGCCTCGATCGCCAATACAGCAGAGCCAGTAATTAATTTGATCGTTGGTGCCAATGACATACGTGACAGCCTAAGCAGCACAAAATGCCTGAATAAGCTGATGATAGCGTTTGCTGTGAGGCGATCGCGCTGCGGTTGACAAAACGTAAATAGTCATTGGTCATTTGTTATTGTGTCAACTGTTCACCAAATACAGACTAAGCAGAATTTTCTTCATTGGCATGGGAGAACAGACTCGGATCGAGATAGTTAATCCGCGCTAGAGGACTCAGAGCAGCGAGAATTTGCGCACCATAGCTGCGATTGACTACACGCCCATCAAGTAAAGCCACAATACCTTGACTTTCTCGCACTGGAGCTACTGCTCGTTGCAATTCATTCAAAGCTGTGGGCAATAAGTATAAACGAAACCAATCTTGATGCGATCGCTTATAGTGAGCTACCCTACCAGCCACTAGGGGACTTTCTAAAGATGGCAAGGGTAAAGTCGCAATAATTAACAGATGAGGTGCAGGTAAGACACCTTGATGTTCTCGCCAAAATTCCCAGCCGCTAATTAAAATCCCATTTTCATCCAAGCAAGTTTTTTCCACCTGCACTCGCGAACCAAACTCAGAAGCCAGAATTGCTCCTACTTGAGCTTTAAGTGGCACATCCCCAATTAACACAACTGTCAATCCTGGTGCAGTAGCGCTCAGACATAGCAGTGTCCTAACTTTGTGAATAAACGCCGCTTGAAATTCTGGAGTGTTTGGTAGGGGCAACTGATAGGGTACATACAGTTGAATGGCATCTGTTTGGCTATCAGCAGAGAACTTCAGGCAAGTTACATCCTCCAACCCCAAGCGCTGACGGAACAAAGGAGCCTCAGTTTCTGGTTCTAAAGCACTACCAATGAAAACCACAGGTTGTCGCTGCCAAATCGGTGAGATTATTTTCCCTAACTCAATGGGAGCACAGTGTAATGAAAATAAACCTTGCCGACGGGCAATAGTTGCCCAGAGTAGAGGCGGGGGGGAGACAGGGGAAGCAAGATTGTCATTTGTATATTGAAATTCCTGCCAGAAATTTTTCCAAGCATCTGGAAGTTCCGCTTGATCTAACGCCAAATAGAGCTGCTGCAAAACCTCTATTTCTGGTTGGGAAATGAGATAGCACTCATAGGGATTAGCTGGGTGTTGGAAAAATTCTTTCGTCAGTTGCGCTCGTGCAGAGCGAATTAAATCAGCTTGACTAGGACAAGCAAGCATAAGTTGCTCCCAATCCTGGGGCTGAATATTTTGGGTAAGTTGATGACGTACCCAATCTTCCAAATCGTCTACCCCATCAATAATTGTGGGAATCCCCACAGGAAAATGTTCTTTATCTGCTATTTGTCTGCGTAACCAAGCTGCTGGGGTAGTCAGCAGTAGTCCTTGGAACTCAGAACCAGGCCAATCGTCACCAGTTCTAATCGGTTTTCTGGTTTGCAGCCACTGCTGTAGTCGGGGAATTTCGACGTTTAACAAGCGTTGCTGCACTGCTTCAGGAGCCACAATAATTACAGGGCCGTGCCACATCAATGCCGAGGCCACAAAACTAGTGCGATATCGTCCTTGATAACCACAAACAGCCCCGACTTGAATTAAAGCGCTACGTCCCAAGCGCAAGGCGCGTGCTACCAACCTTGCCATCGTCAAATGATGGGGCCAGGAAGGAAAACCCGCCTGCGATCGCAAAAAGTTATGTAGTGACAAATGAACTTCTGCCTCAATCACACGCTTCTAATCCCATATAAAACGATTTTTACTTCCGAATAGCCCCATTTCTATTATCTTGTCACTTAGTCATTTGTCCGTTGCCAGTTGTTTTCTTACTGACGACTAACCACTGACTACTGACCATTTACCTATTTCCCTGAATTATGCCAACTTACACAGGAATTTCCAGCGAAGCCTTCAGGCATCCACTGGATCGCCAAGCCGAGCAAGCTTTACGAAGTTTACCGGGATTTGATTTAATCGCCCGTAAATTTGTGGAATTTCTCTACGAACGCCCGCAGTTAGTTTATCTAATGGGTAACACCATCCAAGTTGGGCCGCGTCAATATTCCACTATTTACCAGATGTTTCGAGAATGTGTGCGCGATTTGGATATTTATCCAGAACCGACACTGTTTGTCTTGCAGAATCCCCAGGCCAATAGCTATGCATTGGGGCAAGAGAATCCTTACATAGTCATAAATACAGGGATACTAGACTTACTAGACGAAGTCGAAATTCGGGCGGTGCTAGCCCATGAACTGGGGCATATTAAATGTGGTCATACTATTTTAATTCAAATGGCCATGTGGGCGATGAGTGCTGCCTCTGCCTTAGGTGAATTAACCTTTGGCATTGGAAATTTTGTGACTCAAGCTTTGATTTACGCCTTTTTTGAATGGCGGCGCAAAGCGGAGTTGTCGTCGGATCGCGCGGCGCTATTAGTGTTGGATGACTTGAATCCAGTCATGTCTTCGATGATGAAAGTCTGTGGCGGTAGTGCCAAATATGCCAATGAATGTAGTTTACAGGAATTTATCCGTCAGTCAGAAAATTATCAAGCATTGGACGCCGATGGACTCAATCAAGTGTACAAATTCCTGATGTACAATGGCGCTCAAGGAATGATGTTGAGCCATCCTTTTGCTGTGGAACGTTTGCGCTATTTACGGGAGTGGGCAGTATCTGAAGAATATCAGCAAATTCGCCGAGGCAACTATCAGCGATCGCCTGCATCTGGAGCCGTAAATGTTGCATCTCAAACTCCCGAAAATGATGCAGAAACTTTGCGTCGGCAAATTGAAGAATTACAACGAGAAATTAATAGAATGAAAAATTCTGAGTAAATCTTGATTAGGGTGTAAAGTGCGTTATCCGTACTCCTACGGTGAAGCAAGCTACGCGTAGCGTCTCTTAGAGAAGGCTTTGACGGAGCCATCGCGTCATGCACCCTAATCTTGACCCTATTGCTTATTGCCTACCTCTAAGAGTAAGTTCAGAAATTGAATAGGAGTGCTATGGAAATTTCTGAACATGATAAATAAATTTACAAAAATCATCTTTGTATTAGTTACAATTGTTACCATAGTCTTGTTCATACCTGCGATCACCTTAGCAACACCAACTCAACGCGAAGGTATCCATACAATAATTCTTGCCCAAGGTGCCACTTCATCCTTAGAGCTTGACCTGACTCCCCAAGAACGCCAACAGATCCAGGCTGTGCATCAACGCAGAAATAAGGAAATTACGGCTATTTTAGACTCATCCCAACGTGCCAAGCTTGCTCAACATCTGCGACATGGTAATAACTTAAATCAGGCTTTAGAAAAACTAAATTTGCGATCAGAACAAAAGGATTTTGTCAAAGCAATTATGCAATTGACTAACTTGAAAATAAAAGCAATTTTATCGCGGCATTCGCTAATCATAGGCAATAAATAACGATTTTAATCACATCGCCAAATCTTGATAGTTTTGTCACCACTAGCAATTGTCTGCCTATCTGGGCTGAAGGTTACAAAATTAACATAGGAGTAAGCAATATATCCAATATAGTAGGGTTTACAAACATATCTATGTTAGGGGTTCAGCAGAATCCGATAAGTTTGGTTTTATACAAGATTATGTTGTAACCACTCACGAGAAAAAGCGTCATTGTGAATTTTGCTGTTGACAAAAGTCTCGTGCGGGGTTTGTGAGGAATAAAGGACTCAGGAAATAGTTGACTAATTTGAACTTCAATTTCTCATACTCAACTAATAACAATACTTACCATAGCAATCCCACATAATTCGTGAAAAAATCTATTGCCTAATGCCTACTTCTATGACTAAGTTCAGAAATTAAATAAGATTGCTATATTTTATAGTTCGCAAGTTTGCAGGCGATAGTAAAAATTGTACCAACAGCCCCAATTGTTCACCTCATTTCTTGGAAAAAATTTTGTAAAAGCAAAAGGAAGATGACCTATAGGAGCATCAAGCCCATAGATTATTTGCTCCTGGTTGCTGCAATTGCTATTCACAAACCAGCCAACGCGCTCAACAAAATTTTTACAGTTCAAGTTCACATCTGCTTGGTTTTGGCTGATTGTTTGCCAAATACATGTTTGAGTACTAAAGCCGAAATGAGAATTACTGTAATTTAACCAGAGCTTATCAATGATACGAAGATCTTCACAAGGAAAATTATTAATACATTCACTAGACAAAACTAGCTCATTTGTTATTGTTTGTTCAAGCTGTAAGTCTTTTGTGTATTGAGTCGCAAGGTTGAGCATAATTTTGCTAGTTTCTTCATCAGCTTCTTTCCAGTTCTTTTCTGATAGTAGATAACGCAGCTTAGAGTAATAAATACCTGATTTAGTACTGAGGTTATGAGTCTCTTCTTCACTCATTCTCCAGTCTTCGCCTGTAATATTCAGCTTTTCTATTTCGTTTCCTTGCTCTCCTGCTTCTGCATATTTATCATCACTAACGGGTTGGAAATTTTCCTCATATCCTTGCTTTTGCTGTAAATAAATATCCTTAATAGTATCAATATATGGCGTTAGCAAATCTGATGACCATCTGCCTAATGCAAACTCTGATTCTAAATGAAATAGCTGTGGTTCATAGGTATGATTGAGATGTAGATAATACCAATCTGTAATAAACGCTGCTAGCAGTTGGTGAATTGTCACAATGATTTGCCGGATAGTACGAATAGCTCGGATATCATCATGATCTGCTGCTTCTAAAGATTCCTTGACTTCTTCCCAATTCCAAGCCGGTAGCGAAATTCTGGCAATGTTACTATTTTGGGGATGCCAAAAATTTACATGGAAATAAACTTCGTAATCAGTGATTTTGCTGTGTAGCACTACTGTAGGGACAGGAGCTAAAATTTGCTGTAGCTGGAGAACATCTGGATTACTAATTGAACGGAGAAAATAGTCGCCATAAAATTCGACTGGGCATAAGTCACTATTTAAAGGATAATCATTATGTAGAAAAGCTTTTAACTTTTCTGGCAATTCTATTGGTAAGTCATGTTGCAAAGAAGATGGACAATTTGGGCTAACGTTTGGCGGAGAAACTAATACCAATAAACGGTACCTTTGTTGCCCTTCAGTTAAAATATTATAAGTTTCTTCTCGACTAAAAATAGTTGCAAGATTTTTTTGTTCAAAGACTTTGCGGATATCTTTTAATTTGTGCTGAATTTGATTAGCTTGCCATTCGAGCAATAGCTCTACAAGTTGTTTGCTAAATTGCGATCGCAACTGCAAGGGTAGCTCGTTAAACTTATTGTCAGCTGTTTCTTGATATTTTATTAATGCTTCTATATAGCGGCTGTCATCATTCACAGTAGATGGCAAAAAAGTAGAAGTGCTGTAGCCATTGGCTATTTCTCCTAGTTTCCGTGCAATGCTAGCAGCAGTATTTTTCAGTAAGTTTGAAAGAATATTATCAATTGAAGCAGCTAAGGGTATAACTTTTGCAGAGTTCGCCATAAAAAAGCAGATATTATTTCATCCCAGAATCCACTCTGTTGTAGCCTGTCATCAGTAAATCTGTCACTAATTCTTTTTCGGAAATATCACCAAATACTGAAAAAATTTAATATTTTAATACGCAATCTTTTAGACATTAAAAACAATGATAAATATCGAAAATATTTATAAAGATATGTGTTTTTTAAAAATAGAGAGTAATAAAAGATAGATAATTAAGAGTTTTGGAATACTAGGGACACAATGATACCGATACCGCCAGCTTTGACCTGAGAAATGAACAAGTTCATAGCTAAAAGGCTAGCTGCCTCACGCTTCATCGCCAAATATTCAATCCTTGAGAGTCTCGGCTACTTTTACAGCATCTATAATTAATCTTGCCCTATGAGCGTTCGTTACCATGTCGGAAGAAGATATCCGTGCCGCGAGGCTGGAAAAAGTAGACCAGCTAAAACAGCTAGGGATGAATCCTTATGCCTATCGTTGGGAATCTACCCACCACGCAGCGCAATTGCAAGAAAAATTTGCTGATTTACCCAGCGGTGAGGAAGTTGATTTAGAAGTCGCCATTGCCGGACGCATCTTAGCGCGTCGTGTCTTTGGGAAACTAGCTTTCTTTACCTTGCAAGATGAAACAGGCACTATTCAGCTTTATCTAGAGAAAAATCGCATTCAAGAAGGCATGGCAGAAGTTGATGCTGATGCTTTCAATCATCTCAAGCAACTCTCAGATGCAGGTGACATCCTGGGAGTTAAAGGCACTATAAAACGGACTGAAAAGGGCGAGTTATCGGTCTACGTCAAACAATACAGCATCCTCACCAAATCACTTTTGCCTCTACCTGACAAGTGGCACGGGTTGACTGATGTAGCAAAGCGCTACCGTCAGCGTTATGTTGATTTGATTGTCAACCCTGAAGTAAGGCAAACTTTCCGCCGTCGCGCCCAAATTACTGCGGGTATTCGTCGCTATTTAGAACAGCAGGATTTTCTAGAAATTGAAACACCTGTTCTGCAAAGTGAGGCTGGGGGTGCGGATGCGCGTCCGTTTATCACCTACCACAACACCTTAGACATGGAGTTGTATCTGCGGATTGCCACAGAACTTCATCTTAAAAGGTTGATTGTAGGTGGTTTTGAAAAGGTATTTGAGTTAGGGCGAATTTTCCGCAATGAAGGAATTTCGACTCGACACAATCCTGAATTTACGACGATTGAGGTTTACCAAGCTTATGCCGACTACAACGATATGATGGCGTTGACAGAAGGGATTATTACCACTGTCGCCCAAGATGTACTCGGGACATTGCAAATTACCTACCAAGGGGAAGCTGTTGATTTGACACCACCTTGGCGGCGGGTAACAATGCACGATTTAGTTAAAGAACATACAGGCTTGGATTTCAATTCGTTCCAAACATTAGAAGCAGCCAAAACAGCAAGTAAGGATGCTGGGATTCCTGGTGTAGATGAAGCTCAATCGATTGGGAAGTTACTAAATCTAGCCTTTGAAGAAAAGGTAGAAGGCAATTTAATTCAGCCTACCTTTGTCATAGACTATCCTGTAGAAATTTCACCCTTGGCAAAACCTCACCGTTCTAAGCCTGGTTTGGTAGAGCGATTTGAGTTATTTATAGTTGGGCGAGAAACTGCCAACAGTTTCTCAGAACTTACCGATCCTATAGATCAAAGAGAACGTCTAGAAGCACAAGCTGCCCGCAAAGCCGCTGGCGACTTGGAAGCCCAAGGTGTTGATGAAGACTTTCTGACTGCCCTGGAATACGGAATGCCACCTACAGGCGGATTAGGGATTGGGATTGATCGGTTGGTGATGTTATTAACTGATTGTGCCAGTATTCGAGATGCGATCGCCTTTCCTCTACTCAAGCCTGAAGGCAGCTTTCTGAAGGAATTTCGCTATGATCCAACAACTCAAACACTGACTATTGAATTTGATAGTGGAAGTGTTTACGAGTATTTCAAAGTACCTCCTGGTGTCAAGGAAGACTTAGACAATGCACCGTCTAAAGGCCAATATTTTAACAAGTTTATTAAAGGGAAATTTAAGTATGAACAATTAAGTTGAGATAGTAAGTGCCATTCAAGAGTAGGGTGCGTTAGGCAAAGCCATAACGCACCATTTTTATAGTTCAAGCTTTTATTATCTTAGTTGCGCTCACTTATTCTATGTAATATTCCTTATAAAGAATAATATCTTGACATTCCTTATAAGGAATACTATATTGTGAGGTAGGAAGTGACCTGGACTTGGGAACTTTATCAAGATGTTAATAGAGACATCCCCAAAGATTTGCTTGCTTTTTTCATTAGGATGATTCCCGAAGAGGAACAACCAGAAAATCCACCAAAGCCTTTATTGACTGCTTCCGAAACCAGGCGTTTGCAAGTTAACCTTGGCTACCTGTGCAACAAAGGACTAGCATCACTCACCAGTGGCATTTTTGAGAAGCTGGAAGATGACCTGTATGAGTTACGTATGACCAAGAGCGAACATAATCCACGGTTTATCTTAACGGCTGCTACCCCTCAGCGATTTGTGGTGCTACACGCCTTTATGAAAAAATACGACGGCGCTATCAAAGAAAGAGACAAAGCGCCTGCAATAGATAGATTGCGGGAATTGCAGCAGAGGGAACAGTAATGAAAAAGCCTAATTTTCAAGCTTGGTTACAGCAGCCGATCAGCGACGATCCAGAGGTGATTTTGGCGGGGAAGCTAGAGTATTTACGTCTCTATCTTACCGATGCTATGCGGGAAATACGTAATAAAGCAGAATTAACTCAGGCACAGTTAGCCGAAAAACTGGGAGTAAAACAAGCGGCGGTGTCCAAATTGGAATCGGCGTTAAAAGACCATGAATTGGAATCAGTGTTGCACTATTTACATACCTTGGGTGCAGATTTGCTAATAGCCGTCAAACAAGGGGATGACTTATATCAAGCCAGCGATAACGATGGTGTGTTGCTGGTAGATGTACCAGATGTAGTTTCACAAAAGGCATTAGCGGCAAACATGAACCTGCGGGAATATGTTCGGGCAGCGATTGAGAAGTTTTCTAGCGAAGATAATAGACTGAGAACAGCTTTAGTAAAACTGCTGGAAAGTGATGAATCGGTAGCAGTTAAAGTAAGAGAGCTTTTAATTACAAAAACAACACAGGAAATTGTTGTTTATCTGGAAAAATGTCTGAGTTTACCTGAAGAAGACCGGATTTTTGCGGTTAAAAATGTCTTAGCGGGTAGTGTGGCGGTTGCAGAAAGTAATCGCGGAACCAGTAATGAAATTAATGAACTTGAGTTGTTGGATTTAGCTGAGGAACTGCTGGAGAAGTTGGCAGAAATTTTAGGATGACAAAGTGAGTTCTTATGGAGCGGGAAAAACAATCTGACCATCAACAGAGATTAGATAACTTTTTACAAGCTGTAGAAGCTGCTCAAAAATTACAGGATGACATCATGAAGTATGGGCTTGAAGCCGCCTATTTATATTGTGAAGATGTTGATGGAGATTGGCTATAAACATGGGAATAAGAGGAAAATGGACAGCAAATTTCTGTATAATTAGTGACTAATTTCCTGCAAAGTGATGACTTAGTAGCCGTGAAGGGAAGAAAGCAGCTAAAAGATAAATAGCTTCAAGAGATTGCTATTGATTTAGAAAAATGTCTGAGCCTGGTGGATAAAAAAAAGTATTCTTGCTTTGAAAAATCTCTTACCTAGTAATGTCACAGTTGGAGAAATTATTTGTGAACCAGCAATGAAGTTAATGAAATTGACAATATTGAGTTGTTATATTTTGCTGAAAAATTACTGTTAATTTGGTAGTAACCGTAATTAATATTACTAAAAAATGCCTTTATTAGAGCTAACAAAACACAAATAAATAATCTAAAAAAATAGATAATATAAAATAATTCATGAAGGCAGAATTAATAGATTTTTTGATGGAAATAGTGCTAAAAATGTCGCAAAGTAATTCTGATGATAAAATAATTTATCCTTTACTGCAAGATAATTTAGATAAACTAAATTTGAATTTTGCTGAATCATTGCGTCATTGGGCTAAAAATTACTTTGCTGGAGAAAGCTCATATGAGGCTCAAGCACTAGCAGGTATTATTGGTAATTTTGGTGTATTAATTGCACAATTCCCACATGGAAACATAGCTGACAATTTAGATATTGCAATTGCTTGTTGCGAAGTTATTGAAGCCATTTTTAATTGTGATAAATTTCCCAAATTTTGGGCTACATCTAAATGGAATTTGGGAAATGCCTATGGAAAGCGTATATATGGTGATCCGGGAGAGAATTTGGAAAAAGCTTTATTAGCTTATGAGGATGCTTTAAAAATTTATACTTATGAAGAATTTCCTTTAGAATGGGCAGAAATTCAAAATAATCTGGTTTCTTTTTACGTAAAAAAGGCTAGAACTACAAAAACTAAAGTTATTTATTATGAAGAAATAGAGAAAATCTTAAAAATTTGTAATCTAGTAGCAGATATTTTTAAAGAAAATAAATTAATTGAAAAATGGGCTATTGTAAAAAATACTCTTGCATATGCTTACTGCGATCTTTCCAATGATAATCAGTCAGAAAAATGGGAATTAGCAATAAAGATTTATAATGATGTCTTAGAAGTAATCAATCAAAATACATTTTTTGGAATATGGGCAAATACTCAAATGAATTTGGGTATTGCATATGATAAAAGGGTTCAGGGAGATCCACAAGAAAATTTGCAATTAGCTGTTCAAGCTTGCCAGAATTCTTTAAAATTCTATAACAGGGAAAATTATCCATTTGCATATGCCATACTTCAGAATAATTTGGGCAATACTTACCGAGACCAAGGTTTAATCACTTCAGCCATAGCACATTATAGATTAGCCCTAGAAATTCATACACCTGAAATATATCCTGCTGAAGCATTTAGAACTGGTCGCAATATTGGAAACACTACTTTTAAATCAGGAATTTGGAAAGAAGCTATTGATGGCTATAGTACTGCTATTCAAGCAGTAGAGATTAGCCGCATTTGGGTAAAGTCTGATTCTCGTCGTCAAGAAATATTAGAACAAGCCATTGATGTTTATCAAAAAATGGTGCAAGCCTGTATAAATGCAAGAGAAATAGAAAAGGCCTTTGAATACGCCGAGCGATCGCGCTCTAAACGCCTGGTAGACTTAATGGCAAGTAACGATCTCTACCAAAGCGGCGAAATTCCCGCAGCAGTCAAGGAATTATTGCAGCAGTATGAAGAACTGCAAAGGCAAATTGATCATGAACGCGATCGCACCAAATCCAACGATAACCGTAGTCAAACACGCGCTGCTTGGGAAGCTTATAATGAAGCGATCGCATCCTTAGAAGCAGAAAAATATCAAGTTTGGGAAAATCTCAGACGCGAAGATCCTGTATTAGCTGGAGAAATTCAAGTTAACCCTCTCAGCTTGTCAGAAATTCAAAACCTAATTGACCACACCAATACAGCTATCCTCAGTTTATACACTACCAACAGTGACACCTATATTTTTGTCGTCCAGAAAAACCAAATTACTCTCCACAGCTGCATAGGGCAAGGGTTAGATACGTTGCAAAGCTGGATTGAGCAGAATTGGTTATTGGCTTATAAGAATGAACGCAAAAAATGGGAAACTCAAATTACCAGTATTCTCATCGAACTGGCTCAACGCTTGCAACTACCTAAACTGATTTCCCAACATCTAGAAGGTATTGAAGAACTAATCCTTGTACCGCACTTGTTGCTGCACCAAATTCCCTTCGCTGCTTTACCTATTGGCAATAATCAATATTTAGGAGATCAGTTTCTCGTTCGCTATACTCCTAGCTGCCAAATCTTGGAATTTTGTCAACAACGGGAGAAGATAGAAAGCTGCGAATCATATGGTACTGTCGAAGATGCCACAGATGATTTACCCTGTGCAAGTTTTGAAGGTGAACAACTTGCCAAACTGTACAACATTCCTCACTCTCAACGCCTTAGAGGTAGCAATCAAGCTACTAAAGCTAAATATCGCCAGCTAGCTGAACAAGTCCAGGTACTTCACTGCTGTCATCATGCTGAATCCCGTCTTGACAATCCCCTCGAATCATATTTGAAATTAGGGGATGGCAATATCACGTTAGGGCAGTTGATGACACCAGGATGGCGTTTACCCAATCTCTCTGATGTTTTTCTTTCCTGCTGCGAGACTAATTTGGGTAATCCTTCCCTAACTGATGATATTCTCACCCTCTCGACAGGCTTTTTGTGTGCTGGTGCTAGAAGCGTTGTCAGTACTCTGTGGGAAGTAAATGATTTAGCGACAGCACTTTTTTCCATTTTCTACTACCAGCACCGACAACAAGGTAAAAGCCGTCCTGAAGCTTTACGACAAGCCCAAATCTTCTTACGCAGCTTAAGGAAAGAGGACGTTAAAGAAATCTCCCCAGAAGCACAAGCTAGAGAAAAGGCACTAATAAAAGCTAGAAACCAATACAGCTCTAATACCGTAGAATATCGGGAATGGAAGCGTGAATATAAGATGTATGACAGATTTAACCGATTAATTCAAGCAATCGAAAGTTCTACAGAAGAGTTTCCCTTTGCACATCCTCGTTACTGGTCTGGTTTCATCTGTCAAGGGTTAAGATGATGCGCGATCGCACTTACTAAATAATGGCAATTGTATAACTCAAAAAACCTGTCAAAACGTTGCTTTTGCGTTTTTAGAAGTTCTGGCTTGAGAATGCTATAAAATAATCTTAAAATTCCGGCGACTCACTCCAGTTTTGAGGTTTAGCATTATTTGCAAGCAAACGATATTAAAAAACAGTTAAAATTGCTCATTGAGGAAGCATCTGTAATAGATCCTAGTTTGGCGAAAAGATTAGAAGAGATCAATCGCTGGGTTAAAGATGTTAAGCCTGGTTCCCTAACGGCTAAAAAATTTGTACTTTTTTTTCTGCAACAGTTAATTAAAGATGCTCTAATTTGGCTGGATATTCAAGCCCTAGCATCACCAGAGGAGCAGCAACAGTATTATGACCGCATGACGCCAACGGAATATTATTGGTATAGGTATTTATTTCCCAAATGGATAAATCAACCTGATCCAAAGTTTTCTATATGGAAACAAAAATTAATGGCTGGAGAGTTTAATCCGGCTGATACTCATGTTCTGCAATTGATTGCTTCTGATATCGTCCATCGTGAAGGGACTTTTTGGCAGTGCTATATCGCAGACTTCTCAATGGCAACTGATATAATTGTTAGTAGTAGGCACAAAGAGCCACTATGCATTCAGATCACTAGCCTCTCTGATGAATTTTCTCAAGAAAAGTCTGATAATTGGGAAAATACTTTGCAACGCTGGGGCATAGATAGAGGTTTATTCTTAAGTTACAATCCCCACATTACGGATTTTGTCAATCAAGTAGTGAATATATCACTGTATAACAGCGATCATTTGAAAACGGGCGTTTATTTAAAATTTAGTTTATAGTTTCAGGTCATTTTCCTTCACTGTCTTAACCAAACTACATCATTATGGGGAAACACAGTTCAGTTGAAGCTCAACAAAGATTGGAAAAATTTTTAGAACATTTAGAAGCAGCCAGAGAATTACAAAGAAATTGGATGACTTATGGGCTTGACTGTGTAAACATCTATGTTGAAGATGTGGATGAAGACTGGTGGGAAAAGTGGGCAGAAGAAGAACACCAAAGTTTTGTAGACTCAGTTATAGAGTTTCTCAAAAGTGATGACTGGCTTGCGGTAAGAGTACGTAAGCAGCTAGCAAACAAACCAATCCTAGAAATTGCCGAAAAGCTAGAAAAATACCTGAGTTTCCCAGAAGAAGAGCGGATTTTTGCTATAAAGAATTTTTTAGCAAGTAGGTTTACAGTCGAAGAAATTAACCGAAATATCAGTAATGAATCTGAGGAAATGGAACTTCGGGATTTAGCCGCAGAACTTTTAAAGAAATTGGTAGAGATTCAAGGAAACAATGTAGAGGAATTTCGGTAATTTTCCTCCGGTGCTGAAAATTAATTTATATGAAGTCTGCTAATTACTTGTCATTACGTAGGCGCGGCCTTACCGTTTGGCGAAGTCTTTCTCGTAGGGTGTTTGACAGGAAAAGAGTAGGGTACTAAGTGAATCAATCGCAAGATTTGAAGATTGCTACCTTGGGAAAGTTAGTTTGTGTCTACCTTGGACTTGCAATGAAAAATCAGTAAGTAATTAACCTAACTTGATATTACTTGATCGGGAGAAATCTATCAAAAATGAAGAGGGCGCGTTATCGATTTACTGAACGCACCCTCAAATAATGGTTAATTGGCAACTTCAGCCATTTCAATAATTCGCCCTTCATAATCTTTCACTAAAAAATTTAGGGGCTTCTGATTCCGAATCTTAAACTTCAAACCGCGTGTTTCGACTCGCATTAGAATCATTTCGAGGCAGTCACGGTCAAAACAAACATGGCGTTGCTGATTTTTTGTCCCCAAACTAGCGCCAGTAATTACGTGCAATTGGGTATTTTTCTTAAGCTGATACCACAAACCATCGCTAGCATTATTCATCATTCTGCCAGAGAAACTAGGGCCTGTGGACATATAAAGTGGGTCTATGCCTGTTGCGCCTATGGTTTGTTCGTAGTTGTAGTAGTAGTGCAAAGGCACTTCAGCCGCAGGTAAATCTAGCAGCCCTTCATACAACTGTCGCGCAATCTCCAAATCCGACACCATTACAGTATGTACTTTTGGGGCACTGGTGAGGAACATCCACATCGCACCAGCATAAGCCGCCAGTAGCAACACCATAATGCCTTGAGTAGAGAACAGGCTATCCAGGGGCAGAGAAGGTAAAAAAGAGCCTAAAGTCAAAGGACTAAGTAGGAAGGGTATCACACTAGCTGCTATAACCATGAACAAGTCAAATATTGTATAAGGGAGCCGCTTTTATTATTGTCGATTAAGACTAAAATTAAGTCTTTGTTTATAGTGTATCAATAACTCTAGTGGTCTGAAGTCTGAAGCAAAACAGACAAACATGAAGATATTGTGCGCTTAAATGGGAGACTAACATCCCATACATATTTTAACAACTATCAACTCCAAGGCTTGTGCAAATACCCCACTTTCCCGAAGCTAACCACCCGCTAGTCAAGTCACTGTTTCATCAAAGTGACCAAGAACTGCTAACTTCCTTTCAAATCTCTCCGGATACCGGAAAGTACTTTACAGCGATTTTTTGTCGCTATAGCCCGATAGTGTACACATTGATTCGCCATTCGGCGCGATCGCCTGTGCAAGCAGATTATTTGTTTGCCCTCACTTGGCGGCATATCTATTATGAACTTGGTGGACTAGATTTAAGCAAAAGTTCTCAACCAGATCAAGAGTCCTTAACCCTGCAAAATTGGCTGATCAATATCACAGCCTTCTGCATTAATGAGATTGAACTACCTCCAACAGAAGCAATTCATTATTCTCTCAAGGCAACTTCGCCTGCTTTATGGTGCTACGTTGAACAGGCTTTAGAACAGCTATCACCGATTTTACGGTTTGTGGTCTTAATGGCTCAAACTTTCCGCTGGAGCGAAACTCGAATTGCTGCCTATCTCCAAGCCGAAGGAGAAAATATTACGCCGCTTGAAGTAGCCAATTTTCTTCAAGAAGGATATCGTATGTTAGAGGCCAAATTACCTGGAGATATTCGCGCCATTTACTTGGGTGAAGATTTAGCTTAATCACGACTTAAGTATAAACGCGTATATTTTCTACCTCTATTTTGGAAATTTAACACTCCTTCTTAGACTTTGTACTTAAAAGCGAAATTTCCCGGGTAAGTTTTATGAAACAACGGTATTTCTTACCAGAGGGTAGCATTCTGGATTTCAATCCCACCCTCAGATCTGGACGCTATGGGTTGGAGATTTTGGATTTTGCTATTCTAGCCTCGCGCCCAAATGGTAAATTCCAATTTTTGACTTCTTGCTTTTTAATGTTGGCTGTTTTTTTTAGCCCCCTAACGGCTAATGCTGCTGACATTACGCAACAACTGCACCGCCCATTAAATAATTCCTCGTTGCGAGAATCAAGAGATCAAGCAGACACCTTACTGCGTATCGGTGAGCAACAACAAATTTCCGGTTATGCTGATAAAACAATTGAGTCTTGCTTGCAAGCACTAGAAATTTATCACGCCCTTGGTGACTACAAAGCCCAAGGTATGACTTACGATTTGCTAGCTAAAGCCTACATCGAGCTCAATCGTTTTCAGGATGGGGAAGATGCGTTGCGGCGACGCTTAGCGATCGCTCGCGATACCAAAGACTTTCAGGCTCAGATTTTCGCACTGAATAATATTAGTACTGTGCTGCTGCAAAAAGGAGAATTTACCCCAGCTGGTAAAACCGTTGAAGAAGCACTGACAATCGCTCACAATGTCCAGAATAGTGCAGGTGAAGGACTGTCTTTAAGTAATTTAGGGTTAGTAAACGCCAGGTTAGGCAATTACAATAAAGCAATTAAATTGTATGAAACTGCTTTATCTTTCCGCCGTCAAGTTGGCGATATTCTTGGTGAAACCAATACCCTAAATAACTTAGGCGAGGCTTACCTAGCAGTGGGAAATTATCCCGATACAATTGCCACCTATGGAGCAGCTATGCGGATAGCCAAAACTACCCGCGATCGCACTAACTATTTACGCGCGATTGATGGTTTAGTTATGGCGCATAGTTCTGTAGGACGTTATGAGCGAGCTTTTGACTTATTAGAACAACGCTTAGTAACTGCTAGAGAATTGCAAAATCTGCGGGAAGAATTTAAATCTTTTATGACTTACGGTAATTTGTACGAGCAGTTAAATAATTATCTAACTGCCCGTAACTTTTACGAACGAGCGCTTGTGTTAGCAAAAGCTCTGGAAGACAGCAAACAGGAAGTATTCTTAGTTGATAAGCTGATTAAATTACCCAAACGTTAAAGGCAATCTTTCGCTAGGTGGGCATTGCCCACCTAGCCTTAGGATTTTTGATTCTTATCTAATTCAAATACACTGAGCCATTAGATTGAATTCTCATGGCTTTTTTATCTTGGGCTACGTTTGTGGTTTCCTTTAATCTAACTTCCAATAATCCTGTTTCTGAAGAAGGCTGTGGAGTCACTGACAGCAATCCGCCATCTTCTCGTTGAAATGTCACTGTTACTGGCGCATGTAAACCCTGTAATATTACATCAGACTTGCCGCTTAGCGATCGCTGGTCAGTATCGCCAATGACTTGGTAAGTCACATTAGCTCCAGTATCATTCACTAGCCTGACATTAACATTGCCATTTGCGAGTGCCACTGTAGTAACCGGGGTTTGTCCCTGTTGTTGTAATGACGGTTCAGTTACAGAATTTTGTTGTGTCGGAACCTGCTGAGGCGTTGTGTAGGTAGTTGAACTATCAGGCTGTGAAGGTTGCTGGGAGCGATTGTAGGGCCGTTCGTTTAAAATGCCAGGATTGGGGTTAACTCCTGAGTTAGTTGAGTTAGTAGTCGTTGAAGGTGTTTCTCCACCTACACCCATTCTTGTTTGATCTGCCGATGGCGCAGCAGGAACGGAACCAGAAGGAAGCATTCCTTGGGACTGCATTCTTTGAGTTAGAGCATTGGGAGGACATCCTTGAGGAACCAATACACGATTAGTGTGTTGAGGTTCGTAAAAAATACTTGGGCAGGGATTGACTTTAGCATTAGCAGAACTAGGCTGCTGTGTTACTGGTGTTTGAGCAAATGCTGGAAAACTCATCAGTAAACCGCCACAGATAGCAGCCACTAACTCAGCCGACTTACGAAACTTTGGAGAATTGCTCTTCATTGTTGACTCCTGAAAAAATCTCAGCTTGGCTTTTTGAAAATTTTCTAAATTAGCAAATTATTTCAGGTAATAAATTTGTCAAAAATTACCCTCTGCCATTGAATTTATTCGGCTTTTTACTACTATTATTTAGATGATATTAATTTATCGATTAGCTGAAGTTTTTGGATCTAACTATAGGTTTGAAAATTTATGCAAGCTAAAGCAATGGTATACTTCCTAAGTAGGATTAATATAAATCATTAGTTATAATCCAATAGTTAAAAATAAGTATTGCTGACTACTTTGTTTTCTTTAGGTAAAGGAAAAAATTAAAATTTATTACTTTATTGAAATAATATTTAGCTTATCTAAACTATCTTTAATTCTCATTAGGAATAGAGGTTCAATATCTGCTCAATTTGCTGATAACATCAGCATTTAGATAAGGAATTTATATAAATGTAATATTTATATAGGTGGAGTTTAAGCTATCGCTATCAAGCTTAAAAATACCAGAACCTTTCTACTGTTAGCTGTTAATAGATAGCTCAAGACTGTAAGTTTTGCTATCTAAGTTATTAAATAAACTTGTTTATATTCATCTGTCACAGGAAACAAATATCGAGGACAGAATTAAGGATCAATAGTTACTGGTAAAGTAATTGTGAAAGTAGTACCTTTGCCCAAGCTGCTTTCAACTTGAATCTGACCTTGGTGATGTTCGACAATAGCTTGAGCGATCGCCAGCCCCAATCCTGAACCAGTAGAAATATCTGTAGCTGTATTCCCATTGTTATGGGTACGTGCTGGATCTACCCGATAAAAGCGGTCAAATAAACGTGGTAGTGCATCTCCTGGAATACCAATCCCTGTGTCGCTCACCTTAACTTGTAATTGAGCGCTACTGTAGCGTAGTCCAGAAATGCGATCGCTACCCTCTAGACGCGCCAACTCGACAGTTACCCGTCCTTGAGATGGAGTGTACTGCAAAGCGTTACCAATCAAATTAGTGAAAAGTCGCACCAGCTGATCCCAGTTGCCTACAAGTGTGAACCAATTGTCAAACAATTCCGGGCTAGTTTCCGCAACGGGAGGATTTACTAAGTCTAAAGCAAGGGTAATTCTCTTTTCAGTCGCTAACAATTGCTGTTCTTCTAGCACTTCCATCAGTAAAGCGTCCATTGGACAAGATGAAAAGCTATCTTTACTTATTCCACTATCTTGCCTAGCGAGAAACAGTAAATCATTGACTAATCTACCCAAACGCTGGGTAAGTCGTTCAACTAATTTTAACTGTTGGCGATAATGTAAAGAAGTAGTAACTTCTACCTCTGCTAACTCTAAATCAGCAAGAGCAACTTGCACATTAGTTTGAATCAAAGTAATCGGATTTCTGAGTTCGTGAGAAGCATCAGCAGTAAATTGTTTGAGCCGTTGGTAAGAGTCGCCTACTGGTTCCATTGCTTTACCAGAAAGAAACCAACCGCTTGCGCCTACAGAAATTACCATCAATCCCGTACCCAGCGCCAAATCCACAATTAACTGACGGCTGGGTTTGGTAACTTCAAACCAGGGATGGCTAACACGCAAATAGCCTAAGACTTGCCGTCCTACTTCTACCCGTTGTGTTACCTGGCGTAATAACACTGCTGATTTTCCCCATCCCTCTTGTGCTACGCGTACAGTTTCACCAGTACGATTGGCATGAATGGGGATATTGAGAGGTGTGGATAAAGTTGACCACAGTAATTCACCAGTGGCACTAAACCATTCCAAATCAATGTGATCGTCTTCTACTGTGTCAGCATTGTCGCGAAAACTAGCTTCTACATTAATACGTAATGTCTCACTACCAGTGTTGACAGGCTCAATTACCAGCGATCGCTCTACTACTTCCACCACATGATTGAGAGTATCGTCAATCCGCTCAACCAGCGTACTACGGACATATAAATATACTCCACTCGCAAATAATAATAGTAATACGGCCGTTACGGCAGTGTACCAAAGAGCGAGACGGCGGCGAGTAACTTGAAACATAGACCTTATTTGTTAATAGATTTGTTTGTATTAAGCACTTTAGTGTGTAAAAATCTAGGACTAATGTCCTGTCTCCAAACTTATTCTCCTCTCAAAATTAATGAGATAAAGCACTAGCGCACGTTAGATATTGTTAACACTATTGCGATTTTCTATATATAGAAGCGCTGTCAGATAACAAGCTGCTTCGCGCCCAATACACTATTTCATTTACTATGTTTATTATTCGACTGTTGAATGGGCTGCAACTATCCGCCCTAAGGTGATTATGGCAAAATCCAAGAAGAGCGCTACTCCCATCAATCTGAGCGATCCACAATACTACATCAACCGAGAATTAAGTTGGTTAGAGTTTAATAGCAGGGTGTTACATGAAGCCTGCGACCAGCGAACGCCACTCTTGGAAAGACTCAAATTTTTGGCTATTTTCACCTCAAATTTAGATGAGTTCTTCATGGTACGGGTTGCAGGTTTAAAGCAACAAGTAGAGGCAAAAGTTACCCAGTTAAGTCCTGATGGTCGCACACCGCAACAACAATTAGACGATATCAGGTTTACCTTGAGTCCTCAGGTAACTAAACAGCACCATCATTTTGAGCAAGTACTCCGACCCCTGCTGGCAAATCATCGGATACACATCCTGGATTATATAGATTTGTCAGAAAAACAGCGGAATTATCTAGATAATTACTTTGAAGAACAAATTTTTCCCGTTCTGACTCCTCTGGCTGTTGACCCTAGCCATCCTTTTCCCTACATTTCCAATCTCAGTCTAAATTTGGCAGTGGTGGTCAAAAACCCAGAAACAGAGGAAGAATTTTTTGCCAGAGTCAAAGTACCAAAAGTCTTACCGCGATTTTTACCTTTACCGCCAGAGTTAGGAATTCACCATAACGGTCAACCTGCGCACTGGACTGGTGTACCTTTGGAACAGGCGATCGCGCATAACTTAGATTCTTTATTTCCGGGAATGAATATTCAGGAATATCATCCCTTCCGGATTACCCGTGACGCTGACTTGGCATTAGAAGAGGATGAAGCCGACGATCTGCTGTTGGCGATCGAACAAGAATTGCGAAAACGTCGCATTGGTGGAACTCCGGTACGGTTAGAAATTCAATCTCAAACTCCCGAAGCAGTGCGATCGCGTTTGTTACAAGATTTGGAATTAACCGAAAGTGATGTTTACGAAGTAGATGGACTTTTGGGACTGCGGGATTTAATGTACTTTATGGCGTTACCGCTACCAGAATTCAAAGATCCACCACGACAATCTGTAGTACCTTCGCGCTTGCAATGGTTGCGAGAACCCAGTGTCAGTTCCGATATACCAGAGGTAGACGAAGGAAAAGACTTTTTTGCGGTCATTCGGGAAAAGGATTTACTAGTACACCATCCTTATCAATCATTTTCCACAACAGTGGTGCGCTTTATTACTCATGCTGCCCACGATCCGAATGTGCTAGCCATCAAGATGACCCTTTACCGGACTTCTGGAGACTCGCCCATCGTCAATGCCTTAATTGCTGCTGCCGAAAATGGTAAGCAGGTGTCTGTATTAGTAGAATTGAAAGCGCGGTTTGATGAGGAGAACAATATTTACTGGGCAAGGCGTTTAGAAAGAGTTGGAGTTCACGTTGTTTATGGTTTAGTCGGGCTGAAAACTCATTGTAAAACTATTATGGTCGTGCGCCGAGAAAAAGACCGGATGCGTCGCTACGTACATATTGGTACTGGCAACTATAACCAAAAAACCGCACGACTTTATACAGATTTAGGATTATTTACCTGTCAAGAAGAAATCGGTGCTGACATCACCGATTTGTTTAATTTTTTAACAGGCTACTCGCGGCAAAAGTCCTATCGAGAAGTACTAGTTGCCCCTGTAAATATGCGCGATCGCTTTTTGGCACTAATTAATCGTGAAATCGAAAATGCTAAAAATGGATTTACCGGGCGGATTGTTGCCAAAATGAATTCCCTTGTCGATCCGCAAATTATTGCTACTTTATATGAAGCATCTCGTGCCGGAGTCCAAATTGACATAATTGTCCGAGGTGTTTGCTGTTTGCGCCCAGGGCTGAAAGATATTAGTGACAATATTCGTGTCATCAGCATAGTTGGTCGCTTTTTAGAACACTCCCGTATTTTTTATTTTTATAACAATGCTCAAGAGGAAATCTATATTGGCAGTGCTGATTGGATGCGTCGCAACTTAGATC
This sequence comes from Nostoc sp. T09, assembly GCF_002154695.1. GTDB lineage: Bacteria > Cyanobacteriota > Cyanobacteriia > Cyanobacteriales > Nostocaceae > Aulosira. Next base: position 42,586 of record NZ_MTAV01000039.1, read on the forward strand.
GCCGAGTTGAAGTAATTACTCCTATCAAAGATCTAGACATTGCCAAAGACTTGCAAGAAATCCTGGGAATTATGCTGGCAGACAATCGGCAAGCTTGGGAGTTGCAAGCCAATGGCAGCTACATCCAACGCCATCCATGCGACCATGCCCCAGAAGCTAACTCACAAAAAAGTCTCATCAATATGGCATTACGCTCAACTAGTATTGCCTCAACTCTTATTGATTCAAAAAAGAATTCTTTCTATCTTGACAACTAGCTCAATATCTTCTTTTAGAAAACTTTAATTTTTCCTCACAAAATCTCAATTATTTGTCCTTGCTAGAAACTAGATTATTCAACCATAGGATAGAGTAATTTCTAGCGCTTGTTCCCATAAACTATAAAAGTTATTGTATTTAGTCTTTTCCTAATAAATGTTAATGCTGTCCTGTAAGTCTTCTACCTTACGTGTTCTAGTTGTTGACGATCACGAACTAACCCGCTTAACTCTACAATTAGCTTTTTCTTGCCAAGAAAATATTCAAGTAGTCGGTTTAGCTAAGAATGGTCAAGAAGCTATAGAAATGGTGAAGCGCTACCATCCCGATGTGATTGTTCTGGACTTGCAGATGCCAGTCATGGATGGTTGGAGTGCATCTGGTCATATTAAAGCTATCTCTCCTCATACTCAAATCCTTGCTTACTCTTCAGTAGAAGATGCTAGTTTGCAACAGACAAAAGCCATGCCTAGCTTTGATGATTTTTGCAGAAAGGATGTCCCCACAAGCGAACTCATTGCTCTGGTTAGACAGTTAGGAAACCGTGCAGGAGATGACTGAGTTACTAAATTAATGATGCAGCAAAGTTGCTCGATAAATCCAGGTACAGTTAAATTCTGGGGGCTGAGGGACATTTTAAGCCTTAAAAGCGTCGGTAGACCGGATAATTAACGGTGTACCGACGCAATTTTGATCTTTGCTAATGCTTTAGATAGGCTTAGTTACTTCCTGTCTCCGGAATAGTGCGTCTAAATTCGTCTACTAAATCATCCAATTCTTCCAAAGCCTGATTCACGTCAATTCTCAAAGTTCCTAGATTGGGTTGTTCTAGTAGACTCAGTAGGTATTGGCGTTTGCTCTCAACTGCGGCAATTCGTTCTTTTATAGTCTGTATATCCATTGTTTTTTGCAGTCCTTAACTATCTTCAAGTTTAAAATTAACGCAAAAAAAGGCTAGGGGGAGAATTTACTGGTTAATCTAGGTAGGTTGAAAAATAAATTCCGGTTTTGCCAGCGCTACACTTACTGATTAGCTTTACTTTAGCTAAGACTCTTCCCTTATATGTTACTCATATCAGATGATAGTAAAATTAAGGTTTTAAGAATTTATAGTAACCTCAGCTCATGCTACGCCAAATTTCTTTGGGAACACTCGGTTTAACAGTCGGCGGTATCTTAACCATTGTCGGCTTTATAGCTTATGCCGCTGATAATGCCACACTCAATCTTGCCGGATTTTTTTACGGATTTCCTCTCTTGCTAGGAGGATTAGCGCTTAAAGCTAATGAACTCAAACCTATACCTTTTAGCCAAGCTACTACACCCGCAGTTTTGAGATTGCGCGAACAACAAGCAACTGTTACCCAAAATAAAATTCGTAAAGACATCACCCGATTTTGCTATGGGCAAGATGCCCATTTTGATAGGGCACTTTCTTTTCTCGGTCTAAGTCCGACGGATGAAGAAAGACCAATCATTACAGGATTACAAGAAAAAGAAATTAATGGGGCTTACGCTTTAATTTTAGAATTTGATTCACCCTTGATCCCAATTGATGTTTGGCAGCAAAAGCAGGAAAAAATGACTAGCTATTTCGGACCTGGAGTAGAAGTCCAAATCACACAGCCTAGTGAAAATAAAATTGAATTAGCATTGATTACTAATCAAAAATAGGTATTAGTCAATAGTCAAGAGTTATTAGCTCAAATACTAATAACTCTTGACTGAGAAATTCACTTTTCTAAGCGGACTGCGTACCACTGTAAATATTTCCCAGGCCCTAGATCCAACTCGCAACTCGTATCGATTAAATACTTAGCTCGCTCTCCTACAGTCTCAATTTTTTGCACATCAGGCGGTAGATCGCCAAAATTTAAATTTTGCAGAACTAATTTGAGTTTTTCTAATAACTCGGAGACAGTGAGAAATTGTTCCGGTTGGTTTGTTTCTAGGACAACAAAGTAGTCCTCTGCATACATTAAGGAATCGGGCATTGAGATTATGTATAGGTTCTTGTCAAGATTTTAATGGCTTTTAGAGAAAGGCGTTCTTAATATGAAATAATTGCACAAACATTAAGAAAAATTCTTTATTAAGAGAACTTTCTTTGGTTGAAAATTTTAAATTTATAATATTATTGTAGCTATCAAATTTATGAATTTTCATAAAAGCCAATTGTGTTTGGCAATTTAGGCTGATACCTACTTAGTACATAACCAATTATAAAACTTTTATAATCTTTCTACTTTATTGTCAAGATAGTGAGCATACCCAGGCGGAATACAGCAAAAAATTTCAACCCATAATGCCAGGGTGTATTTTCAAGCTCGTCATCTCCTCAATTAGATTATGCGATCGCAGGGCGAGTGATGAAACAAGGATACTTCATTAAGGAGCCTGGGAAGGTCTGGAACCATTGCTACTTCTACTAAAACCCCGAACATATAAAAAAATAACATTTATTGTGTCTTTTCCCAATACCCTCTGGACACAAGCAGAGTTTTCTTGAAAGCTTGCGAATAGAGATAGAGTAGTAGCTCAGTTTTATTCTCAGGGTTTTCACTTAACTTATGAATTTAAGAGTTACTTAAAAACAAAGTATTACTATTTACTATTCCTTTACTCAATGTCATGAGCCTACAACTCTGAAAAGCTTGCCTATGGCAATAAATGGGTTAAATCTAAGCGCTCATTGGATTTATAGCTAGATATTTATTTAGCACATTTTAGCTATTACATCACCTATCTTTAGTGTTAAAAATCACCGTCTAACAAAAAAAGCAAGGTTAATATTTGAAGTTTTCCCGGAAATGACAATTCGACTTTAGCAGTAGGGAAATATAAATAATACGCCTGATGTGAATGAGAAAGGTCTTTTACCCCATAAGGGTTTCTAAATTAGCCCAAAATCATATTTTTGTGCCTATCTACGAAATTACAAGGGTTTCAAGACTTTATTCACATTAAACGTAGATAAAACATTTCCTACCATGTCCTTAACTAGACAAGAAGGTAAAAATTGCCTTTGTGTTTCAAATAAACTGTCTATGCAACCTAGTCATCTACCGTTTGCTTGGCTGAGAATAATTGCGCATTTTATTTTTCAATTGCTGGATAGCCTTTTGCGGCGAGTGTCGGCATTCAACAGGGAGCAGTCATCCCTATTGCTTGGGAGGAGAACCGTTTTTCTAGCTACTCCCAAAGCTCCCCGCCTAAACAAATTGTTCAATCCAAATATTTACATTACTGCACAAAAAATCGGTTCATCAGTAAGCATATCTTTGCTTGCTAGGAGAAATCCAGTTAAAACTGGGCAATCATTGTACATACAACACATGTGTTGCCTAGGTATCTTCTACCAAATTGCTTGTTCAGTAGGATTGTGACTAAGGCAAAAAACTTTTACTTACAGGCGATTTGGTTAAGGGGGCAAGTTTTCCCAGGTTCGCCCTTACCGATACTCTCATTTTCTGTGGAACGCAACTCATGTCAGGCATAAGTCCATTTTCTGTTTCCAAGCAACCGCCACTAATTTTGGTGGCTGATGATGACAAGACCATGCGAGTGCTGTTGCGTAAAGCTATGGAACAAGAAGGCTATCGAGTGGTCGAGGTCAATGATGGTCAGCAATGTTTAGATGCTTACGATACTATTAAACCGGATATAGTGTTGCTAGATGCGGTAATGCCTGTGATGGATGGCTTTACATGCTGTAAGCAATTACTTAAAATTGCTAGAAATAATTTGATGTCAGCACTTGCAAGTTTTGATACTGACTCTGCTTTAGGTAATACTGTTATTTCTAAACTATGGGAGCGGACTCCTATATTGATGATCACATGCTTGGACGATGAAGAGTCCGTCAACCGTGCTTTTGAAGCAGGGGCAATGGATTACATAACCAAACCAATTCACTGGGCAGTTTTGCGCCAGCGTTTGCGACGGTTGTTGCAACAAGCACAAGTATACAAACAGTTAGAGGCAGCAAACCAAGCTTTGCAGCATATCGCTAACGTTGATGGCTTAACAGGGTTAGCTAATCGTCGCCGCTTTGATGATTATCTGAATACTCAGTGGATTAATTTAGCCCAAGAAGAATTACCTCTATCACTGATTTTGTGTGATATCGACTTTTTTAAATTTTATAATGATAAATATGGTCACCCTGCTGGAGATCTCTGCTTACAGAAGGTAGGTGCTGTCTTAAGTCATACGGCACAGAAAAATCAAGATTTAGTGGCACGTTATGGTGGCGAAGAATTTGCTGTAATTATGCCTAATACTCATGCATTTGGTGCAGTTCACGTTGCTGCTGCTATGCAAGCTGGAGTCAGAGATTTAAAAATTGTTCATGATGGGTCACAGGTGAGCCAATATGTCACCCTGAGTATGGGCGTGACAACTATCGTTCCTACTTGGGAATCTTCACCCTCAGATTTGATTTTGACCGCAGATAAGGCACTTTACCAAGCAAAGGCGGAGGGGCGCGATCGCATTATCCTCAAATAATTAATAAATATTGTCCGAGTCAATTCAAGATTTTGGCTCTAGGATTTAAGCTTAAAATCAAAATCTAAAAATCAGAATTTTAATAATCGGTTTTCAGGTAAAAAGTCAGGTGACTAAGAGGGATAAACTGGCAATGTAAAGTGGAACCATGCTCCAGCATTGGGAACAGAGTCAACCCAGATTTGACCATAGTGCGCCCGAATGATCCGTTGGCATACACAAAGTCCAATGCCGTACCCTTCTGTACCTTCATCCCGTTGCAGGCGGAAATGATTTTCAAAGATCCGATCGCGGTTTTCGTAAGGAATTCCTGGACCAGTGTCACCAATACTAATCTGAACTTTTTGAGTAGTGCGGTGTAATCCGGCAAGACTAATCTTGCCACCAGCAGGCGTATATTTAATAGCATTGTCCAACAGATTAACCAGCACTTGGTGTATGCGTTCTGGATCGGCATACACATAGGGTAAGTCCTGAGGGACATCTGTTTCTATCTGTTGAGATTTGGCGGTGTAGCGATCGCGCAATTCTTCGACTACATCTAGACAGAGTTTGCCGATTTCCATTTTTTGGGGTACGATTGGTAGCTCAGTATCATTGCCCCTACCTACTTGCAAAAGATCAGTAATCATACGGTCAATTGTCTTAGTTTGAGTACGGGCTTGTTTTAATAAATGCGCCGTCATTGCTGGTTTAAGGCGCTGGAATTGCCCTGTCTCTATGTTGTAGTTAGATTGGAGAGTTTCTATAGCGATCGCGGCAGCAGTTAAAGGATTGCGGAGGTCGTGGGCCAGCACAGCGATCACCCTGTCTTTAAATTGCAACTGCTCTTGGAGTTTCTCTTGTTCCTGTTTTAAGCGAAAAATTTCGTCCGAGAGGCGTATAAGTTCGGCGGAAACAGCAACTGAACTAATTGTAGATTTGGGTGATACCATCCGAGCATTTTCGTCTAGACGTTCTTGTAAGTCTTCTTGTAGCTTCAAATAAGCATCTACAGAGGCTTGCCAACGGGGCCACCAGTTTTTTAGTTGACCGATGATATTACTCCCCGCAATGATTTGCCTGGGTTCCGGGTGGATTTTAATTAAAGCTGGCGTAGCCACTAATTTAAAGTGTTCCGCCATATAGGGTTGTTGCCCGACATCAATAATTTGAAGTTCAAAGTGATACTCAGTCTGCAATTCTTTCAAGTAAGCACGTATTCGCTGTACTTGTTGTCGGGACTTGGGACGTCCATCGACAAACAGCAATAGCTGGAGCGGAGCATCAGAAGAGATCGGCTGATCTTGGGAAACTGGCATGTAATCGTGTTTCAGCACTGGTAACAACCCGGTCGCGCTTGACAGAAAGTTTAAGATGGACTGACGCTTGTCGGTGGTCGTTGTTTCTTTTAAATTTAATATCTATTTTAGATTTTTCTACACCTATCAGTCCTGCATTTTTCATATGAGATACATCTTTTTCAGCCTTTTGCTCCCTTTTAGCTTTGCTTCTGTTCCGGGTAAGATGCAAATTCTTGATCGTCAGTTTACATCTTCTCCGAATCAAAATTTGGCGGCGGAACCAGCCAATGAAAGCTTTTATACTTCAGCCAGCCATCTGGTACAGCAACAGATCAATCTGATTGCCCGCATTGAGCAAGCTATCATCACACCCGATGCTAATCAGATGCGATCCGTTCTAGGGCAATTAACTGTCCACACGAAGTCTGTAGACGCTTTCTTGAACCGTCAAAGCAAAAGTCCCAAAACTTTATGTACCTCAAGAGTGGATTTCACTCAGAATTTCCCTTTAGCCGAGCAATTAACTGGGTCACAAATAAAAATTTACTGCTCTTTGTATACTTCTAACCAAGAATTATTAAAACTTTCTCCAATATTGGATCGTTTGTTATCTCGGCGGGGGGAGCTAGCTTTAGTCCGAAGCCTACCCCTTGTGACTGGCGAGCGACAATCAGATCCGGCGCTGGCTATTGCGCCGATACAGCATCCTCAACTTGACAAGCTTGCGACACCTTTTTCGACACAAGAACCGAACGTACTTTCACCATCCCTACCAATTATTGGTAGGACTGCGAAAACAGCCATAGCTGACTATGTATCACCCATACAACCTGCGATCGCAGCACCTCCAGAAGCGCTCACTACGCTTGCATCTGCCAAGAAATTCTTGAGCGCAGCACAGGTAGAATTCCCCTTAAAAAATCAATTTACAAATCCTCAGGAAACTACTGCGATACTAGACCGCTTTACCTACGACATTGATCCCCAAGAACCGCAAACTTACGCTAACTTTCTGAAATTGCCTCATACTGGCATTTTCCGTGTGTTACCTAACTTGGCTTACCAACGTCCGCTGAATACGCTCGAGAATCGATTGCTATCAGGTGTCAGTGAACGCTATCCTTTCCCCTTATTGGGCGATCCTAAAGGAGGATTTACTCCTACTCTAGCACTTCAGCTGGTTGGCGGTCGCTTTGGGCTTGGCTATCAAGGTGTAGATTACAGCTTCATGGTAGATTTGGGCGATGTTCCTCTAAACAAGTTAGAGCCGAAGTTACAAATTGTAGCACGGTCAACACGAGAATTTTTTCTCAACTACCAGCCTCCCAAACAATTAAATGAATTACAAGTAGAGCGGCGGCGGTTCCTAACTGGCAAAGACCAGATTTGGAATTTAAATCAAGTTATTTTAGCTGATGCTAAAGCTGAATTAAACCATACGTATTTAGTGCGATCGCTACAATTTAAACTGCCAGATATGATTTTGAGCGGTAGAGCACTTTCCCCACAAGAACGCCAATCTTTAGGGCAAATACAACAGTTGGGCAGCAGTGATATCCTGCTTGCTTTTCGACCAGTGCGTCGCCGTTCTGATGGTAGCTACACAATTCTTTGGCGAGTTTTAACTCAGTTTCCCGAACCACAAATTAAAGACTTGGAAACAGCTGTAAATTCTTGAGCGTTACTCTCGTATTTCCGCGATCGCAAATAGTCATTCAGTGTTTCTGCTGGTGACATCTATAGCATCAATCAATATCATTTTAAGAAAAGATATAATTTTCTTTAATTTTTACTTATTAAAAGGATGATTGATTTTAGTGTAGCTATATGTACATTTAATGGAGAAAAACGTTTACCAGATGTTTTAAATAAATTAAAGGAATGCTGTGCATATACTAGGCAATTAGCAATTGATGCAGAGTCAATAAATTGGGAAATTATTGTTATTGATAACAATAGTAAAGATAATACAGCAAAAATAGTTCAAGAATATCAAGCAGATTGGCCCGCAGCGTACCCTATTAAGTATTTCTTGGAATATAAGCAAGGATTAAGCTTCGCTAGAGAGCGTGCTATTCAAGAAGCGCAAGGCATATTTGTTGGGTTTCTAGATGATGATAATTTACCTACTCATAATTGGGTTGCATCTGCTTATAATTTTGGAAAAAACCATCCTCAAGCCGGGGCTTATGGTGGAATAATTCACGGTGACTATGAAGTTACTCCCCCAAATAATTTTGATAAAATCAGCCTTTTGTTAGCTATTGGAGGCGGAAAAACAACTTTCTGCTATACTTTTCCAGAAAACATTTTATTTTATAAAAAAATGCTTCCACCAGGTGCTGGAATAGTAGTTTGTAAACAAGCATGGATTGAAAATGTTCCTAACAATCTGTTTTTTAAAGGTCGAGTTAATGGCTCCTTAGTAGCTGCTGAAGATATAGAAGCCTTGATTCATATTAAAAAAGCTGGCTGGGAAATTTGGCACAACGCCGAAATGGAAATTTATCACCGCATTCCCAAACAGCGTTTAGAAAAAGAGTATTTGTTGAAATTGATGCGTAGTATAGGTCTGAGTCGTCATTATACTCGGATGTTAGACTTACAAATTTGGCAACAGCCCTTTGTGTCTATGGCTTACATGGCTAATGATATCCGGAAAATGGTTATGCATTTGCTTAAATATCGTATGGTTGTCAGAACCGATATTGTAGCTGCCTGTGAAATGGAACTTTTAATTGGAGCTTTTTTCAGCCCTTTTTATATTTGGAAAAGAGCTTTCTTAAAATTAAACAAGAGTTAAAACTTAATATTTGATGATGTCTGGTTTGTCTGAAATTAAATTTTTATCAGAATTATTTCAAGAATTTCATTAATTTATGCAACTTGATCCTGGGGAAATTAAGACTCTTGAGACTCTTACCAAACATGGACTTACTACAAATTACCTGGTTGAGTGTATTAGCAGAGTCTTGATTATTGCTTATAAAGAATCAACTCAGGAGCTTGAAGAATTATTAACTAGTCAAGGGTTCGATATTGAAGTTTTGAGGCAGGAAGCCAAACCAGAATATCAAAATTTTTCTCGGAGTTATCTTTGCCTGATGAACCATTGCAGAGCTTGGGAAAGAGCGATGCAAGAAGCTCAGCCAACGATAATTATTGAAGCAGACTTTGTGCCAGTAGTTGATTTTGGTGAGCTACCTCTACCTTTCAATCCTAACCAAAATGATGTTGGGATTAGCTGGCTCTACACTTGTGCGCCGCAAGTATACCACGTTTCATCTGATGGTTATGCTGAAGGGTTTTCCACTTCAGCTGTTGCCTATATTGTGACTCCTCAAAGTGCCTGTTACTTACTAGAATTGGCAGAGGAAATCCGAGACAAAGTTGGAGTAACTAACTATTCAACTTGGGATTCCACCATTGATTCCTTTCTCCGCCACAAAAAGCTGAAGAACTACATTCCTTGGCGAAACTATGGTGAACATGGAGGTTTACCTAATCCTGAGCATTACCAAAACAAATTAAGTAAAACTCACCGTGCTGATGTTCTCTACGGTAAGCTAGCTTTTACCCCCTTGTATGCTGTTGGTAAAAATGGTGGGAATTTGAGGTTATTGTCGGTAAGGCTGTGGGCACGTGTTAAGGGAATTGCCCGTTTGCTCACTGGACGCTTTCTCCGAGTAAAAGTGCTCCAAGGTTCTAATTCTCCTATCAGGCTACTCAGTTTTGCAGTTCTTAGACAGTTGACCTTGAATTTGTAAATAACCAAGTCTCAAACATGATTATCCTTGAAACTTCTTACTTGAGGCTTTAACTTCAGTTGACAGTCTGCGCTAGGGTAGGAATTGACACTAGATTTGATAATTTCCTGTGCTGCCCTGTAAAAACCCAGCTGTATTTCTGAGTTTGGCTGTTTTACTCTCTTCGTTAACAGCCTGTGCTAACAGTCCCGTCGCCAAAAACCTTGAGCAGTCTGTGGCGGCTGATCCTCAGTTGCAAACTAACCCAGTTGTGTTTGGAGAAGCTAAAGATAACCAACTGCAAGCACAGCAAAACCAATCCACAGTTAAATTGCCAGCTGATTTTCCCCAAGATATTCCGTTATATCCTAATGCCAAACTAGAAGAAGTTACACCAACTAGTGGTACAGAAAACAGAGTCTCCACTCGTTGGCTAAGTTCTGACCCTAGCAATTTTATTGCCGGTTTTTACCGTAACCAGTTCCAAGCAAATAATTGGCAGATTTTACAAAAACCAACAGATGATGTGGGAGGCGTTTTTGAGGCGCAACGCAATGATCTGTTGGTGAAGGTTTCTGTTCAAGCTCAATCAGTCACCAACCCAACACCCAATCAACCACAAACAGCCACTCAATTACTAATTGAGTACTCACCTTCTAGCACTACAACGGCACAACCTACGCCAACTACCAATCCGAGCGAAACTACTAACGCCCAAACGACTAACGAGATTCCCCAACCAGGCGATCCGGAATTTATTGGTCCTGTATTACCTGAAAATGTGGCAACACAGCCAGAAACTACATCTGAAAGTCCATCAGCCGCTACAGCTACAGTGGCTTCTCAAGAATTTAACGATTTGAACAAAGCACCTCAAGAACTGCGACAACACATCCAAGACTTGGCAAAATTAGGTGTTTTATCTACGGAACCTCAAGTAACTAAGAGCAACTCGAATAGTACAACTAATCAATTTGCACCAAGTAAAACCATAACTCGTCGAGAATACGCTCGTTGGCTAGTGGCTGCTAACAATGCAATGAATGTTAACAATCCAGCAAAGCAAATTCGCCTAGCCTCCGAAACTGCCCAACCTGCTTTTAGTGACGTATCTTCAAAAGATCCTGATTTTCCAGAAATTCAAGGTTTAGCGGAAGCGGGATTAATTTCCAGTTCGTTGTCTGGCGATACTACAGCAGTGTTATTCCGCCCTGATGCGCCCCTAACGCGGGAGCAGTTGGTACTGTGGAAATTACCTTTGGATACTCGCCAAGCCTTACCCGCAGCTAACTTAGATGCTGTAAAACAAACCTGGGGTTTCCAAGATGCGGGAAAAATTGACCCCAAAGCTTTAAGAGCAGTATTAGCTGATTACCAAAATGGCGAACAATCTAATATCCGCAGAGTATTTGGTTATACAACACTATTTCAACCCAAAAAACCAGTTACTCGCGCTGAGGCGGCAGCAGCGTTGTGGTACTTCGGAACTCAGGGTGAAGGAATATCGGCTGTTGATGCTTTAAAGTTAAAGCGTCCACAAACCTAATTTTGGAATGGTTAGCTCATATTTCACTACATTTAAGTTAAAGGTAGCGATCGCTTAAATGCTGATTAGCTTATCTCAACCGTATTGATTCTATAGTTAGCAGTAGAGTAAGTATTTCAACTTACTAATTTTTGAGAGCCACCTCTGTAATTTATTTGTAAAAAAGCTGTGGTTTGTATATAAAAATTCAGTAAATTTAGGCAGCAACAGTGATCTCAGCTTAATATGTTATTGATAAATATTTTCCTATTAGCTCATTAGAAACACGCAAATAATTTTGAGAATTTAAGAAAATATACTTTTTTTGCAACAGACCAAAAGAAAATCACTAAGTATATTTATTCTCTTAAAGCTTTTTAGGTTAATAAGCATCAAATAATACTAGGGTCAGATAATCATGAAAAAACAATTTGTAGCAGCAGGATTTATTCTCTTCTCTTTCATGTTGCCGCTGAAAGCTTCGGCTGCACAGTTTAGTGGACTTTATGTATTTGGCGATAGTCTTTCTGATACTGGTAATGTATATAACAGTAGTCTAGCTCTAACAGGAGTTGGATCTCCGCCTCCTCCCTATTACCCAGGACGCTTTACCAATGGACTTAACTGGATAGATGAGCTGGCCCAGAAGTTGCAATTAAGTACTTCTCCTACTCCCTATACTAATGTACTTCCAGGTACTATCCCTCAAAATGGTATTAACTATGCCTTTGGAGGAGCTACTACCACATTGGCAAATACAATCTCGCCATTATTACCTGGTTTTCAGCAGCAGATTGGGGCATTTACAGCCCCATTTTTGCAAAATAAAAATGCTGACGCAAATGCACTCTACATAGTATGGGCTGGTGCGAATGATTATTTACCCACCAATGCTGACCCCAATTATTTCACGCCTTTTACCGAGCCTACACAAACAATTAATAATTTAAAAACGGCGGTTGCATCTCTGGCGTATGTCGGTGCTAAAAATATTCTGCTAGTGAACTTACCTGATTTAGGCCAGCTCCCTCGCGCTAACAATCTCGATCCTAGTTTTCCTGTAGCTCCAGGCACTTCTCAAGCTCTCACCACTTTAACCGAAGACCATAACTCCGATTTATCAGACGCGATCGCAGATTTAAATAAAGTCCTAAATCCTGATGTCAAACTAATAAGTCTTGATGTTAATTCTCTATTTACAGATGTCATCGGAGATGCCAAAACGATGCAGGGGGTTAAATATGGTTTCAAGGAAGTGGACAAACCTTGTCTATTTGACCCTTCCTGTGTATTCGATGCTGGCAAACAAAATGAGTACTTATTTTGGGATGGGTTCCATCCCACAACTGCTGCTCACAAAATTTTAGGAGATTACGCATATCAACAAATTGAAAAATCAACTCAGTCGGTTCCCGAACCTTCTACAGCATTGGGAACATTGGCAATTGGCGCTTGGGGTGCAGCAGTACTAAAGCGTAAACGCAAAAAGTTACTGGTTACGACAGCAAGTCTGGTTCCTGATGGACAATCAACTCGTATAAAGGTTGAAAACTAAACCAACCTAAATCATGTCCTCCTACTTGCTGATGTGCCACACTAGCAGATTCTGGTTTGATCGAGTTAGGTTTACCAGCGGCCTCAGCAAGTAACTGGGCTTGACAAGAACGCTCCATAGTGATGAACCACCAAGCAGCTTCATCAACTGAATGACCAACTGTCAGCAAGCCATGATTCTTGAGAATCATGGCTTTATTACTGCCTAATGTTTGGGCAATCCGCTTACCTTCTGCTAGTTCTAAAACCACGCCTGTATAGTCATCAAAAAGGCTATGGTCTTGATAAAAAGCACAGGCGTCTTGAGTAAGGGGGTCGAGGAGACGACCAAGGCTAGACCAGCTTTTGCCATAGATAGAATGGGCATGGGCTGCCGCTACTACGTCGGGACGAGCTGCATGAATTTGGGAATGAATGGCAAAAGCTGCTGTGTTTACTGGGCGATCGCCTTCAATTACTTCACCTTTATGATTTATTAAAATCAGGTCACTGGCTCGAATTAAACCGAAGTGTTTTCCCAATGGGTTTACCCAAAACTGCTCCGAGTGTTCTGGGTCACGTACAGTGATATGACCTGCAATACCTTCATCAAATCCAAATCGCGCGAATAGCCGGAATGCTGCTGCTAGGCGTTGCTTGCGATGCAGACGTTCTTCTTTCAACGAAGCAAAGGTTGGTTGCTGAAAAAAGTTTGGCTTTGTTGTGGATATAGCTTGCATATTGCCCTGAAGGTGTGTGATTTTCAGTAAAAATCTTTATACTTAATTGTTAACTTAAAATCATATATCTATGTGGGATTACGAGCAGTTATTTAAAATTATTGAAGAATTAGTGATGCACCATTCTCCAAGTGGTGTAGAAACTGAAATTAACCAATTTTTGCTCCAGCAATTTACTAATCTGGGTGTGGAAGTTTGGAGCGATCGCGCTGATAATGTGATTGCCAAACTTCCTGGTAAAAATCCTGACAGAGCGATCGCAATTACTGCTCATAAAGACGAGATTGGTGCAATTGTCAAAACTATTGGCGATGAAGGTTGTGTTGAAGTTCGTAAGCTCGGTGGTTCTTACCCGTGGGTTTACGGTGAAGGTGTTGTAGATTTATTGGGTGATAACGAAACTATTAGCGGCATTCTCAGTTTTGGTTCTCGTCATATCTCCCATGAATCACCTCAAAAAGTCCAGCAGGAAGATACTGCTGTGAAGTGGGAAAATGCCTGGATTGAAACAAAACTTACCACTGCCGAACTTGAATCTGCTGGCATTCGCCCGGGAACGAGAATGGTGATTGGCAAGCATCGCAAGCGCCCAGTCAGGTTAAAGGATCATATTGCCAGTTACACTTTGGATAACAAAGCCTCTGTGGCGATTCTCCTAGCGCTAGCTCAACAAATGAAACAGCCAGCAGTCGATGTTTATTTGGTGGCGTCAGCAAAAGAAGAAGTCGGTGCAATTGGCGCACTATTTTTCACCCAAAATCAGGTATTAGATGCATTGATTGCTTTGGAAGTTTGCCCGCTATCAAGCGAATATCCCATTGAGGATGGTAAAAGCCCTGTAATCCTTTCTCAAGATGCATATGGAATGTATGATGAAACGCTAAATGGGCAACTACGCCACTGTGCTAAACAGAGAGATATACCAGTGCAACTCACAATCTTGAGTCAGTTTGGTAGCGATGCCTCGATTGCGATGAAATTTGGTCATGTGGGTCGTGCTGCTTGTTTGGCATTTCCTACACAAAATACGCATGGTTATGAAATTGCGCATCTAGGGGCGATTTCTAACTGTATAGAGTTGTTAAGAGCTTTTTGTCAAACTGAGTTTGAGTGACTCACAGTGAAGAATTAAGCTCTAGATAAAATTGTGAGTGTAAACTGCGATCGCTTCTCTACTAAAGCATTATTCGTTATTACCACACAACTAGGGTTAACTACGAGATATTTTGTGTCTTGCATATTCAATTAACTTTTAATTTCTACCCTTCCCCTTTTTCTGATTAGAGTGTATGCATTTTAGACTATTGAAATTTTTTCATTAAGTTAGTTTCAGAATCCACTAATGAAAAAGGTGGCATCTGGGTGATAAAGCTATAGCAATCCGATTTGATTACTGAAATTATTTACGTAGGGAGGGAACAGGGAACAGGGAACAGGGAAGAAGGAATAAAACTGTACTGAGTTTTTTTCAAAAATCAAATATGAGTCCTATATGCTAATTTTGTCATTAAAATTGTTTTTTCTACCGATATTAAGTTTATTAACTTAACTAAATTGTATTGCTAGCCCAAATACCTGATTTTTTATGATTTTTTCCCATAGTAAAAAAGGGTTGGTAGAAGGCATAAATTTATAGTGAGTACGTCAGTTTACAGTAGGGCTAACGTATTTAGTTGTAAAACTTGTTTTCCTCAAGGATTCGAGGCTCTAAGCATTTCCGCTTAGACGACCTATAAGCCTTATTTAATACAACCTCTAGAGTTGAGATACGTTAGCCCTACTATTTTTTATTTCATAAAAGATACAAATCGTTAACACCAAATTAGATCAATTTTTTAAACCCAATATGATGAATGACACCAAGAAGCTGTAGTTTTTTAAAAATTGAATTACTAAATAATTAAACAAATTTCGCAGAAAATCATTAGTTATTTTTGAAAATTATTTGATAGTTTTTTAATATTTATTCATCCAAGGATATATAAAAGTGTCAGGAATAAGTGAAATCAGCATCCTCACAAATGCAGTAAAAAAATATACAAATCCATAATTCATCGGCTCTAACAAATAATCAATATGTCCATATAGCTAAGCTACTAAAAATTGTTTCATACTTACGAATTTGCTGCTCAAGAATGCAAAAATCACAGTAGCAAGAACCAAATTCTCAAGGGAAGAAGCACAAAAGTAACCCTGATCACTTCAAAAACTGAGATGCTCCCTGGAAAAATCCCACCCAACGAAGCTTACAAGCAAATTAAAGCTTTGTGGAAAAAATTAAAATGGACCAAACAAAAATTGAGAATTGGCGAAGACATTCCAGAATTGTAAGGCGAATTCTGAAGCTTCAGTAGGTAAGTTTTACATAGCCAAGCATGAATGTTGGAAGTAACAATCCTAATCTGAGGGCAATTTTTTAGGTTCTTCAGTACCTATTATGCTAAAGTCGCCATAATAAATCTCAAAAAGCTTGCTATGTATGGGAAACTTTGCTGATTTTCTCACGTTATTTCTTAATATTGCCTTTTTCCCCTGTTCCCCGTTCCCTCTTGCAGACTGTTGATTTAGCATAAGAAGTACGGTAGAGCGATTTTTTACACTCAATTGGTTATAAGCTTGCTTTATGTTCAGTCTATAGTAGACAGCAACACTCAATTAAAGCCGATGACGGGATTTGAACCCGTGGCCTGCTGATTACGAATCAGCTGCTCTACCACTGAGCCACATCGGCGTACACAATCGAAAATTTTAGCATATTTTTTATTCATGGTAGAACAAAATCCCAAAAGTCGCCTTAATCCTGAACAATATGCCCGCCTGAAAGCTGAAATAGCAACGCCTTATCGTAGCTTGCGAAAATTCATCTATATCGCTTGCGGTGCTTCTGGCTTAATAGGTACATTCATCTTTTTTTTTAAACTGCTTGCAGGGCGAGATGTTGATAACGCTTTGTCTAATTTATTCCTCCAGATAGGGATTGTTGCTTTGATGGGATATCTCTGGCGCTGGGAACAGAGCCGCCAAAAACGTTCATAAAAGACGGGAAAAGTAACAAGCTCTGGGAAAAAACTGAGCAATTAATGTTCTACGTTCTATTACTTGTCCTTTACATATCTTTATATTCTTTAGAATAATTTCTTTTGAGAATTTGAAATCTAAACAGAGAAAAAATAAAAAAATATTAGAAAATCTGAAAATGCAAAAATTTCTGGGAAACTGAAAATCGTTCAAACGAGGTCAGCCAATATAAAGACCCTGAATTAAAAAAAAACTCACAATTTTAAAAGCGCCAAGCTAACAATTTGTCAGTCTTGGCGCTTCTATTTTTCAAACTATTA
This sequence comes from Nostoc sp. T09, assembly GCF_002154695.1. GTDB lineage: Bacteria > Cyanobacteriota > Cyanobacteriia > Cyanobacteriales > Nostocaceae > Aulosira. The sequence continues at coordinate 59,518 of NZ_MTAV01000039.1, forward strand.
CTGCTGCGTGGAATTTAATTCCTATTCTGCCCTAATCATTAGACTTCTTGCAGAAGTCGGTAAAAGGGAAAGGGGAAAAGGGGAAAGGAACTCAAAACC
>NZ_MTAV01000040.1 GCF_002154695.1 Nostoc sp. T09
GAAATTAGGGATATTTATCGATTACGTTGGGGAGTTGAATTGTTATGGAAGTTTTAAAAATGCACTTAAAACTTGACAAATTAATTACTAAGAATGTCAATGGTATCACTATACAAATTTACGTTAGTTTAATAGCCTATCTAATTTTACAGATATTATCTATCCCACAACAATGGGGACATACGCTATTAGATAAACTTCGCTATTTACAATCTTGTATGTGTCAGAAAATCAGTTATGTTCATTGGTTTGAGGAGATTATGTTTTGTTGAGTCATTTAATTTTTTTAGAGCTAGTGCAACTAGATATGTAAAGTTTTGTATTAGGATTCAACATTTCTGCTTACTATCAATCTCCGTAATTGTAGTCTATCGCTCCATATTTTTGCAGCATATGGATAATTTCTTTATACAAATTGCGGCGTTTTTTATTAAAAATAGAATTGTTATATTTGTTTAATGCAATGTGAAGAGCAGATTCACCTGAACGAGATATTTCATTGATATTTGCTCCATTCAGAATAAGCAACTCTGCTACTTCTAAATTTCCCCATTCAATTGCTCTATGCAATGGTGCTTGTCCCAGAAAAGTATCTAAAATATTAAGTTCTGCACCATTTGATATCAAAAGCTTTGCAACTTCTCTACTATTGTTTGCAGCAGCACGATGTAAAGGAGTTCCTGTATTTATTTGTGCGTTCACATCTGCACCTCTTGCTATCAAAAGTTTTGCAACTTCTGTACTGTTATCAAACGCTGCATAATGTAGTAAAGCTTTTTTTTCGTTAGCATTTATCAAATCTTCTCTATCAATCATAAAGTCCACTACAGCACAGTGATTTCTCCTTATAGCCTTACGTACTGGAGTTTCACCTTTACTATCTTGAGCATTATGATTTGCATTATTTTCAATTAAAAATTTTACAGTATCTAGTTGACCATTAAGTGCCGCTAAATGGAGTAAGGATAAACCTGAATTACATCTTTTATGAATATTACCTCCTTGAGATAAGTAAGCTCTGATTGTATCTATATTTCCATAAAAAGCTGCTAAATGAACTTCTACAGATGCGCCATGCTCTATTAACCCAAGTTGCCAGTTACAAAATCAGACTGGTGAACTGGTGTCAAAAAGGCA
>NZ_MTAV01000254.1 GCF_002154695.1 Nostoc sp. T09
TCCTGGGGGGAACCCCCAAGATCGGACTGCCTCACCACACGACTGGCTCGACTTTGCGCTTTGTCATTTGTTATTTCTCCCCACACTCCCCACCCTCCCCACACTTCCTTCCCTGCCTCCTGCCTTCATTAGAAATGCTCTACCCAAGGGCGTAATTCTACTTCCCACGTCCAAGCACTGCGGGGTTGGTGTAAGATGCTGAGATAAGTTTGGGCGATCGCATCCGGATCGAGGGTACTATCAGGGTTGTCTGCTGAATCTGGACGTTCTGCGGAACGAATAGCACCATCAATTACAAAATGCGCTACATGGATATTCTTAGGTGCTAGTTCTCTGGCAATGCTTTGAGCTAAACCTCTTAGTGCAAATTTGCCCATTGCAAAAGGTGCAGATTGCGGATATCCCTTGACACTCGCTGAGGCTCCAGTAAAAAAGATAGCACCGCCTCCCTGCTGTAACATCCTTCTAGCGGCAGCTTGGGCAACCAGAAAGCCTCCATAGGCAGTGATATCTAAGGTTTTTGCCACTTCGCTGGGGTCTAAATCAATTAAAGATCCGCGTACTCGAAAACTAGGATTGTAAACAACAACTGTTGGGGCACTTAGTTTATTTTCAACATCGATAAATAGCTGGTTTACCTCCTCTGGTTTTGCAGCATCAGCAGCAAAGCTAACCGCCCCAATTTCACTACTAAGCTGAGTGAGTTTCTCAATGCGGCGAGCAGCTAAGGCTATGTTTAGCCCTTCTTTAGCAAATAGGCGAGCGATAGAAGCGCTGAGTCCATTACCTGCTCCAACTATCAAAGCTGTTTTTGACATAGGTGCGATTTTCCTTTTGCTGACTAAGGATTAATTGGGGCTGAAGATAGCTGTGAATTATTCTTAGTAGGACTTTGACCAATTCGCAGAACTAAGACTGCTGCTATCAGGCACAGGACACCCGACAAAATAAATGCTTGAAAATAACTACCCTGCCAGGTTCTCAACGCTCCAGCTCCGAAGGCGGCTGTAGCAGCACCGAGTTGATCATTGGTGTCAACTTAAGAAGATAAAGCCCAAATTTGTTGGGTGTAAGCGTCAATATCT
>NZ_MTAV01000041.1 GCF_002154695.1 Nostoc sp. T09
AGCGAGACTGCAAGACCAGTCACCCAACTACTAGTGTTAAAGGCTTTTGATAAAGCTACAACTGCGCCGTTAATTACAGCCGTGTCAAAACCGAACAAAAAGCCACCCAGCGCAGCCGCACCAGCAATCAAGATCACATAATACGTGTTTGCTTTCCGACGAGTAGTAGTGGAGGTCATAGTTATATTTCGTAGATATTAAGTGAGAAGTATTTGCCAAATTGAGTTATTCGCGTAATCACTTTTTTAGAACCCTCGATTGGCTGACAAAACTGTTGTGTTGAAAAGCAGATTTAGAAATCAAAGGTAGTACGCAGTACACCGACATACTGAGTATCGTTGTTGCTGTTGTTCTCTGGATTGAGAATTACCCAGAAACCAGGAGTCACCGAGATGTTATCGTTGACTCGCAAGCGATAAAAAGCTTCGATGTGGTAAGCATTGTCATTCTCTTGACGGACATCACTGTTAGTAACATGAGGTGGAATACCAACGAGAATTCCCGGAAGGTTGCCTCTACCCCCAAAATCTGGAAAGGAGAGACCAACTGCCCCAAACCAAGCATTAGCAGTGTTACCACTATTGACCAATAGAGAATCTGTTCCACCCCTGCCATTAGAAACATCACTCAAACCAGAACTCTCGGCAGTTGCCCAAATATATCCACCCCAAGCATGGATTTGGAAGTTAGGGGAAAAGCGATAGTATCCCTGGACACCGACGATGTCGTTGGAAGTAGCAATGCGGTTACCAAAGGGAGCGATTGACAAGGCGCTGCCCCTGCCGCCTGTGATATCAACAGTGCCAGCAGGGTTATATCCATGAGAGTAGGCGACACCAATTGCTGCTTGGTTGCCGTGATAGACTAGATGGGCCAGAGCGTTGTAACCACCATCAAATAAGCCATTTTTCGGAGTTGGGTTATTGGGACTGTTTGCTAAATAGCCTAAGGTCAAAACCAAGTCTTTGCTGATATTCCAGTTAACCGCGCCACCGCCGCCACCGCGCTCGAACAGAAGACTGTTTTTACCAAATAGTGAGGGAATCCCATTGCCATCATCGGCAATTGTGGCAGGAGTTACGTTCTCTGTGATGTCGTTGTAGCCAATACCCACCGGACCGACCACGAAGGAGAGGGAATCACTAACTGGAAAGTAGTAACGGATGTGGGGCACAATTAGTGTATTGTTGCTGTCGTTATCGAAATTCAGGCGCGTCATTCCTGTGCCAGTGGCTGCGGCAATCCGGCTAGTGCCATCAGGATTGGTAAAGTTACCAAACTCCAGGCGGACTCGCAACATGTCTTTGCCTGTAAAGCTGCTTTCTAACTGGAGACGACCGCGAGTTGCAAAGAAGACGTTGGATTCATCGCGATCGCCTCCAACTCTGTTACCAAAGGTATCGCTAACAGCAGTAATAATTTGGGCATTTAATTTAGTGGTAGTAGAAAACTGTTGTTGCTCGAGTGTGGCTGTGCGTGCCTCTAACACATCCACCCGCCCACGTAGGGTTGTTAATTCGGCGGCAAATTCTTGCTGCAACTGTTGCAATGTTGCTAAGTCTTGCTTATTGACTAGCTCGCTAGTACTGGTAGTAATTAGCTCACCAATCCGATTCAAGCAGGCATTCAAACCTGCGGCAAATTCATAGCGAGTTAGGGCACGGTTGCCGCGGTAGGTGCCATTGGGATAACCTGCAATACAGCCGTAGCGTTCTACCAGCGATTGCAGTGCTTGGAATGCCCAATCGTTTGGTTGTACATCTGATAGCTGAGATACAGAATTTACCTGTTCCTGAATGCTGCCATTATTATCTGCTGCATCAGCAATTTTCAAATTATTGTTTGAGGGTATTGCCCAGGCTGCTGGGCATAACAAAAATAAGAGTGGAAAACTGTACAAAAAATTTTTTAGCATGATATTAAACGAGATACTTGTAAAAACCTGTATCGTTGGTCTAAACTTCACCCGTTCGCTGTTCGGCATCCGCCCTTAACGTTGCGCAAGGCTAGCCGTTCCCGTATCCCTACGGGAAAGCACACATAACAGAAAGGTTAACGCTCCCGCAGGGTAGGGTAAAAGGTAATGCAGAGAGATAATCCCGAACCCCTAAATTTATTAATGGAAAAGAAAAAAATATTCTTAGGGAATGCGCTCCAGCAAGATAGCTATGACCTAAATCAGTACAGTTTTGCAACGACTGAGGCGGTTAATTGAAACTGTGATAGGATACCGTGTAGAGCGCTTTAATAGTCAGCCATTAGCTCATATTGTTTGTCAGGAGCTTAATCTTCACATTAGAGTACCATTAAAATTTGATGGACTTGTAACAGAAGATTAAGCTGCATATCGCCTTAAATCTTTTGATTTTTCATCTGGTACGTCTGCGGAGGCGATCGATCATTACCGCCAAGATAATTACTAGTCCCTTGACGACTAGTTGCCAGAAGAAAGATAGGTTTAACAGGGTTAAACCATTGTTGAGAATAGCAATAATCAATGCGCCTAGTAGGGTACCACCAATAGTACCAATACCACCTGTAAAGCTGGTGCCACCAAGAATTACAGCAGCGATCGCATCCAACTCGTAACCTTGACCCAATAAGCCACTAGCACTATATAAACGGCTAGCACTCATGATTCCTGCCAAACCTGCCAGTAATCCACTGACGCCATAGACAAAAAGCAAGACGCGATTGACTTTGATACCAGTTAAGCGTGCTGCCCGTTCGTTACCTCCAACTGCATATATCTGCACTCCTAAAACAGTTTGTCGCAGGATGAACCAACTAACTGCGACAGCAAGTAGGGCAATGACTACTAACCAGGGAATGGGTCCCAAATAACTATTACCTACCCAAGCAAAATTGATATCACGGTTAATAACTGTTGTCCCCTTGGCGATCAAATAGGCAACACCCCGCAAGGCGGTAAGTGAACCGAGGGTAACAATAAAGGGTGGCACATCCAAAAAGGTGATTAAAGCGCCGTTCACTAAGCCCAAAACCAATCCTGTCAGCAGCCCAGCCAGCACAGCCGCCCAGCCCAAACCTGGAACCAAGGATACTATCAGTGTAGCTACGGCAGAAACAGCCAATATTGACCCAACTGAAAGGTCAATACCACCGGTGAGGATGACAAACGTCATTCCTGTCGCTAGCACAATATTGATTGATGCCTGCCGTAATATATTGACGGCGTTACCAGCTGAGAGAAAGCTGGGGGACAAAAACGAAAACAAGATGCAGATCAGTACCAGAATCGGCAGAATACCTGCAACCTGGATAAGATTGTTGATTGATTGACGCTGGCGCGACACGGGTTGCGTGCCTGGTCTATTTTTGGCAGGTCTTACAGTTTGACTCATGATCTTACTACCTCCCCTGCTCCTGTGGCATAGTGCATAATATTTTCTTGGGTAATTTCTTTGCCAAGGCTGCCGTCTAGTTCGCCTACCAGCTGCCCTTCTCGCATCACTAAGACGCGATCGCTCATGCCGACAATCTCCGGTAGTTCGCTGGAAACCATCAAAATCGCAATCCCATGTGCTGCCAGTTCGCTCATAATCCGGTAAATTTCGCTTTTGGCACCAATATCTACACCGCGTGTCGGCTCATCGAGCATCAATACTTTCGGTTTAATGGCTAGCCAGCGCGCCAGCAGCAGCTTTTGCTGATTACCACCGGAAAGATCCACGGCTCTAATTTCCAGGTTGGCAAGCCGGATATGAAAGTTTTCTACCGCTTCCGTGGCAATCTGATTGACTGAACCCCAGTTAACAACACCAGCCTTTGCATCCTGCTTGAGCCTGTTGAGAGCAATATTCTTCCGGGAACTCATCTCCAGAAACAAACCTTGGTCTTTGCGGTCTTCTGGGACATAGCCTATGCCGGCAGCAATGGCATCACTAGGACTATTAATATTTAGTCTTTTGCCATCTAGAAATACTTCACCACTTACCTTGCGGTCAGCACCAAAAATTAGCCGGGATAGTTCAGTGCGTCCTGCACCAACCAGCCCGGATAGACCGAGAATCTCGCCAGCATGAATTACAAAACTAGCCGGCTCAATCTTGCGGCCGTCACTCATATTTCTAACTTCCAGCACCACTGGCCCAAAATTTGTTCGCCGCTGATGTTCGTAAAAATCCTGCATAGGACGACCGACCATCATTTGTACCAATCGCTGGGCAGAAATTTCCTCTCGTGTCAGACTGCCAACGTATTGACCATCACGCAGCACGCTAATGCGGTTCGCCAAGGCATAAACTTCTTCCATGCGGTGGCTGATATAGATAATGGCAATGCCGTCATTTCGCAGTTTGCGAATTACCTCAAACAAACGCTCAGTCTCGCGGTCAGATAGTGCAGCTGTTGGCTCATCCATCACCAAGATGCGTCTTTTATCTTTCAGGGCCCTGGCAATTTCTACCTGCTGCTGTTCGGCAATTGAGAGAGTACCGACTATATCAGTGATCGCAAAACTAGCACCGAGGCTTTGCAGCACTTGCCGTGCTTCTTCTTCCATGCCTTGGCGATCTAAAAACTGACCTCTGCGTAACTCGCTACCCATAAACATATTTTCGGTAACGGTTAAATTGGGTGCAACATTCAGTTCTTGATAGATGAGATTAATACCCGCCTGTCGCGCTGTCGCTGGATCGGTAATTTTCACGGGGTTACCATTGATGCGAATCTCGCCTTCATCAGCGATGTAAGCCCCAGCCAGGATTTTCATCAATGTGCTTTTGCCTGCTCCGTTCTCGCCCATAAGAGCGTGAACTTCTCCCGGATAAATCGTGAGATTGACATTTTGCAGAGCAGGTACACCATGAAATCGTTTTGTAATCCCTTGCATTTCTAATACAGGGGTGACAGTTGGCGCATCAGGAAAAGAAGTTTCAGTACTTATTGTCATGAACACATCCTGTAAAAACAATATTGGGGCATAGGGCATTGGGCATGGGGCATAGTTCACAATTCTCCTTGTTCCCTCTCATCTCCCTTCCAATGCCCAATTCCTTACCAGCCTTTTTCTGTAGCAACGTTATCTTTTGTGATCAACTTGACTGGAATCAGAATGGTAGGACTACTTGGCTTTTTCCCATGCAAGATGTCGTTACCAACCTCAACTGCTTTTGCTGCCATCCCACGGGGATTTTGCGTAGCAGTTGCCGCATATATACCATCTTTGTTGGCGATCGCTTTGATTGCTTCAGGCGCACCATCGACCCCAACAATAAAGAACTCTTTACGTTGTGCTTGGTTAGCTGCTAGTTCTGCTCCTACCCCACTCGGATCGTTGATGGCAAAAACAGCATCTATTTTCGGAAAGGTTGTTAGCAAGTCAGTCATAACTCTGAGTCCGCCATCCCGACTGCCTTCTGCATTCTGGTTTTGAGAAAGTATTTTTATCCCAGGATATTTCGCCAATACATTCTGGCAGCCATTAACTCGCTGAATTACTGATTCCACCTGAGGTCCATTGACGATTACTACATTTCCTTGGCCTTTGAGTCGGTCAGCAATATATTTACAAGCAACCTCTCCAGCTTGCGCATTATTAGTAGTAACGGTGGCGTCTACTCCTTCTGCACCTGTATCTACTGCAACTATGATTCTACCGGCTTGCTTGGCTTTATCTACTGCTGGCTTAATACCAGTTTTATCAGCAGCATTCAGGATAATTACGTCGGTGTTGGAAGCAGTAAAGTTTTCAATTTGGTTGGCTTGTTGGTTGAGGTCATAGGCACTGGAAACCACACTAACTTTCACATTATTACCGCCAATTCTCTTGGCTTCTGCCTTAATTTCGTCCCCCATCAGGACGAAAAAGGGGTTACTGAGATCGCCAGCCGTGAAGGCTACCGAACGTAATTTTTTATCACCAGTGGCAGTATTAGTCTGGGCGCTAGTATTGCTTGCAGTGTTAGTGGCGGTGTTGGTATCAGTGTTACTAGCACTGTTGCCATTCTGAGCGCCATTTGAGCAACCAATAACAGTACCGCTGAGAATGCCTAATATGCTAGCTGCGATCGCAATCTTTTTCACTTTCATATATTTCCTATTTAAAAAATCTCTGAGTCAAGAATCAAGGGTCAATAGGTAGTGAGCATTAGTAAGAGCTCTTTCTCCCTTGTCCGCTTCAAGAACTACCAGCCTTTGTAACTGCTGAGGTTCTCTCGGGTAACTAACTTGACTGGAACCAAAATGTTGGAATTACTAAGTTTTTTGCCTTGGATGACATCGTTACCAACCTGAACCGCTTGTTCAGCCATCCCTGCTGGATTTTGAGCAGCAGTTGCAGCAAACAGACCATCTTTGTCTTCCATTGCTTTGGTTGCATCTGGCGAACCGTCAACCCCAACAATAAAAAATTCTTTGCGTCTTGCTTGCTTGGCTGCTAAATCTGCTCCTACCCCACTTTGATCGTTAGTGGCAAAAACAGCATCAATCTTAGGAAAGGTTGTGAGCAAGTCTGTCATGACTCGGAGTCCGCCATCTCTTGTTCCTTCTGCATTCTGGTCTTTAGAGAGGATTTTTATCCCAGGATATTTAGACAATGAAGTCATACAGCCTTCAACTCGCTGGACGATGGAATCCATCTGCGTACCGTTGAGGATGACTACGTTACCTTGTCCTTTGAGGCGATCGCCTATATATTTGCAAGCAATCTCTCCAGCTTGGGTATTGTTAGAGCTAATCATCGCATCGACATCTGCATCAACGGCTGAATCTACCGCAATCACAACCCTACCTGCTTGTCTGGCATTGTCAATTGCCGGTTTGACTCCTTTTTTGTCAACAGCGCTGAGGATAATTAGGTCAGTATTCGCAGCGGTGAAATTTTCGATTTGGTTAGTTTGTTGATTGAGGTCAAAGCCACTGGAAACCGCATTAACTCTGACATTGCCGATTTTCTTGGCTTGTCTCTCAGCGCCTTTCTGCACTGCTACATAGAAGGGATTACCTAAGTCGCCAAGGCTAACACCTACTGTTCGCAATTTGCCATTCTGATTACTAGCTTTAGTCTGGGCACTAGTGTTGATAGCAGTATTGTTATCAGTGTTAGCAGCACTGTTGTCATTGGGAGAGCTATTTGTGCAACCAACAACAGTACCACTGAGTAAACCTAAGATGCTAACTGCGATTGCAATTCTCTTCATATTCATCTGTATCTAACAACGAATTTTATTTCAGGAAGGTCAGCAGCAGATAAATCTGCAATGTCATCCCACTATGAACTAGGACTGAAGTTTTCAGACCTAAGTTAGTGACACTGATAGCTTTTGCCAGTTCAACTCCTCTCAAACCGTGCTCTAATGCGATTGGAGTTATAGCTACAGTTCCACTAAATTAAATTTTTTGCTTTTTAAAGGAAAACGATGTTCGCTAAACTACTTTAAATATTTACACCATTGTTTGTAAAACTTATTTAAAAGTAGGTGAATGAAAACAAGTTTCTCTTCGTTTATTCTGTAGTTAATCTCAAAATAAACTTTTTCTCAAAACACCGTTTATTACTAAAGGAATAATAGTTATTCCCTTTTTCTAGTTCTAGAGAAGTATTGGAGATAAATAAGCGGATTTAAGGTTATTTATCAGTTTAACCAAATTAACAGCTACAGATTAAAGCATATTCATAAAAATTAACAGCATTGTAGAGAAAGATTTGATTTGTGATCTAGATTTTGCCAACTAAGCTGTTGTACAATAACAATCCCCAACAGCAAACATAAAGCACAAGGGGCGGGCATTTGACTTAATAAAATGTAGTACATTACTCTGCCAGAAAATCCTTCTGCATTGTTTGCCAAGTAAACTTAGTTTTTATCGCTATTACAAACGTAATTTAATACAAAAATTGACTATTTTCTTCTATCTAACGTAGTAGAATAGCAATAAAAATCTTTTTTAATTGGTTGTTTTTCAAGAAAATCTGCACGCTCATTGTATATTTACACTGATACTAATTCGGTGCCAAATTTAGGAAAATAGACCACCTAATTTCAGCCTGCTCAATAATTTTTGCGCATGATTAGCAGCAGAAATCATCTTAATCTCAACAAGCTCTATTAGATATGATGTATGTGTGTGCAGTATTATTTCATCCCGATCTTTGCCTCTATTAGAGCTTTAGAATTTAATTGTTGCAGGTAAATATTTAGCCACTAAATCTTCATAGTATGGCTTGAGTTGTTGCCAATCTGGAGGATTGGGATTTTTTGAATACAAATCGTAGGGATTGAATAGTTTTACCCACTTAAACATTTCGCGATCGCGTTCATCCATCAAATGTTCGTAGGCATTTTCTCGATGTTGAGGATAAAATGAGTGATAGCGAAGAATGTACAATGCTGGTTCAGGCAAATAGGATTTCATGATGCGATAAAAATACTCATCATGTCCCCATGACATATGTACATTACTCAATCCACAATTCGGCTGATAAACACCATATTTAGTATTATATTTTGGGTTATTGTAATCAGGATTCTCTTGAAAAAATTCCGAAAAAACAATTTTATTAGAGAATGCACAACCTACAGGATAGGTATCACCTACAGTAGCCCATTGTGGCTCCCCAAACAAACAAAGCACCTTTCCCATATCATGAAAGAAGCCAGTAAGTACCATCCAGTCAGGATGACCATCAGCACGAATAGCTTCTGATGTTTGCAACAAGTGCTGTAATTGATCTAAATCTGTATCCGGATCTGAATCATCTACCAATTGATTCAAAAATTCCAGTGCATTCCAAATTGACATTTCTGTCTTGTCAAACTTGGAAAACTCTTCTTGTTTTTTTAATACAAAGTCATAGGTTTGATTAATATGATTTAATCGATAAAACTCTTTGACTGTGTCTCTGGTAGTATTTTCGTAATTCCTGTACTCTGCGGTAGTTTTACCTTCTTGAACTATGCTGTCCGGATCGGGATAGCGATTAAGTACGTCTTCTTCCCATTCTTCTAGCGAATGCAAGGGATTGTTTTGAGCTTGCTCTATGGCATTTAGAGTTTGAGACATATGTCTTCGTTTTCGATTTTGCGTTGTTAAATGGTTGTTTTATGCTTTATGCACACGTGTGCATTTGTTCATGTTTTTATTTTTGCACACGTGTGCATGAAATGTGTATTAAGTTTCTTTGCAAATTAGTAACAGGTTAATGCTCAGCCAGTTTGGGCATTTTCAGTAGCGACAACCCTAGACCAGAGCGATCGCTCTGGTCTAGGATTTAATAAATGAAAGCGGCGTTCTTTCCCTTACACCCGCCTCGCTGAGGTTGCTAAAGCTTGGTTTTTATTTTGTGTCTGCCCAGATAATTGAATTTTAGAGGTGCAAGCCGCCATTAAAGCTAGGCGCGATCGCACTTTAGCATAGTCGCTTCGTGTCAGGTCACTCTCAAATACTGATACGTCAGTCCTTTACAAAATTTTAACTTGGATGTTGGTCTAAAAACTTTCCTTGCTCGTCTGCAACAGCAGGAGTAAAGTTATATCTTTAAAAGACAAATTTCCTGCTATGCGCCTAACCTCACTTGATGTTTTTCGAGGTATTACCATTGCTGGCATGATTCTCGTTAATATGGCGGGAGTCGCAGATGATAAATATCCTCCCTTAGACCATGCCGCATGGAACGGCTGCACGCCAACTGACTTGGTATTTCCCTTCTTTCTGTTCATTATCGGTATGGCGATGACTTTTTCGCTGTCAAAGTACACCGAAGGCGAAAAACCTCAATCAGCTGTTTACTGGCGGATTTTGCGCCGCGCTGCGATTCTCTTTGCCTTAGGTTTGCTGCTCAACGGTTTTTGGAATCAAGGTATTTGGACTTTCGACTTGAGCAGCATCCGGCTGATGGGGGTGTTACAAAGAATCAGTCTAGCTTATCTATTTGGTTCCTTAACAGTCCTCAAGTTACCACGTAAAGGGCAATGGATATTAGCAGTTGTACTACTCATTGGCTATTGGTTGGCAATGATGTATCTACCCGTACCTGGTTATGGTGCTGGCGTATTGACAAGGGAAGGTAACTTCGGCGCATATATCGATCGATTGATTATACCGAAAGCACATTTGTATAAGGGTGATGGTTTCAACTTCATGGGAGATCCAGAGGGACTTTTCAGTACCATTCCCGCTATTGTTAGTGTCCTGGCTGGCTATTTCACAGGACAATGGATACGTAGTCAGGCAGTACAATCACGTGTAAGCATAGGTTTGGCATTATTTGGCATTGGTTGCTTAATTATTGGTTGGACGTGGGGCTGGACATTTCCCATCAACAAAAAAATCTGGACGAGTTCCTATGTTCTCTTTACCAGTGGTTGGGCATTACTGTTGTTAGCTGCTTGTTACGAACTCATCGAAGTCCGGCGCATACGTCGCTGGAGTAAACCATTTGAAATCATGGGCTTAAATGCGATCGCCCTTTTCGTTGCCTCTGTTTTACTGATTAAAATCTTAGTCAGAACCAATATTGGCACTGGTGAAAAAGCCCCCAGCACCTACGATTGGATTTACCAGAATGTTTTCGCATCTTGGGCTGGAACATTTAACGGTTCGCTATTATTTGCCCTTGTTACCGTGTTGTTATGGTGGTTAGTTGCAGTAATTATGTATCGCCAACGCTGGTTTTTCAAAGTTTAACTCAGCATTCCTTTACCAGACGCAAAGACGTAAAAAACAACTTTGCGCCTTTGCGCCTCTGCATGATCTTATTCCATCATTCTTCTTCCACATCAAAATCCACATTATCGTAAATATCGACCAGCGAAATTTGAAAAGAAACAGAAGCAAGGGATAAAATTACATCCCCATCTTCATATTCTGAAAATATCCATTTATTGTTCTCTGTTTTAAAATACTGCTCAACGTGCATCCTGTATTGATCAATTAGAACATACTCTTGAAAATTAGAAATTGTCCGGTAAGCAGCAAACTTTTCATCTCGGTCATAACTTTTAGTAGATTTTGACAACACCTCAGCAATAAATACTGGATTAATCAGAGTGTCTTTTCTTCCTTCCTCATACTCCAAAGGAGTTTTCACCATCATCACATCAGGATAAGTGTGAATTCGCCTGTTAGGAATCCAGAGACGTTGGTCAGTGAAAAAGACTCGATAAGGTTGGCGCTTGAGAGCAAAATTTAACGCACTATAAAAGTTGCCAGCTATTTGATTGTGATTTGGTGTTCCACCTGTCATAAGAATAATTTGACCATCAATATATTCATGGCGTTCTTCAGAATTAACCTCTAGTTCTAGGTATTCTTCAGGTGAATAATATTGTTGTGTCTGTGCAATGGTCATAGAATTTCACCTAACCTAATACTTCGACTTCTTCAGCAGCATTAATTTGGTCAAGAATTCCCCAAAGTTCTTGTAACATCGGCTCTAATCCAGTGCGAGTAACTGCTGAAATTATGAAAACCGGAGCGTAAGAACGATGATTTAATTCGGTAGCCAACGCTTCTAAATCTACAGTTTCTCGATCGACTGCATCAATTTTATTTAGCGCCAAAATTTGTGGGCGTTCTGCTAAACCCCGTCCGTAGGCTTTTAATTCTTGCTGAATGGTGATGAAGTCACCCACCACATCTTCACTTGTAGCATCAATCAAGTGCAGCAGTACCCTTGTGCGCTCAATGTGACGGAGAAAATCGTATCCCAGCCCCGCCCCGTGAGAAGCCCCTTCAATCAATCCGGGAATGTCAGCAAAAACTGTACCATCACCAGAAGGTTTACGTACTACACCTAAATTTGGAATGAGGGTAGTAAAGGGATAATCAGCAATTTTAGGACGTGCAGCTGACAAAGATGAAATTAGGGTAGATTTGCCGGCATTTGGTAACCCAATAATCCCCACCTCTGCCAAAAGTTTCAATTCCAAGCGCAGCACTTTCATTTCCCCTGGTAAACCGGGGAGGGCGTATTCTGGGGCGCGGTTGCGGTTACTCAAGAAATGCTGATTTCCTAGTCCACCTTTACCACCTTCCGCAACCCGAAAACGTTGTCCTGGTTCGATTAAATCTTCTAGCAAAGCACTTGTTGAGGCATCATAAATAGAAGTACCGCAAGGAACTTCGATGATTAAATCCTTTCCTGATGCTCCAGTGCAATTATTTGGGCCACCACGACCACCATTTTCTGCCTGAAAACGGTGATTATATCTGAAGTCCAGCAAAGTTTGCAGATTTTCTACAGCCACAAAAATTACCGAACCACCTCGCCCGCCATTACCACCAGAGGGACCGCCAGCTGGCACATACTTCTCGCGTCGGAAGGCAACAATGCCATCGCCACCTTTGCCAGCTTCTACTTCAATTACTGCTTGATCGATAAATTGCATAATTAGTCATTTGTCATTTGTCATTTGTCATTTGTCACTAGTGCTCTATGTCATTAATGTTGGTGAGTTCGTAGTGAGTTAGCACGGTCTTGGGGGTTCTCCTCCAATCCCCACTTTGTGGGGGTCCCAAGTCCCTTATCAGCGACTAACGAACCCGTTCAGGACTTTAGTCCTGTATTTTCAAGCACTAAAGTGCTTACTACGAACTTATTCACCTAGGAGAACTAATGACTGATGACTAATGACCAATGACTATTAATTAAATATATGGCGAAACATCCTCACCACAGTCATCTGCCAAATAGGAGAGGGCACGAAAACGTAAGCCTACCATTTGTTCATAAAGCGGGTTAATTTTACATAATGGCGGAATATGAACAATTTTGCGTCCAAACAGTGTAACATCCCGTTCAAAAGGGCACTGTGAAGGAATCATTTTACATAAAAAGCGGGCAACTCTAGGGTCTTGAATATCGAGTCCATCCATCCAATCGCGCAGGGGATCGAGTGCATCATGGGGAGGTGCATAGGGCGCAATTGTTAAGGACGGTTGCTCGGATGGTTCTCGCTGTAGGAAACTGTCTATTGCAGGATCTAGATGTTCTGTATGTTCTAAAGTATGACGCAGAGCTTCGATTAAATCCTTGGGTTGTCCTAAAGCTTGGCACAACTGTTGCAGAACTTGGTCTTCGCTGGGAGAATATGTACCATCTGCGATCGCGACCATCACCGCTGTACGCAAGAAATTTTCTGCTGCTGATGTACCTTTACCCAAAATGATGGCTAGTTCCTCTGGTGTGATCACTTCCAGCGAATCGAAGTTAATACTGGGAGCTAATTCATTCTCAGTGATACTAGCAATTAATTGCTTTTCATGAGCGTCAAAGTCACCATCTGCCAGAGCAATAGTGAGCAATCCACGCAACCAGGCAGCAACTTGTTCACTACTATAGGGGGATTGAACGACACTTTTCATAAACTCATACCTCAAGCTGTCCTCAGTCCATACAGTACATACTAAGCTACCTTCAAGGTAATTAAACTGTTACATATTTAACTTTAAAGACTGTGAAAATTTGTTTTTTATTAGCCTCCACGAGAAATAAAAGTCAACGAAGAGGCCGATGAAGCGCGTTTTTAATACTGTTAAGCTTTTTGAGAGCGAATTTTGTCGAAGATAGCACCTTCATCAAAGAATTTTTTCTGAATCTCGTCCCATCCGCCTAAATCTTGAGCTTTAAAGAGAGTTTTAATTTTGGGAAAATTGCTTTCCGTTTCTTTTGCGATCGTCAAATCGACAGGACGAAAGCCTAATTTAGCAAACTCTCGTTGCGAGTCTGGAGTGTAAAGAAATTGCATAAATGCTTCTGCAATAGCGCGATTGCCATGTTTATCGGCATTCTTGTCTACAACAGCAACAGGATTGTCGATGGAGATATTTACATCAGGCACAATATATGAAACTTTTTCACCATATTTTTTTGCCAATAAAATCATTTCATTTTCATAGTTGAGTAACACATCACCTTGTCCTTCATTGAAGAACAGTTCGCTAGCACTGCGAGCAGTTTTAGGCAACAAAGGTAAATTGTTATAGACTTTAGAAATCAAGTTGATTGCTTGATTCTCATTACCACCAGTTTTTGTCACAGCACCCCAAAGGCTAAGGAAGTTCCAGCGCGCACCACCAGAGGTTCTCGGATCGGCTGTAACTACCTTAACGCCATCTTTTGCCAAATCTGCCCAGGTTTTAATATTTTTCGGATTACCTGGACGAATGGCGATCGCATCTACAGATTGAGTAACAATTGCATTATTAGGTGCTTCCTTCTCCCAACCTGGTTGAATAAAACCTGCTTGAACAAGTTTATTAATGTCAATGGCAAGTGACAGGTGTACCACATCAGCTTCTTTGCCATCAATCACAGCCAAAGTCTGAGAACCAGATCCATCGTAGCTCTGATTGAAACTGATGTTTTGGTTATGCTCTTTTTTCCACTTTTCTATAAACTTGGGAATGATTTGCTCATATGCAGCACTGGTAACCGAGTAGGAAACAAATGTGAGGTTGACATCAGTCTTGGAGGCTAGAGCAGCACTATTAGCATTATTATCGACTTTACCCCCACACGCAGCCAGCACTAAACTCAAACTTACTCCTACCAAAAATAGAGACACCAGGCTCCACAAAGAATACCCGTACCACTTTTTTAGAGAGTGCAAAGCTTTAACTCTATAAGTTTGAACCAACTCAGTTAAGCGGTTCCTTAATTTAAAATTACTCTGCCACAGATTCATCAATTTTTTACCCTTAAACTGCGGTAACTTGACCAAAATACAGTATTTTAAGAGCATTATAAGATAGTAGCTAAATACACATAACCTTTTTTTAATCTAATTTTAAATAAGTTAGTGAATGCCAAATTATTTGGGCATTAGCAAAGAAATTATCAAAGTGTGAGAGTGACAAAATCGCTACTACTCAATTTTTTGTCCTCTTCTAAAAATATTGATAATTTTTCTACTTAAATTGGTAATCAATCAGGACTGGTTGCGAGTCTCTAAGCTTCAAGAAGCAGATGAAATCATATTTAAACTGAAAAATGCTGAAATTATTGCAGCAAATGTTACAGTTTTACTACACTACTTATTGCGAATATATCTCATATAGCTTGCTGTTGACGAAGAGAGGCTCTCTGCGAATGGGTAGACAAATACCTCAAGCAGTATCCTAACCATGCTTTTGAGATTGCTATAAGACTTAATACGCAGTTTGACCAAAATTGGATCTGCTGATTAATTACCTGGCATTAGATTGAACCTAACCTCAAATATTTCAGGAATATAATGATGTTTTTTTTCGGTATTGAACATGAAGTCGCTTTCCTTAATGCAGAAGGAAAGATTGCTGATTTTTCTCGGACTAAATTTGCTGATTTCAATCAAATTGTCGAAAGGTTACCCTCATACCCCGATGATTATGCTCAATTACGTGTGGGTGATGCTGGTATTAAAAAGAAGAGGTGGTATATTGAAGGATTTGAAAGATTTGCAGACTCCGATAAGGTAATAGATTGTTTACCTAAAGGCATTGAAATCAGAACAACTATACACTCTAATATTCAAGGTGCAATTAATGAATTATCAGAAAGTTTTAGCTTATTGCGTGAGATCGCTGCTAATTACGGATTCTCACCCATCTTGACGAGTTTTAATCCCTACAAGACAGTTTTTGAGCCACAACCGCCATTAAATGATTATGAAATAAAATATCTACAAGCTTATCCCGACGAACATACTGCCAATATTTATATGGTGACATACGGGCCAGATTTAAATATATCTGTAGCAGACTTGTCTGTAGAAAAACTAATTGATATTGGCAGAAAATTGACTTATTACAGTCCTTATATAGTTCCTTTTAGCTATAGTTCGCCTTTTTATGATGGCAGATTGTGGGAAGGACTTTCGGTAAGAACATTTGTTAGAACAGGAAAAAGGCCAGCAACGCTAGTGTTTGTAGAAAAAGCAGAACAACTAATTCAAAGTGTTCCTGCGTTGACAAAAGTCGCACGTATTCCAGCAGAAGTAGGCCGGATTGAATTTAAAGCTTTTGATAGTTGTGATGATTTTTCGCTGTACGCAGCTTTGTTAGCTTTGTTAAAAGGTTTAGTTTTAGACGAATCTTTGTTAGGTAGAGCAACAATCCCAGATGCAACTTTACATCAAATTTCAGCAAAAGAAGGATTTGACAACGAAGAGATTTTTTTGACTGCAACTAAGATTTTAGCAGCAGCTGAGATTGCTCTTAAAGATGACCCTGATGTTAATTTTTTATCATCCTTGAGACTTAGCTTAAATAAGCGAGAAACAAAAGCTCAACACCTTATACAAGAATATCAGCGCTTAGGTTCCATAGAAGCCGTACTGAGACAAACTTACTTATATAGTTAAGCTCAATCCCTTGAGTAAATTACGAGGGATTTGACGAGCATGGGGAATTGGGAATAGGATATTTGTGGTCTTGTCCATGCGCTATGTCCCTTCTTGGCAGGCGGCGATTCCTCTCTCAATCATACTATTATGAAGGTAAGGAATTAACAAGAATCGCAGTTATTAGCAATGCTTGCTCTTAATTAGTTTACAAACTTGTCATTACCTGAGCTAATTCCTTAGATAAATCAGTTGTATTATTTTGACATTTATTGAATAAAACTCCAGCTAAGAAGTAATATTCACCAGAATAAAATGCCATTTTGTGATTCCGCAACTCTTCGATGTGTTGTTTAACTTTTGGCTCAGAGCTATAGTAACCAAATTTTAAAGGTAAAACTATAAAATTGCTCACTGTATATCCCTGTTCTTGTGCCTGCTCAATTGTACTTGTAGGGTTAGAAAAGCTAGAAATTAAAACTAGCACATTTTCATAACCTAAAGATAAGAGATTGTTAGTAATTGTTGCTCCATCTATACCACCAAATAGTAATGGCATATAAATATCTGGATCTGGCGCAGGGAGATATGGAGGATTAGCTACGAGATACTGGGCTTGAGGTTTAGAAGATTTAAATAAACATGAGTTATTGATAATATATTTGTTAGCGAGGTTATATTCATCGATTGTTAAATTGGCAGCTTTCCAAGCAGAGGTATTTAATTCAAATCCATGTATTACTCCCTCAAATTTATTCCTCAACAATGAGTTGATGACAGGAGTACCATCACCTGAACCAAACTCAACAATCGACTCAGCATTTTCACAATTCCTTAGAACTAAGTTTTCTAAACAATTGGAGTAGAAATTAGATTCTTCAGGACAAAAAAATATGTCTTTCATTGTGACCTCGATTCAACTTTAATGTATAATCAATGTCGAAGAAAATCAGTTCTACTGCATGAAAGCAATAGAAACTGTTTCTTTAGTGATTAAGCGCTCACTAAAGAAATTCTTTTCTGGGAAAATGGGTAATATTGAATTAAAAATCTCAGCGCCGAAGCTGTTATTTTTAATTGCTATCTTTCATTTATGGGTCAGGTAGCTTGTTCAACTTCACGTATTGATCGGACAACAGCTTTCGCTGCGCGATCGCCCATAAGTTTTTCTTGGTCATAGCCAAGTACCAGTTCCCACGCATCATTGGGATACTTTTCTGCCAAAGCCAAAGCCACATCATCCAACATCCAACGACCGTGGCGTTCATCTTCCCGAATGTGCAGTTCCCAGTAACCCATCGCCGCCTCTGACAGTCCCAGTCGTTGCGCTGCCGCTAAATAATTTCTGTAAGCCGCCGGGCCAGCTACCTCAAAATAGGTCAACGCACCACTGTAGCGGAGAAAATAGCGCTTACGCTCCGTCGTTAAGAAATTATGATTATCACAAGCGAGGACTTCCCAAGGCACTAAATCAAAATATCCCTCTGGTTCGGTGTTCATGCCAAACTCAGCTAGCATTTGGGCAAAAAATGTCGAGTGCTTGCGCGATAAACGACCGTTGCCGTATTCTTCCAAAAATACTCGCACCAGCGTACACTGCACTTCATTCGCCGCACCGCCCAAAATGGAGGTCATACGGCTACCTTCTACTAAGCCATCAAACGAGCCAATGGCTAATAAGTGACGATAGCCAGCTTCACTCATTTCTTCGCGAATATAGCGACTATCCGGCGATAAAGTTGGATCTACATCAACAGACGCGCGCTCAATCAGTGCTTGTTTGACATCTAGTTGTTGCAGTGCTGACACATCGATTTGCGCTAGTTCCCATCCTTGCCAAGCCGCTTCGATTTGGTTGCGACACGAAGATATATAAAGCGATCGCTCATTTTCATAGTGCCGCAAATCGTCATACCAAAACAACTTTAGCCGATTAATCCGATAGAGTATTCTTTGCAGAAACCGATGAGCCTGGTCATCACCATTACCGTTTTTATAGGCAGCATTGATTGCTGTCGAGAGAGCCTGCTCAAATTCCCGAACTTTCGCAGATTCTTTTTCTATTTGATTATCTAAATTCGCCGTAGCTAGCAGTTCTATAAATTGCTGCTCGGCATCGTCATACTTGGTAGCTGTTATTTCCGCTATTTGCGTACTATTCCCTCTTTCCTTGAGGTTGGGGAATATAACTATATTGTTTCCCATGTAATCTTAAGTAGCATTGCCAAGATGTGAAAATTAATTCACCTTTAATATCTAGATTTCCACACTTGTAGACTTTTGCATATCTTTCCTTAGTAATAAAGAAATGTGAAGAGTACATGAAGCAAGAGCAAACTCACAAATTTCAACTTAGTTCCTATATATTGCAGTTTCTTGTGAGAATAACTGTCAAAAATCCAGCATCCAGCGTCAATTTAGTTAATTTAAAGTATCACCCCTTATCCAGTTTCATAGACATTGGCGTTCTTCAAGGAGTGGCTATGCTTGCCGCCTACCGTCTAGGGGCAGAGGAAAACAGGTAACAAGCAGTATTTCCTTCCCCTCTATTACCTATTTTCTCTATGCTTTTTTAAAATTATGCTTCCTTAAAATCCTCAATTTTGCGGAACTGTTGGCGTGGGATTGATTGGTAAACTAGGCGGAATTTGTTCAATCGGAATCAACGCTTCCATCACAGCTTTGACAATCGGTGCGGCGACAGTAGAACCATAGGCGTTTTCTCCTTTTGGCTCGTCCACTAATGCTAAAACCACATATCGGGGAGATTCCACAGGTAAAATTCCGACAAAACTGGTGATTCTCGCACCAACTATGTAGCCACCAGAAGCACTAGCTTTTTGTGCTGTACCTGTTTTACCACCGATCCGATATCCCGGAATTTGTGCCACCTTACCAGTACCTTCAGCAACTACAGTTTCCATCATTTCCACTACCCGTTGAGTTGTTGTCGGGGAGAAAATTTGGCGTGATACCGGGCGAGTGGGGGAATAATGCATCTGCCCTTTGCTATCAATTAAGCCGCGGACAACATGAGGTGTTACCAATTTGCCACCATTAGCTAAAGCTCCGTGCATTTGTACTAGCTGTAAGGGCGTTAAGGAAAAGCCTTGCCCAAAAGAGGTAGTTGCAGGTTCAATGGGTGAGGAAATAAATTCTTCTTGGCTTTTGAGACGACTACCGACCTCAAAAGGTAAATCTGTATCAACAGTTTGCCCTAGCCCTAAACGTTCCAGCCAGTTGTAGTAGATATTAGGCTGTAATCGTTGGATGATTTGCACCATGCCAATGTTGCTGGAATGTTGCAGAATTTGGGCAATGTTGATTTGCCCATAACTTTTATTTTCAGCATTTTTAATGATGCGATCGGCCACTTTGATCGAACCAGGATCATTAAATAAATCGTCTGGCCTAATAACACCATTTTCTAGAGCGATCGCCACATTCAAGGGCTTGAATGTCGATCCTGGTTCATAAAGATCTGCTACTGTCCAGTTTTTAAACAGTTCGATTTTAGCTTTGGAGTACTGATTTGGATCGTAGGTGGGTTGAGAAACTAAAGCCAGTAGGGAACCATCCGATGCATCCATCACAATTACTGCCCCTCGTTTTGCACCAAACTTTTCCATCTGTTGTTTGAGCGCAGAACGAGCTGCCCGTTGTAAGCGACTATCGATAGTTAGTTGTAGTTGCAAGTCATCAAAATGCAAAAATCCTTCCGGTGCATGATCTGGCATCAAAGCGCCATTTCCCGATCGACTTAAGCGCACCGTTTTCACCGAACGTTCTAATAACTTCTCTTGACTATATTCCACACCTGCCTGGCCGCGACGGTCAAGATTAACGTAGCCCACCACATCGGCAGCTAAATTGTCTTGTGGGTAAAAACGCGCATATTTTTGAATAAATTCAAAACCATTTAAATGTAAAGCAATTAGGCGCTCGGCAATTTCTTCGGGCAATGCAGCGGCAAGTGTAATTCCAGTTTTTTTACTTTCAAAGGTTTTCACTAACTCAGCAGTATCTTTGTCTAAGAATGGGGCCAGACGCTTGGCTATTTCTTCATTAGACTTATCAAACAATTTCGGATGGGCGAAGACAGTGTATACAGGACGGTCAATTGCTAACAAATTATTGCTGCGATCTATTACTGGGCGACGGGGCATAAAAGGTCTCAAATTCACCATTTGCTGGTTCCGCGCCTTCTCTGTTAGCTTTGGTCCCCGGACAATTTGTAATTGATACAAATTGATCGCTAGCCCCAAACCGGCGGCAATTAGTACAGCCCATGCTACAAACAGTCGATTTCTAATATTAGCTATGTAGTCTTGGGTTTTCGAGGTAGGCGTCTCTGATAACCCCTGTTTAGAGACCCTCCTCCGCCTTGTAAAATCTGAATGACGAAAGTTTTTAAATTTACTTTTACTTGGTGACTTACGCATTACTGCTTCCTGTGTCAGTTGTCAGTTGTCAGTTGTCAGTTGTCAGTTGTCGGTTGCTAGTTTTTGTGAATATTAGCTACTGATTATTGACCACTGACTACTGTCTGTTGACTTTAATATCCCAGCGGCGAAGTAGTTTGCTGCTGCGCTTGTGAATCTGGCGCTGTCTTTGTTGGTGTGGAATTAGGACTCTGAGATGCTGGGGGCAAAAAAATCGTGCGATCCGGAGTTGGTAATATCAATCCTGCTGCTGGTTGTTCTGCTTCTTCAGCCATTTTGTTGGTGAGTGCGGCGTTAGTAGTCGTCAACTGCCGCTCATGACGTTGCAAACTTTGCAGTCTGCGGTATCCCTGGCTCCAAATTTCCTGGGAATATACCGTCCAACCATAGACCACTAGGGTGGTTGCCACTAACAAAAATGCCACAACCGAAGAATAACGATGGCAGGCATAAAAGCGCAGCAACCACACAGGTAAATTACCAGAACTATTCATTCCGGAGAGGCTAAGAAAGCCCAATCTTGAGCTTTTATGCACAGTACTTGACTGCCCTTTGAAATTGGCAGCTTGTTGTTTACCTGAGGGCACTGGTGGGGGCATAACTGACCCATTTGTGGCAGAAGCAGATAAATTTTTTGATGAACGCCGTTTTCTTGTAGAGGTTACTGGTGGTTCAACAGCAACTGTGGACGCTTTTGGGGCGGTTGACTGTTGATGTGCCGAGCGTCTCTTCCCTAAAGATAGGGGAGAAGCTTGCCGAAACCAATTACCCGTTGCAGAAACAGCTGATTTGCGAGCAGCAGCCATAACTTTTTGTTCAGGTTGGAAAAACTGGATTTTAGATTGGGTGTCTGTTTTTGCTAAGGTTAAAATTGCCTTTAATGCAATCAGCACAAATAATACCCTAAACTCTTTTCAGTGTTCTGATCGGTAGCTGCACCAATGTTTGCATCACTTGAGTATTGCAATGCTCGCTGATTGCGAGTTGCACTAGGACAGCTTGATCCTTTGGGCATCGTCTCTAAAGTATGGCAATGCTAAACAGCAAGCGGCAAGTGTCAGCGACAACATCACAATTTTTGGTATGATAGCTCGGTTTGCTGCCAAATTTACAAAATAGTGGCGCTCAATTACCTATACCCATGACTTGGGAAACGCTCTTGCGAGTTCTTCTGCCACTTCTGTTTAGAGTACTTTCTTTTCAACATCTACATCAGACACTGAAGTGGTTAAGGGATCATACCCTTTAGTAACCGGCAATATCCTAAAATTAAGGAGATGAGTTTAAAAAATCTGAGCTTTAGTGATTAAGTTAGATTTTTCTTGAGTTAAGAGAAGCTCATTATTATAGCTCCTGGATATTGCTACTGTGATAAAAAATCTTTTACATTGCCTTTAATATCTATGCCTGAAAGCATTTTAAAAAAAAGCAACAAATAAGGTATCGTATTCATCAGGTGAAAATTTGTTCTTGCCACAATTGGTGAAAGAGGAGTTATGAAAACAAAAATTTTTGGTTTGGCTCTCATGTTAAGTCTGGCTGGAATTCTTGGAGCCTGCGAAGGTGGTGGTGAACCTGGTGGTACTGGCGGTTCCACCAGCAGCCCAGCAGCTACAGGTGAACCAACTGATACTGGGGCCCCTGCTACTCGCTCCCCTAGCCCTGCTGCTACTGGGACTGCAACTCCTGGAGCTACTGGGACTGCAACTCCTAAAGCTACTGGGACTGCAACTCCTAAAGCTACTGGGACTGCAACTCCTTCCCCTACAAAAACACCCTAGTTATAGCTAGGTTACTAACAGCAGTCCTCACCATATGCCTTGGTAAAATTGGTGGGGACATAAGATCTAAGGAATCTGCTGTTGCTAACGCAAACTTGAGGATACTTAAGTATCTGTTTAATTCAGACAGCACGATAGAGGACACTGGTAAAGACAGCTAGCACTGTTACCAAGTGTCCTTATGCTGTGAGCGCCTAAAAATATTTGAGCAAGAAATTTGTTACTTTTTTAACCTTTTGCTAGTGGCTTGTAATTTCTGCCACCCTACTCTAGTCTGCATTGCTTGACTAGGATGAGATTGTGATGAGATTTGTGATCTATTCAGTTGAAAATTTCTGTCAATATTATCGTTAAGCCCTCTTGGTTCTGTGCTATAAGCAAACTAAAATATTACACTCATATTTAAAACTCCCAAAAAATATTGCAATTAGTCCACCTATTCATTGATAGGGATCGAACATACTAAGGTAGGTTGGATAGAGAACAAACCTAAGTTATATCGAACCCAGTTTATGGCGATCTGGACTCAGAACTCTAAAGGGTAGCGATGAAGCGGATAAGATTTTTTGTTTTAAGCATCAGCATTAGCATTGTAGTGGGATTGACTAGCCATCTGAAGACAGCAGTTATGGCATTACCACCGCCAGAGGATCTTCCAGAAGAAATCTTACGGACAGAGATAATTGTAGAAGCGCGATCGCCTATAGATGGTAAGCCATTAACTGCCGCCCAATACGCAGAATTGCAAGAGCAACTGCAAGTTAGCCCACCACGCAAACTAGATCCTAAAATCAGAGACCAGATTTTTTTGCTGCGAATACGTAAGGCTTTGCTTCAGCTTTTCCCATTTTTAGGAATCTGACAAATTGGACATTTGTCAAGAGTCAAGATTCATTTGGCATTTATCATTAATTATTACTTCCTGCTCGCTTTTTCCTTCATCAGGCACTAGTTCATCATTTCTGAGGTAGGATAACGGTGGCGACAAAATTGCAAATAAATGTAAAGAATATATATACATATTACAAAAGTAAATTTAGTCAATCACCTTATTTCACGTAGGTAGCTTTAATGTCCATCACCACGATCGCCCCTGAACAGGTTAACAGCATCGTTTGGAATCAACATCAAGATCCCTTTGAAATACTGGGTTCTCATCTCATAGAACAGAATGGCAAAAATGTCTGGGCTGTGCGAGCCTATCTACCAAATGCAAGCGCTGCGTGGGTAGTGATTCCTCAAGAACGTAAAGAATATCCGATGCAAACAGTGCATCATCCCCACTTTTTTGAATGCACAATTGAAACAGCAGAACTGGCAAACTATCAGTTAAGAATTAAAGAAGGAGAGCACGAGCGCGTCACCTATGATCCTTACGCCTTCCGTTCTCCAGGGCTGACAGACTTTGACTTGCATTTGTTTAGTGAGGGGAACCACCACCGGATTTACGAAAAACTAGGCGCGCACCTGACAGAAGTAGGCAGCGTTAAAGGCGTTTACTTTGCCGTTTGGGCACCCAATGCTCGTAACGTTTCTGTGTTGGGAGATTTCAATCACTGGGATGGACGCCAACACCAGATGCGTAAGGGTCCCACTGGCATTTGGGAATTGTTTATTCCTGAATTAGGAGTGGGAGAGCATTACAAATATGAAATCAAAAATTTTGAAGGTCACATTTACGAAAAATCCGATCCCTACGGTTTCCAGCAGGAACCTCGCCCGAAAACAGCATCAATTGTTACCGATTTAAATGCTTACACTTGGAGCGATCAAGATTGGTTAGAAAAACGGCGACACACCGATCCCCTCACCCAGCCAGTTTCAGTTTATGAAGTGCATTTAGGCTCTTGGTTACACGCTTCTAGTTCCGAACCACCTAAACTGCCCAATGGCGAAACTGAGCCTGTAGTTATTGTTTCCGAACTTAAACCCGGCGCACGCTTCCTTACCTACCGGGAATTAGCAGATAGACTGATCCCTTACGTTAAAGAGTTGGGTTACACCCATGTTGAACTGTTACCCATTGCAGAGCATCCCTTTGATGGATCTTGGGGTTATCAAGTAACTGGCTACTTTGCTCCTACGTCCCGTTTTGGTAGTGCCCAAGATTTCATGTATTTTGTTGACCAATGTCATCAAAATGGTATCGGCGTAATTGTGGATTGGGTTCCTGGGCACTTCCCTAAAGATGGTCATGGTTTAGCCTTCTTCGATGGTAGTCACCTGTACGAACATGCAGATCCTCGCAAAGGCGAACATAAAGAATGGGGAACTCTGGTATTTAACTACTCACGCCACGAAGTCCGTAATTTCCTAGCAGCAAATGCGCTCTTTTGGTTTGACAAGTACCACATTGACGGTATGCGCGTCGATGCTGTGGCTTCGATGCTCTACCTTGACTATTGCCGTAAACCAGGAGAATGGCTACCCAACCAGTACGGCGGCAGAGAAAACCTGGACGCAGCAGATTTTCTGCGTCAGGTAAATTATCTAATTTTCAGCTATTTCCCTGGCGCTCTTTCAATTGCTGAAGAATCTACCTCTTGGCCGATGGTATCTTGGCCTACCTATACAGGCGGTCTAGGTTTCAACTTAAAGTGGAATATGGGCTGGATGCACGATATGCTGGACTACTTCAGCATGGACCCTTGGTTCCGTCAATTCCACCAAAACAACATCACCTTTAGTATGTGGTACAACCACAGCGAGAACTTTATGCTGGCTCTGTCCCACGATGAAGTGGTGCATGGGAAGAGCAATATGATTGGTAAAATGCCAGGGGATACATGGCAGAAGTTAGCTAATGTGCGTTGTTTGTTTACCTATATGTTCGCTCACCCAGGTAAGAAAACCATGTTTATGAGCATGGAGTTTGGGCAGTGGAGTGAGTGGAATGTCTGGGGCGATTTAGAGTGGCAATTATTGCAATACGAGCCACACCAACAGTTAAAACAGTTTTTCCATGAGCTGAACCATCTCTATCGCAGTGAACCAGCTTTATATACCCAAGATTTTGCTGAGCCGGGATTTGAGTGGATTGACTGTAGCGACAACCGTCATAGTGTGGTTTCCTTTGTCCGCCGTGACAAGGATTCTGAGAATTTTGTTGTTGTGGTTTGCAACTTCACACCTCAACCTCATTCCCATTACCGCATAGGAGTACCAGAAAAGGGTTTTTATACTGAGTTATTTAATAGTGATGCCCGTCAGTATGGTGGTAGCAACATGGGTAACTTAGGCGGTAAGTGGACTGATGATTGGTCGTTGCACAATCGTCCCTATTCGCTGGATTTATGTCTGCCACCCTTGGGAGTTTTAATTCTCAAGTTGGATCACAAAAAGACAGCAGAAGCACTGGAATCTTAGTCAACAGGGTGGGCATAGTCCCACCTTTGAATTATGCGATCGCTCTTGTTGAATACATTTAGGCAAGCTAGTGTGTAGATATCTAGCAATCCTAAATGTGTTAACTGTAAAGTGAAACGCCATGAGCGATCGCACGCTCTTTGATTGGATCATTTCAGGTGTAGGTTTATTCACATCCCAAAGTAAACCCAGACTTTGCAATATCACAATTACTCAATAGCCAAAATCAATTTCTCACCATTGCAACTTGGCTGAGTTTTGAAAAGCATGATTATTGTTGTGCCAAGATTCGCCAAAAGTAAGCACAGCCAGCCAAAGATTATTTGTACTCTTTTCTTTGGTATCAAAAGCACGAGTACCGCAGAGATGACAAATAGAGTTAATGCACCAAGTCGTATTCTAGCTGTGCAGTAAATTACCGTGGGTAATCATGACAGCTTTTGGTATCGAGGTAGAGCCGTAAGTGTATTGTAAGAAGGCGAGGGTATCACTACTGACTTTGACTCTTTGTCAATCCTGCGTCCAGTTGCGATTTAGATTGCCGGTAGCTTGCCATTGTAGCGCTTGCAAATCTGCAAACTCCTGCAACTGTGTCTGGATGTGGGCTAAAACTGCTTGAGTAGCGATCGCTTGTAATCGTGAGACAGATTGATTGAGACGCAGAGAATAAGCCAGAACCGCAACTGCGCCTGCATAAAAACAGCCAAAAAAGCAGCAGCAAAATCAAATCGCAGGGAACTGCATTTGCTCCCTGTAATGCTGTAGAATCTTTAGTCACGCTCCGAACTTTATATCCCTGGCAGATACCAATATGTCCGCTTTGGGAGAGTTAAATAACCGTTTGGGCATCGCTATATTAGGCAAATCAATACTTGAAATTTACAACTCAACCAAAAACTCTGAAAATGTTTACGCCACAACCTACCTTAGTAACAGCATAAAGATTTTTACAAAGATTAGCACAGCTTTGATTTGACTAAATTACAAGAATTATACTTAACTTAAAACTTCTCCTCTTGCTGATAAGAAGAGAAGTATTTCAATTTAAAAATTATGGTACAAAAAATATTGTGATCGCCTCGATTCACCAAATAGTGGAATGCTTGATGGCGGAACGCCCAACGCACCACCAATATTATCAAAGATAGTTCGTTTTCTATAGCAGTCCTATTTCATTTGTCAAAAAACCAGGTAAATTTGTACATCCTTCTTGCCTGTTCCCTGACTTAAAAAGTAATTTCACAACTCCTACACAGATTGCTATTAGGTATAACTCACGTTACTTTTAAAAGCAATTGCTTTATAAGCAAACCCTGACAATTATTTAATAAATACGATTATAATCAGCAATAAATTAATTTAAATAGCTGTTTATATAGCAATCCTAAATTATTATTAAAAAAATCTATTGCCTATTGTCTATTGCCTATTACTTACCTCTACGAGTAAGTTAATAAATCAAATAGAAGCGCTATATAAGCATTTGTAGTTAATTTCTTCATTGTTTGAATACTAGATAAAATATACGTGTATTAGTTAGATATAATAATGACTCATTCTTTGTTTCCTAAGTGGAGAAACTAATGGGTCGCGCTAAAAAGGTTGTCCTGGCATATTCTGGTGGAGTGGATACCTCTGTTTGTATTCCCTACCTCAAGGAGGAGTGGGGTGTAGAAGAGGTGATTGCGCTAGCAGCAGATTTAGGCCAAGGAGATGAATTAGAACCAGTTCGAGAAAAAGCTCTAAAATCGGGTGCAAGTGAATCCCTTGTGGCGGATGTAAAAGAAAGCTTCGTTAAAGATTACGCCTTTGCAGCGATTCAAGCTAACGCCCTCTATGAAAATCGTTATCCTTTAGGAACTGCACTTGCCCGTCCACTAATTGCCAAGATATTAGTAGAAACAGCCCAAAAATATAATGCTGATGCGATCGCTCACGGTTGTACTGGCAAGGGTAACGATCAGGTACGCTTTGATGTCTCCTGTGCGGCCCTAAATCCTAATCTTAAAATCCTCGCACCAGCACGGGAATGGGGAATGAGTCGTGAGGAAACCATTGCCTACGGTGAACGTTATGGTATCCCCACACCAGTAAAAAAATCTTCTCCTTACAGCATTGATAAGAATTTACTCGGTCGTAGTATTGAAGCGGGGGTGCTGGAAGATCCAGCTGCTGAACCACCAGAAGAAATTTATCAGATGACTAAGGCGATCGCGGATACTCCCGATCAGCCCGAGTACATCGAAATTGGTTTCCAACATGGTATTCCTACAACTCTCAACGGTGTAGCAAAAACTCCAGTTGATCTAATTGAACAACTCAATCAGATCGCAGGAAATCATGGCATTGGGCGGATTGATATGATCGAAAACCGCTTGGTGGGCATCAAATCGCGGGAAATCTACGAATCACCTGCGATGGTGCTGTTAATTCAAGCACACCGAGATTTAGAAAGCTTAACTCTGACAGCAGATGTCAGTCACTACAAGCGTGGTATTGAAGAGACTTATACCCAATTGGTCTACAACGGTTTGTGGTACAGTCCACTGAAAGCAGCCTTGGATGGGTTTATTCAAAAGACACAAGAACGAGTTTCTGGTACTGTACGGGTAAAACTTTTTAAGGGTAATGCCACCTTAGTCGGGCGTTGGAGTAATAACTCTCTTTATACCCCTGACTTGGCAACCTACGGTGCTGAAGATAAATTCGATCACAAGGCAGCTGAAGGCTTTATTTACGTTTGGGGTTTACCAACTCGCATTTGGGCCCAACACACTAGGTAAAGGCAAAAATAAAAAGGCAAAAGTACAAAAATAGGATTTGTCACTTTTGCCTTTTATTTTTTACTTTTTTATTCTCCCGCCGCACGCTTGACTTGGCGAGACTCTAACCATATGGGCACAACGATTACAGCAACCAAAATCAGTAAGGCTGCGATCGCAAAATGGCTAACCCAGGAAACCAATTGTTCTAAAGAAACAACTCTTCCTGCAAAGAAAGCTAATGTTACCATCACGCTTGCCCAAGCACTTGCGCCTGCTAAGTTATACACAAAGAATTTTCCAAAAGGCATCTCGGCTATACCAGCTAGTGGCGCAGCAAATATTCGTAGGAACGCGAAAAAGCGTCCAAAAAATACAGCTTTAACAGCATTCTCACTAAATTGCGCTTTAATATTTAGTAGTTTTTCCTCAGATATCCGGAATAACTTACCAATTTGTAGTAAGAAACTCCAACCACCGAGCCTACCAATCCAATAACCACACGTACCACCAATTGCGGCACCTGCAACGGCGTCCCCAAGCACCAGCCAGTAATTAAGTTCATTACTGCCAGCTAGAAACCCGCCTACAAGGGTTACGGTTTCACCAGGAAGGGGAATGCCTAAATTTTCTAGCAAAATTCCCAAAAAAATTGCCCAATAACCATAATGGTGGGCGAATTCCTGGATGTTTTCTAGTGAAATCAACTCAAGAGACATTCCGCACCGCCGCCTTTACAAATTTTTACTTGTACTATAATCTTTGCTCCTTTTTGGGTGGGGTGTCAATCAAGCCACTCATGGGAGTACATAGCTTCTAGTCTATACTAACTATTAATTGTGGAGGATTGACAGGGACTTCTTTATAAGCTATTAACACAACCGTATAGTTACTGAAGAATAAGTATAATCTTTTTATAAAAAATTTATCAAAATCCTAATAAATATAAAAATCTTGTAAAAGATACATAAGCTACTGCCATTCTTAGGAGCTTATGCCTATATTGAGAAAGTTAAGACAAATTATACGGCATGAATACTGAAAAAACTTGTTTCAACTGCACTGCTGTAATTTCTTTGTTGTTTAAATAACACAGTAATTACTTGTTGCAAACCAAACACAGTATTAATGCCAATTTTTTGTTTTCTGTTATAGTGTTGCAATTAATTCAGTGAAATTCATGACTCTGAAACAGAAAGCTCAAGTGGTTTTGTTTAAACCTCAAGGCAGCATAGACTTACAAGGTGGAATCGCCTTAAGTAACGAAATGGCTAAAGTAATACCACAGCCTTACCAACTCTGGGTAATCGACTTAGCAGCAGTAGATTTCATGGATAGTTCTGGCTTAGTCTCGTTGGTAAAAGGATTGAAAGCTGCACGCCATAGCGGTTGCCGCTTGGTTCTTTGCAATGTCAAAGCACCTGTCCGGTTGATTTTGGAACTGACTCAACTGGATTCAGTATTTGAAATCTTTCGTACCTATGAAGATGTCCTCACTATTGCCAACGATAACAGGCTGGTACTAGCGGGGTGAATCTGTCTTTTTATCTAGAAATGCATGGTGAGGCCAAGCAATTTTAGTAATTTTTAATAATTTCCTCGATTACAATCACCTCACCATCATTAACAATATCAGACTGGTGATCATATAGCTTCTGTAAATTTACAATCCCTTAAGGGCAGTTGCCCTTGGGGCTTATATATTGACTTATAGCAAAATAGATTGTTACGCTTTGCTTTCTGCCCCATCAAATTGGTGCCTGAGTAGCAAAATTAAAAGAGGCTAGAGAAAAAGTATGAGCGTGTGTCGTAGTTTAGAAACCTCTCTCACTAAAAAGAGAGGTTTTTGTTTCGGTTTAGGGGTGCGAGTAGCAACGGAACAGAAAACCGGGATAAGAAAATAAAATCAAAAATATTGGCAAAATTCTTACCATGCTTCAATTGGTACAGGTTTCTCCGTGGCGATCACTTGGGTTAAAAGCGGCTCATCAAATCCAAGCGCGTAACTTTCTGTACGGATGCTTACTTCATCCCGGATACAGAAGAAGGCTGCCCGTCGATGCTTGTTCGTTCTTTGCGCGTTGTTAGTCCTTTGGGGTGGACGATGGAAGTGGACAGACTTCCATAGCTTGAATCAAGCCGTGTTCAAAGGTGAATCGATGGCCCACGTGCTCATCGGCAAGAACTGCTCCAGCTAAGTCACGCACGACCTGATGCACATCGACCAAAATGCGCCCGCCCTCCTCCAAGTAAAAGGTTTGCGGCTCGACGTGCCCATTGATCTCGCTCCATTGCTCCGTCCAGTAAGCGCGAACTTCTTCAGGCCCACAGACAAAACCGCCTTTGAACGCTCTCGGCCAAACCACGTCCGGAGTCATGAAGGCAAGGGTAGCGTCAATGTCTCGCGCGTTGAAGGCTGCGTACGCCGCACGGAGCAGTTCGATTAGAAGTGCAGGTTGATCTGACATTTATTGGTATGGTGAAGGAGATGCCGTAAGGACTAATAATTTATTGTACAGAGTTTAGCTGAAGCTTTTTTTATCGACACTATCATGCCTGATGTCAGGTTTATTTCGAGGATTTCCCGTTTTTAATTCTTCTATTGTAAGGAAGGTTGTTTTATATGTAGTTTATGAGCGTTATTCACGAAAAGTTAGCACAGATGATACCAGGCGCTTACATTAAAGAAACCTGGCAGCAATACTAAAATTGGCTGCAATAGCTCTTCATCTTGGCAAGCAACTGGCTCAACTGTTAGGAAAATTTAAAATTAGTTTTAACTATTAGGTACAGGAGAAATACTAGTTTCCTCAGATGTTGGACGGGGAAAACTGGGCAGATCGATGCCACTATGATTGGCATTACGGCTTTTCAGCGCTAAACGATAACTGACACTTTGCAGTTCTGCTTGCAGTTGCCGATTTTCTCGTTGTAGTATTGCTACTTTTTCTCGCACTGGAGCCATACGCTCCTCAAACTTCCGACGGTAAATTTGCGGTAACTCCTGTACTACTTGTTCCAACATGCGGCTGCGATCGGTTAATTCCTGAACTGTTTGCCGCAATTGGTAAATTTCAGCGTCACGCGCGGTAATTTGCTCTTGGTAGAATGTTACCTGTTGCTCGACAGCTTGCAATTGTTCTTGCAAAGCCTGCAGCTGCTTCAGATCTGGCTCCGACTCCGATTTTTGAGGAATAAAACTAGTATTACCCTTAACCAGTCGGAAGAGTTCTTGAGATAACTGTTGTACTAATTGGTCACGAAGTTGCAACTCTTGGCGCAGTTGCGTTACTTCAGTAGAGAGAGCTTGGATGTTGGATGTATCAGATTGGCTCACAGTGGCTTACAGCTCCCATTCAGAATCTTGTCCACTTTTACGTATAACTGCGGTCATAATGCTTTTGGCAAGTAGTTGTTAATTTAGCATTACTAGCCAAGATAGGAAGAAAAAAGGCACATTTTTTTATAAGTTTTATCTTACCCAGTTTTCAGTGCTGAGTAGTAAGACCTCAACACTGAATGCACTCAGAACTTGCTTAAGCGGTTGCAGCCACTTGAGCAGCTTTTTCTTCGTGGACTTCCTGTTTAATTGTTAGGTAGCGAATTACTTCTTCGCTCAAACGCATTGCCCTTTCTACAGGGGCGATCGCAGTTCCAGGACCAGTATAGTTGAATTGAATGTAAATGCCATCCCGGTGCTTTTTAATTTCATAAGCCAGACGACGCTTCCCACGATTTTGAATTTGGATATCTTCAGCACCGTGTTCTTTAAGCAAGTTCTGATATTTATTAACCGCTTGCTCTACCTGTTCGTCTCCTAGATCGGGACGCAGGATGTACATTGTTTCGTAAACTATCGACATGAACTTTAGTCTCCTTATGGACAGAGTGGCTGCTGATGCTAATTTATACAGTATCGATGAGAGCTATCTCAGTACCAATCAACATCTGAAGCAACAAGGAACTATAATCTTACCAGTTTTTAATTTGAATCTTGAGCCAAATCCGCCAAAGTTTCAATCTCTAAAAAGAAGCTACCCCCCTGACTTCTGATATTTAGCAGCCGCATGAGCAGCTTTAGCACTACCCTGACGGGAAGTTGCTGGGTGACAACACAGGCAGTTAAGTTAACCCTGGGATTGAATTACAAAAGGGGAATCGAGTTTTGGGCTGTCAACCGCCAAGTCTTACTAGCTATCGGTTTCAGGCTCGAGGCTCTACCGTTGCATGTTGGCTCTACTGATTTTTCAAAAGCTAACTCACGGTTGCTACCAGCTAACAGCTTTCAATTGCATCCAAAAGGATATTAATCAAGGTTATGGCGCAGCGCTATGTGCGAGTTCAAAATCAGGAAGGACAGATTTACTATGGGTTATTACAACTATCCCTTAATGTCCAGGTACTAGATGCTCCGCCCTGGTTACAGGGACAACCTACAGACTTAATATTGGAACCAGACAACTATCACATTCTGGCTCCTTGTGCTCCCTCAAAAATTGTAGCGGTGGGCAAGAATTATGCAGATCATGCAGCAGAAATGGGGACTCCCGTACCGAGTGAACCACTGATCTTTCTCAAACCACCTACATCTATTGTTGCCTCTGAGACAGAAATTAAATATCCTCACCTGTCACAACGGGTAGACTACGAAGGCGAATTAGCGCTGATCATTGGCGATCGCACTAGTGACTGTACCCCAGAGGAAGCCCAAACCAAAATTTGGGGTTATACCATTGCTAATGATGTGACAGCGCGGGATTTACAAAAAAAAGATGGTCAATGGACGCGAGCCAAAGGTTTTGATACATTTTGTCCTTTGGGTCCTTGGATCGTCAGAGAATTAAATCCGGGTGCGAGATTGCAGACTTTTTTGAATGAGGATGCTAATCCTGTGCAATCTACCTGTATCGATCAGATGGTATTTGCTCCCGATTTTTTAGTGTCCTATATTAGTCAGGTAATGACGCTGCTGCCAGGAGATGTGATACTCACTGGTACACCAGAGGGAGTCGGTTGCTTGCAGCTAGGCGATCGCGTCCGTGTAGAAATTGAAGGCATTGGTCGCCTAGAAAACACTGTGGCAGCTCGTTAATTACTACCGCACTTGCATATAAACAGCATCAGAAATTGCTGGAATTTCTGCGTAACGCCCCATAAGAGACTGAGCAACAGAATATACTATTGCTGCTACTAGACCGAGAAAGATTGTGCTGGCTACAGTTTGAACTGCAAAATCTACACCAGGGAGTGCTACAACCCGCAAAACTATGCTGCACAAAAACACAATAATATCTAAAAGGATTGCCTGCATAGTATTAAAACGAATGAAATGAATGATTTTTTCATTTCTAACTACCAAAAAGAATAAGGCAAAGAAAACAATCAATTGCCCAAATTGTCCTAAGCTAGCGTAAATGGCAACGATAGGCCCAAGGGGCAAAAATAGAACTTGCAGCTCCGGAAATTGTCTTAATAAGGATACATAACCAAACATCAGCCCATCAATTAAGGGCAGTAAATAAGGTAAGCAAGCAAGAATACGGTCCGAAACCGTTGTAGACCCGCGCCAAGACATGGTGAGTTCTCCTGTGGATAAAGTTCAACAGTTACTTGAGCCTAGGATAACGCAGTTACCTGGTCTTGCTAGCAAATCCTCTTATTCTATATTGGCAATGAGAAAACCCATCATACACTCATACTGCTCTGGCTGCTGTTCGGTGAGTTTGCGTACTTGTTGACCACAACGCAGTTGACCTTGACTCCAACGTGGTTGACCACTTTGATCAGCTAGTAGACAAGACTGGCAAACCTTCCCAGGGGCAAGGATTTGATTTTCCATTAAAATGACTAGCATCCCATCCCTCCTGTAAATTCTCACTATGACCCACAATTTCACTTAGGGGAGAATCGGCTTTTTAGACGCCCCAGCCGCAGAATTACTAGATGTTCCAGCTTTGCTCAGTCTAGAATTTGGGAAAAGTGGATTGTGATTCGGGATGGCAATGAACGCCTAAAAGTAACCTCTGAGGTCTCTTGGGCAAAATGTGGGCGATCGCTTAGCGCTTAAGAGCAAGGGAGGAGTTTTGAGAAGAAGCACCTCGACAATATACAGGCGTCGCAACTCAAACAAAATTGCCACAGTAGACTCTAAATTTATTGTATGTTGTATATAGTAGAGAAGAGTTTTTTTAGTAAAAAGTAATACATATATTGGCATAAGGTATTCTAAATTAAAAAAATTAGAAACCTTTGATTCTGGGTTTTTATACAGTCTCGAACTGGCGTCTGATAATAAATAAGTTGGTAATCGTCAAAAGCCATTGAACTATAGACTAAATATGTACTATTGACTGTGGACTGTCACGTAGGTAAGACACCCAGCCAAAATTAACTGTTGTGCAAATTTCTCTAAGGATAGCGGAAGTGACAAAGACTAATTCAGACTTTCTAGCCTCTAGCGACCCCGCGATCGCGGAGCTACTTAATCAAGAACTACAGCGTCAACGTGACCATTTGGAGTTGATTGCTAGTGAAAACTTTACCTCAGCGGCTGTATTAGCAGCGCAAGGTTCTGTACTCACAAATAAATATGCCGAAGGCCTACCTGGTAAACGCTACTATGGCGGTTGTGAATTTATTGACAAAGTTGAGCAGTTAGCGATTAACCGTGCTAAACAGCTTTTTGGTGCTGCTCATGCGAATGTCCAACCTCATTCTGGTGCTCAAGCGAATTTTGCCGTGTTCTTAACACTGTTAGAACCAGGCGACAAAATTATGGGGATGGATTTGTCTCATGGTGGGCATCTTACCCACGGTTCACCTGTGAATGTGTCGGGGAAGTGGTTCAAAGTTAGCCATTACGGCGTTAGCGAACAAACAGAACAACTAGACTATGAGCAAATTCGGGATCTGGCGTTAAGGGAGCGTCCTAAGCTACTGATTTGTGGTTATTCCGCTTATCCCCGAATTATTGACTTTGAAAAGTTCCGCAGTATCGCCGATGAAATCGGTGCTTATCTGCTAGCAGATATTG
Source organism: Nostoc sp. T09 (assembly GCF_002154695.1). Lineage (GTDB taxonomy): Bacteria > Cyanobacteriota > Cyanobacteriia > Cyanobacteriales > Nostocaceae > Aulosira. The sequence continues at coordinate 35,671 of NZ_MTAV01000041.1, forward strand.
CCCACATTGCTGGTTTGGTCGCTACTGGTCTTCATCCCGACCCCATACCTTATTGCGATGTGGTAACTACAACTACCCATAAAACCCTACGTGGTCCTCGTGGCGGTTTAATTTTGACCCGCGACGCCGAACTCGGTAAAAAGTTCGATAAATCTGTTTTCCCCGGAACTCAGGGCGGTCCATTAGAACATGTGATTGCTGGTAAAGCAGTAGCTTTTGGCGAAGCTCTCAAGCCTGAGTTTAAAACATATTCTGCGCAAGTGATTGACAATGCCCGTGCTCTGGCAACTCAACTGCAAAATCGGGGGTTAAAGCTAGTATCAGATGGTACTGATAACCACTTAATGTTAGTAGATTTGCGGTCTATCGGACTGACAGGTAAGCAAGCAGATCAGCTGGTGAGTGGCGTAAATATTACCGCTAACAAAAATACAGTTCCCTTCGATCCGCAGTCACCATTTGTTACCAGCGGTCTGAGGTTAGGTTCGCCAGCCATGACAACTAGGGGGCTAGGAGAAGTAGAGTTTACAGAGATTGGAAATATTATTGCCGATCGCTTACTATCTCCAGACTCCGAGGAAGTTGCTGCTGATTGTCGGCGACGGGTAGCGGCATTATGCGATCGCTTCCCCCTATACTCTCATCTAGAGATTCCCGTACCAGCTCTAGCATAGGACATGGGGCATGGGGTATAGGTCAAAAGGCAATAGGCAAGAGTCAAGAGTCAATAATTCTTTCTCCCTTGTCTCCCTTATCCCCCCTGCTCCTTGTCACTCTCCTGCCAATGCCAGTTCTATGCTGATCAATGACTCACATTTAGTAGATCTAGGTAGAAAAATCCCTCAGCAGATTTTTGTCTTACAAATTACTTTTTGAAAATACAGATGCCTCCCCAGATTTATCATCTGATTTCTTTTTTAGTAGCCGCCGTAGTCGTTCTCTGGACTACGCCAGATGTCAAAAACATTGGGATCAAAAGTGGACGTGTAGATCAACCTGGTGGACGCAAAGTCCATCAACGCCCAATGGTCCGCTTGGGAGGAGTTTCGATTTTCGCAGGGACTATAACCTCTCTACTAATTGTCTGGTGGTTAGGTGGATTTGGCAGTCTGCCGCCGGAAAAAGAATGGCAAATTTGGGGTGTCACCTTGGGTGGTCTCGGCTTTTTTCTGATTGGTTTAGCCGACGATTTGCTTAACTTGTCACCCCTGTCACGTCTGTTGATGCAAATGATTGTGGCAGCTGGTGCATGGAAAGCAGGCGTAAGTATAGATTTTATTACTGTTCCCACAGTCGGGATTGTTGACCTGGACTGGCTGAGTTTACCGATTACAGTCATTTGGCTGGTAGGAATGGTCAATGCCATTAATTGGATTGACGGTTTAGATGGATTAGCGGCTGGGGTATCGGGAATTGCCGCTATGGTAATGCTAGTTGTGGCACTGTTTATGCACCAATCAGCAGCAGCCTTAATTGCCGCAGCCCTTGCCGGTGCTGCACTGGGATTTCTCCGCTATAATTTCAACCCTGCTCAAATCTTTATGGGAGATGGCGGGGCTTATTTTATGGGATTCACCTTAGCGTCTGTAGGTGTAATTGGTCTGGTAAAAATCCCGGCTTTCACAGCTGTATTATTGCCTTACCTGATTCTTGCCGTACCGATTGTAGATATGTCAGCAGTGATTTTAGCGCGACTGCGACGCGGCAAATCTCCATTTACAGCAGATAAAAGCCATCTCCACCACAGACTACTCAAGGCTGGTTTATCTCATCGCTGGACCGTTTTATTTATTTATTCTTTAACTTTATGGGTTGGCAGTTTAGCATTGGCTATTGCTGGCATACCTAGTGGTATTGCTTACGCCTGTGCTGGAACTTCACTGCTCAGTTTCGCTATCTGGCGAGTTTGGAAACTCTCTCGGTAAAATCAAGTATTTTAGATTTGTAATTTTGGATTCAATCTAAAATCCGTCTGGGAAAGTTTGCTAGGTTGGTCAACTCCTGCCAGAAACTGACTCAACTTTCCACAAAATCTTTAATCTCAAATCTAAAATCTGATGAGTGCAGAAATTATTTGTGTTGGTACAGAAATGCTGTTGGGAGATATTCTTAACAGCAATGCGCAATTTCTAGCGAAACAATTAGCTCAGCTAGGTATTCCCCACCATTATCAAACAGTGGTAGGAGATAATCCCGAACGACTCAAGCAAGTTATAGAAATTGCCACCTCAAGAGCGCAAATTTTGATTTTTACAGGTGGTCTTGGTCCCACGCCAGATGACCTCACCTGCGAAACCATCGCTGATTTTTTTGGCGTTCCTTTGGTAGAACGTGCCGAAATCATCGAAGATATGGCTCAGAAATTTGCTCAACGCGGTCGGGTTATGACCCCTAGTAACCGCAAACAAGCTTTGATTCCTCAAGGCGCAGAAATTTTGCCTAACCCTACAGGTACAGCACCTGGCATTATCTGGCAACCCCGTCCTAATGTAACTATTTTTACTTTTCCTGGTGTGCCATCTGAAATGTACCGGATGTGGGAAGAAACAGCAGTACCTTATCTCAAAAGCCAAGGCTGGGGACAAGAAATTATTTACAGCCGGAGTTTAAGGTTTTGGGGAATTGGTGAATCTGCTTTGGCAGAAAAAGTAGCCCCTTATTTTAATTTGTCTAACCCCACAGTTGCACCTTATGCAGGTACTGGGGAAGTCAGACTCAGAATTTCTGCTAAAGCCGCTTCGGAAGTAGCAGCAGAAGATTTGATTGCGCCTATTGAAAAACAAATCAAAGAAATTGCTGGCTTAGATTATTACGGTGTTGATAATGATACTTTAGCTTCAGTAGTTGGTAAGTTATTGCAGGCTTCAGGAGAAACCTTATCAGTAGCAGAATCCTGCACTGGTGGTGGGCTAGGACAAATGTTGACTGATATTTCTGGTAGTTCTGAATACTTTTGGGGCGGAGTAATTTCTTATGATAACTCCGTGAAAATAGGTTTGCTAGGAGTGAACCCAGACGACCTTGCTAAATTTGGAGCCGTAAGTGCTACTGTTGCAGAGCAAATGGCAGTTGGAGTAAAAACCCGCCTCTCTACCACTTGGGGATTAGGTGTGACTGGTATTGCTGGCCCAACTGGCGGAACGGACACCAAGCCTGTGGGTTTGGTTTACATTGGTTTAGCTGGGCCTAAAGATGAAGTCGCCAGTTTTGAGTATCGCTTTGGAACAACACGGAATCGCTCTTATATTCGCTATGTCAGCGCATGTGCAGCATTGGATGTACTGCGGCGGCAGTTATTGAAGAGACAGTAATGATTACCTAACAAATTAACGGTAGCCGTCACCCTCAAGGGTGCGGCTAGCCGGGCAAAGCCTGCAAAGGGAGGCTAGGGTTTAGCTTTCTTTTAATGGATTCTGCTTTGCTTCATAAAATTGACAAGCAGCATAAGCCAATGCATAAATCATTATTGCATTTGAACTAGCGCCAATGCTTAGCAAGTTCGACGCCATAATCATCAACTCTCAAACATCCATACTTTATTTATAGGATAGACAGGATGCCTGCCATTATTTAGGTGATATCTTTCACTTTTTTGCATGAATCACCTGTAAACTTCCACCTGCATATAACTTTGGTTTACTAACTTCAAACCCTATTTCTGCCAATAACCCAGCTAAATCGGTCTTTAATAGCTGCCAAGCTGTGTCGGTCTCAAATAACAGCAAAAACAGTGAAACTCCAGGCCAGAATATAGGATTTGTGGGAGCGTGAAAATCTACTAGTGTAAACACACCACCCGGTTTGAGGACTCGATAAACCTCAGTAATAATTTTGTGCAATTGCTCAGTTTCCATCTCGTGCAGTGCCACACTTGTATGCACTACATCAAATTCACCATCCACAAAGGGCATATTTTCTGCAAAAGCTTCCACATAGGAGGCGCTAGGCACATTTTGCTTTGCCCGTTTCAAAGATAAGGGAGAGGCATCCAACCCTGTTACATTTTGTGAATATTTCACTAAAAATTGTGTTGATTGACCACTGCCACAACATAAATCTAAAATTTTAGTCTCTGAGTTGATTGTTAAACCATGCAAAGCTAGTTGGCGAAACCGAGTTTCACCGCCTACACTTAATGCCGCTAAACCTGATATGCCGTCATACAGCCACTGATAGCGATAACTCCAGTCTCTTAAAATTGTTGCCATAACAACTTTCTGTCCTGTTAACCTTTATATTTAATAAAGATATATTGTTAACATTAGTAAAAAAACTGAAAGGGTTGGGGGAAAGTAACTGCTATGGGTCGTGTAGGCGTCTTATTACTCAATCTCGGTGGTCCAGATAAGCTGGAAGATGTTGGTCCGTTTTTGTTTAACCTGTTTTCTGATCCAGAAATTATTCGCCTACCATTTCGTTGGTTGCAAAGACCCTTAGCTTGGTTCATTGCTTCACGGCGCACTAAAACATCTCAAGAAAACTATAAGCAAATCGGGGGTGGCTCCCCACTGCGACGCATCACCGAAGCGCAAGGTGAAGCTTTGAAAGAACAGCTGAGCGCTCTGGGGCAAGAAGCTAATATCTATGTGGGAATGCGTTACTGGCATCCTTATACTGAAGAAGCGATCGCTCTGCTTACTCAAGATAATATCGAAAGCTTAGTAATTTTACCCCTATACCCCCAATTTTCCATCAGTACCAGTGGTTCCAGCTTCCGCCTTTTAGAAAAACTTTGGCAAGAAGACCCAAAACTGCAACCTCTTAAATACACAGTCATTCCCTCCTGGTATAAACAATCGGGCTATCTCCAAGCAATGGCAGAACTCATTGCCCAAGAACTTGATGAATTTCCCAATCCCGATGAAGTTCATATCTTCTTCAGCGCTCATGGTGTACCTAAAAGCTACGTTGAAGAAGCAGGAGACCCTTACCAGCAAGAAATTGAGGAATGTACGGTTCTGATTATGCGTACTCTCAATCGTCCCAATGCCCACACCTTGGCTTATCAAAGTCGTGTGGGTCCTGTAGAGTGGCTTCAACCTTACACGGAGGATGCACTAAAAGAATTAGGGGCCCAAGGTGTCAAAGATTTAGTTGTCGTACCTATCAGTTTTGTCTCAGAACACATTGAGACACTGCAAGAAATTGACATTGAGTATCGCGAAGTAGCCGAGGAAGCGGGAATTCATAACTTCCGGCGTGTACCTGCTCCCAATACCCATCCAGTATTTATTAGAGCGCTGGCAGATTTAGTAATTGATGCGCTCAAACAACCGAGTTTCAAGCTTTCTCAAGCTGCCCAGATGAAGAAGAGGGTTAAAATGTATCCCCAAGAGCGTTGGGAATGGGGTATAACCACGAGCGCCGAAGTCTGGAATGGTCGGATTGCTATGCTTGGCTTTATTGCCCTAATTATCGAGCTAGTGACTGGTCGAGGACTGCTGCACATGATTGGACTCTTGTAACCGCTACGCCAACTCAAGAGTTTAAAGTCCAAAGTAGAAAGTAAAAGTAAGGGTTTGAGCGAACGGTGGGCACTGCCCACCCAGCCCTTTCAACGCGAACAAATGAACTACTGTCTTCAAAGCTGAAACCCAG
>NZ_MTAV01000042.1 GCF_002154695.1 Nostoc sp. T09
GAGGCAGTCCGGTCTTGGGGGTCTCCCCCAGGAGGAACTGCCGAAAGGGTTTCCCGGCTTGTTCGCTGTTCGGCGGAGCCGTTCCCGTTCCCCGTTGGGCGTAGCCCTTCCCGCAGGGTAGGGGTTGCCGAAGGCTAGGGTAAGCGTTCCCGCAGGGTAGCAAGTGGCGTTTTCCCTCCGCAGGCGACTGCGAATCAGAAGGGGAGAAATTAATAAATGACCAATGACCAATGACTACTGATTACTGAGTTGGCGATCGAGATGATGAATTATGTACAAAAGAAAAACTATGTAAATACTATGACCTCAAAGCTGTGTAGTAATGCAATAGTGTAAAAATGATTTAATCAAGAGTGGTTCTACCACTGCTTTCTGCTTACAAGCGCTGCGATTTACTTATATTTAAACTTGTATGGTGGCTATTGTTACTCAAACCCAACTTCAGGAGTTGCGTCCAGGCGATCGCGTTAGATATCATGGTGTCGATTGGCATATAGAAGACTACAGCACATATCAAGACCCCCAAGGGTATTTAACTGATGAGTGGTTGCTGAGTTCCAACGGTGGTTCTGAATACTATTTACTAAGAGAATTTGATCCTAATAACAAACCAGTCTCTGTAACTTGGTATCTTGCCAACTCATTAAAAAATCCTCGCTTACTCCTCCCAGATTCTCAAGAAAATATAGTACCCAGGCTATGGCAAAATATGCAATCCCAAGCAGAACCATATCCTGAATTACTACTTTTTTACAAGCATTATTACTTCGAGTCTCAAACCGAAGGTAAATATCACACAGATGGAGAAAAGCAATCTCGCATTACTTGGGATTATTGGGATCAAGAGCATCAAATGAATTTAGCGATTGAAGCTTTTTCCGAGCATGAATTAGAAATTTACACTAGCAAGGTAGTGCACCCCAATGAATTTTCCCATATTCACAAATCAGAAGAAAGAAATGAGAAAAACTGGATGAGTAATATATCTCGTTTTTTGCAGATTGTAGTAGCAGCAGTGCTATTACTTGTGGGAATCTCAATGATGATATTTGGATAAATCGCAAATGCCTAATTCATTATTTATTGAACAGCATGATGACGGTATTGCCTTTTATATAAATGGAGATTTGCAGTTTGATACTGCTGATGAGGCAATATATCATGAGTATTTAGTAATTCCAGCAATAGCTTTAGCCAGTAAAAGATTTCCGCAAACACAACTGCGTGTCCTGATTTGTGGTGGTGGGGATGGACTAGCAGCGAGGGATGTATTACGATTTACGCAAATTCAAAAGATTGATTTAGTTGATTACAATCCAGAAGTTTTAGAACTAGCAACAACTGTATTTAAACCTTATAATCTGGGCAGTTTAGAAGAAGATCAGGTAACTGTCTATACTCAAGAAGCATTTGAATTTGTTTCCCAACAGCCAAATGATTACTATCACGTTATTATTTGTGATTTTACCTATCCCCATTCCTCAGACGACACCAGGATATACAGTCGTGAATGGTTTCAAGAACTCCATCGTCTTTTGATACCTTCGGGAGTAATTTGTACTAACGGCGTTTCTCCAGAAAAGAGTACAACAGGTTTTTGGTGTTTATATCAAACGCTGCTATCAGCAGATTTGACAGTAAAGCCTTTACACCTAACTATCCCTTCATTTTCCGATCATGGTTATGGTAATTGGGGTTTCTTTTTAGGATCACCGCAAGTAATTAGGCGAGATGAAATAGAAACACTTGAATTCCCAGATAACTTACATTCCTTAACTCATAGCCAGCTACCAAACGCCTTTGTATTTGAGAGTGCGTTAGCCGAAGGCTATGGCGGAGCCATCGCGGAATCTCGGCATGAAGTAATGATTCACACTTTAGATAGTCCTCAATTATTCTATTATCTATTGAATTCTACATCTAACCAAGAATATTTAGACTTACAATCTGACGCCAGTATTGATTTTTTGGATATTGAAGAACAGGTAACAGCAGAAATCGGTGAAAGCGATCTACTAGATTTAGAATCAGTAGCAAAGTTTTGGATAGAAAATATTTACTCTAACCCAACAGCACAGGAAAATTTACCAGATATAAATCGATATTTACCCGTGCGTCATCGCTACCATAGTCAAAATATGACATCAGCATGGCTGGCAAATATTAAAGAGTTATTGGCAGAAATCGATATTAAACAGTTGTTGAATAGTCTGTTAGCAAGAGCACAGGAATTACCGCCACAAATTGCCAGTGATTTGAAAAGATTAACTGATAAAATTAACTCTAATCAGCCGCTAGCCAAGCTACCTCCTCAAACTGTTGAATTTATTGCCATGCTATCGGTAACGCTATTAATGGCAAATTTAGTAGCACCAGATTCAGTATTTGCGAAAGGCTTCTATTCTGGTAGTAGCAGCAGTACTAGTAGTGGCAGCAGTTATCCCACTGATGACGGAAGCTTTGGTAAGAAATTTACAGGTTTTGTATTGACTACCATCGCAGGAATCTGGTTAAGTAGTTTATTCTCAGGCTCGAAAGATGAATAAAGATGAGATCGCTTCAGATCCCCGATTTTTTAAAGAAGTCGGGGATCTAATAAATCCAACTTAAAAAATAAAATAGAAATCTTACATATAACTACTAATAGTTAAATACTAGGAATAACATAATTCATGAAAATAAGTAATGCTATAAAAAATTCATTGGAAAAAGAGTATGTAAAATTAACTCTTAGAGAATTAAATATAGCAGAGTATCATGCTTGGGATTTGCTGGTGAAAAATCTCCAACACAGTTGCTTTATGCAAACTTGTAGTTGGGCAGATTTTAAAGAAATAGAGGGTTATAAAAGCTTTCGCTATGGGTTGTTTGCAAAGAGTCAATTAATAGGAGGATGTATATATTATTTATATCCCCATTCCAACAAAGCCAATTTATTAATTGCGCCTGGCGGTCCAATTTTACCAGAAAATTTGCCAGAGGAAGGGATAGAATTATTGTTAAATAAAGCTAAGGAATTAGCACAAAAATTAGGAGCGATCGCTCTGCGGATTGAACCTCTATGGCAATCAAAACCTGATTATATTAAAAACTTTGTCCGTGCGCCTGCTGACTTACTACCATCGGAAACTTTATTAATCGATATACGCCCAGATGCGAGCCAAATATTGGCAGCAATGAAGCCAAAAGGACGCTACAATATCGGGCTAAGTCAACGCTACGGTGTCAAAACAGAATTCAGCAGCAATTCCCAAACAATTCCCTTATTTTATAACTTGTTTTGGGAAACTGTGCAACGGCAGAAATTTTTTGGAGAACCCTATGGCTTTTTTATCAATCTTTGCCAAACTTTATTCGCATCTAACATGGCAGAAATTGGTTTAGCTCATTGGCAAGGCGAGATAATAGCAGCAATTTTAGTTGTATATTGCGGTAATATTGCTACTTATTTATATGGTGGACGTAGTTTAGCACACCCAAAAATCATGGCAAATTACAGCTTACACTGGGATGCAATGCAAAGGGCAAAATTGCGAGGTTGTCAATTCTATGATTTCTATGGTTTTACCCACGATCCAAATCATAGTTATGCTAAATTTTCTCAATTTAAAAGTCAGTTTGGGGGTACACCTATAACTACTATAGGCGCTCATGATTATTTCTTCTATGACCAGTTGGCTGATACGCTAATTAGCTTATTCCAAAACCTGGCAGGTGGTAGCAAATGAACGAGAAAATTATTAATGGACTCACTCAATTAGGAGTTGTTTTACTAGAGTTAGTAGTAGGTTTTGGCGTATTTTGGCTGGGACAGTTAGCTTATCAAAAGCTGTTTCGGCGGCGGATAGAATTGAATCTAGAACTGTTTGTTAAAGATAACCCTGCTGTTGCTATTGCCTTAGTGGGTTACTATTTTGGTATTGTAATTGCTTTAGGTGGCGTTCTCGGTCAAAGTGCAGTTAATTGGCAAGATAAAGCACTAAATTTAGTCAGCTACGGTGCAACCGTAATTTTATTAATGTTAGCAGGTGCATGGGTAGGTGATAGGTTAATTTTGCGCCACTTTAGTTGTGAACGAGAAATCATCCAAGACCGTAACGTTGGCGCTGCTACTGTAGAAGCAGGAAACCATATCGCCAACGGACTGATTTTAAGTGCAGCTTTAGCAGGCGAAAGTGGTGGCTGGTTAGTAGCATTAGTGTGCTGGTTAATTGGTTTAGGATTACTCGTGATAGTGAGTTTTGTCTATCCCAAAATTACTAAATATAATGTGTTTGCAGAAATCGAAAAGCGCAATAACCCGGCTGCTGGTGTGGCGTTAGCAGGTTTACTTATTGCTACTGGTAATATTGTGCGAGTCGCCTTTGCATCTGAGTTTGAGAACTGGATTGTTAGTTTCACTCAGTATGGTTTGGTATTATTATTTTGCTTAGGTTCGTTGATAGTAATTCGCTGGTTAGCCGATTTAATGTTAGTACCTGGCGTAAAAATTTCTGATGAAATTGTCAATCAGGAAATCCCAAATATGGGTGCAGGTTTAATAGAAGCTTTTGCCTATATTGCTGCTTCGTTTTTGATTGCTTGGTGCTTGTAAATTGAGGAGTAAGTTGTTAACTAATTTTACTGAACTGGCGCTATGGATTCAGACAGCAAGCCTGACATATCTAATACTTTTTGAGACCAAACACCAGATTGTTCTGCAACTTCAGTACGCAATTTTTCATCCGACCAAATATCATTCCAACTTAATTCCCACATAGCAAGTTGAACTTGAATATTAACCAATTATTCAGTTTGCTCTGGTTCAATTTCTGCTGCTGTCCATTCGATTAACCACTTGGTTTCTAAAATTACACTGAATACTGCTTCTTTATAAGCAACATTAGAGAATGATTTAATACGTGCTAAATTGGCAGCGATATGTCCTAAGCGAGTTGAAATATTGTCGCGTTGAAAGCGTGCTTGTTTTTCATCTAAATTCTGGTTCATAACCACCTATTAAACTTTTAGTAATTTGCGTAACACGTTCTCTTATTGTAGTGTCTTGAATTATCATCGAGCGATTATTTTGACTGAGGCGAATATTGATAATCGACTCGTAAGCCACTCTCAAAGTTTGCAGCATTTCCTCAACTTGTTCGAGAGTTGCACGCTCTCTGATAATAAGTATCAAATCTTAACCTCCTGCATCCATAGCTGCACAACCAAAATGTATCGGCTCAAAGTTATCCAACTTATCACTCTCTTTGTATCTCGCTCGGCTTGTCACCGCGTCATTTTACACTGAGCTTTTCTACTCTTGTCACTGTAAATTGCTAAATTAAATAAAGCTTGGGTTCATCGACTTTTAGCCCAAAGCCCTTAACATCTACCAAATTTAGGCTATTGCCGCAATCCTGTGATTAGTGGAATATTACAAAAACTCCGAGGCGCGTTTACAAAAGATCAGGGTTATCGGGACACGTCTCCTACCAAGAAATGGATGCAAATCGTTCTAGCCACCAGCGTAGGGGTGACAGCTTTAGTATGGGGAGTGCGCGAACTGAAATGGTTGCAGTCTTGGGAATTAAAAGTTTACGATCAAATGCTGCGATCGCGTCCTATAGAAGGGCCTGATAATCGGATTTTATTGGTAACAATTACCGAAAACGATCTAGAGCGTGAGAAGTGGCCGTTATCAGATAATACAATCAATAAGCTGCTACAAAAACTAGAATCATATCAACCCCGTGTTATTGGCTTAAATGTTTTCCGACCAGCACAACAAAATTTAGCGGCTAGGATGCCAAATCGCAATAATATTATTGCTACTTGTTTATTGAGTAGCATCAGCAGACCAGAAATTCCACCGCCACCTAACTTCCCTATAGATAATGTCGGCTATAACGATTTTATTTCTGATAACGAGGACGATCAAATTGTTCGGCGTGGATTGGTATTTGCGCACCCTACAAAAACAGATAAAAAATGTACAACAGAATTTTCGTTTGCAGCATTAGCAGCAATTACTTACTTAGAGAAAGCAGGTTTTGAATTAGATTTTCCCGATAAACACCATTTTTCTGTGGGTAAAACTATCTTTCCAACTTTGACAGCTAATTACGGCAGCTATGAACATTTGGATGCTCAAGGCTACCAATTACTCTTAAATTACCGTCACCCTGGTCACTTCGCCCAGCAAGTTACTTTAACAGATGTCTTCACAAATAAAGTCAATCCTAATCAAATCAAAGACCGTTTAGTAATTGTTGGTGCTACTGCCGCCAGTATTCATCCAGGTTTATATACACCTTATAGTGCTTCACCACAGCAACCAGCTAGAACACCTGCTGTAGTAATTCATGCACAGATAGCAAGTCAAATCATCAGTAATGTGTTAGATGGCAGACCTCTAATTTGGGACTGGCCTGACTGGGCTGAATTTCTTTGGATATGGGCTTGGGCATTAATAGGCGGTAGTTTGGCATGGTGGTTGCGCCATCCTTTGCTACTAGTGGTAGTAGGTAGTATAAGCGTAATTACCTTGGTGGGTATCTGCTTTGGTTTGTTTTTTCTCTCCGGATGGGTTCCTCTTGTTCCAACTACTCTTACTTTGGTAATTACTGGTATTAGTGTCATAGCTTACACTACCTACCAGGCTCAGCAGCAAAATCAGTTGATTATTCTGCAAGTTGAAAAACAAAAAGAGGTAATTGAACAGTTAGATATTCTCTTAAAGGAAAGTAAAGTAGACACGACAATTCAAGAGGAACATCATCACCAGACTCCTAAAATAGTGACACCAAAAATAACTGGTGACTTTCTCTTGGGCGGACGTTACCAAATCTCGAAAATCCTTGGTTCTGGTGGATTTGGTTGCACTTATTTAGCACATGATACTCAACGACCAGGTAATCCAACTTGTGTAGTTAAACAGCTAATGCCAGCACGTCGGGATACCAAATTTTTGGAAGTTGCCAGAAGGTTATTTAATACAGAAGCCGAAATTTTAGAAGCTTTAGGCAAACATCATCAAATACCCGAACTGCTTGCTTATTTTGAAGATAATCAAGAATTCTATTTAGTTGAAGAATATATCCCTGGGCAAACATTAACTGAGGAATTACCACCTGTACAGGGTTTACAGAAAGAACCTGTTGTCATCCAGATGCTTAAAGGTGTCTTAGAAGTACTGGAATTTGTACATGAACATCGCGTGATTCATCGAGATATTAAACCAGCTAATATTATTAGATCTGCTCAAGATCATCGGTTGGTATTGATTGACTTTGGTGCAGTCAAGTTAATGCAACCACCAAATAGTGAGCAAACAGAATTAGCAACAGTAGCTATTGGAACGCGGGGTTATGCACCGCCAGAGCAATTTGCGGGACATCCTCGCTTGTGTAGTGATATTTACGCCTTGGGGATAATCGGAATTCAAGCCCTGACCGGTATTCCGCCACAGGAACTCCACCCAGATCCAGAAACAGGCAATATTATCTGGCGTTATCAAGCACAAGTTAGCGAAGAATTCGCCGCAATTCTGGATAAGATGGTACGTTATCATTTTAGCGATCGCTATCAATCTGCAAGCGCCGTTCTCGAAGATTTAAAATCTATTGCAGAGTAAGTTTTATGATTTTTAACAACCAGATAAACATCAGTTATGCCTAAAAAAAATTCCAAAAAATTATCAGATAAAAAGCAGAAAGAACGACATAGGTTTTTTCTCAATCCCTATTCTGATAGTGCATTTACAAAATGTCCCAAATGTGATGCAAAAACAAAAATTCGCAAATTTCCTCTTGTGATTCATATCCAGCCTCAACAGCTTTTTATCCTAAACAAGCAGTGTAGATATTGTGAAAACTGCGACCTAATCATTACTAAAAAGCAGGAAATTGAGTCATTAATGGCTGCTGGTTTTATCCAATCAAATCCTAAAATTATTGGCAATGATTATCTAGTGATGGGAACTGTTGATAGAAAAGATTGGAAAGAAGGCACCCAAAATGCTCTTTCTCCATCAGAAATGCTAGAGCGCATATACGTTTTCCAAGATGTCTGGGATTTTGAAGTTATTCCAGCCGGGTGGTATCGTAGCGAATAAAAATTTTAATCAACATAATCTGTTGTAATTTCAGACTTTTCTGTATTATTTGAAGTAATGGGACGGTGACCATCGATGTCAAGGGTACCTGTAACCTCATAGTTGCTCTTAGCAATCGGACGTTGACCATCAATGTCGAGAGTATCCTGAATTTCTAAATCACTTGGGTCAATTGGTCGCAATCCGTCTATAGCTATCATTTCGTGATCTTCAAAATCGCTCTTGGCAATCGGACGCTGACCATCGATGTCAATTGTTCGATCTGATTGAATATCGCTTTTAGCAATTGGACGTTGACCATCAATGTCGAGAGTACCCTGAATCTCTAAATCACTTGGGTCAACCGGACGCTGACCATCTATTTTAATGACGCGCGACATTTGCTTCGGTTCGTTAGATGATGTCAGAGAAACAATGTTCGCTTCAGTCGATTTTGTATTCTGTCCCGAATTATTTTCTGTGTTATCCATTCTCTGTGCTTGTTCTTCCTGCTTGTGGCTATTTGTTGACTAACTGATTAAGATACTTGGGTAAAGTCAGAAAATCTTCTGCCACAGCAGAGAATTTGCCTCTTACTTAAGAGCGATTTATTCGTTGACTGTGGCTGCCAAAATACAAGAATCAAAGTCCCATGCGATTTAATTTTTTTCCACGTCATCAGCCTGCACTCTCAGCTATCGAGAGTACTCCTGGATGGGTTGTTGCATGGGGAAGATTGAATTCACTAACAGAAAATGTAGTATGGCGAGATGAACAGTTCGCCATTGTTTCTACATTTGATACAGAATTTGCACTTAGTCCTATACAGCGATTTGTGGTGGTTGGGGATGTTTGGTTAAGTAATCGGGTGGAGTTGCTGCGAAAATTAGCAGTCGATGCAAATAGCTTTTGCGGAAGTGATATTCAACTGATTGCACAACTTTGGGAAAACTGGGGTTTGCAATGTCTGGATCTGTTGGTAGGAATGTTTGCGTTCGTGGTTTGGGATCGGGAGAAACAGGTATTATGGCTAGGACGCGATCGCATCGGTAGTCGTACTCTCTACTACACTACTACTGGTGCAGTGCGTTGGATTGCCCCGAAATTGCGATCGCTTACACCCTATCATTCAGCAGATTTGGATTTGGTGGCGTTGCGAGATTATCTCTGTTGCGCCTTTGTACCCGGAGAACGAACGCTTTGGGAACAGGTGCGAGAAGTCCGTCCGGGAACTGCGATTAATTTTTCTTCTGCGGAAGTTCATGCTTATTGGGAACTGCAAGAACAGATTACAGGTGACGATCAGTCATTAGTATGGCATGGCGAACGTTTGCGTTCTTTGCTTAACCAAGTTGTGCAAGAATATCTCCCGCAGAATCAACCTGTTGGTGTTTTCCTCTCCGGTGGTTTAGATTCCAGCAGCATCACAGCCTTAGCCGCAAAGTTTCATCAAGCACCCGTGCATACCTACTCAATTCATTTTGGTTCCGAAACTCCGAATGAGTTAGAGTTTTCTAGCTTGGTTGCGAAACATTGCCAAACTCAACACCATATTCTGGAAATTACCTTCCGCGATATGTGGGAACGTCTACCAGAGACAATGACTTATTTAGACGATCCTATAGGCGATCCCTTGACAGTGCCAAATCTGCTGCTAGGAAAAATGGCGCGAGAGAATGTGCAGGTTTTACTCAATGGTGAAGGCGGCGATCCTTGTTTTGGCGGCCCAAAAAATCAGCCAATGTTAATTAATAGTTTATATGGTGCCATTACTCATCAAGATTCATTGCAAGCATATTTAATTTCCTTTCAGAAATGTGCATTAGATTTACCACAACTTTTACAACCAGAAGTTTGGCAAGCAGTAGAAACAGCACCATCAGTATTTGCTGCTGATTTAAATTCTGATGTTAGCTACTTGAATCGGTTAATGGCACTAAATATTAAATTCAAAGGAGCCGATCAAATCCTCACTAAGGTCAATAATTTAACTCAAGCCGTAGGTTTACATGGGCGATCGCCACTTTTTGATCAGCGCGTTGTAGATTTGAGTATGCAAATTCCCCCGCAATATAAACTCTCTGGCGTAGAAGAAAAAGCCGTACTCAAACAAGCGGTTGCAGATATCTTACCAGATACAATTATTCATCGCCCTAAAAGTGGCATGATGGTGCCTGTGCAATTAGGATTTCGCAAATATTGGCAGCGAGCAGCCAGGAAATTATTGTTGAGTAAAAAAAGTGCGATCGCACCTTATATTAATCAATCAATACTGAGTAAATGGCTAAACTATGAGGGCGATATTTGGGGTCGTTATGGTGTTAAGTTGTGGTTGTTGGTAAGTTTAGAAATTTGGTTACAGGTGAATAAAAAATCATAGCTTTGCTGATAAAATCTGCTGATGATTGCAACCTATATGATGCTATTGATAATAGAATTTACTGTTAATTTCACTATAGCTTCTTCTTTTTAAACATTTGATGAAATATAGTAATTCAATAATTTAAGCGAGAAAATTTTTGATATGTTATAAAAAAATAAAAAATGTTTACTTCTATTGTTTTACTGTTTATATTAGCACTGATTATTCCCTTTTTTATTGCTCAGATGATGCCCACCGTGAAGTGGCTAATTATTTATACTATTTCTTTTGGAACGTTAGCTCTTCTTCAGCATTATAAGCACTTAACAACGCCATCCGAGCAAAGAGGAAATGGTTTTGCCTACTTGTTAGGAGTAGGTTTGATTCGTTTTATTTATACATCAGGAGTTGTGGGAATAATCAACAGAGCTATAATATTAAACTATACGTCAAGAGGATATAGAATCAATATATGGTTCATAGTTTATATAATTACCCTTGATGTTATGCTTATTTATATTGCATTCTTGATGTGGCAGAGCGAACGCATCTAAATATTGACGAGCCTGAGTACCAGTGGAATTGACTAAGATCCTAATAATATTAGACTTTCACGAAATTAAATATTCACTTGTATCGACAAAGCCGCCCTTGGTTAAAAAAATTAGTGGGGATGTGTTGATAGCAGGCAGTTCAGCCACGGTTTAACTCGCGCTGCAAATCATCAAGGTCAACAGCAAAGACATCTACTTGTTCGCGGGCGAGGATGGCTAGAAAGTCTCGGCGGTTTAACCCAGCAACATTGGCTGCTTTCTCCATTGAGATTTCCTGCTTCTGATACCAATAGATAGCAGCAGCCAGGCGCATATCGCGCACAAATTCCTCTGGAGTTAGGCGACGGGCGCTAAAAACTTCTTCTGGCAGATTAATTGTGACTAACGACATAAATTATGTCCTAAATGGTTAAGGCTCTTGAAGCTGCATTAATTAATGATATCAAGCATTGCTGGAGATAATTATTTAATCGAGGAATTTTACCTTTTTAACAGGCTCCGCAGAGGAAGATATTTCTGTGCTGAGGTTTCCTCCGTTAACGAAAAAAACGCACCTTACTAGCGAATGATTTTTGACTCTTGTCAACCAAAACTTTCGACTAAATAAATATCATTGCCTGTATCGCCTACTAAAATTAAGCTACTATCATCAATTGCTAAATTTTGACTACCAGCAATACCACTTTGCAACACTTTAATGATTCTTTGGGGTGTGAGAGATTCCAACTCTACAAATTTTCCCGAATCCAACCATGCTAATTCTTCAGCAGTTAAATTCTGACGAACTTCCCCAAATAAATCTTTAGCTGCTTGTGCTGAATCTGGAGAGGCTTGGATGAACATTCCCTGCTTAGTGGCTAAAACTTGACGCGGTAATATACCTATATCGATAATCGTCACATTGCTATTGAAAAACCATTTAGGACTGGTGCGGAGTTGATGAACTAAACTAATTCCTTTGGGACTACAATCATGCAGTGCATATACTTTTAATTCTGGATTACGGCGCAGCATTTCCATTGTCGTGTCAAAGATACTTTGGGGATATCCAGTGACGCTGAGAATTGCACAGTTATTTTCAAAGTGAAAGTTATTAGCAATTAATTGTTGAGCAATCGCAGTGCGATCGCAAACCACTAATCTGTCAAAACTGTAAGCAGTAACATCAGGATTAACTGTAACAGAGGCATTTTCTTCACGCGCAGCAGGTAGGGCTTTGAGAATTGAACCATTAATTCGTTGCCAACGATTTAGCCAATCTTGAAATTGAGATTGAGTAAGTAAAAACTCTTGAGCTACTCCAATATTTTTTAGCTGTATAGTTCCTAAGTATAGTGACAACATCCCAGCGATAACTGCAATTACAAATACAATGAATGAATTTAGGATAGATATACTGATAAACATTCCTCCAAGTAGAATTATCACTCCTATTAGTTGCAATATCCTGGCACTTGTTCTTCTAGCCTTACTGTTTATTTTAGGAGATTTAGTATTTTTGTATAAAGAAATAACCAAAACTAACAAATATATGCATAGTACGATTAAAAAAGAGTTTTTCCCCA
This sequence comes from Nostoc sp. T09, assembly GCF_002154695.1. GTDB lineage: Bacteria > Cyanobacteriota > Cyanobacteriia > Cyanobacteriales > Nostocaceae > Aulosira. Next base: position 12,553 of record NZ_MTAV01000042.1, read on the forward strand.
ATACGCCTGAAAGGAAACCGCCGAAAAAAAGTGTTGTCCAAACACCAAAGAAAAGATATATGCAACCAAATCCAGCTATTGGAAATGAATTGCGTCTCAAGCGATTATCTAATAAATATAAAAGTTGTTTGTGTGTAAAAAATAAAGTGTTATTAGCAGAAATATCAGCGATAGCTTTGGCAAACATGGGGTCAGTAATTTTTACATTGCCCATTGTGGTTGGTTCAAATACAAACGGATGATTGCATTGCATACACCGACCATTCTTAGCTGTTCTATCTTTTAGTTTATTGTCAGTTCCGCAGTTAATACATTTCATAATATTTCTATTTTAGGTATAAGATTTTTCGTTAAGGTTGTCATTGATCATTGGTCATTGGTCATTTGTTATTGGACTGTTGACTTTTGACTCATTCCTCAATTACCTGATTTGCTAATAAAACACTATAGTCTTCCCGATGACGAATTAGACGGTGTTTATGGTTTTCTAATAAAATTTCCGCTGGTTTAGGACGATGTAAAAAGTGAGAAGACATCGCATAACCATAAGCACCTACATCTAAAATGGCGATGATATCACCAATTTCTAAGGCTGGAAGTTGGCAGTTTTTACCTAAATAATCTCTGGAGTAAGTTGTGTTACCACAAACATCAGTTGGATAAATTTGGGTATTGTCTGCTTTTTTCCATGTGACAATTTCTCGATAGCCACCATGTACAGAAGCAACCGAGAGATTAGCAACAGTGGTATCAACTCCCACAATTTGTTTTTCTGCTTGCCATTTTACAGATACAACTTGCGCTAACAAAGTAGCACAACCAGCGATCGCAGCTCGTCCCGGTTCAATCACCAAATCAATTTCCCGTCCCAAAGCCGTAATTCTCTCACTTAAGTTTGCGCCAAACTCTTCCCAATCAAAGGCTACTTTACCGTGATGATAAGGATAGCCAAAGCCACCGCCAAAATCCAAATATTCCCAATCTGGTAACTTTTGCGCCGTCGCCAGCACAGTATCAATTACCTCGGTAAAAGCTTGTGTCGCATTAGTTCCAGTCCCCCGATAGAAGTGCAACCCCCTAAGCTTCAATCCTGCTTGCTGAGTAATGGCCACCGCTGCGGAAAATTCCTCCGGACGCACACCAATTCGACTATCTCCAGTAAGTTCAGGTAAATTAAGCCTCAACCCCAACTTAATCTCTCCCTCTCTGCGCCTCTGCGACTCTGCGTGAAAAAAAACCTCACATAACAACTCCAGCTGATTAACACTATCAAGATTGAGAGTAGTAACTCCCCAATCCAAAACTTGAACCATCTCATCTCGATTTAAATTACTGCCACTGTAAACAATATCACCAGGGCCAAAACCCGCTTGCAACCCCAGATAAATATCTCCTGGTGTATTGGCGTGGAGTCCCCAGCCAGCAGCGCGAAAAATTTTGAGTAACGCAATATTCCCATTAGTAACGCTAGCAAAATGAAATTGCGTGCGGGGATAGCTGATAGCTTGAGTAATCCGCTTAATAGTTTGACGTAAGCGATCGCCATCATACACATAAAGCGGAGAACCGTAGATCTTCAGTAACTCCTGCGCCCATTCTAAGGTTAAGCTTGCCATTGCTTGTATTTTCTCCATAACCAACTAGGTATCCAAAACGGATGATTCCAAGAATGTTTACCTAGTTCTTCACCTAGAACCTGCGATCGCCAAAGTTGCCACATAATTAATAACCAAAGACTCTCACCAATGCGGCGACCTTGAATAGCCCCTCCCAGTTCGCCTGTAACAATTTGTGTAGCTATTTGGGAAGTAAAGCGGTTTTCAGCACTGAGTATACCTGGATTTAGCCAGATACCTATATCATGCCAAAACTCATTGAAACACCAGGAGGTTAAGGGAACACCCATACCACGCTTTTGTCGCCAAACAATTTCCGGTGGTAGCCAATTTTCTACAGCCCGTTTGAGGATATATTTCTCACAAGCACCTTGTAAACAAAGTTCACCAGATAAGCTAAATGTCCACTCTGCTAAAGGTAGATCGCAAAAAGGCGATCGCACCCACAACCCATGTGCAAACCCCAAAGCAGTAGCACGGGGGTGGATATTTTGTGCCCCTTTTAGCATCAAGCTAGCGCGGCGCAGGCGATGTAGCAAGGAAGGACAGCAAGTTGCATCCAGCGCCTCTAAAATCCAATCTTGGGGCTGTAAATTCTTTATCTGTGCGTAAATATCTGGCTGATAAATTTGCGATTCATATCCCCAAAGGCGGTGAAATGTGCGGAGATATTGCAATATAAAACTTTCCCCCGCTTGATAAATACTCGCTGCAATTAAAGGCTTATTCGTCCACCCAGCAAATAATTGATCTCCACCTTCACCATTAAAAATTACACGAGTTTCTTGACTAGCCCTTTGCACCAGGAGATATAAAGGAACAGTCACCCCATCACCAAAAGGTAAATCCAGCGCTTGCACAGTAGAAATTAAAGCATTCTTAACTTCACGTGGAGTCGCCGCCACTTTCACCAAAGGAATTTTGAGAAACTGCGCCACCTGTTCTGCATAAGGGAATTCCGGAATCCCAGCACCACCAAAATCGAGAGTATAGGCGCGGACTTTTACCCCAGCTTGCACCAACAGCGCCGCCACAATTGAAGAATCTAAGCCACCAGAGAGAAACACCCCTACAGGTTCATCTTTTAAATCAGCAATTTGCTGCTGAATCGATGCTTTCAGGAGAGTTTGCAGTTGAGTAACGGCTGTAGCTTCGTCTTTAATTTGTTCAGCCTGTTCGCGCCATGAGTATATACTTCGAGATTGCGGCTGACAGAGTTTACCTAATTCGCAATTACCCTGCCAAATCAACTCAGTTCCCGCCGGGACTGCAAACACATCATTAACAGGTGTTAAAGGAGTAGGGACGTAGGAAAAACAAGTATAACCATATAAGCCAGGAATGCTAACATCTCGCTGTTGCAGAATTGGTAAAAGCAGTTGCAGCAGGGATGCAAACCAAATCACCTCTCCTTGCTGAGTCCAATATAAAGGCATCCTGCCAAAAGCTTCTCTCGCCAAAATCAGGCAGTTATTTTCTTCTATACTTACCCAAGCATCTGGTGTCTTGGATAATCCCGATGCGGAAATAGCAGCAATTGTATTTTGCTGTGGCGGGGAATTTCTATCTATTCCGATGTGAACAACATTCCAAATCGGTTGATTCTCTGTTTGAGAGAACTGCTGTGTAGACAGTGGAGAAGTTGCAGACAAATTAGTTAACAACGCCGTCAATTCACGTTGAGAACCGTAACCCCAGTATCCAATAAAAGCTGATTGGTGATTGGGGGAGAGGGACAAGGAGGACAAGGGAGACAAGGAGAACAAATTGCGTTGTGAATTTATGATATCTTTTGAGCCTTTGAGCCTGGAAGTTGAGCCTTTGAGCCTGAACGTTGAGCCTTTGAACCTGAACGTTGAGCCTTTGAGCCTGAACGTTGAGCCTTTGAGCCTCGAAGTTGCACCTTTGCTCCTCGAAGTTGCACCTTTGAAACTAAAATTTCAACCTTGACAAATAACTACTTAACTTCAAACCTTTGAACGCTAATTTGCCGACCTTCAAGGAACATCTCTACTTGCCAATTGCCAACTGGTGCAGTCGCACCAATAGTATAGCGACAGTAAGTATCCCAAATAGATGTATTAATCTCACGAGTTTGATAACGATTTTGCTTGATGATTTGACCAGTTGGGTCAATCCAATTACAAGAGAGAGACAGCTTTTTACCCAAAGGTGCATCCTTCAAAGTGACACGATAAAAAACTTCTGGGCTGTTTTGCCGGGAGATACTATTTAAATTACCGCTATCCTCAACTAAAGTAATGCGGTCTTGCTGAGTAGAAACGCGAGAGATCAGAGAATTCTGTTGTTGCACAAAATCCACTATAGAAGCGATCGCCACTACAGCAGCCGCAACTACTACAAACGCAATAAAGCGATTTCTGCGTTGTTGTACCTTTAATGCTTGTCGTCGCCGCAACTCAATCAGTGCTTCATCGAGAAACTCTGGCGGTAAATTCAATTCCTGTAAAATTTCTCTAACTTGCTGTAAGTCTAGTTCCGCATCTCGACGCACTTGCAGCCCTTGTACTTCACTAATTATTTGTGATAATTGCTCTTGAGTTAGTCGCTCCGTCATAATTAATTACAACTCCTGTTAAAAACTTCAACGATTTTTTAATGAAACACCTTGAAGGTAAAATTGCCTTGGTTACAGGTGCTACACGGGGAATTGGCAAGGGAATTGCTATTAGTCTTGGTGAAGCAGGTGCGATCGTATATATTACGGGTCGCAGTTTAGATAAATCTCTTGCCGATGATGGTATCTCAGGTAGTCTTGCGGACACTTGTGCTGCTGTTGAGGAAGTCGGTGGTGTATGTATTCCTGTTCAAGTAGATCATAGTAACGATGAGCAGGTGCTATCGCTCTTCGATCGCATTCAAGATGAGCAGCATGGACAACTCGATCTACTGGTAAATAATGTTTTCTCAGGAGTTCAAGCCTTAAGTGATGCTCAAGGAAAGCCATTTTGGGATTTTGAACCCAGCCTTTGGGATAGTTGCAACAATGTCGGTTTGCGTAGCCACTATGTTAGCAGTGTTTTTGCGGCTCGTATGATGAGCAAGCGTAACTCTGGATTGATTTGTACTATTTCTTCCTGGGGCGGGTTGTCTTATATTTTCGGTGCAGCATACGGTGCTGGTAAATCAGGATGCGATCGCCTAGCCGCTGATATGGCCGTTGAATTAAAGCCTTATAACATCGCTTCACTTTCACTATGGCCAGGTATTGTAGGCACTGAGCACATTTCCCGCCTCACATCTCAAATGAACGAAAACAATGCTACTGACCAGAAAAACTCATTAATCGCTGAACGCTACAACTGGGAAACCCCCATACTCACAGGAAGAGTGATAGCCGCACTAGCAGCAGATTCCAACGTGATGCGCCGCACCGGAAGAGTGCAGATTGTCGCCGAACTCGCTCAACATTATAGACTTGTAGATCAAAATGGCGATCGCCCTGTATCTCTACGTTCTCTGCGTTTCTTGATACCTGCTGCATTGCCTGTACTGAGAAAATATACATGGCTCATACCAGATCTGAAAGTGCCTTGGTTGCTCTTACTACTCACAACACTCAAATCACCGCAAATTTAATACACATTTCAATTAATTACTTTTTGCTGAATCAGATAGCATCAAAAAGCTGATTTTTGTTAGTTTATAAACATCATTTTCTGCAACAATGATTTGGATGAGTTTGCCCTAAATTTTGAATAAATTTCATTAAACAAAATAATTCTACCAAGTATGGAAGAGAGAAATGACCCAGCTAAATAAGGCTGTTGTACTGCTCACTGGTGCATCTGGCGGGTTCGGGCAGGAACTAACCAAACAGTTGTTAATGGCTGGTAGCCGACTGATTTTAACTGATTTGAATGAAGCTGTTCTGCGTCAAAGAGTTGCAGCAATTCAAAGCTTAGTTTCAACCGGAGAGGTTCTTGCTTACCTAGCTGTTGATCTTGCTAGTCGTGAGGGATGTGAAACCCTTTATAGTCAAGTTAAAAAACTCAATATACCCATCGATATCTTAATTAATAACGCTGGTATAGCATTCTTTGGTCGCATGGATGAAGTTCCTAGCGAGAAATGGGAGCGACTCATGCAGGTAAATCTGCTAGCACCAATGCGATTAAGTGCCTTATTTGTTGCTGATATGATTGCCCGTAAAAAAGGCCACATAGTCAATATTTCATCACTAGCAGGTTGGTTAGCACCCGTTGGGTTGGTTCATTATGCAACTAGCAAATTCGGTTTGCGTGGCTTCAGTGAAGGACTTTTTAATGAAGTCAAAGACTATCAAGTAAAAGTTACAGTTGTTTATCCTTTTTTTAGCCGCACTCCAATTCTCCAATCAAAAAGTTATGGAACTTTAAGTAAACTGATCGAGGATGGTTTTCCACAAAGTCTGGCAACAGATCCAGCAAAAGTAATGCGCGCAACCATACAAGGAATTGTTCACGATCAACTGCACGTATTTCCTGATGCAACTGCTAAAAGCGTCCATCTGATGAAAAGATATTCTCCCCTGCTACTGGACTTAATTATTAATGCATTTACCAGGAGGTTGAAAGTTGGTCAATCTAAGTAATTCTAGCCAAACTCAAAAGATATTTAATACTACTGGCAAACATCTAATTATCGGGGCTGGGTTTGTCGGGCTAGGTATGGCTCAAGCACTCAAATCGGCTGATATTCCCTACGATCAAGTCGATGCTAGTGATGATATCGGTGGTAATTGGTATCACGGCGTTTACGAAACTGCACATATCATCTCGTCACGCAAAATTACCCAATTTACCCATTTCCCGATGCCGGATCATTATCCCGACTTCCCCAGTGCACAGAATATGCGGGATTACTTGAACGCCTTCGCCAATCATTTTAACTTGCGTGAGCATATCGAACTTAAGCGTACAGTTAGTAATGTGCGTCCAGTCGAAAATAATCTCTGGGAAGTGACTTTTACTAATGGAGAACAGCGAATCTATAAAGGAGTGTTGATTTGTAATGGTCATCACTGGTGCAAACTTTTTCCTAAATTTCAGGGAGAATTCAACGGAGAAATTATCCATTCCAAAGATTACAAACACCCAAATCAGCTTACTGGCAAACGAGTTTTGGTAATTGGTGGTGGAAACTCAGCTTGCGATGTCGCAGCAGAAGCAGCCCGCGTCAGCGCTAAATCTGTTCTGAGTATGCGTGAATCAGTATGGTTTATTCCCAAATCATTTGCAGGAGTTCCAGTAGCCGATTTAATTAAATGGTGGATGCCAGAATGGTTTCAAAGACTTACAACTTATGGGATAATCCGCCTAACCTTCGGCACTCATAAAGATTATGGTTTATCTAAACCCAACCATCGAGTTTTTGCCGAGCACCCAACTCTGAACAACGAGGTGCCCTATTACATCAAACACGGAAGGATTACCCCCAAGCCTGGTGTGCGTCGTTTGAATGGTTGGGAAGTGGAATTTATGGATGGTAGTCGAGAAGCATTTGACTTAATAATTTGTGCCACTGGGTACAACGTCGCTTATCCATTTTTACCCGAAGAACTTCAGCGCATTGAAGGAGCAGCAGTTCAATGTTATGGCGGCTCATTTTTTGCCGATTATAAGGGACTGTATTTTATTGGTTGGGGGCAAGCAAGAGGCGGTGTAGGCTCGCTAATTTCAGCTTACAATTCACTTTTTATCCGGTTTCTTAAACTCCAGGATGAAATAAATGTGCCTATTGGTCTGGTTTTTAAAGAAATGGGACAACAATTACCGAAATCTCACCTTGCCGATCCACAGCAGATTTTTAGGCAATTAAAGATTGTTAATTTCTTCTTTAACAGGATTGTTAAAAAAGCCCACCAAGTTGATAGCAAATATTCCAATTTTTGCAATAAACCGCTTCCTACTTCACAAAGTATTGAGAAAACTCAGTCGTTGGCAAGTTAACAATTTAAACATTTGTATTTGTAGAAAATCTAATATTCAAAATTATTATGGTTCAAGAGCAACAAACTACAATTGCAGGTATCTATGAAGTTTGTATTGGCGTCCCAGAACCAATTTCTGCAATTCAATATTGGGAACAGTTTGGCTATCGCATTGGTCAAGTGGGTGAACTATCCGCAACTTTAGCCAATCAATTATATGGAGTAAATTCACCTTTACGCTCAATTCGCCTTTACCACCAAGATGCCGATCATGGATTAATTCGGTTAATGATTTGGCAAAATCCCACAAATCAGGGATTAGGAACGAGTTCAATGAAAGTCAAGGGAAATCGTTGGGCAACTGCCTTAACTGCTGATGCGTTAACTATTTTAAATCATGCAGAAGAAGCGAAAGCCGCAGGTTGGGATATTAGATACACCATTCCCTACTGGGAAATTATCTACAACAAAGAAAGAAAAAGCCGACCCTTTATCGATCCTGCGGTTGGGGTGCGAGAAATGTTGTTATTGCAACCTTTAGCTAGACAAGTTTTATTTCAACGGTTTGGCTATACACTGCCTGATTATGGACAAATTAACCAAAATGCCACATTCCAGACTAGCCAATTTACCCACATGGGGTTAATCGTTCAGGATGACAGCAAAGAAACTTTGAAGTTTTACGAAGACATTTTAGGTTTGCTGCGTGTGCGTGATGATGTCGAGACTAGCTATGAATCTTCATTAGCAGGTCGAGATTTATTTGACCTTAACCCTGGTGAAAAGTTTATTGTTACAGCCTTTGATGACCCACGTTCTTCTGTGTCTGACTTTATGGCTGCGCGCAGTGGCAGACTTTACATTGTTCGCTTACCAGATGCGATAAATTTAGAATCGCAGTTTGAAGCAGCACAACCAGGTAGCTTAGGGATGTGCTTATATACCTACCGTGTGCAGGGAATTGAGACATATTGCGATCGCATTCAGAAAAGTTCAGCGCAAAATATAACTAACATAGTCAGCAATGAATTTGGTGAGATGAGTTTCTCCTTCATTGCACCCGACGGCTACTTCTGGACTTTAGTAGAAGGTTAATTTCCTAATTTTGTTCTTTGAATTTCGTACGCGATCCTAAGTGTAATTATTTAGTAGATAAGTGACTGCTAACCTTTAATTTAAGGGAGAAATTTCTGAGGTAAAAAGATAACTATAAATGTTATTTTTTTATAGTTTACCTTATTTATTCTTCTATGAAGTCATCTTCAAATTTACCTTTAGGACATCTTTTGGATATCGCCTCAAATAAGGATGCATTGAAAATTGTTAATTTCACATATTTTGACCATAAACTAGTATTGCTTTCTATTTATTTATTACCTCTTCTATCTTATTTATTGATATTTTTTCTTTCTACCGATCGAGTTCTTAAATTAGTTATGTTTGGTCTATACGCAGCCACTACATTACTTGGCATGACAATTTATGCTCTTGCTTGGTTCAACATAAAAACATTACTACAATCATCAAAATGTTGGGTTATTAAATATCAAAACAAAATTGTAGGTTATGCAATAGTCAAGAAGCGAGAGCTTAAATATTCAGAAATTTCCAACTTGTATGTTAAATTTTGTCATCGCAATCAAGGCTTAGGTTCTCACTTAGTGCGAACTCTTTTACAACAAGTGACTCAACCAATTTATGTTATTCCCGCTCCCAAAGCACTTCATTTCTATATACGTCTTAAATTTTTACCAGTTCCTAGGCATAAATTACCAAAATACTACAGTCAATTGTCTCGCCAGGGAATGATTGTTCTGCGCTTTATATCTGAGGAATAGCGTCTTGCCATATAAACAAATGAAAAAACGATGGCTCATGCTGATTTTACTAGCTTTAATATCTGCCCTATTGCTAGCAATAACATCTACAGCCATCAGTATTTACGTGTACGGTAACAAAATTCATACAACTAAAGCCGAAGCAGCCATTGTTTTAGGAGCAGCCGTTTGGGGAAAGGAACCATCTCCGGTTTTTCGAGAAAGAATTAATCACGCTATTAATCTGTATAAAAATCAGGATGTTAATAAGATAATTTTTACTGGCGGTGTTGGTGAAAGTAATGAACCTGCTGAAGCTGTAGTTGGCAAACGCTATGCTTTGGCACGACAAGTAAAATTAAATGATATTATTACTGAAACTGAATCGCGAACAACTTACCAAAATCTCAAAAATGCCCGTTCACTGGCATCTATTTACCAATTAAATAAGTTTCTTATTGTTAGCGATCCATTGCACATGAAACGATCTGTACTGATGGCACGAACTTTAGGAATGGATGCATATCCATCACCCACACCTACAACTCGCTATAGTAGTTTCCACAGCCAGATGGAGTTTCTTATACGAGAGACTTTTTTTTACTTTGTCTACCTCATGTTTAAAATTTAACTATTAACTCTATTTTTCAAATTTTTCTATAAAAATAATTCTGTCAAATTGTTAGCAGCCTCAACCGGAAGATGAGTCGGAAGGCTTGAAATAATTACCAAAAGATCCGACCAAAAAATTATGTTGATGAGAATTTGGGCTGTTACTGTTGTACTAACTTCTTCTTGGTTAATAACTGGGGTCATAGCTGCTGAACCAATCAATGCTATGGCAGCTTCTCCACAAAGCGATGCTCAACCAATTATTGTCAGTAAAGCAGAGTTTGGGGTGCAACGAGTTGACTCCCAAGGTAAAGGGACTTTTATCCCCACTTATAGAGTGCCACTTCAAGAGGGAAACAAATACGGCTGGCAAATTCAACTCAAAAATTACAAGGGTGCAGTGACGTGGAGAGAAGTTCTGCGATTGCCAAAACGTCCAGAAACCTGGGGTGTAGATAGTGGGCAAGACCTCATAATCTCCACAGACGGTAAAGAAGCAGTGACGAAGCGCACACAGACGACTACTGATGGAGTGATTAAGAATTTTTGGACGATCGCACCTGGTGACCCAGATGGTAAGCATAAGATACAAGTCTATATTGATGACCGTCTGATTGCTGCTTTCGAGTTTGAAATTATTCCTTTGAAAAAGCCGAAAGCAGAAGGCAGAATTTAGAAGCGATCGCCATTTAGCTTGATGTTTGTCTTGAGTTAAAGCCAATAAAGCCCAAATTGGCACGGAAAGCATAGTAAGGGTGGGAAAACCCCACCCTTGACGATTAACAGTTTATCCGCATTAATGTCAATGTTAATTAAATGGAAATATAAAATTATTCTGACAATTATCTAAACTCATTTCTATATATTTGCTGAGTTAATAAATTAGTTTATTTTTGTTATAACAGTAATTTTACTTGTAGCTAAAAAAACGTGACATTCCTCAATCAGGTAGTTAATATATAACTTGATATCTCATCCATTAAATCGATTCGCTTAAGGTGACAGAAACTTGGATGAGAATTTAGAAAAATTAATAATTTATTCATTCAGATATGGAAATTACTCGATTAAATCTGGCTCTTAATGGAATTGCCATCAAAGAGTTAATAATTATTAAAAATTTAATTAGCTTTTATTTATAAGAGTCAATTTTTTCATACTTTTTTTAATAAAAAAATTAGTAAACACGAGTAATCGATAATACGTATTTTACTAATTAATTAAAATAAGCTTGTAATCTTGATCAAAACTAGCAATTTTATATTAACCAAGTACAGCGTCATAACTGGTATGTCTGGAGAAATCCACCAATGAATTTTAAATACTTCAAACATTGGTTGAAATATACAACAATCCAAAGTGTTGTGGTTTTGGCTTTTATGTCAATTTCTCATTTATGTACTGCATCTGCTCAGGCTACCTCAGAAGGAGGAATTGACTGGATTGTTGTAGTAGATACTTCTGCTTCAATGCGTGGTGTTGGCGGAACAAAAAACATTTTTGATCAAGTCAAGAGTTCCATTACTGAATTTATTAATACAGCCAGATTAGGCGATACCATTACTATTTATACTTTTGATAAAGATGTAACCCTCAATGCTAATGATATCAGTATTGCCAGTAATCCTGACCGAGGTAAACTTAAGCAAATAATTAGCTCACTCCAAGCTAATGGTGTGCGTACTCATACAGGTAAAGCAGTGCAAAAGGCTCTGCAACATTCCGCCTTGTTAAACCAACGGGCTGATGCGCTTGGTCGTACTGTCAGCATAGTATTTTTGACAGATGGATTAGAGGATGTGCGTGGTATTCCTAATCCAGTTTCTATTCCTAGTAGTACTCAACTTTTAAGTCAGCAACAATGCAAACCATATGTCTTCTTTGTATCTTTAGGATTAGAAGAACACGAAAAACAATTGAATGAATTTGCTAACAATCCAGCACTTTGTAATAAAGGACAGGTATTGCGAGATCCTGGAGGAGTGCAGCTAAATAGGTTGGCGCAAAATATTCGACCAGTACTGATTAAACCTAAGCTAGATGCCAATTTACCCACTGCTAATTTGCAGCCAGTATTACCTGGAACAACTACTGAACCGCTAAATATTAATGGCATCAGTAATGTCAACGCCACAGTAAATTTGCAACTGGAAGACCCTAGCCAAAGTGGAATTCGCTTAAGTCCACCCCGCCCAATCGACTTAGCTGCTAATAAACCAACAGTGATTCCCGTGCGCTTGCAGATACCAGCAGAGGTTAAGGGAGGTGTTCATAGCTTGCGTGTGGTGTTGATGACCGCAGATAAAGCGATCGCCCCCATGACTATTGAATTACCTGTTACCGTTAAGCCAACATTGCAATTTTCAACGGCGAAGATAGATTTTGGTTCCACAGAAGCAGGTAATAACAGTGAAACCCAAACTTTAGTAGTCAACAGCAATATATCCACAACGGCTAAATTACAACTACAAGGCGATATCAAAGATATTTCTCTAGCTAAACCTCCAACACCTGTATCCTTGCAAGTCGGGGAAACTCGAATTCCGATGCAGTTGCAGGTGAGCAGTCGCAGTTCTGAAGGTAAGCGCAACTTTACCTTGGTATTGCAGTCAGATAACTCACTTGCAAGTCCTATTAGTGCTGAAGTTCATCTCAATATTTTGATACCACTGGGACGCAAAATCATTACTTGGTCGCTATTGGTGCTGCTGCTGTTATTAATTGTTCTGATTGCGTTTTGTTTGATTCAACGCAAAACCCCCTTAGAAATAATCGAAGATATCCGCAGCCGCAACTGCTTAGAAGGTGCGCTGGTTATCCTCGAACCACTACCCAAATCTTTGGAAGACGAAGAGATTAGTCTCACACGCCTGCATAAAAGCAAAGTGTCCTTGAGCGATTTAATACCAGCAATTGCAGACACTAATTCTGATGCTGAGTTAGTCATAGATTGGCGAGCAGGCAAAAAGAATATTGAACTACGCTGTTTGAAAGGTGTAATTTTTGTCAATACTAAGAAAATCAATACAGAAGAACTTTACGACGAGGACATAATCGAGATTGGCGATGTGAAGCTGCAATTTAACTGGATTGAACGCCAAAGACCCTCTGAGCCAAGCAGTGGGCAAACAAACTTTTGAAAGATGTTACAGGAGAGTGCATGTCTAGTCCCACGGTTGTACGTCCTACGGTTGTTTTTCGCCCTACCGTTGTCATTGGCTTAGGTGGAACAGGTTATGAAGTTGTACTCAAGCTCAAAAAGCGTTTCATAGATGTTTACGGCTCAGTACCAGAAATTATTCGTTTTCTTTCTATTGATACTACGGAAAATATCCAAGAACGGGAAAAATCACCTGATGGTACTAAGGTTTTCTTAGAACCTAATGAACTTTATCCAATTTCAGTAGCAAATCCCGCCGGACTTTTAGGGGGACGTAACGACCATATTGATGAATGGTGGCCTAAGGAAATTCCCGCTTATGGCATTATCAATGGTGCAGGACAAATTCGGGCCCGGGGACGACTGGCTTTATTTGCCAAAGTCGGTGATATTAGCAGTCTCATCAGTCAGGCAATCAATGGTGTACGCGGAATTCGTACTAGTAGGCAAGCATTTTCTGATAACTTTCAAGTTTCCAATCGTGATGGTGTGGAAATTTTTATTATTGGCAGTTTGGCAGGGGGAACGGGTAGCGGTACATTCTTAGATGTGGCGTTTTTAGCACGGCAATATCTTAATAGTTTTTCCAATATTACAGGGGTATTTGTATTACCAAGAGTATTTGCCAATCTCCCCCAAACTCATATGGTAAAGTCCAATGCTTATGGTGCTCTCAAGGAAATAGAATACTTTTGGGGATTAACACCATCTAATAGTATTGAGATTGATTATGGTATTTCTAAAGTCAAAGCCGATCGCCCTCCCTTTGATGCAGTATTCTTGATTGATGGCATTAACAAGAAGGGAACTGTAGTTAGCCGTCCTGACGATTTACAAAATTTGGTTGCAGATGGCTTATACATTCAGATTGGTTCTCAAATTGGTCTAGATGCTGCTAACGTTGCTGATAACATCCGCGCTTATTTGGCAACGGGTGAGAAAGTCCGAGGACGGAAGATAAATTACTGTAGTTTTGGTTTTGCTACCTTGACTCTACCAGTACAGCAATACGAGCGCATGAAACTAGAAGATGCTCAAAAATTGCTGAAACATGAGTTGATGGCAACTACTTCCACAACTGATTTAAACAGTGAAATCGAGCGTTTTTTACAAGATTGCAACTTAGTAGAAGCTAGTAATATTTTGAATGCGTTGACTGAAAGCGATCGCGGAGGGCAGGTAAAACCCGAATTCCGAATTGGCGAAATGCGTTTTGAGCGTACAGCACTACCAACAATCAAAGAACTCTACAAGCGGCAGTTGGATCAAATGGAACAACGAACCGCTAAAGAACTAGCAACAAATTTTTATCGCTTAGAACAGACTATAAATACAGCCATTAATACTTGGTGGGAACGAAGCATTAACCGTCCCAATGGTCTAGCTTATGCCCTACAATTTCTCAGCAAAATTTATCACCAAATCGATGAATTGCAGCAGAGCGTACAGCGCAAGTCCCAAGAAGCACAATCGAGTTTTAATGCTTTAAAATTAGAACCACAAGAAGAGAAAATCAAAGAAGCCGCAGAAACTTGGTTTCCCAATAAGAACACTATTCAAGCAGCTTGCCAAAGATACAAAGAACGCGCCGACCAAAAGTGGAAGATTTATTTACATTGGAAGCGCTGTGATAAAGCGGCTGAACTGTACGGTTTACTGCGAGCTAGGTTAGAAGAACTTCAGGAAAAATCTCAGCGTCTTCACAGTAACCTAGATAAAGTTTATCGAGACTTGGAACAGAGTTATAGCGAAGTAAACCGTCACGAAACTAACGACAATCCTTTTATTCACACTATTCAGCGCGTTAATCTGCAATCGAAACGCCCAAAAGTTACAGGCGAAGACTTCATTCGTTGGTATAGGGAACAGTCGCAAACTTTGACTAATTGGGCAGATAAAAAAGCTGAAAATGTGAAGAATGAAATTATCGCATTTATCGATGAAACTTACCATCCCCTCACCAGTATGACTGTTGAGCAGGTATTAGCAGATAGCAATCCTGAAGATGCGGGAAAAGATTTAGAACAGCTAGGTAAACTCGCAGTTCCTTTGTGGCAATATGAAGAATCAGAAATTCCCACTCAACAACAGCATGTAATTACAGAATTTTATTACTACGGAGTTGAGAGTAGCAACACAGTTTTTAGCAGTCCGCCGCTTTCTAGTCGCTTACCTAAAGGCAAAGATAATCCTTCTTTTGTACCCACAGGCGAAGCTCATAAAGTTACTTTGTTTCGCGTAGAAGTGGGTGTTCCTTTATTTGCCTTCAGTGGCATGAAGGATATGGAATTAGCTTATCTAGATCCAAATAAAGTCTTCAAGCACTTAGACCGTAATTGGGGAAACTTTGCTAATTTAATTCCCCCAGAAGATGATGGCGGGGCGTTGCGCTGGTTTGCTTTGGCGTTGGCTCCTGATATGTATAGATTGATTGTAAATCAGCGCAAGCAATACTTTGTGCATACAGACCTAGCGAAAAAATTAGAGGGCGGAGTTTTGCCTTTAGGAGGCGATCGCAAGTCAGCCTTTAAAGCTTTTAAAACTAACTTGCCTCTAGTTCAGGAAATCGCTGACAAAGTTGAACGCATTACCCACGCAGACCAAGACAAAGCCAAATTTACTCTCGATGGCTATATCACTCAAATCAATAAATTCTTAAAGGAAGGCAAGGTAGATACCCTAATTAAAGAACAGGTAGAAATGGAAATCCAGGCAATCGAAGCCTACCTGGAAAATTTAGATGTGATTATGTAGAGATTAGCCTCATGCCAAAACCAACTATTCTAATTGCACTCGATCCTCACAGTGCTGCTTTTTGTGCAGCCATTAAACGCCAACTGCAAGAATTACCTGCTGTCCAAAGTCGTTTAATTCAAACTTATGCTTTCACTTGGGACAACCAAGCTTTTAGTTTCAGTGCTGAGTTAGATCGGTTTGCTGACGCGAGTTTTGACCTGGCTCAAATCAATAGCGGGAAAACTTCTGTCTCGCAAATCCGCACCCAATTTACTCAAGCTGCTAGCCAGCTGCAAACTGAACTGATCGATTTACTCAAAACCCTGAATCAATCACAAGAAGCGATCGCAGCTAAACGTGAGGGACTGGAAATCAGCAACAGCCATCGAGTTTATCTCATGCTGTCAGCCAGCAATCATTTTGCTCAAGGTGTAGTTTTTGAGCTAGTACGTTTGATGCGCTGGCTATTTACTAAGTACTTCACAGATATTCCCCACAACTTAGAAGCTTTATTGCTATTGCCAGGGTTATTTACTCAAGCTACAACTGCTGATTACAGTGCTGCCTATACGCTCCTCAAAGAGCTAGATTACAAAATGACTAGTGGTGTTGTAATTACAGGTAGCCAAAAAGTACCGCCTTTTGATAACTGCTGGCTAATCGATGAGCGAATTGGCGGATTGAAAGACAATTTGCCCAGTTATGCTGATGCTTTTGCAGGCTTTCTCACTGTAGAACCGGAAACTAGCGGCTTGTTGATTGGTACACACAAAGTCCGGGGAAAAATTCCTGCTTACAGTGCTTTTGGCTATGGTGAATTGTTTTTTCCAGGAGAAACAGTTATCAATCGTTTGAGTGCTGCTTTAGCTGCCGATATCGTCATGGGGCAGTTTTTACTAAAGGCAGAATTTACTCCAGAGGCAAATCGCAAGTGGCTATTAGATGCCAAAGATTTTGTCTTGAGTGATGAGTTTAGCAATGCCTTTTTGCAATTAGAACGAGACAACGGTAAACCAGTGTGGCAAGATTTTAATCCCCGCATTGATATCCGTACTGGCATGGCTAAGGAATATGGCATGGAATTGCAGCGTGCTTATCGGCAATTTGAAAATAAAGAACTCCTTTCCTATAAGCGCACCCTAGAAAATTCTGGCAAACAAGCTCAGACAACCTTAGTCAATTTTTTAGATCACAGCATTAATCGCTATGCTGATGCTACACCTAAAGGCTTACATGAAGCAGTTAGGATATTAAATATATTGACTTATTTATATTTAGAACTGCAAACCGATTCGATTAGCGATCAGCCAGAAAATCTCTTTACACAGTTGCGGGCTGCTGAAGCATTTCTGGATTCCAAATTGCAGGTAACAATTGACAAAGAAACTAGCAAAAAGCTGCTCAACCAAGTTTTATCTTTAAAATTGCAGCGGCAACAATTACAAGATGTTTCACCTGAAGGAAGTTTGGAATTACAGAAAATTCAAGAACAACTAGAAACAGTGATCGCTGATTATCGACAAGCGTTAAATGCTGAAATCGAACATGCTCGACAAATCCGCGTAATGGCGATCGCTCAGGCTCGTGAAAAAGCATCGGCTGCAATTGATGCATCACAAAAACACCTCAATGCCATTGAAAATCAACTGGAAAGCAGCACTGATAAATTAAATGAACTGCTAGCAGAAGAAAGCCGTTTTCGTACTCAGTATTTAGTTGTTTTTCCTATCCTTGTAGCTGTGGCTCTTCTCGCTTTGTTGATTCTTACAGGAATTTTCAGTCAATCAACACTGTGGATATTCTTGCAACATATTTGGGGTAACTTAGTTAATCATCTGCTGGGAACGGCGGTAACAATTTTGACATATTTAGGCATCATTTGGCTCAAGTACAGCACTGATATACGCGATCACATTCAAAAGGTACAAAAGCAAATTCAACGGCTAGAAAACAGTTTAAAAGCAACTGCTGTAGAATTACGCCGTAACTATAACGAGCAATTAAAGCTAGAATACGACCTCTACGCCCAAAATCTCCGCGTTGAAGCGTTGAATTATCTAATTAAAATAGCTAAACAAAGAACTGATACTTTACGTACAACTCTCTCCAACTTTTCTCAGTTATATGATGATTTGCAGGCGCAACGTCAAAAAGCAACAACGTGCTTTTCGGAAATTCGGCTCTCAGTTTTAACTGATGCTGATATTGATATTTATTACGACAGTTTTCTGGCAACACTACCAAAAGAAAAATTCACTCAGGAACAGGTAAAGCGTTCTCAGTCATGGCAGATGACTGCGGTAGAATTTCAGAATCTACTGATTTCATTTGCGCGTCAGCAGTTTGAGCATTTGAGTAATTTGTCTATTGGAGAAGCATTAAAACAATCAGATTTAATAGCGGATCACAGTGCTAGCCTGCGCTTAAATCAGCTTTATGATAACGCTAAACTCTTGCTCAGAATTCAAGATATTGATGCTAATTTAAACCCGACTTCTCAACAAGAGCTTACTCTCTGGGTGGGAACTAAAGATAAAGAAGAAATGTTTGGGCTTTACAGCCGTTTTAGTCGCACTTTAACGGCTTTATTAGGGGAAGATGAGCAACGTTTGTGTATTTTGACTCGTTCATTAGGTTTTCCCGCTTATTTTCTCAGTCAAGTTGAATTTTACCGAGACTGCTATGAGCGTACTCAGAGCGAACATACAAAGCAAGAGGAAAATATTCCCGATTTAATTCCAGAGGAAATTGGCTCAAGTAAGGAATTGAAGCTAGCTTATCAAACCCTGCTTTTAGCGATCGCTCTAGGATTATCATCTCAAAATTCTCAAGGTAATTATCAGTTCAAAGGCCAGTCACTTGGTAAAGATAGAGAACAAATCGCCTCAGCTTTAGCAACTGAGTTCACTTTTCAAGAACTCTATGAAGAACTACAACAACGTATTGAAACATTTGAACATGATTTGATGTATCAGAAATTACAAGAAGTTGAAAAAACTGCTCAAGATTTAACTCATTACGAACGCAAACTTTTAGATCAGCTACTTTCAGACTATAATCCTTTAAATTAGCGCTCTTCCAGTGGACAATTAACACAAAGCATCTGGAAGAAGAGGCTAGCAATTTTTGGCTGCTTCCAGATGCAACAGTCTCTCAACCGACAACCAGAAGCGATCGCAATTGTGCTAAACCTCAATTTTATAGTTAAGTTCATGTTCATCGCCCGGTAGCCCGCGAAAACCCCAATTGTGCTTGGGGTTCTCGAAAATTGTAATCTCTAAATCTTGCGAAGTAATACCTACCGAAAGCGATCGCTCAAACAACAGCCGGATTAATTGTTTTTTCGCTGCTACACTCCGCCCTTCAATCATACTGAACTCAATGATGGTATAACGGTCAGTACGGCCAGATGGGTAGTAAAAATCTGACTTATCCAACGGAAAAAAGCGATGTGCCCGTTTATTTGCGGGATACTGTAATGCTTCCATCACACAACTATGAATTACATCCGACAGCTGCTGCTTGATGGGGTTCAGATAATCCCGCATTCCGTAAATCTTGACTTGAACCATACTTTATCCTCTTTTTCATTATCACTGTTAACTTTCTAGACGACAAATAAGCAACTAAGATTTATGTTTTCACTTGTACAAAAACATAAATGTGAACCTCTTTACTAGAGCCATCAACAACATAATAGAGATGGGCTGTTGATTGTATAAAGCAAAAATTAGATGCTTCTCAATTACTGAACCAAGATTCCAGAGTTTGGGTTGAGTGCCATCGTCTACCAATTTACATTAGTCAAGTATCATACAGATGAAAATATTAATATCCATTTTTTGAAGAATCGTAAACTTTGATTGTAATATTTGCCCAATCTCTAAATACATCCTCAGAAAATGCCTAGACGTGCAGCAATTTGTCATTAGACATATTACTTACCGCCAAACCACGCAGTATCTTAAAGATAGAGAGTTAATACTGTTTGAGTAGTGATGGTAACTTTAGCCGAATTCCAGCAGTTGAGCGAAAAACAGCACTTATGTCCTAAAACATTACCAAAAGCACTACAAGCTATGTTTTATGACAAAAAAGGTGATTGGGACAAAGCTCATGAAATAGTCCAAAATGCCAGTGATGCTGATAGCGCTTGGGTTCATGCCTATTTGCACCGCAAAGAAGGCGATTTGAGTAATGCTCGTTACTGGTATCGACGCAGCAATCAGCCAGAGTCCTCCGGAGGACTCAATCAAGAATGGGAAGAGATTACTTCTTGTTTACTAAAAAAGGTGAAAGAAGCATGGACGCAGAAGAATTAAGACGGCGTTACGCTGGAGGAGAGAGATATTTTCCAGCCGCAAACTTAAGTCAAGCCAAGTTGATTGGAGCAGACTTACCTGGAATCAATTTATGGGGAGCAGACTTGAGTGGAGCTAACTTAGCCAAAGCTAAACTATGGGGAGCAGACTTGAGTAGAGCTAACCTTGCGAAAGCAAACTTAACCAGAGGAAATTTAAGTGGTGTGAAGCTAAATGAAGCGAATCTGCGGGGAGCAAAACTTAATTATGCCAAGTTGTATGGAGCCGATTTGAGTGGAGCCTACTACGATGAAAGCACTCGATTTCCTATAGGTTTTGATCCTGTTAGTAGAAATATGCGCAAGTTCTAAAAAGCTATTGTATTCACGTTTAAATATTGGCTTTTGAATATTTTAGTAGTAAAAAATCTTCAATTTTTGGTAAACAGCATTTTTAGCATTTGTCCTATTTAGGGTAATAATTAGGCAATGAAAGGAAGAAAAACACGGCGAAATTTCTTGCTTACCAGTGCTGCTGTAGCTAGCAGCATTGTCACCGCTGACGCCCTGATAAATAATACTTCTGGGACACCATCAGCAACAATGCCAGAACGAGTTTTAGGACGCACAGGAGTAAAAGTCCCGATTCTGGGGTTGGGAGGTGCAGGTACAAACACGCCACTAGACAAACCGGATAAAGAACGTGAAGCTGTGGCTATTATTGAAAGAGCAGTTGAACTCGGCATTCGTTACTTTGATACTGCCCGAAGTTATGGAACAAGTGAAATTCATTTAGGAAAAGTGTTACCAACTCATCGTGCAAAAATTTTCTTAGCGAGTAAAACAGATAAAAGAGATAGAGACGGAGCATGGCGAGAACTAGAAAGTTCGCTGAAACGTCTCAATACCGATTATCTAGATTTATGGCAACTGCATCATGTTTCTTTTCTCCAAGAAATCGACACCATATTTAGTGCTTCGGGTGCAATCAAAGCGTTAGAAGAAGCAATGCAGCAAAAAATTGTACGGTTTGTAGGCATTACCGGACACCACGATACACAAGTAATAGCCGAAGCGCTACGTCGCTTTGAATTTCACACAACTCTTATCCCGATAAATGCTGTAGAAAATCATCATGCAGATTCATTTATTCCAGCAATTCTACCATTAGCAAAGCAACAAAACTTAGGTGTAATTGCCATGAAAGTTCCTGCTTATGGAAAGTTATTTCAAACAGGTGGTTTGGAAAATATACAGCAAGCTTTAGGATACACCTTATCTCAGTCAGGGGTTCATTGTTGCATAATTGCTGCTGATAGCGTGCAACAATTAGAAGAGAATGTTCAAGCAGCTGTTTCCTATCAACCTCTAACTAATCAGCAACTAGCGACAATTGAGCAGCGTACTCAAGGAATTTGGCAAGATACTACATTTTATCGGTCTTGGAATTAATCTAAAACCCCTATTATAAATTGCTCCCATGCTTTGCGTGGGATCTTATTCGCAGTTATATTGGCGTAATATTCACTCAAGATGAAAATAAGAGTGTGCAAATAATCTGTGCTTTGAATAAACCTGCTAGAGATATTCCCAATCAACCAACTTTTAAAGTAGGTATTGCAACCTGCGGTGAGGGAACTTTTATGATTCCCGAAACAGTAAATAGTGTAACTGAAATTACTTATCTTAGAAACTAATGCAGTGTTACGCCGTAGGCTATAGCGTTTACCAAGCCAGTGAGGTACAGAAAGAAGTAATTAACCACAGATGAACACAGATAAATTCGTACCTTAGCAGACTGGGAACCGCTATAATGCACCTTGAATTGTTGACGGTGCGTTGCGCTACGCGACAACACACCCTACCTTCTTGAAATTGGTATTATTTTATATTGCTACTTTCTAATTTTACTAAATTCGCAGTATCTGGGAAATCACTAAATACACCATCAATTGCTAAACTGAAAAATAGCTCATATTCCCCTTGGGGATCACCTTGAAAGTCGAGAGGTAAAAACAAATCTTCATTCCGGAATGTCCAAGCGTGAACTAGCAAAGAAGCTGCATGAGCATCGGTGACTAATGATGTAGGCGATATCTGGCGATAAGCCGCTCCGCGTCTACGCAATTTACCATCACTATCTGTAGGCACAAGCAGATTTTTATGAATCCCGATCGCCTGTGCATATTGAGCAATCTCTTTTAAACCTGATTTTGTGGCTAAGTCTGCATAGGTGCGACTATCACCATTCACGATAAAATCATAAGGCTGATCAGTGTTATTGACCAATTGCACCAAAGGTAAATCAGTTTTTGTCGCTAAATATTTGAGGTTGCTGACTTCAAAAGACTGGATGAAAACAGGTGCATTGGCTCCTTGATAACCGTTCGCCTGTAAAGTTGCCAGTAGGGGTTCCTCCAGGGATAATCCAATAGACTGGAAATAGGTCGGGTGCTTTGTTTCTGGATAAATGCCAATGGTACGACCAATTGCAATACTTTTAGCCTTGGCTAAAGTGATAATTTCTTGCAATGTCGGAATTTCAAATAATCCATCATAGTTGGTATTTTGCGATCGCACTTCGGGAATTCGCTCTTTTGCCCGTAGTGTTTTCAGTTCTGCAAGGGTAAAGTCTTCAGTAAACCAACCTGTTTTAGTTTCCCCATCAATGATTTTGGTAGTTTGGCGTTGAGCAAATTCTGCATGGCTAGCAACATCAGTAGTTTCCGAAATTTCATTTTCGTGACGAGCAATTAACACACCGTCTTTACTTACAACTAAATCAGGTTCAATATAGTCAGCCCCTAAATCAATTGCTAATTCATAAGCAGCCAACGTATGTTCTGGACGGTAGCCGCTAGCACCTCTGTGTCCGATAATAATTGGAGGTATACCTTGCAAAGTTGTAGTCATTACCTTACCTGCCCAAAAACATCGACATATAATCGGCATACTAAATCAAAAACCGCTAAAAGGTAAAATCCTCCAAACGGCTATCTTCAAACTTCTAATTATTGATCGCCAAATATTGGAACCACAGATAAACCATCGGTGTTAATCAGTAGACTTCTTGCAGAAGTCGGTAAAAGGGAAAGGGGGAAAGGGGAAAGAAACTCAAAACCCTTTCCCTTTAACCTTTTCCCTTTCCCCCCTCTTGCA
>NZ_MTAV01000255.1 GCF_002154695.1 Nostoc sp. T09
TTACATCATTTCCTAGCTAATTCAGATTGGTCAGTAAATGAATTAAAACAACGAAGATTACGTCTAATCGTCCAACCACTCTTACTATTTTGGTTGATTTATCCCTGGCTCGATATTTTCCCTAATTCACAGTTATTACTGGGATTCAATCATTTAATTGCAGCCATGAATCAATTTAAACCCTGTTATGCTTCTGGATGATTTAGCTTCTTTACTACTTGCTTATTCCGGAGAGTGACAGAAGAGGGATATAAGACCAAGCTATAAATTGCAGCTTCTGTGATTAGAAAGCTCCGAGAAATAGGGTTTAAATTTCAATTATTATTAATTAAAATAGCTCTTGAATTAATTAATCCTGAAGATCTCAAGCATTGGTTTACAAATTGCTGTTACTGTACCTCATAGTCTCCGAATCTACTGTAAGATGATCCATCTTATCGGTCATTGCTTTAATAACTTATATTTATCAGTATAAACAAAAAAAGTATTTGTTGTTACCTAAATAGCAGAATACATTAAAATTATCAACTAAAAAATGTAAAAAAAAATTATGGATATACCTGTTACTTCTAACAAGGTTGACTGGAATCCTATTCTTTGTCAAATCAAGTATAGAAAAGGTCATAGCTTGCCTGCTTATACTGGTGACTTGAAAATAGCATTGCTCAATCATGTAGGGCTAACAAATCATTCCAAGGGTGAGGAAGCGTATCAGCTTGCTAGAGAAATCGCTAGACTAACAACATGTAGCGATCCAGAAATTGTCTATTGGTTCTCTCGTCTTGTATCTCTAATTAATGATTAAATATCTATCATAATCATCTTTTGAGAGATTACATTAGATAGTTAGCAATGAATACATTTTATATTCAAAACTTTTTTGCGATCGCCTAGTCATAATATAAACTCCAACGACAGTTGCACATAGCGAAAAGTCTGAGCAAAGGCTTACTCTGCTCAGAACTTTTTAAGACAGATTTACAACAATATTTCTCTGTGTGCATCTTTATATTTATCGGTGGTTATATATTTAAAACCTCGCAAAAAGTTGATTCGCAACACTTTATAGTGCACAATTTATTACAATTTTTATTCTCTGCTTTTTTCTACTGGCGCGGCTAGCGAACCCTCAGAAAGACCAGCTTCACGCAGACGAAAAGCACCAATATTCCGACTGAGTACTGCCAACCCTGCGAGGTGTGCTTGTAAGCCTGCTGTACTAGCGCAGCAATCAGTTAATACGATAGGTTCAATGCCAATATCGAAAAAATCCATCGCTATTTTCAACACGCACATATCAGTGTCAATCCCTGCGATGAAAACCCGTTCAAAACACTGTTTACGAAAGTATTCTGTCAAGTTATCCGGTATCCCGCACAGTCCGAATTTAGAAAAAACTACTTCTGGTTGAACCCAAGGTTGTAGTTCTGAGGCAATATTAGTTTCTGGTTCATGAGTACAGCTGTGCCAATCCAAAAATTTCTCATACGGTCCATCAGGTACATTGATGAACCGAGTGAATAAAACTGGTGCATACTCACCTCGCTGAATTAAACGGGCAACTCGCTGTGGGATGTGATGAGTAAATTCGTTGAGAAAACCAGATTGCACATCAACTATGATTAATGGCTCAGACATGGCAGAAGTAATAAATAACAGTGGTGAATAAATAAAACTGGGCTAAGCTTTACTTTCTTTTGACTCCGTATTTTAAAGATTAAATTCTAATATTTCTGACTCTGGAAGACCCTTAATCAATCTGTATATGCGTACCGATTGATGGGCAATTAAATGATTCCCAGGCATTACCACCCCTGAGGAAAACTTCCATCCAGCGCGTCTGTTCGCCTTGTGCATTAGTCCAACCGCTGCTACCAGGCGCAAAAGCTAACTGTCCAGATTCAACGGCGAAGCTGCCATCGCTCCTCGTTGCTTTTCGTTCTATGTCACCAATTTGCAAAAGCAGAGTATCATCTTGGTGTATCTTGCTAGACTCATGCTTAATAGTGGTTTTCAAGTTACCGTAGCCATCAATATAAGCAATACAGTTAGATGGTACATCAGGTATATCAGAACGGGGTATCTCTTCACCTAAAGCATCAGGTTGACCTAAAGCGATCGCACCTGCTGCTTCTGGAAACAAATCGCGAGAACGAAACTGTGAACCTTCCGCTGCTACAGCAGCCCAGCGCAACTCCACTGCCAAATCGCGTACAAATGAGAAGGCATAACCAGCGTTGACACCCATTACACGCACACCTGTTGGCAATCGTGCGAAAGCAAGACGCTCACCTGCATTACTAGTGCGTGCCTGTTCATCATCTTCGCGAGGTGCAACGTTGTGGTAAATTATTGTTCCGGCGGGGGCTTTATTCAAACCCAACTGCGCAATACAGAATCCTGCCGCAAGTGTGGCAAAAGCTGGCACAGGTGTAAGTATCGGTTCAGCATCTGGTAGATAGAGTTTGAGACGCTGCACGACTTCTGCAAAAGCAAGGTCGCCAAAGCCATAATCAGCGATGATGTGAACTAGCATAAAGTCTTGTCTCCTATACTGACGCTATCCCTTTTGCTGTGTCGCGGACAATTAAATCAACAACATCCTTTAAGCTTCCTGTTTGCTTGTAAACTTCACGCTGCCGTGTTGCGCCGTTGCCTTGCTGCATAGTTTCTTTTACCAGAGAAGAGACTTCATCCCATTCTCCATACTCCTCAAGCGATGGACGCACAAAGCTAAGAAAGCTCTCAACCAAATCGCGCGCTGGGACAGCTTTCATAGCAGTAAAATCGATTAAATCCTCATCTAATCCGTAGCGTGCGGCGCGCCAGTGAGCAACACGTATAAGTTCGTGGCGCACTCTAGGAAAGGGTTTATCCTGCATCGCTTGTTCGTAACAAGTCCGCGCCAATGCCCGTACAAGCCCCGCCACCATTACTGCTTCATCTACCGTTTGGCAGACATCTGTGATCCGAAACTCTATTGTCGGGAAGCGCTCTGACAAACGTATATCCCAGTAAATCTTCGTCCCATCCTCTACACTCTTGGTCTCCACTAGAGCTTGTACAAGCTTTTCGTACTCGGCTAATGAGTCGAAAATCAGTGGTGCTCCAGATATGGGCCATTGGCTCCAAATCTCAGTACGATAGCTGGTATAACCTGTATCTGTACCTAACCAGAAGGGTGAAGATGCTGCTAGTGCCAACAGCGGCGCTAACCACACACGGGCACGATTGATAGTGCTGATAGCATGAGAGCGATTGCTAATTCCCACATGCACGTGACAGCCAAAGATAACTAGCTCACGGGTGAGTTGTTGATAATCTCGCATCAGTCCTTGATAACGTTCTTTGGGCGTGAGCTTTTGTTCATCCCAGTGCGAGAAGGGGTGCGTCCCGGCGGCAGCAATTTGCTTACCATCCTTGGCCGCTGCTGCAATTACCTCGCGCCGCAAACGCACAAGCTCAGAGCGCACCTCAGAGACTGTGCGACAGATGGGTGTACCGATTTCTATCTGCGATCGCTGCGCTTCTGGCTGCACCTCCTCGCCAAGGACTTTCTGAGCTTGCGGGAGAATGCGTTCTACACGCGAACTCAACTCCCGTGTTACAGGATTAATGATTTGATATTCCTCTTCGACACCAATAGTAAATTCTTCAGTCTCGGATGACATACTTAGTGTCTCCTGTATTTATTCACAAACTTTGTTAGCAGGAACGGCAAGTTTAATGTTAGTCAGTTCAAGAGTTCCTACACTTTTAAAGGCTAGGTGCATTTAGTGCTATTTGGTTAGACCTAAAATAGAGATTACTCAATTCTTCCAAAGAGACATCGGTCTCTGGTTGTGGATTACGGAAGTAAGGATGGATTGGAAGAATATTAGTTGCACGGTGTGCCTCAGGTGAGGACAAAATCTGCTCTATTAAGGTCAAATAGTTTTGGGCAGTAGTTTCCCAAGTGTATGTATTCAGTACCCTTTGCTGACCAGCATCAGCAAAATACTCCCACTCATGAGCATCGCATAGTAAGCGCTCCAAGCCCTGCCCAATATCAGCAGAATCTTCTGGATCAACAAGTACGCCATATTCTTGATCTCCATCTCTCAGGCTCTCGCTGGGACCTCCATTCTTCGTTGCTACCACAGGCAATCCTGTAGCCGCAGCTTCTAAGGGAGCCAAGCCAAAGGGTTCATAAAGCGCAGTTAAGGCAAACACCGAGCGCCGTTTAGCCAGAAACCGATAGGCCGCAGCCAGTGACTCTTGTTCTTGACTTGGCAAACCGAAGGCAGCGATTTTACCCCATAAGCTGTTTTCTTCGACAATCTCTCGGATAGGGGCTAATACCTCTTCGGTTATATCGTCGCTAGCCTCCTCTCGCAGCGGATCGTCTAGCCCTCCTGTTAGCAGCAATAAGTTAGCTCGTTCCTGAAGCTTTTGGCTGTTTGCGAAGGCTTGCACCAGTCCTAACAAGTTTTTTTTCAGTTCTAATCGGCTGGATGATACAATCACTGGCAAATCCCGACGTGATTCTGGAATATCTCGTGCCAATCGCTCCTGAAGAAACTGATAGATAGCTTCCTCGTTGTGGGAACGTGCCTGGCTACCGAAGATAGAAAAATCTGCTCCTGGTGGAATCACTGCAAAGCAATTGTCGTTCTCTACTTCCACCGCACCATGATAGAGTCGATGAGAGTACTGTTCAAAGCGTTCCTGTTGTGTACTGGTGATATTGATAGCCGAGCGATTCATGCTTAAGCGTTCGGCTAGTATGCGGTATCTAAAATGGAATTGCTCATCTATTTCTGCTAAATTCTCAGGATTTACCTCCAATTTGTCCATTTTTTGGGCACCGAGAGAATGAGCAGTAAAGGTGAAAGGTATGCCTGTCTTCTCCTCAATCAAAACGCCACACAGTCCACCATCGCCATAATGAGCAGTCATAGCATCGGGTAAACCACCCTGCTGTTGATAAAATTTGAGGATGTTGGGTACCCAATCGGTAACCAGATGAGACCACAACAACTCTTTAGGCAGAAATTCTTTTGGCCCTGCTGGTAATCGAATAATCCGGACGTTATCTAAACCAGGATAACTATCAAACACTTCAGCAAACTCTGGCCACTCTGGGTCGATGATTTGGCGGGTGAGAATATCAATTGTGTGACCCTTTTGAGCTATTGCTGTAGCGACTTGCTTGACGTAGATTAGTTGACCTCCAAAATCTGGATGTTTAGTAATGTGACTGTTACCTGAATCGAAGTTGCCTTGAGGGTTAAGAAATCCAATGTGCATGGCTCACTTCCTAATACAGGTTGATTTCTGTGTTAAAATTTATGCCTGAAGATGGCACTATTCAGACCTCCAAGAATAAAAAGTGCAAGCACTAAGGCTATACATGAGCGCCATCAAAAAGTAAGCCAAAAGACTTTCAAGGGTTTCTTTGGCTTATACCCCGCCTATTCACGCATTTTTTGAATGCTTCCTAATACTTAAGTTAATCGCTACTGTGGCTCGCTCACATATATCGGATGACATAAAATGCTGACTAGCTTCTATCCTTTAGTCTTATCTGTGAAGCTTTCAACTACTTTTGAGAATTCTGCTGTGCGATCGCAAATCGATTAATGCATCATTATCTAAATATAATAACAAAAGCCTCGCTGAATCTAATCAGAGAGGCTAGTGTAAAAATAGAACCTGGCATCGAGCTATTGTGGCGGGAGGC